>CAIKEU010000021.1 GCA_903826575.1 uncultured bacterium
CGACCTCGGTCACGAACCCGAAGAAAAAGACTGCGGCCAGAGCCCACGCGAGAGGTCGGGCGCGATGCTTGAGCGCCTGCATCGCCGTTAGCTCGCCGGCATCCTGCAGTCGTTGGCCGGCGGCAGGGGAGGGCGCAGCTGCGGTGGACGGGTCCAGCTCGTCGCCTTCGGGGGCGTCGGCGGCAGCAGCGGGGGTGGGTGCGACGTTGCGGGGGTTGTTCGCCGTGACGAAGGCCCACGGATCGTCGTCGTCGTTGCTGTCGGACGCGCTCGGCGGTGTGTACTCTCTCATCGGTCGGCTCCTTCAGGAAGTGGGTCGTTGCTGAAGAGGCCGTCATAGCGACCCAGATCATCGTCGTCTAGTTGCCAGAGCTGCATTGCTCCGGCAACCCCTGACGTGGCCTTGTTGCCGCGCTGGCTCGACCATCCGAGCAATTGCCGAGCTCGCGGCGGAACAGAGTTCGCGACCTCCGGTGTCAACGAAAGCGGGGTGGCCTCCTCCGGGGTGAGCCAGCCCAGGAGATACCCGCAGTAGACGCCCTTGCGGACACGGTCTGTGGTGGCGTTGCGCCCACCTCCGTGGACGAGGCTGCCAAGGTAGACCACGGCACTGCCAGGCTCAAGCTCCACCGGTGCGGCTAGCGAAGGATCGACCGGTGTGTCGCGGGGCCACAGGTGACTGCCCGGAATGGCCATGGTGGCTCCGCATTCGGCATCGTAATCACCCACAGCAACCAGTACCGAGAACTGGAGGTCGATGCCCATCGCGGTCGCGTAGGACCAGTTCAGGTCATCGCGATGCAACTCCTGAGCGTTCTCGCCTGGGCCAATGAAGATCGTCTCAGTCTGGCTGATCCAGTAGTCGCCGCAGTTGGGCCGCAGGATCTCGTCTGCGATCGCCAGTAGGGCGGGGTTGAGCATGACCTCAGTCACGTACGTAGGTGACTTGGTCGCCAGGCCCTGGAATCGCACGGTATTGCGTCCCCAGAAGTCTCCGTATGCGTCTCCGCCAAGACCCCCCGGCCGTCGAGCGACATGTGGGGCGAGTTCGTCGTTGATCCTGTCAACGGCAGCGGCATCGATCATTCCCTCGATCACCAAGCAACCGTCACGTCGCATTGCGTCGGCGAGGATGGCTCCCGATGTCGACGCAGAGAAGCGTTGAATCGCAGATGTGATCGTCATGGGTGCCTCAGACCCGCGACAGCGGGATGGTCAGATGGAAGTAGGTAGTGGTCGAGAAGAAATGCAGCGGCACCGGCTCGCCCAGCGGCCTCAAGGTCGTAGGGACTGGGATCGATCGGGATCCCGACCAGGGTGCGGTCGAAGAAGGTGGGCTCGCCGTGGGCTGCCCACTGCACTCCGAAGTGTGGCTCCGCGTAGGGGAACGGCAGAACCTCGAATCCGAGCCGCTCCCAGAAGGGGATCATTGCCTGTTCTGTTTCGGCAGTGACGCCGTGGGTCGGGTCATTGCCGGCCAAGGCCAGATCCGCGGCCACAAGCGCAACGCCGTGTGAGACGAGCGCGGCCGAGAGCCGTTGACCGTCGAGATCGACGCCGCGAAACTCTTGCTCTACTGCGATGAAGTGGATGAGGCCTACTCGTCGAATCAGATTGCTATGGATCAAGATGAAGCCCGCAGGGGCACCATCAACGAGGGCTAGCACTTGGTGCACGATGCGATCGTCGCGGCCATTGACCCCGGACGCGTTGTCGCGAATCTCATCAATCGCATAGCCGTAGTCAGGGAACCACCGCTCGTGGAGTTCAACTAGGGCCTCAACATTCTCCGGACCGACAGCGGCCGTAGGTTCGAGGAACATGACATCCATAGCGGCCAACTCAACTACACAACGGGTGACGGTGCGACAGCAGCGGAGCCATCAGCCTCATCAAGCTCTCGCATTCGACGGCGCATATTGCCCGCCTTCGCCGTGAGCGCGCTGAAGAAGTCCGAGTCGGTAATTTCGCTGACAGACTGCTCTCGCTTCTTCGAGTCGATCTCTACGGTGAGTCGCTTCACCTGCTGGGTCAGGTCCTTCTCACGAATGCGGACCTTGTCGACCATGACTGCGAATGATGCGGCTAGGACACCCATCTCGTCGGGGATTCGGGTAGCGATCACGTTGCTGAGGTCCACGTCGTAGTCGCCGGCCGCGATCCGCCTTGTCGCCGCGGTCAATCTCTTTAGCGGGCGCGTCAACCACGTGGAGACCAGCAGCACAAGTCCGGTCAGAAGTAGGTACGCGATGACGAGTATGGGAACAATGTTGCGGATCGCCGCTGCACGAACCTCGTCAACGTAGGACAGCGGGTAGTCAACAGCGAGCCCGCCGACCGTACTGCCGTCTGTGGCTTTGATCGGGACGTACGTCGAGATCCACGAACCATTGGCATCGGTGTAGCTCGGCTGGTCAGTCGGGGTCTTGAGCCCAGCTTCGAGGTAGCGGTACGTCTCGGCGTTGACGACCCCGGAGACCGGACCGCGGAACGAGTTGGTAAACGGCGGATCTGGCTTGAGAGCGGAGTACGACGTCATCCACTCGAGTTTGCCCGTCGTCGGATTCAGGGCGTAGGTGTACGGGCTGGCGTTGGGAACCACCGAGCGAATGTTCTGCAATTGTTGGTTGGCAGCAACGTAGAGCGGGTCATCTTGGGGGTACGGGTTCTTGGGGTCATAGACCGGATGCTTGACGAGCAGTGTTTTAAGCGCCGTCGCATCGAGGGTGCTGGCCCCGCCCACGGCGGTGTCTCTCAATTGCGTTACAAGCTTGGTTTGAGCCTGATCGGTGACGAACTGGATCACGAGGTAGGTAAGGATGCCGAAAATGATCGAGAACGCCACCGCGAAGGCCGTCAGCATCTTGGCCCGCATCCCGAACCGAATCTTGGCGTAAGGCGCGGGGGTAATCGATTCAGCGGCGGCCTGTGCCGTGGCTGTGCTCATGCAAGCTTCCCAGGCAAAACAGCGAGAGTGTAACCGGCCGTCACTGAGAGATGCGTCGCCATGGTTACAGGGTCACTCTCGCTGCGATCCGACGGATTTGCTTCGACCACTCGTGGTCGGGGCTCGTAAGTGAGAACAGACCCGCGGACGCATTCTGGACGACCTCCTCTGACAGTGGCAGGATCGCGGCGGTCTCGGCGGCGTAGGCGGCCGTCATCTGCGCCTCGAGGTCCTCGAGATCGATCCCGGACGGGACCTTGTTGACGATCAGGAAGAGGTCAGGCACGCCCAACTTGCGAGCAACATCGACTGTGACAGCGGTGCCCTGGAAGTCCTGGCGGTCTGGCCGCAGGATCAGCAACAGGATGTCGCTGATTGTGATGGACAGGAGGGTTTCTTCGTTGAGTCCGGGGTGAGTGTCGATCAGTAGGTAATCGAGTGAAAGTTCCTTGGCCAGTTCGCGGAAGCCCTCGTTCAGGGTTCCGACGTCGTAACCCTCGCGCAGAACCCGAGCAATGTCTGCTGCCTTCATACTCGACGGCACGAGATACAGTGCTCCGCCATCGGCGACAGTCGTCGTTTTAGCGATCACGCTCGTGATGTCATGTGCGACATCTCTGATCGGGCTCTTACCCCAGAGGTAGTCGTTGAGCGTGCCCTCAAGATCGTCAGCGAACCCGAACAGAACGTGGATGCCAGGGCTCTGAATGTCGGTGTCGATGACCCCGACGCGGGCACCGCCCGCGCACAGTTGGCCAGCGAGGTTGGAGGTGCTATTGCTCTTGCCGGTGCCTCCACGAAACGAGTGCACGGAGATCACGGTGGTCATGGATCGCTCCTGGTAATTGGGCGTTGCGGCTCGCAGTCGTCCTCAGAATAGACCTGCATTTGTAAGGGTACGGGATGCCCCAGTCCGCGTCGAACAGATCCGTCCTGAGCCCGTTTATGTTGCGCCTTGAGTTGGTCGTTTTGCGGCTTGGTCGTGGTTGGCTAGTCGGCGAGGGTTGCGACCATGACGGCTTTCACGGTGTGCAGCCGATTTTCTGCTTGCTCCCAGCAGATGTTGACGTCCGATTCGAAGAGCGAGTCGGTGACTTCTAGGCCGTCGACCATGCCCGTGCGAGCGGCGATCTGCTGGCCGACCACGGTGTTCATGTCGTGGAACGACGGCAGGCAGTGCATCAACTTAGTCGCGGGGTTGCCTGTGGAGGAGATCACGTCGGCGTTTACTTGGTACGGGCGTAGCAGCGAGATGCGCTCATCCCAGATATCGACTGGTTCGCCCATGGAAACCCATACGTCGGTGTGAATGAAATCGACGCCGGCTACCGCGAGGGCGGGATCGTCGGTCAGAGTGATCTGCGCTCCGGAGGTGGCAGCGCGGTTGCGGGCGAGTTCTTGAACCTCGCCCGAGGGCCACAGCTCCTTGGGTGCGGCTATCCGTACGTCCGAACCCATGATCGCTCCCATCACGAGTAGCGAGTTACCCATGTTGCTACGGGCATCGCCGAAGTAGGCGTAGGAGATGTCATCGGCGGGACGCTGGAGGTGCTGGGTCATCGTGAGGAAGTCGGCGAGCATTTGCGTTGGATGCCAGTCGTCTGTGAGGCCGTTGTAGACCGGCACACTGGAAAACTCCGCCAAGGTTTCGATCGTGGCTTGTGCGCTGCCGCGGAACTGGATTCCGTCATACATCCGGCACAGGACACGTGCGGTGTCAGCGGCTGATTCCTTATGGCCGAGTTGGGATGATGAGGGATCGAGGTAGGTGACGTGTGCGCCTTGGTCGTAGGCGCCGACCTCGAAGGCGCAGCGAGTGCGCGTGGATGACTTTTCAAAGATGAGCGCAATGTTGCGTCCGCGGAGGAGTTGTTCTTCGGTGCGCTGGCGCTTGTGTGCTTTGAGTTGGGCTGCGAGGTCAATGAGGTACTGGAGCTCGTCGCGGCTGAAGTCAGCTTCCTTGAGAACATCTCGGCCTCGAAGGTCGACGTCATGTAGCGGCAGTGGACGAATGGACATGTGGGCACTCCGCTGGGGACAGTACAGGACGGGAGCGGGCGTCATCGACCGCTGACGAGAAACCCATACTCTACGCGCGAAACTCCCGACACCTCAGTGAGGACCCGTTGGTAGGGCGTCGGGACCCGCCAGATCGACTATCGATGAGCGGTCGATCGGATGCTCGACGTTGACTACTGGGCGGCGAGGCGGTTGAGGGTTTCGACACCGATGGCTCGAATGCCATCTCCACGGTCGCGGGCAGAATCGTGTGAGGACAGGCGGACGTAGAGATTCTCGCGCTCCTCTTCGGTGAGGCCGCCCCAGACGCCGTAAGGCTCGCGCGCGCGGATGGCGTAGTCGGCACACTCGAGGCGTACTTCGCAGCGGCCACAGACCGATTTCGCGGCCCTGTCACGGCGCAGCCGAGACGATCCGCGTTCATTTTGAGGATGAAAGAACAGAGCGGTATCGGCATCGCGGCATGCGCCGTGTTCCTGCCAATCCCATGTTGCGTCCATGGGCACCTGTGCGAGGGGTTGCTGAGGCATGACCCCCTCCTTTTCCTATGCTCGGCGCTATCACCATCTCGGCGTAGCGGGTAGTTACACCCCGTGTGTAAATCTTCACTCACCGTGAACAACTAGGGCATCGGCCGTTCGGTGGGTTTGCGAAAGGACTTAGCGCGTTGATTCACCCATTTGGGTTACTGAGCGCAACATTTCCGTGACTGCTGTGTCTAGGGCATATTTGTGTGGTGACCCTCCATCCACTCGAGGTACCCAGTGCGCAGCCAAAAACGGGCCTATTACTCGTTGCTTCACCGCTGCTGAGCGAGTCCGATTTCGACCGAACTGTGCTGTTGATCCTCGAACATGATGAGTCGGGCACCTTTGCCGTTGTGCTGAATCGGCCCTCTGACGTGCCCATTGAGTCCGTTCTACCTGAGTGGAGTAACGACTCGGTTGCCCGTGACATTTTGTATATGGGTGGTCCGGTGGCTCCAGACAGCGCCCTGGGCATTGGCCATCTTGATCGCCGAACGCAAGTACCCGACAGCGTACGTTCGGTTACCGACGAACTCTGTGTAGTCGATCTTGATGATGAGCCGCATATGTCTGGGTTGAGCGCTATCCGCATCTTCTCGGGCTATGCCGGCTGGGAGCAGGGTCAACTCGATGACGAACTCGACGAGGGTGCTTGGTATGTCCTAACGGGCAGCCCTGACGATGTGTTCGATCCGGAGCCGGAAACGCTGTGGCGCCGAGTGCTGCGTCGTCAACCCAGCGATCTTGCATTCGTTGCCACGTACCCAGACGATCCCGCCCTGAACTAGTCGTTCACGACCGGTGTCGACCTCTACGATGGACTCATGACTACGCCGCTAGAACCGATGCCCCTGGCTGAGCCGGATACCAATTTCGGAACCCTTGTTGAGGACCGTCCAGATACGTCGTTCGGTGATGGTGATCACGAACGGTTTGCTCACTACGTAAAGAAGGACAAGATCCTTGAATCGGCCATGAGCGGGGATCCGGTCATAGCGCTGTGCGGCAAGGTGTGGGTGCCGGGCCGTGATCCGAACAAGTTCCCGGTCTGCCCTGATTGCAAGCGCATTTACGAAGGCTTGCCGGGGTCACGCGGCGGATCAGACAAGGGCGGCTCAGATAAGGGTGGGGCCGACTCCTGAGCGAGTCCTCGAGTGAAGCTGATCTGACCGGTCCACAGGCCACTCGTATCGTCCCGTTATCTCGACTGTTGGAGCGCGATTACCGCGCTTTCACACTAGGCATCGTCGCGGTCATGACGATGTTTGCGTTCGAGGGAATCGGTGTCGCCACCGCGATGCCCTCGGTGGCCCGTGCACTCGACGGATTGAGTTCATACGCATGGGCGTTCAACGGATATCTGGTATCGAGTTTGGTCGCCATGGTGATTGCAGGGGAATGGAACGATCGCGCTGGGCCGCGGCTTCCATTGATGACCGGCGCGATTTTATTTGGGCTCGGCGCGGTGATCGCCGGATCGTCTGTGACCATGCCGATGTTGGTTTTTGCTCGCGTGATCCAAGGTTTGGGTGGCGGGCTGGCCGTCGTTAGTGTCTACGTTGTTCTTGGTCGGGCTTACCCAGATGAACTGCGTCCGCGGGCTTTTACATTGCTGTCGGCGGCATGGGTGTTGCCATCGATCGTCGGACCATTCGTCGCAGGCTTTCTGACTGATCATGTGACGTGGCGTGCGGTCTTCTGGCTCGTAATCCCGTTTACCTTCGCCATGCTCTTGATGTCCTCGCGGTTAGGGCAACTCGGTGGTGGATCAGACGAGCATCCACTCAGGTGGAATCGGTTGGTCTTTGCTTTCGCGGCGGCCGGATCACTTGCTGTGCTTCAGGAAGCAGGATCTCGACGAGATGTGCTTGGTGCAGCACTCGCGGTTGTTGGTCTCTTAGTCCTTGTGCCGACGCTGTCGAGATTGTTACCGGCAGGAGCGCTCCGCTTTGCGCACGGATTACCCACTGTCGTGATGATGCGCGGAGTTCTGGCTGGTTCCTTCTTCGCTAGCGAAGCGTTCCTGCCCTTGGCAGTTCATACCGTTCGAGGTGCTAGCACAGCGCAGGGCGGGTTACTTCTGACGATTGGTGCGCTCGGCTGGACGGTCGGATCGCAATTGCAGGGTCGGCTGTACCCGCGAGTTCAACGACGCCACCTTGTGCAATCGGGAGCAGCGCTGGTCGCGTTCTGCTTGGTCGTCCTTCCCGTCGCGATGATGTCGTCGGTCACGTTCTGGATAGCGGCCCTTCCGTGGTTGATTGGCGCTGTAGGCATGGGCTGTGCGTTTGGCTCGATCGGCACCCTGACGCTGGAGCTTTCCGGGCCCAACGATCAGGGAGCGAACAGTGCCGCACTGCAAGTTCTCGACAGCACCGGCTCGATCATCTTCATTGGTATCGCCGGTGTGATTTACGGAAGTGCACTGGCTAGAGGCGTAGTTTCCGGATGGACGTTCACATGGATTTGGTGGGTGATGGCGGCTGTGGCGCTGGGCGGCGCTGTTGTATCGCGTCGAATTCCAATTACGTCAATCACGTAGTGGCGAACTCATCTTCTCTTTGGGTGGGACGTCCGGATTCTCGTGACTTTGATCTCAAAATGGTTGCAATAGTACCGATTTTGGGAGTTTTTGTAGTCGAACTGTCTGTCTCACTCGAGACCTTTGGCAGAATGAAAGCTGGTTCGAGGCTGGCTCGTGCCGAGGTCTATGGAGGTTGTTGTGCGTCGTAAGTCTTTGTTGGTTATTCCCGTCGCTGCGCTAGTTCTTGCAGCATGTGGAAGTTCCAGTGGTGGTGGATCAACTGCTCAGTCATCCGCCGCATCGACTCCCTCAGCCTCAACAGATCCATGTGCGGCCAGTTCACTTGCCACGGTCACGTCCGGCAAGCTCACTGTGGGTACCGACAAGCCCGCGTATCCTCCGTACTTCGTTGATGACACACCGAGCAACGGCAAGGGCTTCGAGTCTGCTGTTGCTTACGCGGTTGCCGAGAAGTTGGGCTTCAGCAAGGATCAGGTCAGCTGGTCCGTGGTGCCGTTCAACAACTCGTACGCCCCTGGCAAGAAGAACTTTGATTTTGACATCAATCAGATCTCGATCACTCCTGAGCGCGCCGCGGTCGTCGACTTCTCCGATGGCTACTACACGGTGAACCAAGCGGTCGTGACGCTGAAGAACTCGAAGATCGCCAATGCGAAGACCCTCGCGGAATTGCAGGGTGCGAAGTTGGGTGCGCAGGTTGGTACGACGTCTTTGCTGTACATCCAAAATGACATCAAACCGTCGGCGCAGCCCAGCGTTTACAACGACACTGTTGGTGCCGAAGCGGCGCTTAAGAGTGGTCAGATCGACGGACTCGTCGTTGACCTTCCGACCGCCTACTACATCACCGCTGCAGAACTTGATAACAGCAAGATTGTTGGTCAGTTCCCCGCTGTTGATGGTCCGACTGCGGAGAAGTTCGGCATGCTCTTCCAGAAGGGCAGCCCGCTGGTGGCCTGTGTGAACAAGGCGCTGGCCGATCTGAATTCATCAGGTCAGTTGAAGCAGATTCAAGATCAGTGGCTGGCCGGCGTCGACGCGCCGTACTTCGCCAGTTAGTTAACACCCTGTCCTGCTGATACGGCAGACTGCGTGGAGTGTCAGCACGGACCTCAGACGTGGGCCTACCACACGTGGATCCAGAGCGTCGCGACCTTGTTCGCCGAAAGGCGCGTCGCGACGCTCTGGTCGCGTCGGTGAGCCTCATTGCGTTTGTGGCGGTTGCAGTCGTGCTGATCGCACGATCACCAGGTTGGCCGACAGTCCAGGACTTGTTCTTCAACGGTGAGGCATTTAAGAAGTCGTTCCCTGCCGTGCTTTCGGCCTTCTGGCTAAACGTGCGGATCTTTCTCGTTGCTGAACCATGCATCTTGATCCTTGCTTTGATCGTCGCGTTAACACGCGGCTCCACCGCTCCGATTCTGTTTCCACTTCGAGCAGTGGCCACTCTCTACACCGATATTTTCCGTGGAATACCGACGATCCTTCTCGTCTTACTTTTAGGTTTTGGTGTACCCGCTCTTAACAGCGACTTCATCACCAACGAGCCGCTCGTCTGGGGCACTGTCGCATTGATCCTGTCTTACGGCGCCTATGTCTCAGAAGTGTTCCGCGCGGGTATCGAGTCAGTGCACCCATCCCAACGTGCAGCGGCGAGATCGCTAGGCCTGAGTAATACCCAGACGTCACGCTATGTCGTTCTGCCTCAGGCAATTCGACGAGTCATTCCGCCACTACTCAATGACTTCATCTCGTTGCAGAAGGACACCGCGTTGGTCTCCGTTATCGGACCCATCGAAGCGTTGCGGCAAGCACAAATCGACTCGTCATTCACCTTCAACTTCACGCCGTACGTCGTCGCCGCATGCCTATTTATTGCGTTGACGGTTCCGATGACGCGATTCGCCGATTACCTCAACCGTCGTGCGGCCAATCAGCGGGGGCATAGCTAATGGTCCGCTCATTATTGTCGGTTGAAAATGTTCACAAGGCATATGGCGTCAACCCGGTACTACGCGGGATTTCCCTTGACGTGCAAGCACATGAGGTGGTCGTCTTGGTCGGGGCATCGGGCTCAGGGAAGTCCACTCTGCTGCGTTGCATCAACGGGCTAGAAGCGATCGATGCTGGTCGAATCATGCTCGACGAAAGCCTCGAAGTCTCAGCACCTGACGCAGATCTCGATGCGGTGCGTCAACGAATCGGGATCGTGTTCCAGTCGTTCAATCTCTTCCCGCATCTGAGTGTGTTGGATAACGTCACGCTTGCACCACGAAAGGTCTTGGGTGCAGCAAAGTCGAAGGCAGAGCATTCAGCTCACGAGCTACTCGCTCGATTCGGGCTATCAGATAAGGCTGAAAGCTACCCCGATCGACTATCTGGTGGGCAACAGCAGCGGGTCGCCATCGTTCGGGCCCTAGCGATGGACCCCGAACTCATGCTCTTCGACGAAATAACCTCTGCACTCGATCCGCAGCTCGTTGGCGAAGTGCTCGACGTTGTGCGTGATCTGTCTGGGTCTGGAATGACGATCGTTATGGCCACCCATGAAATGACATTTGCTCGAGAAGTTGCTCATCGCATTTGTTTCGTTGATGCGGGCGTGGTGTGTGAGCAAGGTCCACCAGAGCAGGTTTTCGATGCTCCTGTTCACGAGCGAACGCGGGAATTCCTCAGTCGCACGCGGACCCGCTAGCCGTAAGCCGGATGGCGACACGCTCACGACGATGGCTCTGGTCGCCCGTCGTAATGGAAGTTTCCCCTACGGTTATAGGTGGTAGATCGTCCGTGATCTGCCTGAACAGCACATCTATCAAATGTGACAAATAAGGAGTCCTGCATGTCCACCACCGAAGAGTTCGTTGACGAGAGTGATGTCCTTTCCGCTCTTGGACGCAACTGGGGTTTGGTGCTCTTCCTCGGCGTCATGACCCTCCTGCTCGGCATCGCTTGCGTTGCCTGGCCGCACGCGACACTTGCTGTCATCGGGTCACTTTTTGGCGCCTACCTTCTGGTAAGTGGCATCTTCAACATCATCCGCGCCTTCTCAAGCAATAACGATCGCGCGCTGCTCATCATTACCGGCATCCTGTCGATCGTGCTGGCCATCTATTGCTTCAAGAGCTTGGCCAACTCAACGCAGTTGCTGGCTCTGTTCATCGGTTTTGCGTGGCTTTTCCGCGGAATTATCGAGCTCGTGGTTGGCATCAAGGCTAAGGGCATCGAAGGCCGCGGTTGGCTGATCAGCGGCGGGATCTTGATGATCATCGGCGCCTTGGTCCTATTCTTCTACCCTCTGGGATCGCTCTCGACACTGGTCTGGATTTCGGGAATCATGTTGATCCTGCTTGGCATCAGCGAGATTGTCGGCGCTTTCCAGATGAAGAATCTCGTCAAGGATTAAGACAGTTTGCTGATGTGGGGTGTCGACCTGTTGGTCGGCACCCCACACTGCTGTGCGACCCGCTTACTGCCGCGGCGAGTTGTCGGACTTAAAAACACCCTGTTGCTGTAGCTGGAATCTGATCTACAGCCTGACGCACCTGTAGCACTGCAAACTTGGTGTTCCAGTTATTGACCATCACCGCGAAAACTTTGAGTCGACCGTCAGAACCATTCGCGAATCCGGCTAAGCCGACAGTGTCGTGAAGGGTTCCGGTCTTGGCGAACACCTTGCCTCGAGCGCACTTCGTCGGTGCAGTGGAGTATCGGCCGTACTTCGATTGAAGAGTGCCGCTGATCCCACCGACAGGTAGATACCCCTTCAAGGGTGCAAGTTCAGGATGAGCAGGCGACAGCGATGCGCGCAGCAGGGTGACCAAGCCGCGTGAGGTGAGGCGATCTGTTCGGCTCACTCCACTTCCATCCCGAATAACCCAGCCTCGGGTGTCGATGCCAAGGCTCGTCAAAACCTGCATCTCATGGGTGCGTGCGTCGAGCGATGAACCCGTCAGCCCTGCGGCAATTGCGCTGTTGCGAAAGAACTTCTCGGCCACATCGTTGTCGGAAACCAGCAGCATCCACGCAAGGGCAGCACCACTGGTGTTTCCGGCAAACCGGGCAACCTCATGGCTGGTGGAGGGTTCCTTCAAACGTCCCGAGTACGCCGTGGTTATGAGTATGTCCTTACGGCTCTTGTTAAATGCGCGCAGGTAGGTCTGCACCTGATTAGCAAAGTAGCGCGCGGCGTCAGCGCTGGTGTCGCTGCTGTGACGCAGGTTGTAAACGAGCGGACGAACCGGTGACACGACATAGGGCAGGTAATCGGCGGGCCAGCCCTGGACGGGGGTTGGATCCGGATAGAGCGAGTCGTCGACACGAACGCTGAACCGAACGGCCGTGACGGTTACCGGAGAAGTGGTTGGGCTCGGTGAGGCTGGGGGTGACGCTGACGGGCCGGCTGAGGCATTTGCTGACGGACCCGTCGATGAACTCGGTGAGGGGGTCGGGGTGGGACTAGGTGTCGGAGTAGGGACGGGTGCGGGAATGGCGGATCTCAAAGCTAGCGCGGTGGTTCGCGCGAGGGAGCGAAGTTGAGAACTCGTCAGAAGCGGATCGCCACCTGCAACGATCACCACTTCACGCGAATTTCGACCGGTCACGATTCGCGTGGGAAACCGTGTCGTCGTTCCGAGCGTATGTAAAGCGTTCGTGGCGGTCGCGAGTTTGGTCGTTGAAGCGCCACGTAATGCCACGGTTGCCCGCTCACTCAAGGCGATGTCACCGGACACAGCGTCGGCCACAAGAATGGCGCGTGAGGCCGCGAGAGGTTTGAGTTGTGCAATCCGCTTGGGAATCAACATCGCCATCCGCCGTTGGGCGTTTGCAGCGGGTGCAGGAAGGCCCGCAGCCACTGAGTTACTCAATGGGGGTAGGTCGCCGGTCCCAGACGCGGATGCTCCCGAGGGTGCGAGCGTCAGGCCGAAAGTTACTGCGGCCGCAATGAGTAATGCCGGGGCACGACGTGACAAATTCATACGTCGGCTCATATCTGCCCCCAGACAGTTGGTAACCAGCTGCGCACGTGACGCGAACGCCGTGACTAGACGTTACGTCAACTCTCGCGTCCTCGTCACCTCGGGCAACCGTGTTAAGCGCGGCGGCGAATGAATGTGACGGTGAGTCGGCGCCGTGACGGCGGTCGGTCGACGACCTAGAGTTAGGGCCATGTCGTCAATGCCTGCGGGCTGGTACCCCGATCCGTTTTCCAGCGGCGGTTACGTGCGCTGGTGGGATGGCGAACGCGGGGGGCAGTCGACAGCACTTGAGCCCGGTCAGGCGCCACCGCCCGCGCCCTCAGGCTCTCGTCGACCGCTTGGCAGATCTCAGCAGGCTTCGAGCGGGGATACTCCCGACCAGGGCCAGTCCGCGTACCAAACAGGGGCACAGGCGTTTGGCGAGCTTGCATTCGACGGCACATATCTGGCCAGTTACGGCCAGCGGGCTCTGGCATTTCTCCTCGATGTGATCATCCAGTCTGTTGTTTTGGTTCCACTAATCGTGTGGTTGGAGGGTCCGCTTTATGCGGATCTCTCGGCCGCATTGGATGCCAATGGTGGTCAACTCACTCAGACCATGTTTGATTCACTCGTCAAACAAGCACAGCAGAACTCTCTCAGTTTGACGATCGCGACCTTGCTGGTTACGGGCATTTACGTGATCCCACAGGTAGCCCTCTACGGTCGTACTCTCGGAAAGCGGGTCGTGGGCCTGCGTGTGCGCTCACTCGCCGGGGCAGGCGACGTCACGTGGCGTCAGTCGATCGTTCGATGGTCGGTTGTGGCCGTCGGCTGGTCAATCTGTTCGGTTCTGCTCGTCGTGGATTTCCTATGGCCGCTCTGGGATAAGCCGGCTCGGCAAGCCTTGCACGACAAAGGCGCGCGCACGATCGTCGTTAAAGACGTGGCCTAGCCTGAAAGACATGGCCTAGCCGGTCGACGTTACGCGTTCGCGGCGAACACGAAGTACTCTTGTCAATCATGTGGGGATGTGCTGGGGATTCGTCTCGCCGTGCGGGCGGGCGGATAGGTTTCATCGCTCTTACGGTGGTGGCAGGCCTACTGGCAACCTTAATCGCGCTCATACAAGACTTGCCCGTGCAGGCTTCTACTTCAGCCCCACCGCGACGAATTGTCAGCGGCTGGCTCCCGTATTGGACGACGGCCACGTCCACCTCGACCGTGGTAGCAAATGCGGACCTTTTCAACGAGGTGTCGCCGTTTTGGTACTCGGCCGTTGCTTATGGATCGGGCCTACGTATCGATGCGAAGGTGGACTCATCGTCTCGAGCGGCAGTTGGCCAGCAGTTACAAAGCCACGGAATTAAAGTGCTCCCGACAGTTACTGATGGCACTCGGCCCGGAGGCATCGCTACACAGTTGAAATCTGCCAAGACCAGGGCCACGCTGGTGAATCAACTCGTCGCGTTGGCGCAGCAGCCGCACATGGATGGAATCGATCTCGACTGGGAAAACTTCGCCTTTCGTGACGGGCACGCATCGTGGCCTGCCACGCGGCCGGCATGGGTGGCGTTCATTCATTCCCTGTCCGCGCAACTGCATGCTCGGCACAAATTGTTGGCGGTGACGACGCCGCCACTGTACGACTCTGCACAAACTGTTTCTTCCGGTTATTGGGTTTATGACTGGGCGGGAATCGCGGCCTCGATTGATCGTCTGCGCATCATGACGTACGACTATCACACGTCGATTCCTGGCCCGATCGCCCCTTACAGCTGGGTTGAACGAGTTGCCGCATTCGCAGTGACGCAGGTTCCTGCCGGCAAGGTTGAAATAGGGATCGCGGCATATGGACGTGACTGGATCGCACGCCGCGCGGATAATTCGCTGAATATCGACGGCGTCTGTCCCGTCGACAATCGACCGCCGCTGAAGTCAGCTGAATTCACATCGTCATATGTTCCGAAAATCCTTGCAGCGCACGGACTATCGCCGAAGATCATCAGGTGGGATGCAGAAAGTCAGGAGCGAACGTTCACGTTCACAGCTGCGTACGCCGGCCATACTGCGAAAGGTAAACCGACCTCGTGTCGCGTGGTTCGCGAGGTGTGGTTCGACGACATCTCGTCCGCGATTTCGCGATCACGACTCGTCTACAAGTACCACCTTGCCGGAGTAGCTCAATGGACGATCGGCGGTGAGCAGGCGGCGCAGTGGCCGAAGATCCGTGCCTACGCGCGGTCCATCGCGCCAACGTTGACGAAGGTTTCGCTGTCGGTGCCGGTGAACATGACGTACGGGATGCCACTGAATTTGCGCATGCGGGTTCTCACTGGAGGTCGGGCGGTAGCCGATACGCCGGTGACGCTCAGCTTTGCGCGCAGCGGTAGCAGCCGGTGGTCGGTGCTCAAGCGGGCTCGTACAAATGCATCCGGCAACTTCGTAGTTCCAACGGTTGCGAAAATTTCGGGCCGCTACCAACTGCAGGTACCCGGGACGTACACGAGGGCGGCAGGGACCGGCGCCGTCAATGTGCACGTTCACAGCGCACTGGCACTTCGAGTTTCGCAGAACAATATTCGACCAGGGCAGAACGTCATCGTCGTTGCCGGGGTAAACCCACGGATCAAGGGCCAGCGGGTTCTTCGTCAGTTCTTCACCAACGGCACATGGACGACGGTTGCCTCTGCCTCAACGAACTCTGTAGGTGTGGCGCTATTCGCGTTCAATCCGACCGCTGTTCATTCGACGCTGCGCTATCGAATTGTAACGGTGGCAAATCGTGGTTATGAAGCTGGAATCGTGAACTTCACCGTCACCGTGCGTTAACGCGGGCAAGCCGAATCTGAGCGGACAATTACGTCAAGCAAGACTCATGAAGTTCAAACCAACGCAGATGTTCGAAGTCAGCGCTGACCTGTAGTGCAGATAGTGGCTCGGATGGTTCGGGCATTGACGCCATGAGCGCATGTGCTTGCTCGAGATACGTGATCAGAGCCGATTCAGGGGCTCGATCGTCATGTGACGGATAAATCAGGGCGCCCGTCTCGTCGTAGTGCAGATCCGCTAGACGAAGTGCGGGCTCGACGGCGCCGTCGCGATGCCGCCACCGACCACTTGCCATGTCGAATCGATACTCGGGAACGAGTTTCCAGCCGTGATCGGCGATCATCGCGACGGCTTGAACCACGTAATTGAAGACCTGCTCGCTGATGAAATAGTTGAAGTTAACCCGGACCCACCCTGGCTTGATTCCCTCACAGCCGTGGGTGATTTCGCGTTCGAACTCGTGGCTCCGTTCGAGATCAATTCCGAGTAGTCGATGTCCGTATGGGCCTGCACACGAACAACCGCCGCGGCTCTGAATTCCAAACACATCGTTCAACAGTGCAACCACAAGGTTGTGATGTAGGTACCGGCCGCCGTGGCGTTTGATGGTGAACGAGACGATTGAGAGTCGATCGGCGTCTACATTGCCGAGGATGTCGATGTTGGGATGTTTCTGCCAAGCGGTGATCGCCCGTCGCAAGTAGTCCTCTTCGTGTGCACGGATCACTTCGACGCCGACGTTACGTTTGAGATCAAAGACTAGGCCAGCTCGGATGGACTCGATGATCGCAGGTGTGCCGGCTTCCTCTCGGTGAACCGGGTCCTCGAGGTACACGTGCTCAGCCGGATTGACGTATTGGACAGTGCCGCCACCCACGACGACGGGAACTGTGTTCGTCAGGTGCTCTCGTCGAATTGCGAGAACGCCGGGGGTTCCAGGGCCGCCTATGAACTTGTGGGGTGACATCACGATGGCGTCTTTGTACGTGAGCGGATCGTCTCGATCGCCGGCCATGTCAATATCGAGATAGGGGCCGGCCGCGGCAAAATCCCATACGGCGAGGGCGCCGTGCTGGTGAAGGAGTCGGGAAATACGGTTGGTATCACTGACGATTCCCGTCACGTTGGACGCCGCGCTAAACGAGCCGATCAACAGTGGTCGATCCTGATACGCGACCAGCTCGGCTTCTAATCGAGTGATGTCGATGTGTCCGTCGGCATCTTCAGGGATTGTGACGACGTCAGCGATTGACTCGCGCCACGGGAGCTCATTGCTGTGGTGTTCGAACGGGCCGATGAAAACAACGGGTCGTTCTGCTGCCGGGATGCTGGCGGTGAATCCCCACCGCGCGTCTAAATCTGCCGGCATCCGAAGATTTAAGATGCCGACGAGTTTGTCGACCGCGCCGGTGGAACCCGAGCCGGTGAAGATGACTACTGCGTCGCCACCACAACCCAAACTCTCGTGAATGATGCCGCGCGCATCCTCACGAAGCCGTGTCGTTTGCAGTCCTGTACCGCTGCTCTCGGTGTGCGTGTTCGCGTAGCGGGGTAGCACCTCGGCCCGAATGAAATCCTCGATGAACGTCAGTGCCCGCCCCGACGCGGTGTAATCAGCGTATGTGACTCGGCGCGGCCCATAGGGGCCGTACATTTCCTGGTCGTCGCCGATGACGCTCTCGCGGATTCGTGTGAGCAGGGGCGGCTCAGGCAGGTCGGTTCTGCGCGAGGGGATGTCCAGCGATTCGTTCGACATGTCCACAGCGTACGCGCGGGCTGCCCGAAGTGCGGCGTCCATGGGACGATGGGGGCGTGGGTATTGCTCCAGTCGAACTCGATGAGCCGATCAGTGATGTCGACATCGCTCCGGACAAGCCGTGGGTGACGCTTGTATGGAACGACCCCGTGAACCTGATGTCGTATGTGACATATGTCTTTATGACTTACTTCAGTTACTCCAAAGAGCATGCGCAGAAATTGATGTGGGACGTTCATCATGAGGGGCGCGCAGTCGTGTCCGCTGGCACCCGTGAAGAGATGGAACGAGATGTCGCAGCGATGCATTCATACGGGCTCTGGGCGACCATGCAAAAGGACGACTGACGTGGGGAATGGGTAGGTTCATGTCGTCTTATGGATTTCGTCGCACACTGACCGGCCGCATTAGTGCTCGGTTCGAGGAGCCAGAGCGCTCGCTGCTGGTAAACCTCACAGGCCAACTTGTTCAGATGGTTGAGCCACCGGCACCGAGTGAGGATCAGGACCCGCTCGCGGCCATGGTGGGTATTGAGGCGGATGTTAGTCGTCCCGATGATCCAGCTGTGGCGCGACTGTTTCCGGACGCGTACCTCGACGATCCAACTGCCTCGGACGACTTTCGTCGGTACACCGAGAGATCACTTCGCACGGCAAAACTTGCGAACGCAAGAACTGTGCTCGATACGTTGGCGACATCGGGCGAGAAAGTGACACTGGCCGACGGGCCAGCCGCTGCCTGGTTGGGCACCCTCAACGATCTGCGTCTCGTTCTCGGAAGTCGCCTTGCCATTACCGACGAGGGTCACCAGATCCCCGACGACATGGACCCGGACGATCCGTCGCTCGGGCTGCATCACATCTATGACTGGCTCACGTATCTGCAAGAGACTTTGGTCCAGACCATGACGGGGCTTGTCTCTGAACTTCCCGACGAGCCGCGGTAGACGTGAACGCTGAATCGGCGGGAAGTGCGGGCGCTACGTCGCTCGCCGTAGAATTGAGTCATGCTGACGATTCGCCAAGATCTAGTTGATGCGATGGTGGCGCATGCGCGCGCTGATCACCCGGACGAAGCCTGCGGGGTTATTGCTGGCCCGGATGGTTCCGACGAGCCGACGCGCTTTATCCCAATGGTGAACGCCGCCCGCTCGCCAACGTTTTATGAATTCGATTCGATGGATCTGCTCAAGCTATACCGCGACATGGATGACAACGATGAAGTGCCCGTCGTCATCTACCACTCGCACACCGCTACTGAGGCGTACCCGTCGCGAACAGATGTGAGTTACGCCTCAGAACCCGAGGCACATTACGTCCTGGTTTCAACCCGCGAGACGGGAACGGTCGACGGACCGTATGAATTCCGGTCATATCGCATCGTCGATGGGGTTATCACCGAAGAGGAGATAACAGTTCTGTAGAGGCGGGTGGGAATAGGACCCCGTACCCTTCACCTAAGATTGATGTCACATAGGTACGAGTTTGTTCTCGTGCGGGTTTCCGCGCAGATTTCAGGAGATGTAACGCCATGGCCATCGAGGTCCGTATTCCCACCATCCTGCGTACGTACACCGACGGCGCCAAGCTCGTCGAAGGGTCGGGGGCCACGCTCGCGGAGGTACTCGCTGACCTTGAGACCCGCTACACGGGAATCCATGAGCGGATCGTCGATGAGGCCGGCCTGCGCCGCTTCGTGAACGTCTACCTCAACGACGAAGATGTTCGTTTCCTTGACGGTATTAACACTGCTGTGGCCGATGGTGACGTTGTCACGGTGCTTCCGGCTGTTGCAGGCGGCTAGTACATGCGCTTCGAGTCGCTTTTGGATTCAGTTGGCCACACGCCGCTGATCGGGCTACCGCGACTTTCCCCTTCAGCCGATGTGCGGTTGTGGGCCAAGATGGAGGATCGCAATCCGACGGGTTCTATCAAGGACCGGGCCGCGCTACGCATGATCGAACAGGCCGAGGCCGATGGACTGCTGCGGCCAGGTTGCACGATTCTCGAGCCAACGAGCGGCAACACCGGGATTTCCCTTGCCATGGCGGCAAGGCTCAAGGGTTATCGCCTGGTGGTTGTCATGCCGGAGAACACCTCGATTGAGCGACGACAACTGCTGCACATGTACGGGGCGTCGATTCACTTTTCACCCGCGGCGGGCGGCTCGAATGAGGCTGTTCGAGTGGCGAAGAACATGGCCGCTGAGCACCCGGATTGGGTGATGCTCTACCAGTACGGCAATCCGGCGAACTCGCTCGCTCACTACGAGACGACCGGGCCGGAGATTCTCGCTGATCTGCCGACCATCACGCATTTCGTTGCTGGCCTGGGCACGACCGGCACCCTGATGGGCACTGGTCGATTCCTTCGCGAGCACGTTCCAGGAGTTGAGATCATTGCGGCCGAGCCTCGTTACGGTGAGGTGGTTTACGGTCTGCGCAATATCGACGAAGGATTCATTCCGGAGTTGTACGACGAGTCAGTTTTGACGACTCGCTACTCCGTTGCGGCCCGTGATGCCGTTCGTCGAACCCGCGAACTCCTTGATCTTGAGGGGATTTTTGCTGGGATCTCGACGGGTGGAATTTTGCATGCTGCGCTCGGCACTGCCGCGAAAGCTCACAAAGAGGGGCGTAAGGCCGATATTGCGTTCATCGTCTGCGACGGCGGCTGGAAGTATCTGTCGACGGGTGCGTACGAAGGAACGCTTGACGATGCCGAGGATGCTCTCGACGGCGAGTTATGGGCTTAGAGTCGGGTTCAAGGATCGTCTAATGAATAAAGGCCGCGACTCCATCTGGAGCGCGGCCTTCATTTTTTGTCTTCTGCGTGCGCAGATGCCTAGCGGTTCTGCTGGAACCACTGCTTGGCACTTGAGGTGCTTACCAAGGCGAGGATGATCGCGTTGATGATGATCGCCGACCAGCCGTAGGGCAGGCGGAAGAAGCCGAAGATGATGTTGATGACAGCCAGCGCCTGAATGATCACATGGGCCTGCTGCGAACCGATTCCGGTAAGCCGCGCGAGCCACACGTACATGATTCCAAGCAGCAGCGAGAGCAGACCGTTGATGATCAGGTAGAACGTCGGGATGGTAATGCTGTTACCGGTCGCGTCGGTCACCGACGGGTTATCGCCGATCCACGAAAGCAGCATCCAGATTCCGAGTGCGATGTTGAGCAGCGCGGCAATCCAGATCAAAACGATGACGGCACTTACTCCGCCTGGTCGCTTCATTGTGGGTGTTGACATGTCGAGCCTTTCTTAGGCGTTAGCGATACGGGAAGGGGCCTTGTAAAAAATCATGGCAGAACCGTTCTGGGAGACGGGTACATCACTGCGCATGACGAATGCGTGTCGGGGCAATAGGCTAATTGCTTGTGACGGATGCGCCGATCGGGATTTTCGATTCAGGAGTAGGCGGACTGACCGTTGCGCGGGCAGTCCTTGACCAACTTCCGCATGAGCCCGTCCTCTACATTGGCGACACGGCGCGTGGCCCATATGGCCCTCGCCCCATCGCTGAGGTGCGCTCCTTCGCTCTGGATGTGATGGATCATCTCGTCGACGAAGGTGTGAAGCTGCTCGTGATCGCGTGCAATTCGGCAAGTGCGGCCGTGTTGCGCGATGCGCGTGAACGTTATGACGTTCCGGTCGTCGAAGTGATTCAGCCAGCGGTGCGTCGCGCCGCTCGCGTCACCCGTTCTGGCCGTGTTGGCGTTATCGGCACCCAGGCCACCGTGACAAGTGGTGCATATGTGGATGCGTTTGCGGCGGCTCCTGAAATCACAGTGGTTCAACAGGCCTGCCCGCGGTTTGTTGAGTTCGTCGAAGCCGGTGTTACGGGCGGTGCTGATCTGCAACAGATCGCTCACGAGTACCTCGATCCGCTGACGAGCGAGGGTGTAGACACAGTCGTGCTCGGATGCACGCACTACCCGCTGTTGACCGGTGTTATTTCCTACGTCGTTGGCGACGACGTCACGCTAGTCAGTAGCGCGGACGAAACGGCGAAGGATGTGTACCGAACGTTGGTGGCGCACGGCTTAGAGCGCGATGCGCTGCTGCCGGCCCCGGTGCACCGTTTCGTTGCCACCGGTGATCCGGCGCCGTTCACCTCACTCGCGCGACGATTCCTTGGCCCTGAAGTTGTCCGCGTCGAGCACGGCTCGGCTGTGGTAGCGCCGTGAAGCTCACGATCGTCGGGTGCAGTGGCAGCTTCCCCGGCCCCGATTCACCTGCGTCGTCATATCTCGTTGAGCATGAGGGCCATCAGATCCTGCTCGACATGGGTAACGGATCTGCCGGTGCACTTCAGCGTTACACCGATCCATACGGGCTAGACGCGATCTTCGTGTCGCACTTGCACGTCGACCACTGCATCGATCTCACGTCGTATTACGTCATGCGCAACTGGAATCCTGATGGTCCGAAGCCAACACTTCCCGTTTATGGCCCAGAGGGAACGCACGAGCGCATGAAGTCTGCGTACGGCCCGCTGCCCGGTGCCGGCATGGCCGAGCGGTTCGACTTTCACGATCACCAACGCACAGTTGAGATCGGCCCATTTCGCATCACGACTGCTCGCGTCGACCACGTGGTAACTGCCTTTGGAATTCGGGTTGAAGCCGGTGGCCGCACGTTGGTCTATAGCGGTGACACGGCACCAACGGAGGCGCTCGTCGAACTATCACAGGACGCTGATCTCGCGCTCTACGAGGCGGCATTCCTTTCCGGCCGCGACAATCCGCCGCATCTGCACCTCACTCCAACCGAAGCCGCAGACCATGCACGTCGCGCGGGCGCTGATCGGCTGATGCTCACTCACCTTGTTGCGTGGAACGACCGAGCGCAAACCGTCGCGCAGGCGCATGAGTCGTGGGGTGATTCGGTTCTGTTCGCCGAGTCGGGCCTGAGCGTCGAGGTCTAGTCGGACACGAACGAGGCTGACGCTAAGGTCGGGCCATGACTCGTAGCGATGGCCGTGCGGCCAATGAACTCCGTCCCGTCACCTTCCAGCGGGGGTGGATCGATCAGGCCGAAGGCTCCTGCCTGATCGAGTTCGGACGAACCCGCGTGCTGTGCACCGCCTCGTTTACGCCCGGTGTTCCGCGCTGGCGTAAAGACAGTGGTCTCGGCTGGATCACGGGGGAGTACTCGATGCTCCCGCGCGCAACCAACACACGTAACGATCGTGAATCCGTTAAGGGCAAGGTGGGTGGACGAACACACGAGATTTCACGACTCGTCGGACGATCTTTGCGCGCGGCAATTGATCTATCGGCCCTCGGCGAAAACTCGATCATGATCGACTGTGACGTTCTTCAGGCCGATGGAGGAACGCGAACCGCTGCCATCACCGGAGCATACGTCGCACTTGTCGATGCAATCACGTGGGCGCGAGGGGCCGGACACGTAGCCGCTACTGCAAAGCCGATCGTGAACTCCATTGCTGCGGTGAGCGTGGGCATCGTTGATGGGGAAGCTCGCCTTGATCTTCATTACGACGATGATGTGCGTGCTGATACGGATATGAACGTTGTGATGACTGGTGACGGACGGTTCGTCGAAGTTCAGGGGACGGCCGAAGGCGAGCCGTTCGAACGTGAGTTGCTTGATCAGCTTTTGGCTTTGGCTGCTGATGGGTGTGCGAATCTGACGCGTCTTCAGATTGCGGCGCTGGCTTAGCGATTGTGACCTTTGTTGGCGGATCCGTGGTGACCGGGCGAACATCGATGGGACCTGCGCGGAAAGGCTTGCTGCTCACGGCCACTGTCGTGGCCGCTGCGCTGCGCTTTTATTTCCGCTCCGATCCCAACGACATTCGCCTATCTCGGGACGTCATGATTGCTCTTTGGGAGGAGCTCTATGAGGCAACTGGTGTTGGCTTCGCGGAATGTTAAGAAGGCTGTGGAGATGCAGCGGATTCTTGGTGAGGCTGGGCTCGATATTCAAGTTTTGAGTGTTGCTGATTTTGATGGTGTGCCCGAGGTCGCTGAGACGGGGGCGACGTTTGAGGCCAATGCGTTGTTGAAGGCGCGTGCGGTGTGTGCGGCGACGGGATTGCCTGCGGTTGCTGATGATTCCGGTATTTGCGTTGATGAGTTGAACGGCATGCCAGGGATTCTGTCGGCGCGATGGGCTGGACGGCACGGAGATGACGACGCGAATCTGCAACTGCTGCTCGATCAGTTGGCCGACACGCCCGATGAAAGACTCGGCGCGCAGTTTCGCTGTGTGATCGCGCTTGTGACGCCAGACGGGTCTGAGCATGTGGTCGAAGGGGAGATGCCAGGCCGGTTGGTGCGGGAGCGACAGGGCTCGAACGGCTTTGGTTATGACCCAATCTTTGTTCCCGATGGATTCACGCAGACGTCGGCGGAGTTATCTGCGGCTGAGAAGGATGCGATTAGTCATCGCGGTAAGGCCCTGCGCGCCCTTGTGCCACTGATCGGAAGTTAGGGTGTCCACATGATTCACGAGATTGCTGTTATCGACGTAGCTGCCGAAAACCACGCGGCCTTCGAGGCTTCTGTGCAGCGCGCCGTGGCCGAGGTGTTGAGCACGGCAAAGGGCTTCGTTGACTTCACTCTGACCAAGGGTGTTGAGCAGGGGAACACCTACACGTTCTTGATCCGTTGGGAAACCCTCGAGGATCACACCGTGGGATTCCGTGAGGGTGCGCTGTTCCCCACCTGGCGCGCCATCATCGGCGAATACTTTGCTGCGCCACCGCGCGTCGATCACTGGACGGAACTGTTCACCCGCTAGCACGCGCTGTTTCATCAAAGGCGTTTATGGATCAGACGTACGTAGCAGTTAACGACCTTGCTGGTGCGGAAGGCGGGACTTGAACCCGCACGCTGTGAAGCACAGGAACCTAAATCCTGCGTGTCTGCCAATTCCACCACTCCCGCGAGCGGTACCAGAGTACGCGATAGGTGATGGCACACTTAACCCATGTCTTCGCAGATGCAATCCATTGACGTTCGCCAGCTCGCGGCTCTGCTCGCCGAGAACCCAGACCTCGTCCTCGTTGACGTGCGAAATCCCGACGAGTACGTTGCCGGACACGTCGGCCAGGCGATCAATATTCCGATGTCGGTCATCCCGGCGCGCGTAAACGAGATCCCTCGTGACGTGACGACGTATTACATCTGCGGGGTGGGTGCTCGATCTGGCCAGGTTTGTGCCTGGCTAGCCGAGCAGGGTTACGACGTTGTCAACATCGATGGCGGCACTATGGACTGGGTTCAGAGCGGATTTCCGGTCGTTTAGCCCATCCCGTGCGGGGATGGGGGCACTCAGTTCCACAGAATTGGCACTCGTCTCGTAGTGTGTCCCTGTGTCCTCCGTTCTTGTCTGGTTGCTGATCCCCATCGCCGCCGTAGCCCTTGGGCTCGTGTGGGCGCTGTGGCGCGGCCGATCGCCTAAGCCGGTTGAGGCTGAGCGTGGAATGGAAGACCGTGAACGTTTCCGTCAAGCGATGGAAAAGCCGCTACCGTCGTTGAGCCGTGCCCAACGTGACGAGGATGGCTTCGACAGGTGAGGTTCGAGCGCCGACGCACACTGTGGATCGGGCTCGCGATGTTTTTCGCCGCGGTCATGGCTCTGGCGGGTGCCTTACTGCCGCTGCCTTTCGTCGAACTCGGCCCAGGTCCGACGTTTGATGTTCTCGGCAAGACCGATGGCAAGCCGCTTCTGCAAATCGACGACACCACCACCTATCCCACCGCGGGAACTCTTGACATCACGACGGTGAACGAGCGTGGTGGCGCGGACAGTGGCGTGTTCCTTGGTCGCGTGATTGTGGGCTGGCTCCGACCGGACGTAAGAATCCTGCCGCGTGAAGCCCTGTTCCCTGATTCGGTTTCGCAATCACAAGTCAATGCTGAAAATGTGCTGGCATTTAGTGATAGCCAATCGAATTCGATTGCCGCCTCAATGGGCTACCTGCATAAACCATTGAAAACATTGATTGTTGTGGCTGCAGTGACCGAGGGCACGCCTGCGTACGGCAAGCTTGTTCCCGGTGATCAAATCGTCGCCATCAATGGCACGGCTATTCACTCGCTCGATGAGGTTGATGCTGCGATGTCGAAGGTTAAGCCGGGCGGCACTGCCGTCGTCGATGTGAATCGCGATGACAAGCCGCAGTCAGTCAGCGTCGTGACGACGACAAATCCCAACGACGCGTCGCGGGCATTCTTGGGAATCGACATCGGTGAAAGTTATCGGGCTGAGTTCCCTATCAAGGTGAATCTTGAGGGCGTCGGTGGTCCGTCTGGCGGGCTCATGCTGAGCCTCGGGATCGTCGACAAGCTCACCCCTGGCGAACTTAACGGCGGGCATAGCGTTGCTGGCACGGGAACGATCGATCCCGACGGCAAGGTGGGTGCGATCGGCGGGATCGGCCAGAAGATGGCAGGAGCGCGCGATTCGGGCGCAGAGTTGTTCTTGGCACCGGCCGACAACTGTGCGGACGTGCGCGCCGCGCGTATTCCCAGCGGCCTGACGGTGGCCAAGGTGTCCACGCTCAGCGACGCAGTGGCGGCGCTCGAGGCGTATAGCGCCGGCAAGCCGATCGTGGGTTGCTCTTAACTTCCGTGATGCCGGCGTGGCCGTTGGTCCAGGTGTAGCTACATCAACGTGGCTGCCAGAGCCTGCGCGAGTCGTGGGATGAGATCCGGGCCGAGGAGAACGGACGCATCGTCGTCGTGGGTTTTGAGCCGGATGGCGCACTCTCGCTGCCCGTCACGTAGAACCACCACAGCCATCCGTACGTCCTGACGCTCGGGGTGCTCGGCGATCAGGCGATGCAGTGACTCCTCGTCGTCGACGGGCAGGGCCGCCTCGGCCTCTGGAGGCAGGATGAGACGTTCAAGGACGAGAGCCGCACCGACGACGTCATCTGGCCACATGGTGGTGGCTAGCACCTGGTCTAGGGGTTTGCTGGCGTCGAGCGTCTCCTGCTCGATCGGGGTTATCGAGTCCGGATCGTCTGCTTGCGCGCCGAGCGCTTCGGCCAGCGCTGGTTCGAGCTTGACGAGATCGGCGGTGCGGGCCAGAGCGAACAGGCGCGGGTTTTGATTCCAGCCTTGATCGGCGACGAATCGCTCGACTTCGCGCACGACCTCAACGAGGCGCAAACCGTCACGCAACTGTGATGCGATGGCATCGGTGCCGGCGGAACCAATGAGTTGGTCCGAATCGTCGGGGTTGTGGAGGCCTTGCTCATCAGGGGTCACGGCATGATTGTGCCTGATGAAGTGCGGCGCCACGTGACCGAGGCGATGCCGAGGGAAGCGGACAGATGACACGCGACGTAGGGTGGACCTTGTGACGTACCAGGCGCCAATGGGCGGAAGCGGACCGAACGACATTTTGGGTGAGCCGGCACCACGCCGTGGACGGACCCTCGTCATCACCCTGTTCGTGCTCGGGATCCTCCTGCTCCTGCTCATGCTGGTGACGGGCTTCTACACCGACTGGGCCTGGTACAAGTCCGTCAGTGCCACCAGCGTGTTCACAACGTCGCTATTTTCGCGGATTGGGTTACTCGTCGTCTTCGGATTGCTGATGGCCGCGATCGTCGGCGTGAACATGTGGATCGCCTATCGAGTGCGTCCTGTTCACACGTTGATGTCGCCAGAGCAGGCGAGTCTTGAGCGGTATCGAATGGCACTGGATCCTGTTCGCAGGGTTGCCATGATCGCCATCCCGGGCGTTCTCGGGTTACTCGCTGGCGTTAGTGCAACCTCCGAATGGCAGGACTGGTTACTTTTCCGTAATGCGACTCCCTTCGGTGTTGCTGACCCGCAGTTTGGTCAGGACGTTTCGTTCTACGTCTTCACGTTGCCGTTCTTGCGCTTCATCGTGGGTTTCTTGTTCTCGGCGCTGGTTCTTGCGTTCCTCGTTTCCGTCGTCGTGCATTACGTATACGGGGGATTGCGGCTGCAGCCGCCCGGTGATCGCATCAGCCGTGCTGCGATGTCGCACCTGTCGATCCTGGTTGGCTTATTCGTTTTGTTGAAGGCCGGCAGCTACTGGCTTGATCGCTACGACGTCACGCTTTCGACCGATGATTACGTTCCCGGTGTTACCTACAAGGACGTCAACGCGCTGATTCCGGGATTGATGATTCTTGTTTTCATCTCGGTGATTTGCGCGATTTTGTTCTTCGCCGCTGCCGTTCGTCCGGGTGTCTCGCTGGCGGTTACGGGCTTGGCGCTGCTGGTCATTGCATCGCTCGCCGTCGGGTCTCTGTACCCGGCCTTCGTCGAGTCGGTTCAGGTGAAGCCGACCGAGTTTGTTCGTGAGACTCCGTACATTCAGAACAATATCAATGCGACGCGGGCCGCCTTTGGCCTCGATGCGGCGCAGGTGACGCAGTACGCCGCGTCGGATACGACGAATGCGGCTGAGGTCAAGGCGAGCCAGGGCACCATCACCAATATTCGACTGCTTGATCCGACGGTTGTATCCCCGACGTACAAGGCGCTTCAGGCAATTCGTAACTTCTATGCGTTCCCTGAATCCCTTGATGTAGACCGCTATCCGCTCAATGGTCAACAGCGTGGTGCCGTCGTGGCTGTGCGCGAATTGAATCTCGCCGGTATTGGTGATTCGCAGCGTAACTGGGCGAACGACCACATTGTGTACACCCATGGCTTCGGCATGGTGGCCGCCTACGACAACACGTCGGTTGCGGGCCAGCCGTCGTTCTTTGAGAGCGATCTGCCGTCGACCGGTCTTCTCGATGTAGGCCAGCCGCGTATTTACTTCGGTGAGAACTCGCCGACGTACTCAATCGTTGGTGGGCCCTCTGGTGGGCCACAGCGCGAGCTGGACTACCCCGACGACAAGTCGCCGAATGGCCAGGCCACCTACACCTATCAGGGCACCGGTGGCGTGCCGATCGGTTCGTTCTTCAACCGCGCCATGTTCGCGTTGAAGTACCAAGAGCCGAATATGGTCTTGTCGGATCTGCTCAACACAGATTCGCGCATCCTTGAAATCCGTGATCCTCGTGAGCGCGTGCAAAAAGTTGCACCGTGGTTGACGACTGATGGCGATCCGTATCCGGTTGTCGTCGGTGGACGAGTGCTGTGGATGGTTGACGGTTACACGTCGACAGATTCGTACCCGAACTCGACGCCGACGTCGCTGGGTGACGCAACAACAGACACGTTGACGCAGTTGACGAACAACACGTCCCCGCAGGCGAACCAGGATGTGAATTACATCCGCAATTCGGTTAAGGCAACTGTTGATGCCTATGACGGCACCGTCACCGTCTACCAGTGGGATACCAAGGATCCGATTCTGCAGACGTGGATGAAGGCGTTCCCGGGTGTTGTGCAGCCGCGTGCGTCAATGCCTGCCGGCATCGTGGATCACGTTCGCTACCCCGAGGATCTGTTCAAGGTTCAGCGTCAGGTGTTCGCGAAGTATCACGTGACGGATCCGGCGGCCTTCTTCAGCGGTCAGGACTTCTGGAACGTTCCGAACGATCCAACGAAGCCCACGGCTTCCTCTGCTCAGCCGCCGTATTACCTTCAGGTGGCAATGCCTGGAATGAAGGATCCGGCGTTCTCGTTGACGACGACCTTCGCACCGCAGCGGCGTCAAACCTTGGCGTCGTTTATGGCCGTGAATTCCGAGCCGGGGCCGAACTACGGCAAGCTCGCTGTCCTTCAGCTGCCGAGTAATACGACGATCCCTGGACCGTCGCAGGTGCAGAACAACTTCGAATCTGATCCGACTGTTTCGCAACAGTTGTCCTTGCTGCGTCGGGGCGGATCGGATGTGCAGTTAGGTAACTTGCTGTCCTTGCCGGTCGCCGGCGGTGTGCTGTATGTCGAGCCGGTGTACATCCGTGCGTCGAATACCGAAGGCTTCCCGCTTTTGCAGAAGGTGTTGGCTGGCTTTGGCTCGAAGGTGTCGTTCCAGAACACACTTGGGCAAGCACTCAGCGATGTCTTTGGGACGAGCACCGTAGCCGGTGGTGGAACCGGGAGTGGTGGCGGTGGTACAGGCGGTGGTGGTACGACCTTAACCGCGGAGCAGCAATTGGTCGCCGCGATCGCAGCGGCGAACTTGGCCTACTCCGATGGCAAGACGGCTCTAGCCAAGGGTGACTTTGCTGCCTACGGTGAGGCGCAGAAGCGACTTGAGAAGGCGCTGGCAGATATCTCGGCTGCGGAAAAGGCGATTACCAGCCCAGGGTCAAGTGTTTCTCCGACTCCAACTCCGACGCCGAGTGCGTCCGTCACAGCTGCTCCGGCTTAGCTTCGGTCGTGTGTTAGAGCGTGCCCGCGCGTAGTCGTGCCCGCACCTCGTTGGCTCGCTCGCGAACCTGCTCACCGTCAGCAAGTTTTCGAGCGCTTGATACTTGTGCTGCCACGCGCGGATTACGTCGAAGCTGTTCTGAGTTTCGTTCGAGGAAATCCCAGTACAGCGTGGTGAAGGGGCAGGCATCCTCGCCGGTGCGCTTCTTCGGGTTGAACGGACAGTCAGAGCAGTACGACGTCATGCGATTGATGTACGCGCCTCCGGAGGCGTACGGCTTGGTCATCATGACCCCGCCGTCAGCGTGGGTTCCCATTCCGATCACGTTGGGCTCCATCACCCAATCTGCTGCATCGACGAACATGCGTCGCATCCATCCGAGTAGGGCGCGTGGATGCACGCCGACGGTTAACGCGAGGTTGGCCAGGATCATCAGTCGTGGAATGTGGTGCAACCAGCCGCGGTGCTGAACATCTTCGACCGTCTTCTTGATGCAGTTCATAGATGTTGTGGTCGGGTCGTCGAAGGCGAGGGGTAGCGGCTCGTATGCGTTGAGGGCATTGCTATCTACGTAGGTTGGGCCCATTGCCCAGTAAGTCCCGTTTACGAACTCACGCCAGCCGATGATCTGGCGGATGAAGGCCTCGATACTGGACAGGGGGATCTCGTCGTCGCTTGCCTCGAAGCGGCTTATTGCAGCGGTCACGACTTCACCGGGGTCGAGTAACCCAAGATTCAGGTACGGGCTGAGCAGTGAGTGATTGACCGACCAGGAATTCGCTGGGACAGCATCCTCATACGCGCCGAATCCGGCGAGTCCGGTGTCGAGAAAATGGTCGAGTTGGCGTAGGGCTCCAGTGCGAGTGGTGGCCCATGTTCCGTCAGGGGGAGTACCGATGATAGGCAGTTGAAGGTCGACGATGCGCTGCCAGGTTTGGTGATCGATATCGTCCATCGCATGGTGAAGTGGCTCTGGCCACTGGTGGTCTGATTTGGGTGGCGGCAGGCGATTGTCCGCATCGAAATTCCACCGACCAGACAGTGGTTTGTCACCGTCCATCAGCAGGTTGAGTCGGGCTCTTTGCTGACGGTAGAAAGTCTCGATGACGGGTAGGCGTGTGGTTGACCACGCGTCGAATTCTGATCGGGCGGTGAGAAACGAATCGTCGGGAACGAGGTTGACACCGATGGACGTCAGGGCATCGTGGAGTGGTCGTGACCGCGGTGCGGTGGCCCACAGTGTGGCCTCTGGTCGGGCCGCATGAATTTCGGTCAAGCCAGCGTTGACCGATTGTTCGGTCAACCGGTGAACGGTGAAACCTTGATCTTCGAGGAAAACGGCATGATGTTCGGCCGCTGACATAAGCAGATGTAGCCGAGCCGCCTGCCACGTGCGCGAGGACAGCATGTCTCGGCTTTCGATCATGACGATCTCGTCAGTTGTGCTGTCAGCCTCGCGCATGATTCCGCTGTTGAGGCTGAGCTGGTCGTAGGGGATGAAGATGAGCCGCTTCATCCTCGTTTACACCGCTCTGAGCAGTAGCGAACTTGCTCCCAATCGCGGGCCCACTTCTTGCGCCATTCAAATGGGCGGCCACATCGCTCACACGTCCGAGGTTGGTGGCCGTTCTTTGTCTGGGCCGTTCGCGTGGTCACACGTGATGGTTTCACGTGCTGGGCTGATGCGCAGATTTGCTCACGAGGGCTGTACGGACGTAGTGTGGTCATACAGCGTCGGGTAAGCCCGAACGGCGCGGGGTGGAGCAGCTCGGTAGCTCGCTGGGCTCATAACCCAGAGGTCACAGGTTCAAATCCTGTCCCCGCTACTTGTGTAATGTCCCGGGACATCCTTATCGGATGTCCCGGGACATTCTTATTTTTTGAATGTGAATCCTTTGGGCATGCCGCCTTTTTTGTTGCCTGGTTGGGGTCCTGGTTTGAGGCCGCGGGGTTGGCTGTCTTTGTCGGGGTTGATGGTGAGTTCGCG
>CAIKEU010000022.1 GCA_903826575.1 uncultured bacterium
GACACATCGTGGGGAACGAGATCATCGGACACTGCGCAGGACGATGACGACATTCCCGGCATCGCCGAGCGAATAGACGGATCCGGCCGCGGTTTCATCGCTCGTAGCCCAATCGCACCGACCGAGCCCCAGCACTGGGGCATCGGCTTGCTCGCCGTTCCATTGACGGCACTGCCACTTGTGCTGTGCCTGATTTGGTTCTTCACATCAGCTACTGGGCGTGCCTACTAGGTCCGTTCGGCATTAACACCATTGCACGACCGCAGAGACGCGTTCGCTGATCTGCTCGTTCCGAGGGGGAAACATGATCTACCTAGACGTGGCTTCAAAGTCACCGATAAGTGAACTCGTCGCACGGTTGACGCAGACCCGCAGCCGAGCGTTGCTGCGAATGTACGCAGATCATGAGAACTCGCTCGTACGAGCAACTGCAACGCGCGAGCTCGCACGTCTCACCGATGTGGCGGCATGACGATGAAGCGTCTACTCGTAGCTTCCACATGTGCGGCCATTCTGGCGTCAACCCTCGGCGCTGGAGCAGCAGCCGCGGATCCCGCACCGTCGTGCGCGATTTCGATCTCTAACGTGCGGCTTGCGGACGCGATGGCGCATGTCCAACCGAAGACGGCGAATAGTCTCGTCTTCTCGTGGATGGGAACGGCCACCCACTGCACAAATCCGATTGTTGTCAGTGCTGAGTTACGTCAGGTCGGTGATCCATCATCCGTTGAAGGCCTGATCAATTCCGGGCTCGACCTCAGCGGTTCCACCGTGTTCGACGCACTCAGTGCTGGTCATTCCTACATTGTCGCTGTGACGGCTACCGACGGGACAGTCAGTGCGAGCGCATCGTCCTCGTCAACGTCAACTCTTCGCGGGGTCGCCGACACGGTGCAGTTTACGAACGGTATAAAGGCCGGCGCACGACCTGGATCCATCCAGATTGCCGGCGTCGCGACAGATTCGGGATATCCGATTGGCGCCCGTCCCGTGACGCTATGGGTTGCTCCATTTGGCACTGCCGTGGCTAAGCAAGTTGCCAGCTCAAGTACTGACTTTGCTGGTGCTTTCAACTTCTGGCTTCATGTGACGTCCAACTCGCGAGTGACCGTCAAGGTCGACGGCGTGAGCACACCGACGCGCATCATCACAATTGCTTACAGGGTTTCCGTTCGTGCTACAGCAGCGACGATTCGTACGAAGAGGCCGGCCATCATCATCGCCGGGGTTAGCCCGTCGCGACGAGTTCTCGTCAGCCTGTATCGCCTGAACGGCAAGAAGTGGGCCATCGCAGCACGCACCTACTCATCAGCTGCGGGCGTGGCGAAATTCTCCGTTCGACCGACACGCAAGACGGCGTACCGGGTGGTCGTACCTACGGATATTCACAACACAACCGCAGCGGCTGCGGTGGTTGTTAGCGTTCGCGCTCGATAAGTAATCACCGACTGACCAAGGACTATCTTCGTGACGTATCAAACCTCCACCATGCGCAGTCGAATCTGCGCTTTGGCGCTGGTGTTTGCCGCCGCGGCCGGTGCGCTTTCCATTGCGCCGGCCGCAGCAGTATCGGGCGCGCGTCGGTCGACAGAGGCCTCAACGGTGGGGCTCGCCGCTCAGGTGGTTCACCCCGCATCACTTCACCTGTCCTACTCAGCCACCCGCGATCTGACATATACGTTCGCGGCAGAGGGTGGTCAGAAGTTTCAACTCATTGCCTCACCGAGGGTGAGTTTGCAAGGTGTTGGGACACTTGTTCGTCCAGTTACTGCTGCGGTGACCGGCTCACAGCGCGTCGTGATGACGGTGCCAACACGTGGGATTTGGTACATCGCCATTCAGCAGATCACTCCGATTCCGTTGGTGCCAGAGGACATTACGCGGGTGAACGTCGGTGGCACACCGGCTTCGATGGTGTCGGTGAGTGCACGTCAGAGCCATGGCCGTCTCGCCTTGCGGGTACCTGGGCGCGCGGGTGCCACCGACTATCGCCTCACGTTGCGCGGCGCACATACGTACAGCTCGATCGTCACGATGCCCGCGGCGGTCACTCTCGCACTCCCCGCTGGCCGTTGGACGGTTGAGGCGCGTATCCCAGAAACCGCTAGCCATCTTGCTGGTCTTTGGTCAGCTCCGGTGTCGCTGACGTCCAACGCATCAGTTGGCATACGGCCACGAGCAATTAGTCACGCCGGGCGGGATTCATCGGGGCGTCCGCGCATCACTCTGCCTCGTCGAGCGAAGACGGGCTACTGGGTGACGAGTGGTGCTCGACTCTTAGCTTGGGTGGCGCCGAGCGCGAAGCCGACGTCCGCTCCAATTTCCATTCCACTGGCTTGCGGGGGCGTGGCGACCGTCACGGTTCGATCAGTTGACGCTTACGGCCACGTATCGCGGCCCTCCCCCTCGGCCCGAGTTAACCGACCGGCCTGCGCCGAGTCGCTTGTTCCATCGGCGCCAAGCGATATGCAGGTGCAAACTGCAAACGATACGTCCATGACCTTGACGTGGCAGCCCACCGCTGACACAACCGCCACGAGCTACTTACTCATGCGCAACGGTGCCGCTGTCGGTGGTCTGCCGACATCAAGTGGGCAGACCACGCAGTCCTCGCTCACCCCGACCACCGACTACACGTGGACGCTCTTCAGCCGTGACGCGCAGGGCCGCTATTCCACTAATGCCACGTCGATCACCGCGCTAACTCTCGCTCCACCGCAGTCGACAGGTGACGTGCGCGCGTTCATGTTCGCGAACACCGATACTCAAAACCTCGGAGGCGTCGACGGCGTCTCCCTGGCTGACGCGCGGGCACACTACATGTCTTTGCACACCGTCTATCCGACGTACTTCCACGTGAATGAACCGACGCTTACCGCCGATTGTCAGCAGGTGGTCTGCGGGAGTACCCAGCCGCGCATCGATCGTTGGTTCCAAGCGCGTTCGGTCACCGTCGTGCCGCGACTCGTCGCCGATGACCTCGCGAGCCTAGAAACCCATTGGGCCACGGCGGATTTGCGTCAAGCGTTCGCGGTGGCTGTCGCAGATGCCGTTGATGCCTCAGGCGACGACGGAATTCATGTCGATCTCGAACCGTCGTATCCGAAGACTGGTGACGCGAAGATCACCGGCGATACGGCATCGGCACGTGCGCTGCGATTCGCCGCGAATCTCACTGATGTCGTCCAGCGGATTAGCACGCTGATGCATGCCGAGAACAAGGTTGTTTCCGTCGCTGTACCGGCCAACTGGTGTAACAAGTCACGCAGCACGACGACATGGCGGGTTGACTATTGCTCGTCACTGTCAGGCGACGCGCTGCTGGCTGATCCAAGCGTGACCGCACGTCCGCGGCCCAAGCTCTACGACGTACCCGGGCTGCTGATGGCATCGGACGAACTGTGGGCGATGATGTGGGGGCAACACTGGTCAACCTCCGAGCCTGGAGCGTCGGCTGAGAACGACTGGCTCAGCGCTAGCGCCACGTGGCTCGCAGCTATCGCAGATAAGACGATTCGCGATCACCCAGGTACGCCGATCGCCGACATCACGCTTGGGCGCAACATGTATTCTGCCGCGTACTCGTACAAAGTGATCGGTCAGCCGATCACAGCAAACGCGCCCGCAGCCTTTCCGACGTTGCCAACAACCAAGTGCTCCAACGGCTCTGCGGCGCGCGCTCTCTTGCGTGATTCAGGAACAGCTGGC
>CAIKEU010000023.1 GCA_903826575.1 uncultured bacterium
AATTCCGTATTCGCATTCCATCTACTGCGTCAGTCACCCGACAGACGGGTTTATCAAGGTTGGCGTGGCGCACATCGCGTCCGCAGAAATCCGGCACTTAGTCATGGCCGGGTGCCAGGTGTCGCACCTGCTGTTCATGGGCCGAACGAACGCCTACGAATTACAGTCCGCGATCCTGCGAACGGTAGCGACAATGTTCCGAGACATCGACGCCCACCATCCGATCCTTGGCGAAGGCGGCCTCAATGGCCATGGCACGTCGTGGCGAGCACACGGCGGAACGTACGACCTTGAGGCTCTCGCTTGGAAATTAGGCATTCCACACACCAACGGCCTCGCCGATCTGCCCTATGAAGTTGTACGCACGACTTTGGGATTGCCACGGTTACGTTGGCAGGACTGGCGGATCGGCACGGCGTCGAGCGACTACCGCGAACCGCTGATCCCGGCTCGGCACATCTCTCGCGGGGCAAACCTAACTTTGCCCACATAGAACGAAGGAAAGGGACCGACTCCCCCCGGTGTCGGTCCCTTTCGGCTTTCGAGCGCGGTCTATCTCCAGGACAGATCCACACGCCGGTTCGAAGCTACCCCGAATCCCGGATTTCCTAAACGGCTGACGCCGGCTTTCAACGTGACGGTTACTCCTTTAGCATGAAGGTAATTGGTCACCGCTGTGGCTCGCGCCTTCGACAACGTCGATGACAGAACGCCACCGGGCCCGGCCACACTGCTCGTCGTAAATCCAACAACCATGATGGTATGGGCGACTAGCAATTTGGGTACCAGGGCCTTCAACGTTGCGGTGGTTGCAGCAGTAAGAACTGATGAATCAGGATTGAAATAGACCGAGGCTCGGCTCATGGAAAGCGACCCGGAGCGTCCCGGCGCGGTGTCGGTCACGACGACGCTATACGTCGCAACGACAACACCGTCCTTCTTCACCGTGATCCGACAGGTGCCTGAGTAACCAAAGAAAACGGTCGTGCCATTGACGGCACAGGGGCCTGCGACGGTCACTGCCGCTGGCGGGTTGCCCTGCTTGCTGACAACTGCCCAGCCATTTCCCGGCTGAATACTCGTTGGCGGGCGCGAAAGCACGAGTGCGCTCACGACCGTGACATGAAGAGTCTGAATCACGGTGCTGCCTTGAGTGACGGTGATGGTGCAGGCACCTGGGTTTGTGAACGTTACATTCACTCCGGACGCCGCGCAGTGCCCTGTGGCGCCAACGACGGAAACGGGCATTCCTTCACGAATCAAAACCCGTTTCGTTGTGTGTTCGTACTGAGTGGCACTCAAGGTGGCCACCGACGGCGCCATGTTTGGAATCACCAAATCCGGCATGTCGGTTGCGTCACTGTTGATGTAAGGAATTGCGTGCAGCAGCGTCGATATTCCGTCTGCCTCCGCGAAATAACTATTTGGGTAGACATGATCGAAGGCGTAACGCCCAGACGAATCCGTTACTGCCGTTGTCAGCACATTGTCTTCGGAGTCCAAGAGTCGGACGGTGATCCCCTCAACAGGATTTGTTCCGCTTCTGTGTCGATAAACGTGACCAGCGATCCCAGTCAAACATTCGGGCGCCGTAAGCACCCGCGTGGCAGTTGCCGACGTGTCCTCGACGACCGGATTCGCCGAACCCGTTGTCACTGAAACCGAACTAGCACCCGTGAGGCTGGCCTCCGAATAGGGGAAATCGCTAGTTCCGTTGCCCACACCAGTTGGACAGTTGGCACCTGTCTTGACCCCGATGCACATCTGCGGAGCAACGGCTGAGTACGTGAACGTTCCTGTTGTTCCACCCGGTGCAGACGCATCGGCATAGTAGACCTCGTAGGTAGGACGCAGACCCGTTTCAGCGACTGTTAACGTCGAAAGGTCAATAACTCCTTGGCTATTAGGAGTCAGACCGGTCCAGTTGGCGATGGCATGACCGCCACTGTCCTGAACAGTGACCCTGGCCTGATCTATCGGCTCTGTGCCCGGCGGAGTGATCGTCAAACTTCCCCATGAAACGACACGACCCGCATCGGTACATCCCATCCGCGGCACAGCCGCTGCGTAAGGGACGATGACCGCGGGTATCGGAGGTTCACACGGCGACGCGCCCGTCTGCGGACTGAACGTCACGATTTGGCCCGCATCGGAGTTCGTCCACAAGCACCACGTGTTGGCTGGATCCACTCGCATTGTGTACGCACCGCTGCCGAGAGCTGGTGGTGAGTAGCCAGCACAGCCCGCACCCGTGGAGAAGTCGAAGCAATCAGCTGAGTCGCCTTCTAGGTAATAGAACTTGGACCCGACATTGAGATCGATACCCCACCCGATCAACGCGTAGGAAAAGACGCCTGACGGAAGTCCAGCCGGCCACGCACCTGCGGTTCCGTCTAGTCCCCAACACATTGTCGAGGCGTACGCGCAGATCTGATTCGGTACACCTGCCACATCCGTGCTGTAGAAAAGCGGTCCGGTACTTGAGTCCGCGACACTTGCGCCTGAGTTGAATCCCGCGCACAAGGCTTCTGTCGCTGTGTCAAAGCAACCAACGCTAGTTCCGGTTGAGAAGTAGACGTTCGTATCAATGGCCATGAGGCGGTTATCACCGAACGACCCTGTGCCGGCTGGTGCACCGATGCTGAATGGCTGATTTACGCAGGCGCCCTCGGTGACCGTGTCGAAACAGAGCAGGTCATTTCCTCCGCCGAACCCCCGTGCATAAATCTTGGCACCGACCTCGACCGCATCACCGGCTCCATTGGCCGACCATGAATCTGTTGCCCCTACGCCGGCTGCGAGCGTTACGAACGGCGCTGTGCATGGGACTGGCGTCGCGGTCGAAACGTCAGTGGCACAGACCATGCCGAAATCGCCTGCACCATTTGCGACGAAGCTGTAGACGCTGTCACTGGCGGCCACGTAGAAACCCGTTGAGTGTACAGAGGTGTAGTACGTAGCTGGGACCATCGAGTGGGGCCCTGATGTGTAAAGCGCGCTCCAACATGGCGTGCCATCACGAAGATGGCAGTCCATTGTGAAGTCGCCGCCGGAGTGATGAAAGATGTTGAAGACGCGACCCGCGGCGGGGCCGCTGCCAAAGAACACATCCCACCCGTCACCGCCCGATGTTCCCTGGAAGGTGGTTCCGGCTTCTGCAACCGCAGTCGCCGTGCGCGAAACCTGCTCGAGGTGGTTCGCGTAGCCGGTGACACTGATAGCACCCGATGCGCGGACGCCCACCACACTTGGATACGTGCTTGTAGCGGGATCACGGGCCGGTGGAGTTTGCGACCATGACGATCCGTCGTTGTACTCGACCGTATAACCCTCGGGTGCGGTCACATCGGGAACTTGAACCGTCTGACCCTGCCCATTGATGGCGCTACGAGAAGCGAGCAACCCGTGCCCTGTGTCGATCGTTTGTGAGATCACTTCGCTGGAGTCACCGACGACGGTGACAGGAGCATCAGTGCGAACATTCGCCACGGACCCTGTCGCAAGTGCGGCTGCTGATGCTCCTTGAGGGTCCAGAATTGTGGTGGCCGTTGTCGGCGGAGTTGCTTGGGCAATCCCTAAGCCGAGAGTGGAGGATGCGAGCGCGAACGCGCTCATTGCGATAACCAGACGCCTCATAGGAACCCCTTGAATCGAAGTGACACCGTTCCGGCGAGCTACCGAGCGAACGCTCCTTCGACGAACAGGAGTAGGAGATCCTGAGATTATTCTCTTGATTTCCTCACTTTACTCTTCACTTTTCCTCAAGACGTGGTCCTAATGGGCCATCTGAGTGATCACTCTCCGTGTCGATTTTCGGTACCGCGCAGATTGCGATTGAGAACAAGTCGTCACCCCTTTGACCCGTTCTCAGCCGAATCAGGGCTGGGATACCGAGGCTGTTGGCGGCACGGGAGGGACGGTTCCACAGGTACGCCCGGCCGGTACATCATGAAAACGGTCGTTGATCCACGGGACGACCGCCGGACCGGCGACGTTGGCCGCCGTCATGTGATTGACCCCGCCCATCCAGAGCGTGGTGATGTTCGATCCCGCCGCACACCACAGGTTTTGTAAGAGGGCGTTCGGGCCGGGCAGAACCACATCGTCACCGGTTCCCTGCGCCAACATCATGGGCATTGATGACGGCAGGGGCGGCGGGGTCTGCGCCTTAGCAACACCGAACCACGCGGAATTGTAAGACGGGTCTACGTCGAAGTACTGCTGACCAGCCTTCTCGCGCACCACCGCCTCGATTGCCGCGTCCGTGACACACGCCGCTTGCAGTCGAGCCGTGTTATCAAGGCCCGCCTGGCTGATGACGCCTGCCGTTGGCAACTGCGGATTAACTAGCGGCCAAGAGATCGCGACGGCTGGCCCAATCACCCAGCCAATCGGCGTGCTCCATTGCGCTTGCATGATCTCGGGGAGTTCGGCGGCCGGCGCAGCTGCCGCCACCCCCAGCAAGTGCAATTCAGGTGCCAGCGACGCGGCAAGCTCGCCCGTCCAGATGGCTGCGTGCCCACCCTGTGAATGCCCCCACACAACCCATCGGCCACTAGCATCCGCGTTCGCGAGCGACCGAGCTGCTCGTACGGAGTTCACAACGTCACGGGCCTCATCCTGACCAACCAGATACGCCTCGACGCCCGGCGTTCCAAGCCCGACGTAATCGGTGGCTGTCACGATCCAGCCAAGGCTAAGCATCTGCGGTAACCATCCGTGCAGGGGTTGAGTCGGCGCATCAGAACGAGAGGGTGCACATTGCACTCCCCCACCCACAGTGCCATGCGCCCAGGCCACCACTGGTCGACCACCGGAGGGTGCCGGGGTTCTAGGGATAAAAACCATTCCACTGGAGACCGCTGGCGTGCCATCAGATCGCTGGGTTACATAAAGCATCCGAATCGCTGTCGCACCAGGGACTGTTATGCCAAGCGGCTCTTGACGAATGATCGTGCCGGGTGCTCCGGTGATTGTTGCTGGCGGCGTGTAGAAGGGCTGCAGTGCGGCCTGTCGATCGACTTCGTTCGTCGTGCTGATTCGAGAACTAACAAACAATCCCAACACCAACGTTACGACGGCAAGGATGCACACCAACCCGATGATTCGCCCACGTGTCACCACACCAGAGTGGCTTAAAGCCTCGCAGTGTGTCGCGTCAACTCGCTAAGCGGACGACGCAACCAGAGCCGTAGGCGATCAGTGTTCGGCGTCAGATCCAGCGAGAATCGCCCGGGCATCGAGTGCGATACACCCAGACGCGGATGCCAAAACAGGATTAACTTCGAGTTCGGCAATCTCCGGATGACTGGCAGCGACGTGAGAGACAGCCACAACGACGTCGGCAAGTGCATCCAGATCCACCGGCGCCCGTCCGCGCGCTCCCTGTAGCAGCGGGGCACCTCGCAACGACAACAGGAGAGATTTTGCTGTCTCAGCTGACAGAGGTGCCAATGCGAATGCGACGTCCGCAAGTACCTCAGTGAAAACTCCACCGAGCCCAACGAGTACGACCGGACCGAAGCGAGGGTCTTGCTGGCTGCCGACAATCACCTCGACGCCCTGAGACAAGTCGGCCATCGCTTCAACCGTGACCGCCGGTGGGCTGAGTCGTTGGATCAGATCACGATAGGCAGAGAGCAACTCGCCCTCGTCTTTCAGGTTCAGGATCACGCCGCCCGCATCAGACTTGTGCAGCAACCCCATAGCCTTCAGAACCACTGGGAATGAGGGCTTTCCAGCTCTCACTGCGATAAGGAGCTCATCTTCTGACGCGACGACAGCAAGATCGGGGAACGGAACGCCAGCTTCAGAGAAAAGTGACCGGGTAGCGATGTAGTCAGTTTCAGTGACTGGAGCCTTGGCAACGGGAAGCACCACCGTGTCGTTGAACGCCGGCGAAATCACCGGGGTCAATGCCGCAACTGCACCGGCCGCATCGCCGATTCCTCGATAAATCGGAATCCCGCCGTCACGAAGAATCTTGATACTTGGAGCGTCTGGGAACATTGTCTCGACGACTAACGGCTTGCTCTGCGCGTTGACGGTTTCAACCACGGCCCGTGCTGCTTCACATTCGCCGTCGAACAGCGCACCTCGGTGATGTGAATAGCCGCCGAAGTATCCGATCCATAGAACCGAATCAACCTCGTCCGAAGCCAGCAGCCGCGCGACGCCTCGGTGATACGACATCGGATCCTGCTCACCCATGCCTGCCAAATCGACAGGGTTGAACACCGGCGACTGATCCCACATGTCTTGCCTGAGCAGCTCGCCGAGTTCATCACTCAGACGAGGCACATCCATGCCACGTGATGTCAATGCGTCGCAGGCAATCGCCCCATGTCCGCCCCCATCCGTGAAAACGGCCGTGCGACGGCCCCGAGCCCGACGCGGACCCACCAGTGAAACGAGCGCGTGAACCATCTGGTCGGGTGTCTCAACACGATAAACACCACCGGCAGCACACGCGGCGTCGATAACGCGAGCCGGACTTGTTAACGATCCTGTGTGAGAGGCAGCTCCACGACTCGCTGCTGGACTGCGCCCTGGCGCCAGTAGGACAACGGGCTTTGCGACCTCGGCCAGTTCACGGGCCGCAGTGACGAACGCGCGTCCGTTGCGCACGTCCTCTGCGTAGATCGCTACTGCTCGAGTTCCGTCATGCTCGACCATGGCGTGCATGAGGTCGGCTAAGGACACATCGGACTGATTACCCAGGGAAACGAAGCGCGAAATCCCCAAGCCCTCGTCAGCGAGCATTCGATCAACGTCAATCACCATATTGCCGCTTTGGGAGAGCACAGCGATATTGCCCGCACCAAATGGATCCGACGATAAATAGAGCGCCGAGGTGCTGTCGACGACACCAAGGCAATTGGGGCCAACTAGATGAGCACCGGCCGCGCGAACACGGCGCAGGGCCTCTTCCTCGATTGCGCGGCCCTCTTCACTCAGCTCCGAAAGGCCAGCAGTGATGACGACGAGTGCCTTCGCACCAGCAGCGAGCGAGTCATCAATCGCCTCGAGGAGACCGCGAGCGGGCACCGTTATACAAACGAGATCAACGGGCTCGGGTGCATCGCTAATTTTCTCAAGAACATCGTGACCAAGTACTTTGCCTCCGCGTCGATTCACGAGATACACGTTGCGCGAATGACCCGCCGTGATCAGATGCTTGGCAATCATGTTGCCCCACTTGGCTGGATCGTCGCTCGCCCCAATGACACCCACCGAACGTGGATTGAATAGGGAGGTCAGATCACGAGTGAACACGATGTCATTGCTGGCAGACACGCGAATCCTTTGAGGCAGTCGTAACGGGGACGAAGACACGTTCAGATGACTAGGGTCTTGACTTGAAGTTAGCCGAACCTTAGCGTGCCACTTACTGAACAGTCATTCAGCATCCGATCAAGGAACCACTGCACCTCCCGATTCGTCCCGTTCTATGCGGAACATTCTCGTCCGCGCGTTTCGTCACCAGTTGCACCCAGAGCATCGCCGGAAGGACTCACAATGACTGAGCCACGCCTGTCCATGAATCGCCGCGACTTCTTGCGCGGATCATTCGGAGTGGGTGCCGCAGCAGCGCTCGCCGCATGTGGCTTCTCGGGTGGAAGTTCAACGCCTTCTGCGTCATCCAACGCCAGTTCCGCCGCCCCCATGGCACAAGCCAAGGTCGACGGCGATCTGATTTATTACAGTTGGGCCGATTACTGCGATCCGGCGGTGAAAGCTGGCTTCAAGAGCAAGTACGGCGTCAATATCGTCGAGACAAATTATGACGGATACGCCGGGATGCTCGCGAAAATCCAGGCCGGTAACGCCTACGACGTCGTACTCCCAGGTGCGCGTTACGTCGAACTCATGCGTAAGCAGGGGCTAATCCAGAAGCTCGATAAGTCCCAGTTCAAGAATGCCGATCAACTTTTCGGCTGGGGTAGCTACTTCGACAATCCCTGGTACGACCCGAACTCGGATTACTCGACTCCGTTCTCCATGTGGACCACCGGCATTGCGTACCGCAAGGACAAGGTGACAACCGCGCAGGGCTCCTGGAACGACCTGTGGAATGAGCAGGCAAAGGGCCACATCTACGTTCTCGACGAGGATGACGAAGCGATCGGGATGGCCGCTCTCAAACTGGGCCTCGACGTCAACACTGCGAACCCTGACGATCTAGCCAAGATCAAGGACGTACTAATTTCGCAGAAGCCGTATCTACGCGCGTACTCCACCGACGACATCAACAACATGGCCAGTGGTAATGCGTGGATTCACCATTCATGGTCTGGCGACTTCCTGAACTTCATCAAGACGCAGGCCACCGATCCGACGCAATGGGTTTATGAGCTGCCGAAAGAAGGCGCTCCACTCAATTCCGATGCGTGGGTTATCCCCACGAATGCTCCGCACCCTGGCACTGCGCTGCTTTGGCTTGACTGGCTGATGCAGCCTGACAACGTCGCTAAGAACATCGACTACCTGGGCTACCCACTGCTCACTAAGACCGGCCCTGATCTGTATGCGAAGGCTGCCTCGGCATACCCCAGTTTGGCAGTCGATGTATCCAAAGTCGTCAACCCAACCGTCTACAAAAACCACGATCCTGCTGATCAGGCCGCTCGCAACGCCGTATGGACTGAGGTCAAGGCCGCCTAATGTCGTTGCAGGTCGAGGATGCTTTGGTCGATCTAGCCAAAGAGAAGCGAAGAAGCCCAACCCGTACGCGGCTGTGGAATGTGCTACTTGCACCCCCAGCGCTGTGGATGTTGGTGTTCTTTATTTCGAGTGTGACCATCGTGGTCCTACTGTCCTTCGGCCATGTCGGCGATACGGGTAAGCCTGTTTTCGGGTTTTCACTCGATAACTACAAGGCGCTGTCAGATCCGGTTTACCTCAAGGTGTTCATCCGGTCTGCCGTCTTTGCGATTGCGACTACAGCAATCTCGCTCGTCTTGGGCTACCCGGTGGCGTACACGATTGCGTTGCACGGAGGTAAGTACAAGAACGCTCTCATTGCTTTCTTGGTGATCCCATTCTTCGCCAGTTACCTGATCCGGATGTACGCCTGGTCAACGCTGCTCGCCGACGAGGGGCTGATCAACCAACTTTTGCGCGACACCGGCCTGTCCAGCGGAATTCGATTCCTCAACACACCTGGTGCCGTCATCGCAGGTCTGGTCTATGGATCGATCGTGTTTATGGTGTTGCCAATTTACGCATCGCTCGAGCGCATGGACACCGCGCTCATTGAGGCTGGCAAAGACCTTTATCACAGCCCGCTACAAACCTTTTTCGCAGTGACAGTGCCAGCTACACGTGCCGGCATGCTGGGTGGGGTGCTGTTAGTTTTCCTGCCGGCGCTTGGCGACTTCGTGAGTGCGCAGCTTCTAGGCGGGCCCAGTACCTACATGATTGGCAACCTGATACAGCAGCAGTTCTTCGAGGGCCAGAACCAGCCGCTCGGATCGGCGCTCACGGTCGTACTCATGCTCGCACTTTTGATCTTCATGGTGTTCTACTTACGCGCCACCCAACGCGTGAATCGGGAGAAGTGATGGCCAGCGAAACTGTCCCAACCACGGGCCGTCGACGCTCCGTTGAGGGCAAGCCCACATTCGCAGTCGCCTTCACCGCGCTCTTTTTGTTCGTGCTCTACGTGCCGATCGTGGTTGTGGTTCTGTTCAGCTTCAACTCGAAGAAGTCACTGTCTGTCTTCGGCGGCTTTAGTACTCGGTGGTACCAAGACTTCTTCAACGATGAAGGACTCCTGTCGTCTTTGCGTGCAAGTTTGTTCATCTCGACGGTCACGATGCTGTGCTCGATCGTTCTCGGCACCATGCTCGCCCTTGCTTTAGAGCGGGTGACTTCCCGGCCAGCCCGAATCACCGGAACCGTTGCCCTCATCCCCTTGGTGACACCGGAAATCGTCACCGGTGTTGCAGCACTCCTGTTCTTCACCGGGCTCGGAATGAAGCTGTCGTTGACGACGGTGATCATCGCTGAAATCACGTTCTCGATTTCCTACGTCGCAGTGATTGTTCGCGGACGACTTTCGTCCATGTCTGACGAGGTCGAAGAGGCGGCCCGGGATCTTGGGTGCACTCCATTCCAAGCGCTGCGGCTCGTCGTTCTACCCACCATTCTTCCGGCGTTAATTGCTGCTGGTTTGCTGATTTTCGCTTTGGTGTTTGACGATTTCATTCTCGCGTTCTTCACAACCGGCATTGACCCCCAGCCGCTATCAGTACGCATCTACTCAGAGATCCGCATGACGATCTCTCCCGCGATCAACGCCGTTGGTACGTGCATGCTGCTCGTGTCTGTCTTGCTCATTTCACTATCGCTTGTTGTTCCTCGCTTGCTCGGCCGCAAGGACTCCAGCCTCGACCTCATCAGCGGAGGATGATCGCGTGACCGACCAGATAAGCGCAGCCACAGGAGCTTCGGACGTGACAAGCCAGACACCAGCCATCGAGCTCATCGGCCTAACGAAGAAGTTTGGCGACACCACCGTCGTCGATCATCTGAGCCTCGACATTCGGCGGGGTGAGTTCTTCTCACTGCTTGGGCCGTCGGGGTGCGGTAAAACCACCACGCTGCGCATGATCGCTGGCTTTAGCGACGCAACCGAGGGGCGCATTCTGCTTGGCGGGCAGGACGTTACGTCCGTCCAACCGCATAAGCGAAACGTCAACACCGTATTCCAAAGCTACGCACTCTTTGATCACCTTGACGTCGAGGGCAATGTCGGATTTGGGCTCAAGCGTAAAGGTCTCGATAAGTCAGAGATCTCGAGACGCGTTAACGACATGCTTGAGCTCGTCGACCTTGGCGGACGTAAGAGCGCCAAGCCGCGCGAACTATCGGGCGGCCAGAAACAGCGAGTTGCGTTGGCCCGAGCCCTAGTGAACCGTCCAGAAGTTCTGCTGCTTGACGAACCACTCGCTGCGCTCGATCTCAAACTTCGTCACCGTATGCAAGTCGAACTCAAAGAGATCCAGCGCGAAGTTGGAATTACGTTCGTATTCGTCACCCACGATCAAGACGAGGCGCTCACGTTGAGTGATCGCATCGCGATCATGAACAACGGCGTGATCGAACAGTGCGGAACACCCGAAGACGTCTACGAACGTCCGAAGACTGTCTTCGCGGCTGGATTCATCGGTACCAGCAACTTGATGACCGGCACCTACAGCGCAGGGGCTGTGACGGTCGCACCCGGATTGCGCGTTGAACTTCCTGGGCACCCTGAACTAATTGACGGATCAACGGCCAGTATTGCCATTCGTCCAGAGAAGATCTGGATCGCCGACTTCGAGCCAGACATGGTGCGCGTACATGGCACGGTCGCCGCCACCGTCTACCACGGCGCAACAACTCAGTACCTAGTGAACATCTCCCCCGAGATCCAGCTCACCGTTGTCGAGCAGAACCTCGTACGTTCACATCATGATGATCGCTGGTCCGACGGCGATTCTGTTGAAATCGGCTGGAAGCCAGAGCATGTCGTCGTGATCGGATAACCATGGCGTCAACGACGCGCGGCAGGCCACTCCCTGTCGAAATCCGACCAGTCATTCGCCTAGCGGGACTCATTGTTCTGACGGACACGCTGTTCTTTGCCGTCCTGTCACCGTTGCTGACAGGTTACGCAGAATCTGCCCAGCTTGATCGTGCAGGCGTTGGCCTCCTCGTCGCTGCCTACCCGCTCGGCATGGTGATCGGTGCGATTCCGGCCGGACTGCTGGCATCTCGATGGGGGCCGCGACGACTCGTGATCGCGGGCCTACTCGCCACTGCAGCGGTCTCGCTGCTATTCACAGCCTCATCGTCTGGGATTGCGTTGATTCTGTTCCGGTTTCTCCAGGGTGCCGCAGGCGCGTCCTCGTGGACGGGCGCGATGTCCTGGGCATCGTCGGTTTCCCCTGGCGATAGACGCGGTGAAATTGTTGGCCGACTTCTCGGCCTATCTGTGGTGGGCAGCATCCTTGGTCCCGTCGTCGGCGCACTAGCCTCGGTGGTCGGAACGGTAGCGGTGTTTGGCGGCATCGCGGCGGTTCTGGCCGCACTCGCATTCATCGCTTTTCGGATGGCTAATCCGGTTCAAGGCGAGTCTGCCGGCTTTGCCGGGGCGTTCGCCCTCATGATGGACAGACGTGTTCGTATCGGCTTATGGCTTATCGCCATCGGCGGCTGCACGATTGGGGTGATCAATTCTCAGGCACCACTTGAGCTTTCTGACCTCGGTCTCACTGCAATCGGAATCAGCCTTGTATTCCTTGCCATGTCTGGATTCGCGGCCGTAGTCAGCCCGATCGTGGGCCGGCAATCGGATCGAAATGGCCGAGGACGCATTGCCGTCTTTCTACTTGCCTTTGCCGCGATTTCCATGGTCGCTGCAGGGTTTGCTACACCACTATTCCTCGTCATTCCTCTGCTTATCGTGGCTTGTACCGGACTCGAAGCGCTCTACGTACCCGGAAGTGCATTGCTGTGGGACGGTGCAGCCCATGCGGACACAGCGACCGGTGAGATCTTGGCGATGGCAAACATGATCTGGGCAGGAGCAATGGCTATTGCCAGTGTTTTCGCCGGTGTCATGGTGACCTCACTGGGTTACGCCTCACCGTTCGTGGCCGTGGCACTTCTGGCTTTGGCTACCGTTCCCGCTGTCTTGCCAATTGCCCGCGCGGACAAGACGGAACGAACCCGTCCTAGCCCATAATCCGCCGTGATCTGACAGGCTAGTCACATGACAACTGCGCTGATCGTGATTGATGTTCAGAACGAGTACGTAACCGGCAATCTGCCGATCGCGTACCCCCCGGTGGAGGGCTCACTCGAGGCCATCTCGACGGCAATAGACGCAGCGAATTCCGCCGGCGTACCGGTGGTTCTGGTGCGGCACACCGAATCGGATCCCGACGGTGGCATCTTCGTTTCGGGCTCTGACAACTGGCAGTTGCATGAGTCCGTCTCCTCCCGGCCACACGCAGTCGTCATCGACAAGCAACTACCCGGTTCGTTCACCGGCACCGAGTTAGAGTCGTGGCTCTCCGAGCGGGCCGTGGACCATCTCGTGATCGTCGGATACATGACGCATATGTGTATCGACACCACGACGCGTCAGGCAATGCATCTCGGTCTTGGTGTGACGATTCTTGAAGACGCCACCGGAACCATCGACATCTCCGACGATCTACCGGCCAAACTCGCGCACACGGTCGAAATCGGCATCCTGGGCGACAGCTTCGCAACCGTCTCGTCTACTCATGACTGGGTAGCTTCGCTTTAGCGTGACCATGAAGACGATAGATCTAAACTCCGATCTGGGTGAAGGTGTAGCTGCCGACGGCTTGTCGGCTGACGACCTCGACGACGCTTTGCTGTCGGTGATCACAAGTGCGAATGTTGCTTGTGGAGGTCACGCTGGCGATCTAGCCTCAATGACGCGGATCTGTTCTCGCGCAGGTGAACTCGGCGTCGCAATCGGCGCACAGATTAGTTACGTCGATCGCGTCGGGTTCGGTCGCCGTCGACTCGACATCGTGCCGGATTTACTGCGTGAACAACTGCTCGAGCAGCTCACGGCTCTCACCGCATGCGCCCGAGCCGTCGGCACGGATGTCGCATACGTCAAACCACATGGGGCGCTTTATAACGCCGCCGCGGACGATGCCGATACTGCACAGGCTGTCGTTGAAGCGATCCTGCGCGACGCAGATCAACGTGGACGCGCACTCTCTGTCCTCACGCTTCCCGGCTCGATGCTCGCTCAGATCGCGACGCCGCACGGGATCGCTGTGTTTACCGAGGCCTTCGCCGATCGCGCCTACACCGACACCGCGCGCCTCGTGCCGCGAACTGAAGATGGCGCCGTGATTCACGATCCTCACGTAGTTGAAACGCGAGTGCTCCAGATGGTGTTGGAGTCAAGCATCACAAGCATCAACGGAGTACCAATCCCGAACACCTGTGATTCCATCTGCGTCCATTCCGATACCGATGGCGCCCTGGTGCTCGTGCGCAGAATCCGTAAAGCACTGCAGGACAAGGGAATCGAGTTGCAGAGCTTCATGCCACCGGGCAACTCATGACGTACGACATCCGCCCCATGGGCGATCGCGCACTCCTGGTGACAACCCCGAACCCAGCTAGCCTTGCCACCGCGATTTGCGGGCTCAGGCTCGACGGAGTCACCGAAGCCGTACCTGCGGCGGAGACGGTTCTCATCCGATTCGACCCAACCTGCAACCGAAGCAACCTGCGGCGTGCCATCAACGAACTCGACGACCTACCAGCAACAACAAACTCCCGGACCCACGTCGTCATTCCAGTGACGTACGACGGCGAGGATCTAGACGACGTCGCCAACGCTTGTGGAATCGACGTGGCGGAAGTGATCGCCATTCACTGCGCCCCTACCTACACCGTTGCCTTTTGCGGCTTTGCACCTGGCTTTGCGTACCTGAGCGGACTGGATCCACGGCTCACAGTGTCACGCATGAGCACCCCACGTCCTCGCGTTCGGGCCGGAGCTGTGGCCATTGCCGACCGATGGTCCGCCGTTTATCCGCGCGCATCTCCCGGCGGATGGCGACTACTCGGCACAACAACCATGTCGCTCTTCGATCTGAGCCGGACCCAGCCTGCCGCGTTGAAACCCGGTGACACCGTGCAATTTACGCCCGTCACTTCCGTTACGACGTCGCGTCCATGATTCACATCCTTGCTACCGGGCCTCAAAGCTTGATCCAAGACCTTGGCCGTCCGGGCTGGGCGAACATCGGCGTCGGCCCATCGGGGGCGTTTGATCGAGGCGCCTTACGTCTAGCAAACCGACTAGTGGGAAACCGAGAGACGACCGCATGCATCGAAACCCTAGGCGGCGGATTTCGCCTGGCTGTCAACGAACCGACGATTGTCTGTGTGACCGGTGCTGACGGACCGATCAGCATCATTACCAATGGCGTCGAACGCCTGACGGCTCGTAATGCCCCAATCGCGCTGGGCGCGGACGAGGTCCTAGCCATTGATTCGCCAACATTTGGGCTTCGCTCATACGTTGCAATCCGACAGGGTCTGCGCGTGGAATCCACACTCGGTAGCGCAAGCACGGACACGCTGGCGTCGATTGGTCCAGCGGTGCTCGTGGCCGGACAGGAATTCAGTCTTGCGAACGAGGCAATCTCCCATCCCCCGCTCGATTTGGCGGTGGCTCGACCGATCAGTGGCCCGCTGCATGTCATTCTGGGGCCGAGATGGGATTGGTTTACCCCCGTAGCGCAGGCCGAGTTCCTCCGCGAAACATGGGCGGTGTCACCCGTCAGCAGCCGCATCGGTATCCGCCTAATAGGGACGGCTTTAGAACGCGTCGAGTCGTCCCGCGAACTGGCAAGCGAGCCGATGGTTACGGGCGCCATCCAAGTACCGCCGGACGGCTTACCGGTGATCCTGGGCCCAGACCGGCCAACAACCGGCGGTTATCCCGTGATCGCGGTAGTCGTAGACGCCCATCTCGATCGGCTCGCGCAGTTGGCTCCTGGCACAAGCGTCACATTCCGCGCCGTCGACCTTGGCTAAAACGTAGATATTGCTCACCCCAACGGCCGATTACTAGATTCCACGTCGCGTCGATACATAATTCACGGCTCGAAAGGAGGTGGTGGCCATGGTGGCTAACGAGGAAGACATCGTGATGAAGTGGCTACGGCAAGGCCTGTCGCTCACTTTGTTGATGGATGTGGCCTCACCGGTGCACTCCCATGACTTGTACGTCCGAGAGTTGATCGCAGCCTGATTTCACACCTGATAGACCCGCTTTAGACGGCGATTTCGACCGGCGACCCTGCTCGGTGTATCCTCATCAGGCACTGCGCGCCGCTAGCTCAACTGGCAGAGCAGCGGACTCTTAATCCGCGGGTTGTAGGTTCAAGTCCTACGCGGCGTACGTGTTCTAACGGCTCGGTCCTCGGACCGGGCCGTTAGTGTTTCGACCACCTTTCGGCAAGCCCGGTAGTGTCGTCTGCATGACGAGGCTTGGTGAATGGGTTGCGCCCGCACGCCTCGGAAGTTCCTTTCGGTGGTTACTGGGCTCTACCTGGGCCTCTAACCTCGGTGACGGATTCTCAATCGCCGCTGGGCCGCTTCTGATCGCATCGCTGACGCGCAATCCATTCCTGGTATCCCTAGCAGCGTTCATGCAGTGGTTACCCGTGTTCATTTTCGGGCTGTACTCAGGCGCCATCGCAGACCGAGTTGATCGCCACAAACTCATTCTGTCCATGAACTGGGTTCGTGCCCTCACACTCGCAATCCTGACGACCACTCTGTTCCTACATCTCGTAACAGTCCCCATCGTTTTGATCGCGCTGTTCGCAATCGGAACGGCCGATACGTTCTCCAACAACGCTTATAGCGCGATCGTCCCGTTGCTCGTCGACAAGTCTGAACTTGGGTTGGCGAACTCGCGGATCAACTTCGGCTGGAATGGCTTGAGTCAACTCGCCGGACCGCCTATTGGTGCAGCCCTGTTCGCAATCGGCATGGCATGGCCATTTGCCGCAGAAACAATCTGCGCTGTGGCAGCAGTCATCATGTTTACCCGCGTCGTCGTGCCGCCAACACCAAGCCAGGACGGTGAACCTCAACACATCTGGCATGACATTCGCGACGGCTTGGTCTGGACGAGGCATAGCCCGGCGATGTTGGCTCTGGTGATTCAGATCCTGACGTTTAACATCACCTACGGAGCCTCGTGGGCCGTGCTCGTCTTGTTCTCACAAGAACGTCTTGGCATGGGCAACATAGGATTCGGACTCCTGAGCGCTGCCGCCGCCGTCGGCGCCCTACTGGGCAATGCCACGTATCCGTGGGTTGAACGTCACGTGAGTTTGGCAAACATCATGCGCTACGGCCTCGTACTTGAAACCGTGACTCATCTTGTTTTTGCACTCACCACAAGCCCGATCATTGCGATGATCATCATGTTCTTCTTCGGCATCCACGAAGCTAACTGGGCAACCACCGCCATGAGTGTTCGCCAACGAGCCGTTCCTAATGAACTCCTTGGTCGAGTCAGCGGCGTCTACCAAGTCGCGATGATGGGTGGCCTTGTCATCGGCAGTTTGATCGGTGGGGTGCTCGCCACACACTTCGGTCTACTTGCCCCGTATTGGTTTGGCTTCTTCGGCTGCGCCATCATGCTCGTGGCAATTTGGGGACGCCTCGGAGACATCGCGCACGAGGACGCCGATCACCTTGCTGAGTCCGGCGATAAAGACCAGTAGGGTCCGCACCACCGTCGCCGGTTACGACGAAGTACTCGCCTCGTTGAGTGCGTCGACGAAGGTCTGGGTTTCCTGCGCGCCGGAAATTCCGTACTTGCCATCGATGACGAAGAACGGCACGCCACTAATTCCATACGCTCTTGCCTGAGCCATATCAGCCTTCACATCGGGCAAGTACTGGTTCGACGTAAGCGCCGCTTCCACCTCAAAAGGATCAAGCCCAACTTCGGAAGCGAGCTCAACGAGATCAGGGATCCGGCCCACGTGCTTACCCTCGATGAAGTACGCCTTGAGCAGCCGCTCCTTCATTGGCTCCTGCAGCCCACGCTTGTTGGCTAAATGGAGGAGTTCATGCGCTTTCACGGTGTTGGTCTGCTGCGTGGATTCAAGGTGATAGTTCAGGCCAACGGACGCGGCGATGGCGCAGACCCGCTCCTGCATCTCGGCGACCTGCTCGGCCGCCATGCCGTACTTATTCATCAGGTACTCGGCCGTCGAACCGGCGTAATCGACCGGTGTATCGGGTGCGAGCTCGAACGAGTGGTACTCAACCTCGACATCGCCGTCAAAAAGTTCAACTGCGCGCTCGAATTTACGTTTACCGATGTAGCACCAGGGGCATTGCACATCTGACCAGATATCAACTTTGACCACAGCACTATGGTCCCACCCGGCCGACGCAACCCGGCGGCCGGTGCCGAAAAATTTCGCCGACACCTCGATTTCTCGCCGTGGCTAAACCGTTACCAAGAGTTCTCAGAGTTCTAGGGGAAATGTCAAAGATTTCTCAGGATCCCCACATATTCGAGGGTTCTTATCAATAACAGGCACTACCCACGCCACTATGAAAGAAGGCAATTTCGTGAGTCACACTCAGCCAAGCCCACCTGTGGGTCCGCCCGCACATGATGCGTGGAATTCTCCGCTTTGGGCCAACCCCGAGACCGTAGCCGGCACATGGGCAACCCAAACCACAGCTGCGCCGACGTACCAGGAGTTCTACGACGAAGCGCCCGTGGCAAAGAAGTCGCGGGTTTTGCCGATCGTTGCCGGTGCCATGGCCGCTGCACTCATCGGCGTTGGCGCGATGCAGGCATTGTCGCGCACCGACGACAGCTCAGTGGCCTCACCCAACATCGGAACGAGCTCCCCCGCACCGCTATCACCAAGCACGACTCCGACGATTCCCAGCCCGAATGCCCAGGATCCCAACGCGCAGGACCCGAACGCCCAAGATCCCAACGCGCAGGACCCGAACGCCCAAGATCCCAACGCGCAGGACCCGAACGCCCAGGATCCCAACCAGTTGCCAGGTATCGGTGGCTTGCCGGGTGCCGGCAACATTCCGGGCAACGGCAACGCGAATGGTTCAGGCTCCAGCGCGGCCGATGATCCCGCCGCAGCCGCTCAAACCACCGCAGTCGACAAGGGCTTGGTGAACATCCAGAGCACCATTGGATACGACGGCAGTGCAGCCGCGGGTACCGGCGTCGTTCTCACCTCAGACGGCATCATCCTGACGAACCACCACGTGATCGCCGGGGCGACCTCCCTCTCGGTCGAAGTTGCCGGGACCACAACAAACTACGCAGCCGATGTGATTGGTTACGACGCATCGCATGACATCGGCGTCATCAAGCTCCGAAACGCCTCCGGTCTTGCTACCGCTCCACTGGGCGATTCCAACACCGTGAAGATCGGCGACGCGGTCGTCGGCACGGGTAACGCCGGCGGCGGAAATGGTGCTCCTATCCATGCCGCAGGCAAGGTGACAGGTCTCGGTAAGTCGATTACCGCTATGGACTCGGCGAATGGTGCATCTGAGCAGTTGACGAATCTGATCGAAACTGACGCCAATATCCAGCCCGGTGATTCCGGCGGCGCGTTGGCTAGCTCAGACAAGGTGATCGGCATCAATACCGCTGGTTCAACGTCGAACAACGGACAGGGCAATGGCGCGACGGATGGCTTCGCCATTCCGATTAATGACGCACTCTCCATTGCCAACGACATTCGCGCCGGACGTGCGTCAAGCACAATCCACATTGGCGCCAGCGCGTTCCTTGGAATCTCCGTGCAGGCTTCGTCATTAAGCGGAACCGCGAATGGCAGTGGCGTGTCCGTGGCCCGAGTACTACCGAACTCTGCTGCCAGCAAGGCCGGACTCGTTGCAGGCGATGTCATCACCGGACTTGGTGGCGCAACCGTCACAGACAACACCGCCCTTCGCGATTTGATCGCACCTCACCACCCAGGCGACACCGTTTCACTCACCTGGACCGACGTTCGCGGTGCATCGCATAGCCATGACGTGACGTTCGGCTCCGGGCCAGTCGGCTAAGAACTGTCCATCCCTAACCACATACCTTTCAAGGAGTTTTGACCATGACATACCCATCAACACCTGAGGCACCGATTCCGGCTCCGCTGAGTGGTCCACAGAATCCGTACCCGGGAACGCAGACAGTAGACGTGCACGCAGACGCGGCTCGGCTGCTTCAGGACGCCCTGTACCAAGTCAAAAAGGTCGTTGTCGGCCAAGACCGCCTCGTCGAGCGCGTGCTCGTCTGCCTACTTGCAAACGGCCACTGTCTTATCGAGGGCTACCCGGGCCTTGCCAAGACACTCACCGCATCGACGACAGCCAAGACTCTTGGCGGATCGATGACGCGCATTCAGTTCACCCCTGACCTCGTACCGGCGGACCTCGTCGGCACACGCATTTGGCGTCCAACTCGCGAGGACTTCGACATCGAGTGGGGTCCGATCTTCGCAAACCTTGTTCTCGCAGACGAAATCAACCGCGCACCCGCAAAGGTTCAGTCAGCTCTACTCGAGGCAATGTCCGAACGTCAGGTCAGCATCGGCGGTCACACCCGACCACTGCCCGATCCGTTCATCGTCCTTGCAACGCAGAATCCCATCGAGTCTGAGGGTGTTTACGCACTTCCTGAGGCACAACGCGACCGCTTCCTCATGCATGTGCTGGTACCGCAGCCCTCGTACCAAGAGGAAACCGCTATCGCGACTCGCATGGGTGCTGCCCGACCTGAGGCAGAGACGGTTCTGACCACCGAGCAGTTGCGTGAGCTTCAGAAAATGGTCGATGACGTCTTTGTTCACCATGCAGTTCAGGACTATGCCGTGCGCTTGATCATGTCCACCCGTGACGCGGCGCGTTGGGGATTCGAAAACCTAGCTCCGTACATCTCCCTAGGCGCCAGCCCCCGCGGAACACTCGGCCTGATTTCGGCAGCGCGTGCGATGGCTGTACTTCGCGGACGCCGCTTCGTCGTCCCACAGGACATCTTCGACGTTGCACCTGAGGTTCTCCGTCACCGCATCACCCTGACGTACGACGCACTCGCAGATGGCATCACGACCGATCACGTTCTCAACGAGATCCTGTCGCGGGTTCAGGCTCCGCAGATCTCACCAGCGACAAATGTGGCGCCGCCAGCCCAGGCGATGAACCAGACGGTCGTTGAACCGTTCGCATTCCGGAGTGCCGGATGACGACCGTGCGCACGGTTGATTCCGTGCCAGTGTCCGAGGTCGCCAGCAGAGCCGATGTGCTTCGCCGGCTAGATCTCAGCATTCGTCGAAAGATCGACGGACTCACCAGCGGTGATCATGCAACGCATCGGATTGGGCCGGGCAGCGAGCGCGCAAACGCGCGTGCGTACGCCCCCGGTGATGATGCACGCCTTATCGATTGGAATCTGACGGCTCGCTCGTCGGAGACCTACGTCAGGCAGACCGAGGCCGAACATGAACTCGAGACCTGGATCGTCGCTGACCGATCGGCCAGTCTCGATTTCGGCACGACGACATGTGAAAAGCGTGACGTCGTTCTCGGAGCTGCTGCTGCGGCAGGAATGCTACAACTCAGCGGCAGCAACCGAATTGGTGTGGTGATGACGGGTGGCACGACGCTCGAGCATCGCCCAGCACGTCAGGGACGCACCGCCTTCACTGCAGCCTTGGCATCGATCTACGACACCCCGCGTCAACAGCAGCCGCCGGCTTCCGGAGCGGATCTTTCGGCTGGCTTGTCGTGGGTGGGTGCCGCCGCTCGTCGACATGGTCGAGTCGTCGTAATCTCCGACTTCCTCGATTCTGGAAATTGGGCGTCTGATGTTCGTCGACTTGCCCAACGACACGATTTACTCTGCGTTCACGTAACTGATCCACGCGAATTCGAGTTACCCAGCGTGGGCATTCTCGGCGTCGTTGACCCTGAGACTGGCCAGCAGCGCTACGTCAATACTTCTTCACGGAAACTGCGCGAACAGTTTCACACGGCTGCGGCCGAACGAAGCCGCAGCGTGCAGCAGTCGATTCGTAGCGCCGGTGCCACTTATCTCGAACTCTCAACACAGCGCGATTGGTTAGGCGACATGGTCAATTTCGTTGCCGGACAACGATCGACCGCCACCCGTACCCGTACCGCACCATCCACTTCAGGACAGGTTTCCCGATGACATTCCTAGCCGGTTGGCGACTCATTTTCTTGATCGCACCCATACTTCTCGCCGTCGCTTACATCCTGATGCAGCGCCGTCGTCACAACGACGTCGCCCGCTTCACTAACGTGGCGCTGATCGATTCGATCGCGCCTACCCGATCCGGGTGGCAGCGTCATATCCCGGCCGCAGGCCTGTTGGCCTCGCTCATCATTATGACGATTGCCTTTGCCCAGCCGGCACTTGCGATTCCGGTGGCCAAGGACCGCTCCACGATTCTGCTTGCCCTCGATACGTCCGCATCAATGACTGCGACGGACGTCGCACCGAACCGACTACAGGCGGCCGAAACAGAGGCACGTACCTTCATCTCCGGACTACCCGAGGGTATTCAGGTTGGCCTGGTCACCTTCGATAGTTCCGCCCGGCTGATCGTTGCCCCAACGGCAGATCGGGCCGCAGTTAGCTCTGCTCTCGATTCACTCGGGGTCGGCGGTGGTACCGCAACGGCTGCTGGCATTCGCACGTCACTGGCCGCAATCGCCGGAATCCCCAAGGGCGATTCAGGTAAGCCAGCAACGGCCGCAATCGTCCTGATGAGCGATGGCACACCAACGGTTTCCGATGGCTTGGAGAGTCCGGTTCAGGCGGCAAACACCGCTGCTCAGGAGGCTGCAGCCGCAGGGGTCCCGATCGACACCATCGCCTTCGGCACCCAAAATGGCACCGTCAACATTCAGGGTGAGGACATTCCTGTTCCCACTGACGTTGCTGCCATGGCCTCGATCGCGCAGCAGAGTGGTGGACGTTCATTCACCGCGGAAACTGCCGATCAGCTTGGCGCCTCGTACAACAAGATCAGCCATGACTTCGCGTACGAGATCAAGACCCAAGAGGTCACCGCCCTCTTCGCCGGGCTCGCACTCCTGCTGGCCGTCGCAGCGGCAGTGGCCGCACTGTTCTGGACGCAACGACTGATCTAGTAACTGAAAGCACGTCTCGACATAGCCGCACTTGATCGCCACGTATGGCGATGGTGCGGCTACGGTCATTTCAAACCGTTACAAAGTTTTGTGTTGGGATCCGTTGACACCTCACGCGGCGGGGACTAGTTTCGCGCCAATGCCGGAAAATTGAACGGCGTTCATATATATGAATGTGAGGTACCATGGCCATCGTTACTCGTCGTAACCGCAAGGCAGTCGCCGTCCTTGGAGCGTCAGCGCTCATGCTCGGACTCGCCGCTTGCTCCTCGTCTTCATCTGGTTCCGGTGGTGGGTCAACCGCTGGTGGCGCCTCAAGTGCGGCCGCACCTGTGTCCTTGAGCATGGGTATCGAGCCGTGGATCGGCTACGCACCCTGGTACATCGCCCAGGAAAAGGGCTTCTTCACCGCACATGGCTTGAACGTCAACATCGTGAACTTCACTACGGACGCTGATCGCAACGCAGCCATCATCGCTGGCAAGACGGATGTGTCGAATATTGACGCAGGTCGCCTCGTCCAATGGGCCGAGCAGAAGCAGCCGGTTGAACCGGTGATGATTGAAGACGCGTCCGTTGGGGCCGATGCCATTCTGTCGTCGCCCGACATCACCACTCCGCAGCAGGTTGTTGGCAAGGATGTCGCCTATGAGTACGGAACGACGAGCGAACTACTGTTCCGCTACTTCCTGAACGCGAACAACATCACGATTGACCAGGTCAAGACGACGAACGTTCCGGCAGCTGACGCAGGCACCCTGCTTATCGCTGGTAAGACACCGATCGTTGGTACGTACGAGCCCTATATCTCAGCGGCCACTGGTGGCGCCAACGCTGGTAAGGCTCACGTCCTGTTCGGAAGCGACAAGGCCCCGGGGCTCATTTCGGACTTCTTAGCCATCAACAAGACCTGGCTCGCCGCTCACCCAGACGCGGTCAAGAACCTCATCTTGGCTTGGGACGACGCCGTCAAGTACCTCAGCACAAACCATGACGACGCAGTCGCAATCATGGCCAAGGGTGTAGGTGCCAAGCCCGAAGACCTCACTGCAACATTGGCCGGCGTCAAGATTTACAGCGTTCAAGACAACAAGGACATGTTCAGCTCCGGTGAGATGGCCAAGAACTTCGCGGGCATCTCAACGACGCTACAGCTCATGGGCAACGTCAAGGCTCCTGTCACGCTCGATCAGGCCGGCACCTTCACCTACTTCCCGTAAATCGACGACTCAACAAGTCCGATAGGTAGCGATGTCATATGAGCGCCGAGTCAGCCGTCGTTGAATCCGAATCAGGTGGGGGCCTGCGCAGAAAGCGCAGGCCCTACCACCTGTTCGAATCGATTCCAACGCGCCAGTACGTGCTCATCGCATTGCTATCGTTTGCCGCGATCTTTGGCTTGTGGGCCATCGCAAGTTACGGCAAGTGGGTAGATAACCTCTTCCTGCCAACTCCCACGCAGGTATGGAATTCCGCCGTTTCTTATGCGGCGGACGGAACGATGTGGCAAGACATCAAAGTCAGTGTCACTAGGATCCTGCTCGGTTTCCTGCTCAGCACAGTGGTGGCGATTCCCGTGGGTGTGTTGATGGGCGTCAACAAGAAATTCGAGGCTGCGGTCGAGCCTCCCGTTGATTTCATCCGCTACATGCCAGCGGTCGCGTTCATCCCCCTGACCCTCATCTGGTTCGGAACCACCGAGACTCAGAAGATCGTGATTTTGTTCATCGGCGTCTTCTTCCAAGAAGTGCTGCTCATCATGGACAACGTCAAGAATGTCCCTCGTCCACTCGTTGACATGGCCTACACCCTGGGCCTGTCCCAGTGGCGGACAATTTGGAAGGTGGTCGTCCCAGCATCCTTGCCTGGAATCGTGGACACCCTTCGAATCTGCATGGGTTGGGCCTGGACCTATCTGGTCGTTGTGGAACTCGTTGGGGCAAACGACGGATTGGGCTTCAGGATTCAATCAGCTCAACGCTATCTCGACACGCCACAAATCCTCATTGGCATTGTCATCATTGGAGTTTTGGGCCTTGGCTTCGACTTCGCCTTCAAGGCTCTCTACCGTTGGGCTTTCCCTTACCTGTCCGTCAGGGGGAAATGATCGTGACCGATCTACTTCGCATTGAACACGTTTCGAAGAGTTTCAAGGCGCGCAAGGCCGCACCCCTCCTCGCCCTCAATGACATCAACCTGACGTTGGCCGAGGGTGAGTTCATGTCACTTCTGGGCGCGTCTGGGTGCGGCAAGTCCACGCTGTTGCGCATCGTCGCCGGACTCGAAGAGCCGACCACAGGGAACCTCTTCTTGGACGATCACGAGCTGGTCGGACCGGGACGTGATCGCGGCATGGTCTTCCAGCAGTACACACTGTTCCCCTGGTTGACCGCGGCCAAGAATGTCGAGTTCGCGCTGTCGGACAAGCCCGCTAAGGAGCGCACAGACACAGCGCGCGAATATCTGAGCGTCGTCGGCCTTCGCGACTTCGCTGACCACTATCCCTCTCAGCTCTCCGGCGGTATGCAACAGCGGGTGGCGATCGCCCGCGCATTGGCCCTTCGGCCACGAATCCTGCTTATGGACGAACCATTCGGCGCACTCGATGCACAAACTCGCGGAGTCATGCAGGAGCTCCTTCTGTCGATCTGGGAACGCGACCGATTGTCAGTTCTGTTCGTGACGCACGACGTCGAGGAATCGTTGATCCTTTCCGACCGCGTCTGCGTCCTGGGAGCACGACCGGGGCGTGTACGCGAAGTTATCGACGTGAATCTGCCCCGTCCTCGGCAACTCGAGATGCAGGACAGCAAGGAGTTTCGCGAGTACAAGCACCACATCCATTCGCTCATTCATGACGAGGCCGTGCGCGCGACTGGCCTAGAAGACTTACTCCGGACGGAGACATCGACATGACGGAAGTGAGCAACCGTTCAGTCGGGCGTGCACTTGAGATCATCCGCGTTCTCGCCGCCGCTCCTAATCCGTTGGGTCTGAAGGACATTGCCGAATCACTCGATCTCCCTCGGAGCAGCACCCTGACCCTACTCCGCGCTCTTCGTGACCACGACTTTGTGTCGATCAACGATGATGGTCGGTACTCAGTGGGACTGGGATGCTTCGAAGCTGGCTCGGCCTACGCACGATCGATGACGCCTGCAAAGGCTGCCGACGATGAACTCCGACGCCTCACCGCTAGTTACAACATCACATCTCATTTTGCGATTCTGGAGGGCACCGACGTTGTGTACGTCGCTAAACAGGATCCGCCAAATCTGGGACTACGTCTAGCCAGTTCGATCGGAGCTAGACTGCCCGCCATAGGGACTGCGGTCGGGAAAGCCCAACTGGCACACACTGCGATACCCAGCGAACTCGAACCTATGTCAGAGACTCTTCACGGAGAACTAGAACTCACCCGCACTCGCGGCTACGCACTCGATGAAGGCGAAACAGCTTTTGGGATTCGTTGCATTGCTGCACCGGTCTTCTCGGACAAAGGTTGCGTAGGTGCCATTGGAGTTAGCTACCTGCTGCAGTCAGAACTGGCGATGGAGGACATCGTGACCGGTGTTCTGACAGTCGCGGACGCAGTCACAACCCGACTGGGTGGCAAACGCGCGAAACGGGGGGCGGCCTGATGATGACGGAGGCGCTGACACTGCACCAAGACCTCAGCCTCACGCTGGAAGAACGTGAAGTTGCGCCGCCGCAGATCGGCGAAGCACTCATCCGCATTGAATACGCCGGGATCTGTGGCTCAGATCTGCATGTGTTGAAAACCGGTGACTGGGTCACGACCTGGCCGGCCGTACTCGGCCACGAAATCATTGGCGTGGTTCAGGACTGTCCCGGCAACGAGTACGCGGTAGGTGATCGAGTCGTTGTGGACTCCCGAGTCCCGTGCGGTGACTGCACAGGTTGCCAGAGAGCAGCCAACCTGTGCGAAAACTTGGCGTGGGTCGGGGAGATCGTTCCTGGTGGTTACGAGCGGCATGCAGTGTTCGACGTAGCTTTGCTACATCTCTGCCCACCAGAACTAGAACCCGGGATCGGAGTTCTCGCCGAGCCGCAGGCCGTAGCAATGCACGGCGTTAACCGGCTTTCCACCATCCCTGAGTCAGTTCTGATCTTGGGCTACGGTCCGATCGGCGCGCTAGTTCACGCAGAGATTCGCCGACAGCAGCCTGAGTGTGAGGTTAGCGTTCGCGAACTCAACGCCGAGCGTTTGCAATTGGCACGTGCGTTCGGAGCCATCAGCGATTCGACCCGCACCCGCTGGCCACTGGTTGTTGATGCCGCTGGTTACGCCACCTCATTGGCAGATTCCATCGAACTCACGGCCCACGGTGGTTCGATTTTGGCAATTGCTATTCCGCACGCGTCCGTATCCGTGGACGCCCAAGGCCTTGTCGAGCGGTCGATTACTGTGGTCGGCAGCGTCGGCTTCTGCGATGAACTGCCCGAGGCCATTGATCTGCTTGCCCAGGAACCAGACAACTATCGGGCCTTGGTAACCGAGGCACTACTCCTCGATGAGGCGAGCGAACGGTTGGGCACGCTAACGTCTGTCCCTGCCGCCGGGAAGGTCGTGATTCGACTATGACATCTGTTCCCGATTTGGCCACAGCACGAGTTGCGGGCCTGCCGCTGTATCGGCCTGGCAAGCCTTCAACTTCAGCGGCGGCCAACAAGTTGTCATCGAATGAGGCTGCACTCGGCCCCGGGCCATCGGTTGTCGAAGCGCTACGGACCGCGGCCGGTAACCCACACCGCTATCCGGATGAGTCAACAGTTCGCGAACTCATTGCAGCCAAACATGGAATCAGTGCGGACCGGCTTCTCCTGACGAATGGGAGCGACGAACTGTGCTACCTCGTGGCAGACATCTTCCTTGGATCAGGGAGAACCGCGATCGTCGGTGACCCCTGCTATGCCATTGACGCAACAGCCACCATGGTGTCTGGCGCCACTCTGCAGCGCATTCCGCTTGTAAACGGGAGCCACGATCTTTCCGCAATGGCAACCGCGTCAGCTGACGCTCAGGTCGTGTGGCTTCCATCCCCACATAACCCCACCGGGTCAGCCGTAGGCGATGCTGCACTGCGAGAGTTTCTCGAGCATGTTCCAGACACGTGTCTGGTCGTTTTGGATCAGGCCTACAACGGCTACACCGATGCCGAACCCGACATCATCGCCTTGCTCGATCTTCATCCGAACCTGCTCGTACAGCGAACGATGTCCAAGGACCGAGCGCTTGCCGGCCTACGGATCGGCTACGCCCTTGCCCACCCGCAGGTGATCGCGGCACTCGCGACCTTGAGACCTCCCTTCAGCGTGAACTCCCTAGCATTGGCTGCCACCGCAGCATCGTTCACCTCTCCATCATGGACTGAGATGAGTGTCGAAAGAATTCGTGAGGGGCGCGAGCATCTACAACGCGAGCTCGAGCATCTTGCGATTGACTTCATACCAAGTCAGGCGAACTTCGTTCTCGCACGCATCAATCATGAGGACCTTCGGCCATTCCTAGAGGCTGATCACATCACCGTGAGGGCGGGCGAGGATCTCGGCGTGCCGGGATGGGTAAGAATTACCATTGGCTGGGCACCAACAATGGCCGCACTTCGGCAGGCCCTGCGCGCCTATCGAAAGGCATGTCCATATGCGAATACGTAGAAAAACCGACACAGTAGTAATCACAGATCGACTCAATGATTGGGACACACCATGTCTGTAACGAACCCCATCCGCGTCATCGGTACGTGGGAGGAAATGTCCGCCGACGAGCGAGACAAGTCAGTGTCGCGTGGCATGGACAATATCTTCAATCCAGCACTGCAGGAAGACATCCGGTCCCTCATTGAGCAGGTACGGCTTGAGGGTGACGCTGCGGTCATCCGCGCTCTCAAAGACTTCGACAAGGTTGATCTCGGGGGTAAGAGCCTGCGTGTTAGCGACGAGGAATATGACGCAGCACGGGCGTGGATCAGTGATGAACTTCTTGAAGCAATCCGCGATGCGATCGATCACGTTCGTCGATTCAACGAGAACCTCACCGCACGTGGTGACTGGAGTTTCGAGTCAGAGCCCGG
>CAIKEU010000024.1 GCA_903826575.1 uncultured bacterium
AGGTCTTCGCGTACAACGGCAACGGCGCGACTGCCGTTAGGTAGAACGATCGTCAGGCGTGAGCCTGGCGTCGACAGGTTCTTCGGCACTTGGGCTAATGCGACCGAACGGCGCAAGGTTGGCGACATCCGGCTCGAGGTAACCCGGCCAACGATCTCGTTGTTACCGCGAACGATCTGACTTGCCTCTGGTGGAACCAGAGCCGGGTCGACCGTCTCGATCGCGACGAGGTGAGGATAGTCACCATCACGGGCTTCCTGCCATGCAAGTTCCTGCTTACCAGCGAAGTCCTCCTTCGCCTGCTTGATCAGCGGACCAAGACCCGCAGAGTGGGCCTGGGTAAGACCGTCAGTGTCCTGTCCGACGATCAAGTGACCCTTTTCAAGGCGCAGGATGCGCTGGGCTTCGATGCCGAATGCAGAGATGCCGAGATCTTGTCCGTTGTCGATCAACGTTTCCCAGACGTGCAGGGCGTACGACGCGGGAACATGGATTTCGTAGGAAAGCTCGCCGGTAAAGCCGATACGCCAGACGACGCAGTTGTCGACGCCGGTAACGACACCTTCGCGCACCTTCATGTATGGGAACGCCTCGGGATCAAGGTCGATGTCTGTGATGCGCGACAAAAGCTCACGTGAGTTTGGACCCGCAATGTTGATACTGGCCATTCCCGTCGTGATCGGGGTGATGAGGACCTGCCAGTCGGGATGAACCGTCTGCAGCCACATCTCCATCCACTCCCAGACGGTGGCTGCTCCAGATGACGTCACCGTCATGAGGTAGCGATCTTCGCCCAGGCGAGCGGTGACACCATCGTCAAGAACGACGCCGTCCTCGGCACACATGACTCCGTAGCGCACGGAGCCGATCTGCAGGTTGTCCCACTGATTCGTGTAGACGAGATTGAGCAGCTTCACTGCGTCAGGGCCCTGAATATCGAACTTGCCCAGTGGTGTGACGTCGATGATGCCGACGTTGGTACGCACGTTGAGGGCTTCGGCCTGCGGATCGCCATAGTGCTCAGGGCGAATCCACTGACCAGCGATCAGTGGCTCAACACCGTGCGCTTCATGCCAACCCTGAAGAGGTGACACGCGCGTCGGCTCGAATGAGCGACCAGCAAGAGCACCGAGGCTGATCGGTGCGTAAGGCGGACGCCATACCGTCGTTCCCGTCGACTGGAAGTCGCGGTTCGTGGCCTCAGCTAGGACGGCCATCGTGTTGATCATCTCGTACTTACCCTGGGCGGGGCCCATGGCCGAGGTGGTGAAGCGCTTGGCGAGCTCAGAAGAGTCGTAGCCCTCCTTGGCTGCAGAAACGACGTCCTTGTTCTTGACATCCTCGGAGAAGTCGACGAAGCCAACGGTGCTGCTCTGGAACAGTGCCGGGTGCGGGTCGCGACCGAGATCTGGGATCTCGACCGGTGCTGCACCAGCCGCGCGACGTGCGGCCTCTGCACCAACGGCACGACCATGCTCGATCAGTTGCTCGGTGGTGCCATCGCCGACGATTCCACCAGTTGCCATGACGGTGTCGGGTAGGTCGTCGGCTGGGCTGAATCGTGCAGCAGTGGGATCCCAGACCGGACGATCGCCAGCCATGTTCAGCAGGCTCGTGGGTGTCGTCCAACCAGTCGCAGTCACGAGGAGATCGGCCTGCACTTTGGAACCGTTACCGAGTTCAACTCCGGCCACGTGTCCGCGACCGAGTGCGCGACGAATCGTCTCACCCTTACGGGCGTCGACGACGTGAGCGATCGTCACACCTGACTGCGTCAGGCGCTCGATCGCAGCGTCACCCGATGAGTTGGCGGTGAACACAACTGCAGAGGTTCCCGGCTTGACGGCATGTAGACCCGTCAAGCGAAGGGCTGCAGTTGAAAGCATGACGCCCGGAAGGTCGTTGCCCTCGAAGACGAATGGTCGCTCGATCAAACCAGCGGCAACAACGAGCGTTCCGACGCGCGCCTTGATCATGCGCTCCTTCGACCACACACCGCTGCGCTGGATAACGCCGACCCAGTTGTCGTCGTAACGACCTGAGACGACGGAGTCGGTAAGGACCTCGACGTTCTCAAGTGCGGCAACCTCTGCACGAAGGGTGGCCAAGTGGGCAAGTTCGGCGGGGCCGCCAAAACGCAGGTGGCCGCCGATCGCGTACTCTTCCTCAACCAACATTACAGATGCACCGGCGCGGCCAGCTTCGATCGCGGCGGCGATACCGGCGGGGCCGGCACCGACGACGAGAACGTCTGGGTGCGCGTAGCGCTTATCGAAAATCTCGTGCGGAGTACCGATTGCTGGTGGCTTACCACCAGGGGCGAAGGTTGACAGCACCTTCTGGTAGGCCGGCCACAGCGGCTGGGGCTTAATGAAGGTCTTGTAGTAGAAGCCTGGGCCAAGGAATCGCCCGACCGCCTGATTAGCGCTGCGAACGTCATACTTTAGCGACGGCCATGCATTCTGGGCCTGAACTACATCGCCATCTTTGACGAGGCGATGTGCGCCGCGAACGTTCGGCTCATTGCCAACCTGGAACGAACAGTTGGGATCAAAGAACGTCGCCGTCATGACACCGCGTGGGCGGTGGTACTTGAACGAACGCGACATGAGTTGCTCGCCGTTAGCCATGAGGGCCGACACGATCGTGTCGCCGGCGAAGCCAGACACCGCTGTGCCGTTCCACGTGAAGTTGACCTTCGTGGACCGGTCGATGACCTCACCTGGTTGTGGCGATAGACGCCAGTTACCTGCCGCGCTCATGCGCCACTCTCCTCGGTGTGTGCTGGGCCCTGACCAAATGGTGCGATCCAGCGGAATTCATTGGTGACGGTGTTGCGCTCAGCAGAAAAGAACTTGCGGCAACCCGAACCATGGAACCAGGTCTCGCGCGTCCAGCCCATCGGGTTGTCGTGGACATAGAGGTAGTAGCGCCACTCGGCGGGATCCGTCGTCGCTACTGGGCGCTTGTGACCAGCTTCGCCCGCATGGCGAAACTCGGTGCTATTACGTGGCCCGCAGTGGGGGCAATCGATGATTATCAACGTGACTCCGAATCAGTGACCGACTGAGGCTGCACCCTTTTCGCCGACGAGACGTCCGTCGGCGAAGCGGTCCAGCGAGAAGGCGGAGATAAGTTCAGGGGTCTTACCAGTAGCGACAAGTTGCGCCATCGTTTCGCCGGAAACCGGACCGGCCTTGTAGCCGTACGTTCCCCAGCCGACATCCACGACGAAGCCCTCGACCGGCGTGAAGCCCATGATTGGGGAGTAGTCCGGCGTCATATCGCAAAGGCCGGCCCACTGACGGAGCAGTTTGAGCGAGCCGATCGATGGAATGAGTTCAAGGATGTGCGTCGCGAGACCCTCGGTGAACTCAAGTGATCCGCGCATCGAGTACGACGGGTACGGATCGACACTGGCACCGAAGACAAGCTCGCCTCGGTCGGTCTGACTGACGTACACGTGCAGCGAACCAGACACGATAACGGCGGGAAGGAAGACCTTGACGGGCTCGGTAACTGCAGCCTGAAGTGGATGCGTGATGAGCGGCATTTTGACGCCGACCATGTCGGAGATGGTGCTGGCCCAACCTGCGGTGGCGCTCACAACCATGTTCGTTGAGATGTGGCCACGGCTGGTGTTAACGCCAGTGACCTTGCCCTCCTTGGTCTCAATACTGAGAACCTCGGTCTGCTGGTGGATCTCGACACCCATGTGATCCGCACCGCGTGCGTAACCCCAGTTAACGGCGTCGTGACGAATGATGCCGCCGGGTGGGTGGTAGAGCGCGCCGAGGATCGGGTAGCGAGTGTTCTTCGATACGTCGAGGTAAGGCACGATCTTGCCGACCTCTTCGGCGTCGATGACTGAGGAGTTGATGCCCTGAAGCTTGTTGACCTCAGCACGCCAGGCCATCGTGCGCATGGACGCATCGTTGTGAGCCAAGGTGAGGTGGCCGCGCTGACTGAACATGACGTTGTAGTTCAGGTCAGCGGCTAGGCCCTCGTAGAGCTTCACGGAACGGTCATAGAACCGCACACCCTCGGGGGTGAGGTAGTTCGAACGAATGATCGCGGTGTTACGGCCGGAGCCACCGCCACCCATGTACGCCTTGTCAAGAACGGCGACATTGGTAATGCCGTGGTTCTTCGCCAAGTAGTAGGCGCACGCCAAGCCGTGCACGCCGGCGCCAATGATGACGACGTCGTACGACTTCTTGAGATCGTGCTGGGTGAACGTCCGCGGCCAGTCTTCGTGCGTGACTCCACGCTTGAAGATGTCGAAGGCCGAGTAACGGGCCGGACGACCGGACGTGGGCTTCTTCGCCGAGGCTGACGAACTACCTAGAGCCATTGCCATATGCCTTCACTGAGAGGAACTGAACGGGCATGGTGATCAACGTGCGAGGGCCGTGCGGGGCTTCACCGTCAAATTGCAACGAGTCGCCAGGTTCGAGCAGATAGGTGGAGCCACCGACTCCGTACTGCATCTCTCCACTAATCATGAACAAAAATTCAGTTCCCGCATGTTGGTAAAGCGGGAAGACCTCGGTTCGCTCGAGGAGAGTGACCAGCATCGGCTCCATAATGTGATGAGGACCACGTGTAGCGCCGAGGAGTTGGTAGAGATGACCGGCTTCGCTTCGCGGACTGAGTTCTAGTCCGCGACCAGCTTTCACCAGCAAAACATCGGTCTCTTCGTCCAGCCCGCGGAAGAACGCGGTCAATGGAGCATCGAGCGCATTAGCGAGACGGACAAGTGTGGAAAGGCTTGGGGTGGTCTGTCCATTTTCGATCTTGGACAGCATCCCCTTGCTCATCTGCGTCTCGTCGGCGAGCTTGGCTAGTGACCAACCGCGACGGGTCCGCAGCTCACGCAACTGAGTCGCCAAGACGCGCTCGACCGCCTTCTCCAATGAAGGCTGGCCGGGCACCTCCGGCGACTCAGTTGTGCGAGCAAGAGCAGTCATAGCAGTGGGTTCACAGCCCCGTTCCGGGGATCCACGTCGTACCTGCCAGCGGAACCTTCGCCATGGCGGCGGCTTCGATGGTGAGTGCGACGAGGTCCTCGGGCTCGAGGTGATGAACGTCGTTCTTGCCACAGGCGCGGGCAAGAGTGGTGAGCTCCATCGTGAGGGCCTTGAGGTAGTTCGTCATGCGACGTGCTGCCTCATCCGGGTCCAGACGATCCATGAGCTCTGGTGTCTGCGTCGTGATACCGACGGGGCAAGCGCCCGTCTGGCATTCGTGGCAGTAACCAGGTGCCGTACCGAGTGCGTGGTAATCGGCGGTGACGTTAACCTTGACGCCATCCTTCTCGTAGAACGGTGAGTTACATCCGAGTGCGATCAGCGAGGCGACACCGATTGATACTGCGTCGGCTCCGAGGGCAATTGCCTTGGCGATGTCTGCACCGGTACGGATACCGCCGGAGACGATCAGCTGCACCTTGCCCACCATGCCTACGTCGCGAATCGCTTCTGCTGCAAGGCGAACCGCTGGCAGGGTTGGGATGCCGGTGTGCTCGATGAACACATCCTGAGTAGCACCGGTACCGCCCTGCATACCGTCTACGACGACAACATCTGCGCCGGCAGCGATGGCAAGCTTCACGTCGTTGTAGGTACGCGTTGCACCACACTTGACGTAGATCGGGGTTTCCCAGTTGGTGGCTTCGCGAAGCTCAGCGATCTTGATCGTGAGATCGTCGGGACCGGTCCAGTCTGGGTGACGTGATGCGGAGCGCTGATCGACACCCGCGGGGAGCGTACGCATGCTCGCAACGCGCTCGCTGACCTTCTGGCCCAGAAGCATTCCGCCGCCACCGGGCTTTGCGCCCTGACCGACGACGACCTCGATCGCATCCGCGGCGCGGACGTGCTCGGGACGGAAGCCGTAGCGGGATGGGAGGCACTGGTACACGAGGTACTTAGACGCGCGACGCTCTTCTTCGGTCATTCCACCGTCACCGGTGGTCGTTGAGGTGCCGACATTCGTGGCAGCCCGGCCGAGTGCATCCTTGGCATGTGCTGAGAGCGAGCCGAAGCTCATACCCGCGATAGTGATCGGGATGTCGAGCTCTAGCGGCTTTGATGCGAATCGCGTGCCGAGAACCGTCTTGGTTTCACAGCGCTCGCGGTAACCCTCAAGTGGGTAGCGCGAGACGGAGGCGGTGATGAAGCTGAGGTCATCGAAATTGGGAACCTTGCGCTTTGCACCCCAACCGCGAATTTCGTAACGCCCCGTGCTGGCCATGGTTTGAACCATGGAAATCATGTCTTGAGGGAACGTGGCGCTCTCTCGCAACGCGGGATTGTCCTGGTGAGTCATCAGTACCTCTGGTTCTTAAGGGCGTCGAAGTTGTACAGCTGCTTGGCCGAGGCCACCTTGGTGACGTTTTCCGGGTTGATGTGATCAAAGCCGGACTTTTCAACGAGGTCGCGAATCTTGGCCACGTCAGCCTCGGTGAGGTCTTCCGTGCGAGCATCTGCGCCAAGTGAGCGAACCTTGCCGCCGACGTAGACGACTGCTTCGTAGAGCGAGTCGCCGAGCGATTCGCCCGCGTTACCGCCGATGAGCAGCGTGCCGGCCTGAGCCATGAACGCACTCATGTGGCCGCAATCCCCAGCAACCGCAAGCGTGCCACCCTTGAAGGAGATGGCCGCACGCGACGATACGTCGCCGCTGACGATGATCAGACCACCATGTGCTGTCGCACCGGCGGCACTTGATGAGTTGCCGTTCACGCGGATCGTGCCACTCATCAGGTTTTCACCAAGGCCTGGGCCCGGGCTGCCGTTGACGGTGATATCCGGACCGTCGCAGAGTCCACCGAGGTAGTAACCGGTGCTGCCTTCCACGGTGATGTGGATCTTGTTCGTCAGACCAACGGCGAGGTTGTGCGCGCCGCGGATCTGCGTGAGTGTGGCCGAAGATCCGTCTGGGAGGGCACGAAGTGCGCGATTGACCTCGGTTACGCCCATTTCATGAACGTCGAGGGTGATTGATTCTGTCGTTGCAGTCATTTCGTTACACCGTCCACGTGTGGATTTCTTCGGGCTGTGGTTCGAAAACGCGTGCGTTCTCGATGCCCGGCAGGCCTGCAAGTGCGTGATATTCGCTCGCTACTGCGACGTACTGGTCGGTCTCGGCAACCACCATCGGCTTACACGCGAACGCGTCGCGTACGACGGAGAATGCGTTCTGGGTGCTGACGACCAGGGTGAAGAAGCCGTCAAACTCCTTGAGTACGTGGCGCATTGCGTCTTCGAGAGTGTCGCCCTCAGCCATCCGCCAGCCGATGTACTGGGCACAAACCTCGGTGTCGTTCTCGGTGATGCAGTTGATGCCAGCGTCAGCTAGCTGGCGGCGGATCGTGGCGTGGTTCGAGAACGACCCGTTATGCACTAGGGCGAGGTCTGGGCGGGGTGAGAACGGGTGGGCGCCATCGATCGTGACAGCCGACTCGGTCGCCATGCGGGTGTGGCCTAGGGCCATGTAGCCGGTGACCTTGCTGACGTCGTAGCGATCGCAGATGTCGCCGGGAAGGCCGACGTCCTTGATCAAGCTCATCGCGTGACCTTCGCCGACGACGATGATCTGCTCGCCACTGGCTGCTAGGGCGGCGTGAACCGCAGCAACGGGCGCTGATGTCGTAAGGAAGGCGACATGGCCGTTGATCTCGATTGAGGCGCTGGCTCCTGTTGCGGCTTCGACCTCTGACTTGACGGCATCCCAATTCGCGTGGGGGTTGTCCGTACGAAGTGAGTAGCGGGTTGCATCTGCTGCGACGCCGCGGTCGTAAATGGCTAAACCTGCCGAGTCCGGACCGCGAGCGGTCATTTCCTCCAGCATCGTGCTGAAGTACTGGCCGATTTCGCCCTCAAGGGCTGGATCACGCACCAGTATCCCGACGATTCCGCACATGGGCGATACTCCCGTCTGCAAAGATCTTGTAGCTGTACCGCCTGAATCCCGTTCCGAGACGTCAGGCGATGGGGTTGACCAACAGTATGACGTGAACTACTGCTGGTCAACCCCTTGATTTCTGGCGCCGCTTGCGGTTTCGTAGCGACACCACATGTTCACTTCAGGTGGACGAGCCGACATAACGCCGGCGGTCGCAAAACAGTAGGGAGTTTTCTGTGACTGACAGCCGTGAAGAGCTTCGCAAGCGTGCGGAAGCCGACGGAATTGAGTTCTTCTTCGCCATGTTTGTAGATATGCATGGCAAGCCCTGCGCCAAGCTCGTTCCGGCGTCCAGCTTCGACATGTTGATGGATGGTGGCGCAGGTTTCGCAGGTTTCGCAGCTGGTCCGATGGGTCAGAACCCATCCGACCCAGACCTTTCAGCCGTTCCAGACCCGGCCTCGTACACGGTCGTACCGTGGGAGCCAGGTCTGGCTGTCCTCCAGTGCGACATCCATGTTGACGGTGAGCCCTGGGCCTACTCGCCACGCGTCATCCTCAAGCGTCAGTTGGAAAAGCTGTCCGCTCGTGGCATCACCGCGATGGCAGGCTTTGAAGCTGAGTACATGCTCGTCGACAAGGATGAGAACGGAAAGCTCGTCATCGCTGATCCGCTCGATACGGCTCAGTCACCTTGCTACGACGTGAAGGCACTGAGCCGTTCACTGGAATTCTTGAAGACGACGTCGCGTTACATGAACCAGCTGGGCTGGGAGAACTACGCGAATGATCACGAGGATGCAAACGGACAGTTCGAGCAGAACTGGAAGTACGCAGATGCACTCACCTCTGCCGATCGCCTCATCTTCTTCCGCTACATGGTTCACGTGCTTGCACAGCGCGAAGGAATGTTCGCAACCTTCATGCCAAAGCCGTTCTCGAACCTGACCGGTAATGGTCTGCACATCCATACGTCGCTATGGGAGGGCGATAAGCCTCTCTTCGTCGCAGAGGGCGAAGACCCACGGGGACTTGGGATTTCGGAGATGGCGTACAACTACATCGGCGGAATTCTCGAGCATGCACGGGCCGCTGTTGCAGTCACCTGTCCGACGGTTAACTCGTACAAGCGCATGGGTGTTGGCGCTCCGACGTCCGGTGCAACGTGGGCGCCTGCTTACGTTTCATACGGTGGCAACAACCGCACACAGATGCTGCGTATCCCTGAAGGTAACCGCGTTGAGCATCGTGGAACGGATGGTTCGGCTAATCCTTATCTCGCACTGGTTGCCGTTCTAGCATCCGGCATGGATGGCATCGATCGCAAGGTAGATCCAGGTGCTCCGAATACCGACAATCTCTACACGTTGTCGCAGGCAGAAATCGCTGAGCGCGGTATCAAGTCAATGCCAGCAACGCTGGCTGAGGCTGCGGGCAACTTGGCGCAGGACGATCTGCTCCGTGAGGCTTTCGGTGTTGGTCGCGGTGAGGATTACCTCGACTACTTCGTAAAGACGAAGCAGGAAGAGTTCCGTGCTTACCACTCACAGGTCAGCGAGTGGGAAATCAACAAGTACCTCACGCTGTACTAAATCGAATCTCTAACGGCGAAAGCCGAGAGCTCGTTGCTTAGGCACCGACGCTCTCGGCTTTCGCCGTTCAGGAGTTAGTGCACGGGCCAGTCGGCGATTTCATCCAGGATCTGGGTGACGGTAGTGGCATCAGTGCGCGGGTTGACGAATGCTAACCGCAGTACGGTGCGACCCTCCCATTTCGTTGGGATGCACAGGATTCGGCCATTTTGCGATTGTGTACTTGACCACGCTTGGTAGTCATCATCTGACCAACCCGGGACCTCAAAGAGAACGATGCTTAACATCGGCTCGGCCACTAATGACAGATGGTTCGACCCGTTGATGTAGTCGGCGACTTGGCGCGCATTCGTTAGCGAAATCTCGACGGCCGTCGAGTACTTCTTCGTTCCGTGAGTTGCCAGACTGAACCAGAAGGGCAACCCGCGCGCACGTCGAGACAATTGAATTGCCAAGTCCGATGGGTTGGTTTGTTCCCGGTCGACGTTGTCGAGATAGTGCGCCGTTTGCGAGTGGGCATTCTTGGCAAGTTGGGTGTCGCGATACAGGAGCGCGCAACTGTCGTAGGGAGCGAAAAGCCATTTGTGCGGATCGACGATGAAACTATTCGCGTTCTCGATACCTGAAAACAGATGGCGAACACTAGGTGCGGCGAGCGCCGCGCCTCCGTAGGCGCCGTCGACGTGAAGCCAGATGTCAAGTTCTACACAGGCCTTTGAAAGAGATGCCAGGTCATCGACGATTCCCGCGTTTGTGCTTCCTGCACTTGCTACGACGGCGAACAGACCAGGCCGGGCAGCCAGGGCATCTGCGAGACCCTGACCGGTTAGTCGGCCGTCGTTGCTCGTCGGCAGTTCGATGACATCAACGTCGAGAACCCTTGCTGCCGAACGGATTGAAGAGTGTGCACTAGCCGCGCATGCGATGGCCCAGCCACCTTGCGGACGTTCGCCGAGACGATTCCACGCATGTGTGCGGGCGGCGTGAAGTGCAGAAAGATTTCCAGACGTTCCGCCGGCGACAAAGGTTCCACCTGCGGTCGTCGGCCAACCAAGAAGTTCGCGAATCCATCCAAGTGCCTCGTTCTCCGCATGGATCGCACCCGCACCTGATTCCCAATATCCGGCGAAAACGTTGGCTGCGCTGGCAGCGATATCAAAGGCGATGGCCGCCTGCGTTGGCGCGTTGGGAATGTACGCAAGATTGAGTGGGTCAGCTTGGGCGCGCGTCGCTGGAGCCAGGACTCGGTCGAAAACATCGAGTGCGGATTCTGCGCCGATACCATCCCCGGTGATCGTCGTGCCGGCTTCAAGCCGAAGTATGTCCGCTCGCTGGGCAGTTGAGTGCGGATCGGGTTGCCTTGTCAGGCGATCCGTCGCCCAAGACAGGACCCGGGCGGCAATATCGATCTCGTCACCCCACACGGAAGTGTCCCTTGGCTGAGGTTGATCCACATGCAGAACCCTAGCGTTTGGGTGTCTACCTAGGCGGGTAGTGCGCCAGCCCAAGCGGTAGCTTCCTTGACGCATTCGATCAAAGCAGAGCTCAGCCGCTCTTCTTCTCCTGTGAACCGTTGAGTGGGAACCGGGATGCTCACGGCTAGCACGTCGCCGTAGATGGATGGCAGGACGGCACCGACAGCGCAGATTCCGGGTGAGTGTTCTTCGTTGTCAATGGATACGCCATTGCGGATGATTTCGGCCAACTCGCGCCGAAGATTTCGCACCGAGGTAATGGTGTTGACAGTGAACTTCTCCAGGGGACTGGACAACGCAATGTCGAGGCTGGCCGGATCCATTGACGCGAGCATCGCCTTGCCATTCGCACAGGCGTGCAACGGGAATGAATCCCCGACTGCACTCACCGCGCGAAGACGATGATCGGAGACGACCTGATCGAGGAAAACGGCACGTCCGTTTTCCAATATTGAGAGGTCGACGGTTTCGTTTACCTGACGCGAAAGTGACTCAAGAAATGGGCGTAACTCATTGAGAACACTTCGACGGGCCGACATCGACATCGCGATGATTTCCGGACCGAGTCGGTACGGCCCGCGCGGCCCGAGCGCACTCACGTAACCGAGCTCCTCAAGAGCTAGGAGCAGGCGGCTCACGGTCGAGCGAGGAAGATTCACCTTCTCGCCGATCTCCGTTTGGCTGAGCCCACCGGGCTGCCCCTGCAGGCTGCTGAGAATGTCAGCTGTCCTGCTAAGCACTTGAATGCTCGATCTCTCACGATTGGTCGGTTCCATGATGTCCAAGAATTCTTTGGTCAATCTAGTGCTGTGGCAGGGCGAGGATCTGCTCGGCCTGTTCAGGGCTCGCGATTGAAAGATCGAGGTCGACCGCTAACTGAACGGCACGGGAGACAAGCGGCGTATTGCCCTGTGCTAGTTCACCTTTGCGTAGGTAGAGCGTGTCTTCGAGGCCTGCGCGGGCATTGCCGCCGAGTGCTAGGCCGATGGCAGTCAGTTCTAGGCTTGAACGGCCGATAGCGATGACCTGCCAGATGGCCTCCGGTGGCAGGCGCTTGACCATAGTGATCAGGTTGTCAGGGGTAGCGGCCATGCCACCACGAACTCCAAGCACGAGCGAGAACTGCAGCGGCTCAGCGAGTAGGCCTTCCTCCCACAGTCGGATGCAGGCGTCGAGATGGCCGGTGTCGTACACCTCGAGCTCTGGCTTTACGTCTAACTCGCGCATCCGTGCCGCCAGCCGACGCACTCCAATCGGTGGGTTGCGGAATTCACCTTCGCCGAAACTCATCGTGCATGGGTTGAGCGTGGCCATCCGTGGCCGTAGCTCGACCAACTTTTCGCGATCTTCGAATTCGACGGAAAGCCCGACACCGGTAGACACCTGAATCAAGATCGGGCAACGTTCTTCGATCAGATCCATGGTGCGCTTAGCGATGTCGAGGCTTGCCGTCGGCTTCTCGTTCTCGTCGCGGAAGTGAAGGTGTGCCACGGATGCACCTTCGAGGTAGGCCGCGTGCACGGCTTCGGCAATCTCAAGCGGCTGTGTCGGCAGCGAGGGATTATCGGCTGTGGACGCAATTGGCCCCGTTGGTGCGACCGTGATGATGACACTCATTAGGCATCCTTGAGCGTGGCGATCGTGACCAGCATGGTGGTCGGTGAATCTGATCGATTCACCGCAGAACGAACCTCACCCTGATTGAGGTGAAGGGAGTCGTACTTACCGATCACGTATTCGGTGCCCTCGACGGTAACGACGAGTTCGCCATCCAGAACGACATAGACCGACTCGGTGCGAGCCGGTGCTGCGTCAATCGTGGCACCGGGTGGGTAGACCGAAAGGCCTACCCACATCGCGTCGGTGTCACTTGCATCCATACCTTGTAGGCGCCGGGTATCCACGTTGTTGTGGAACGGTGCCTCGTAAGAGATTGCGTCGGTGAAACGGCGAAAGTCTGGCATGACTCAGCCCTGACCGTTTTCGAGACGGTATTCACCCGTTGGGTCGACGATGGCAACGAGACGAACGATGCAGCCGTCGCCACCAACCCAGCGCCACGGGAATGCAGCGAAGGTGACGCGCTTGCCGGTGACCTTGTCCAAGTCGCCGCCGACATTCTCGAATCCGTAGATGCCCTTGCTCAGAATCGCACGGTGGCACGGTTCCCACTCTGGGAAGTCGTCTAGGACCTTACGTCCGGTCTCTGCTTCGTATTCGGCCACTGCCCAGGGCAGGAGGCCGCCGGTCGCTTCGGATGGGCCGTGCGGACCGATTGCCGTTGCTAGCGGGTGATCGAGGGCCTGGGTATCTGTACCAACAGCCTTGACGCCCTTGGCAGCGAACCATTCGCCAGCTTCCTTGTAGAAACCGGGGGAGTACGCGTAGTACTCGGCGCTATCGGCGTACTTGTGGTGCCAGCCGGTGTTCACGATGACGATGTCGCCCTCGCGAATTTCTGGGCTTGCCTTCTCTAGATCTTCAGCGGTAACCACACCCCACTTGTTCTTCGGGATTGAGACAACAACGCCAGTCCCAAAGAAGTTGTGCAGCGGAATTTCGTGGAGCAACGGAGTGCCCTCAATGACGTGACCAGGTGCGTCAATGTGCGTACCTGAGTGCATGACGGTGGTGATCTTCTGGGTCAGGACGCGGCTCTTGGCCATGCCGTGTAGACGCTCGATCTTCACGTCCTCGAAGTACGGCCATGCCGGTACTCCGTGCCCCCACGGGTGTGAGAGGTCGTAGAACTCGAGGTTTGCTTCCTTGGGGCTAACGGGCCATGACCAGGTCATCGTTGGTTCCTTTCATTGGACGAGCGTGCATTGTTGGTTGAGACGTCATCGGGTTAATGCGCTAGTTGGCTCTTTACGTGTGCTGCGAGATCGGTCGCGGCCTGCTCGCGTCGGCCTGCTGGCCACGTGAGGAATCCTTGGCCCGACTTAGCTCCAAGCGAGCCGGCGTCAATCAAGGCGGTCAGGATGGGATTGGCGGCATCGTCAGTGTTAAGACTCGGAAGCACGGCATCGTGGATGGCGCGGGTGAGATCGAGCCCTACGTAGTCTGCTGTCTCGATCGGTCCCATCTGCGCGAGTCGAAGCCCAATTGTGTTGCGGCACACGAGATCCACGGTTTCCGCGTCGCAAACTCCGTCCGCCACAAGCGCGATGGCCTCCCGCCACAGTGCATGTTGTAGACGGTTGCCAACGAAACCCGCCACGTCCTTCTCGACGCGGACGGTTAGCTTCCCGAAGTTCTCGAGTAGGGAGAACGTGCGGTCCATCGTTTCGGTAGATGTTTGTTCCCCGCGGATAACCTCAACGATCGGAATCAGATCCGGCGGATTCCACCAGTGCGTTCCAACGACGCGTTCCGGGTTCGTTGCGCGGGCTGCAACCTGAGTGATGGGAAGTACTGAGGTATTGCTGGCGAGGATCGCGGTTGTCGAATAGGTGCTGAGCTCCTCGAAGAGAGCCTGCTTGACGGTGAGGTCTTCGACGACAGCTTCGGTGACGTAGTCGGAATTCGCCACGGCGTCGCGCAGGTCTGATCCAGCGCGAACGACTCCCGCATCTTGATGTGCCGAGGCCATGAGGTTTGCAGTGTCGACAGCCTCGGCGAGTACGGACGAGTTCGCATCGTAAAGAACTACGTCGAGACCACCGCTTGCAAGGACGCCGGCGATACGGCGTCCCATCAAGCCCGCCCCGATGACTCCGGCGCGGTTGATCCCGAGAGATTGAGCGTGAGCTAACACGCGGTGTATCCACCGTCGAGGTAGAGAACCTGGCCGGTAAGGAACGACGATGCATCGCTCAGCAAGTAGATGAGTGCACCGATGAAATCGTCCGGCTCGGCGAGACGCTTCAGCGGGATACGGCTAAGCATCGCCTCGCGGGTTGCGCGGCCTTTTTCGTCGTCTGCGTACATCCACGCTGTGAGCTCGGAGCGGAATACGGTCGGGGCGATTGCGTTAACGCGAATCTGCGCGCCTCCCCATTCGGCGGCCAAGGTCTTCGCGAGCAGATCCACAGCGGCCTTGGACGGGCAGTAGGCGCTGTAGCCAGCGGGGTGGCCCAACTTTCCGCGCGTGGACGAAACGAGGATCACACTGCCACCGCGATCCTGTTCAAGCATGACTCGTCCCGCAGCTTGGGCCATCAACCAAGACCCGCGAACGTTCGCATCCATGACAGCGTCAAAATCCTCGACAGGCATGTCCTTGATCAGGCCGACCTTATTCATCCCAGATGCGACGAGTAGTCCGTCGATACCGCCGAATGCATCGACGGCGGCGGCTGCGATTGCGGCCGCATCGTCGGGAGTTTGTGGACGCCGGGCGACCATGACCGCGTTGTCACCGACGATGCTCGAATGCATCTCGGTTAATGCAGATTCGTTGCCTGCCGCCATCGTCACGTTGGCACCAGCAGATGCCAGTGCGAGGGCGGCAACACTTCCCATTGCCCCGGTTGCACCGGTGACGACGATCGACTTGCCCGCCACAGAAAAGCGAGCAAGTGGATCAGTTGACGAGGATTCCATAGGTGACACCTCTCGAGTATTCGTTAGTTCATCCTACTAGGTAGGAATTTCATCCCGCTAGACGGGATGCACAACGATTTTAAGAGTCTGCTCGGAGTGCGAAATCCATGGCACAGACGAGCTCGCCATCCGCATCGGGAAGGAAGCTGCGAATCAGTGAGCCCTTGACCCCGAAGACAGTGTCCGAATCAAGGTAAGCGCTCTCAGCGTCGAACACGTGGGTCGTGGTGCCGACGAAACCTGGTGCGGACACCTTCACGTGGAGGTGTGCCGCGCGGAATGGATGCCGATTGGTGTCCCGCAGCAACTGGCCGACCGGTCCGTCATCGGGGATGGGGTACGGCTGCGGACGGACCGTTCGGAACTCATACGTTCCATCAGCCTGGCTGCGGAAGATCCCACGCAGATTCGTTGCTGGCTGGACGTCTGGTTGCTGGACGGCATAAAACCCGTTTGCCGAGTTCTGCCAAATGTCTAGCATGGCGCCCGCAATCGGGTTCCCTGCCACGTCGGTGACAGTGCCGCGAACGATTGTCTGCTCGCCACCATCATCAAACTCCACCATTGAGGCACCAAAGGCACGTTCGGGTGAGTTCGGAACGTAGAAGGGGCCGAGAATTGTGGGTTCGGTAGCGCCGGGTACGTCACCGGCATGGTTGATCAGATCGACGAGTGATGACAGGCCGAGTGTGTCCGACAACAGGATGAACTCCTGACGTACGTCATCACACTTCTGCCCGGTCGCAGTGAGGAACGCAATCCCCTGCATCCACTCTTCGTCGGTGATCGATACCTCAACGGCGAATGCATGCAGGTGGCGAACAAGTGACTGCATGACTTCGCGTAGTCGCGGGTTCGGTGTGCCATCAAGGCGATCGACGACCTCGGCTGTGAGTTGCTCTGCAGACATGGGTTCCATTTTTTTTGGCTCCTAAACAGCGTTGTCTTGAGTTGCGACAGCCGGTGGCGTTGCGGGATTCGTCATGAGGCGATAACCCGTCGGGAACAGGCTGATGCGTCCCCGTCCTGAAATCAGACCCCACAAACCTTGAGGAAGGAACAGGACCATGAGGATCGCCACGATTCCTAAGATGACCAGGTACCAGGCGCCAAGGTCAATGAGGAAATGTTCGAGTGCGAAGTAAACGAGGGCACCAAGAATTGGACCTTCGATTGTGCCGATTCCTCCGATGACAACGATGAACAGCATTGTTGCGGTGAGCTGTACGGAGAAGACGCTGTCAGGCTGCACTCGCAGAGTGTTCTCGGCGAGAAGGGCCCCGGCAAGTCCGCAGCCCATTGCGGCGACGACCCAAATAATGCGCTTACCTCGGGTGACATTCACACCGAGGGTTGCTGCTGCCGTGGGGTCATCGCGTAGAGCCGTGAAGCCGGTTCCGAGCCGTGAGCGCATGAGTAGGTAGGTCACTGCGACGGCTATGACGACCGAGGCCAAGCCCATCCAGTAAACCGTTGCAATGCGTAGAGCCGGTTTGTAGCCACTGAAGGCAGTCAATGAAATACCAGATCCTGCGCCGAGGGTCTGAATCTGCGTTGTGACGAGTTTGATCACCTCAGCGATGACCCAGGTGCCGATCGCGAAGTACCCACCAGACAGCCGGAAAGCCAAGAAGGACACCAGATAGCCAATCACGCCTGCGATGACGAGCGCCGCGGGTATAGCAGCAACTGGACCGATGCCTATTTGATCGGCCGCGTAAACGACGCCGTAGGCGCCGACACCGATGAACGCTTGTTGACCGATCGACACCATGCCGGCGTAACCCGCGAGCAGGTTCCACATCGTTCCCATGATGATGTAGATGAACAGAGTGACGAGGTTTTGCTGATTGCCTTTAGTCAGGAACGCGAACGGGCCAATGGCCAATGCGATGACGACCACTATTGACACCGCAAGAGCGATGTTCGAGGCCGTTGTTGAGCGTCGAACTTTCACGCTGCTCACAATGCTGCCAACTGATGACATCGTCATCCGTTCACCACCTTCGGGAAGAGTCCGGTAGGTCGGAATGCCAGCACTAAGAGAAAGACGATGTGTCCGAGGAGGACGCCGGACGATGGGAATGCCTGCGCACCAACCACTTGCGCCACTCCGAGGATTATTCCGCCCCAGAGCGTTCCCCAGAGGGAACCGAGGCCGCCGATGATCACCGCTTCGAAAGCGAAGATGAGGGTGACATCACCGAATGTCGGATTGAACTGCGTACGCACTCCGAGGAACACGCCCGCCAACCCAACCAAGCCGACGGCGATAGCCGTTGCCAATGCATAGATGTGTCGGTGATCGATCCCCATGAGCTGGGCGGCTTCACGATCGTCGCTCGTAGCCCGCATGGCCCGTCCAGTTGTTGTCTTCGCGAGATACAACTGGAGGGCAGCAATCACGAACACACCAACGACGAACGTGATCAGCGGGAAAACGCCGACGGCAATGTCCGGCGTGATCTGAATGCTGGCACCAGCAAGTGAGCCGACATCGATACTTTGATTGTCAGCAGTGAAGAGTTCGAGCATCAAGTTCTGCAGAATCACAGCAAGTCCGAAGGTCACCAGAATCGGTGCTAATGCTTGACGATTGAGTGCGGTGTTGAGCAACGTACGCTGCAATACCCAACCGACCAGAGCCATAACAGGTACGACGATAAGCAGGGTCGCAAATGGCGGAATGCCTGTCTTGTTGACCAAGACCATGCCCATGTATGCGGCGACGATCGCTAAAGCTCCGTGCGCGAGGTTCACCAACCGCATGACGCCGAACATCAGCGATAGGCCGGCGGCCAACAGGGCATAGAGCCCACCGAGGATTACCCCTTGCACTATTGCGTTTGCCCACTGCATCACGTCACCCCTAGATGCCGAAGAAGGCGGACGCGATGCGTTCGCGGCTGAGTTCGGACGGTTTGCCTTCCAAGACCGTTCGCCCGTCGAGAAGACACTGAACTCGGTCAGAGACTTTCATTGCTTGGTTCACGTCCTGCTCTACGACGAGGACAGTTGTCCCCTGCTCGACGATCGCTGGGAGAGCCGAGTAGATCTGCTCGACAACTACTGGGGCTAGGCCTAGTGAAACTTCATCGAGCAACAGGATCCGCGGATTACTCATGAGTGCACGGGCGATCGCGGCGGCCTGCTGCTCACCGCCGGAAGCGTTGGTGCCCAGTCGATTTTTGCGGTCCGCTAAGAGCGGGAAGGTGTCGTAGAGGGTTGCGAGATTCCAATGGCCCGATCGTTTTGAGTGTGCGCCGACAAGCAGGTTCTCTTCGAGCGTGAGGCTCGGAAAGATGCGTCGTCCCTCAGGGGTTAGCGCGATGCCAAGTGGAACCCGACGATGAGGTGGTACATCGTTGATGCGTTCGCCATTGAAGCGAATCTCTCCGGTGGCGGGACTGCACAACCCGGCGATTGACTTCAGAAGGGTGCTCTTGCCTGCACCATTGGCGCCAATGACGGCAAGTGTTTGGCCCTCTTCGATGGTGAGGGAAAGCCCGAAGATAGCCTGCACGTCACCGTAAAAGACATCGATGTTCTCGACTTCAAGCAGTGGCATTAGACGTCTCCGTCCATATCGAAAGTCTTACCGAGGTAGACCTCGATCACTTCCTGGCTCTTAAGTACCTCGTGCGGATCACCGATAGCTAGGACGCGGCCTTCGGCCATGCACATCAGGCGGTCCACCACGGAGACAAGGGCGTGGACGATGTGCTCGATCCACACGACGGTCACGCCAGCTGATCTGAGCTGCGTGATGGTTTCGACAAGGGGCGGAATCTCACGTTCGGTCAGACCGCCAGCGATCTCGTCAAGCAAGATTAATTTTGGTTGCGTGGCTAGGGCGCGCGCCAATTCCAAGCGCTTGCGATCAAGGAGCCGCAATTGACCGGCGGGCTTTTCCGAAAGGTGCAAAAGCCCGCTCACTTCGAGGGCTTCATACGCCCGTTCGTACCCGGCCTGACCGCGGACGCCACCTGCGAAACTCGAACCGACGTATACGTTTTCGAAGACTGTCATGTCGGTGAAGGGCCGTGGGATTTGGAATGACCGGCCGATACCGGCCTTCGCGCGTTCGGCGGACGCCATCTTTGTGATGTCTCGCCCGTCGAAAATCATTGAGCCTTGATCGACGGGGACTACCCCGCCGATCAGATTGAGCAGAGTGCTTTTGCCAGCCCCGTTAGGACCGACGATTCCAAGTGCTTCACCGGCGATAACCTCAAAATTGATGTCGTTCGCGGTGACAACACTGCCGAACTTCTTGTGCAGACCACTCACCGTCAAGAGAGGTGCCATGGTCATAAATTTACTCCGAATCATGATGATCTGAACCGGGCCGCCGCAATTGGCAGCCCGGTTCAGATACGTGTCAATCAACTATCACGTGCTTACCGAGCAATTACGGAAGTGCTTCTTCCTTGCCACCGAGTGGGATGTTGAGTCCCTCTGAGGTCGCGACTGCGTTGGAGGTGAGCACCAACTCGTACTTGTGTGCGCCACCGTTGGTGAGCCTCCACTGTCCGCCAGCAAGAGGAGTCTTGGCGACGTTAGGTGTTGGGCTGGTTGGGCCGGCAGTCGGACTCCACTGAACGTGGCCAACGATGGTATCCGTTGACAATGTGCTGAGGGTCTTTACCAAGTTGGCCTTGTCAGTGGAACCACTGGTGGTTAGAGCGTTTGCAGCAACCTCGAAGAGGGCTTCGACGTAGCCGATTGGCTGCGTCCACTGCTTACCGGTTGTGGTCTCGTACTGGTCGCAGAGCTGCTTAGGCGTGATACCCGTGAGCGAACTCTTGGTCGGCCATGATGGGTGCCACCACACCTCGGTGGAAAGGTTGTTACCAAGGTCGCCGAGTGCGTCGACGCTGCTCGGGAAGAGCAGGGCCTTACCAACGCTTGCGATCTTCGGGTTGTAACCCTGCTGCTTTGCCTGCTTCCAGAAGGTGGTGAAGTCCGGAGGGATGGGGACGCCGGTGAGGATCTCATCATTGTTCTGCTTGAACGACGAGATCTGCGCGCTGAAGTCCTGAGTACCGTTCGGGTACAGAGGTGGGAAGTTGATGGTGTAGCCATTCGCGCCCACCATCGTCGGAAGGTTGCCACTCCACGCCTGACCGTCTGGGTCATTCGGGAACAAGCCACCAACCTTCTTGTTGGTAGGCACCTGGCCCCAGAAGTCCTGGAAGGTGGCCGCTACATCCTCAAGGCCCCAGAAGAAGTGGTACGTCCACTTGAAGGTGCTCTTGATTCCGTCCTTGCCGCGCAGAACGTATGGCTGCCACGGTGCATTGTCCGTGATACACGGAGTGTTGTTTGCTTCACACGCATCAGCGACGGGGTTCACGATATCCGGCGTGCCGGCGGCCATGACAATGTCGACGCCGTCGTTGTTGATCAAATCGGCCGCAGCCTGACCAGCCTTGGCTGAATCGCTCTGTGCATCCTTGACGATGATGTCAACGCCGTAGGACTTGCCACCGATCATGAGGGGATTCTTGGAGAAGTAATCCTTCATGTAATTGATGACGAACGTATCGCTCTCACCGAAGGGTGCCAATGGCCCCGTCTGAGGCGAGACGAAGCCAATCTTGACAGTGCCGGCGACTGCGCCAGACGCTGATCCGCCACTAGCAGATGGCGTGGTGTTGTTATTGATACTGCCACCGCTACAGGCGGTGAGTCCCAACGTGACCGCGCCGAGTGCGGCAGCGATCTGGGTTTTCCTCCCGAACTTCATTCGTTCTCCTTCGTAGTCACTCACCGATGGCCGGTTGACCTCGATGCGGCGGGCCTAAATCTAATACTTCTCACTCTATGGGACAGATTTCCCGCAAAACGGGATCAAACTGTTATGAAACCGTCCCTTCTATAGGACGTGGGGGCACTCCGTGCCAGGCATCGGCGAGCAATTGCTCGATCGCGGCTTGATCTACCGGGCGAGGGTTCACCATGCCGGCGGCCACCACCGCCCGAGCTGCTTCGGGGATATCTGCTTCGGAGAGGCCGATATCTGCCAGATTCGTGGGTGCGCCGATGCTGCGTTCTAACTGCCAGATACCGGTTGCTGGATCTGGGGTGTCGATCCCAGCAGCCTGAAGTGCCCGCTGAGCTCGTGCCAACGATGTAGCGGCGTGCTGTGCGTTGTAGGCGACTGCGTACGGAAGTACGGCGGAGTGAACGCCAGCATGGGGTAGGTCGTAGTTGCCACCGACGACGTGGCAGATCTTGTGGTGAATACCCATGCCTGCCGTCCCGAGAGTCCAACCGGCGAGCCACGCTCCATAGAGAGCAAGAGATCGGGCCTCCAGATCTGACGGGTTAGCAACAACCGCGGGTAGTGCAGTGGCGAGCGCTCGAATTCCTTCTTCAGCCACAAGGGCCGTTATGGGCGACGCACCGGGCGCGTACAACCCTTCGACGAGGTGAGCCATGGCATTCATGCCACTTGCCGCGGAAATCTCGGCGGGGAGGGTGAGTGTGAGTTCGGGGTCGTAAATGACGACCTTTGGCCGGACCCGCTCGTCACGTCCGACGTTCTTCACCCCGTCTTCGGTCAGACCCCAAATTGCCGTCATCTCAGAGCCTGCGTACGTCGTGGGAACGGCGAGTATCGGCAGGCCGGTTCCCAGAGCAATCGCTTTAGCCGCACCGGTTGATGAGCCGCCGCCGACGCAGAGCACCAGATCAGCGTTTGATTCGGTTGCCGATCTGGCCGCGGCCGTCGCTACCTCGACGGGAACGTGCATGACGACGTCACCGAAGCGACCAGCGACTCGGTTGCCAAGATCTGCGGCGATGCGATCGGCGAACTGAGCCTCAGGGCCACCGGCAACGATGAGCACCCTGCTGGCGCCGAGGCGATCTACCTCACTCGACACGTCTGCGATTCGACCAGCCCCAAAGACCACGCGCATGGGTTGGCCCTCATGGACGAAGCCTGAGAGTACGTTGTCGAAGTCGTTGATCATCGGGCACTCACTCGTCGCAATGCTTCGATCTCGGTGAGTGTCGGAGGGGTTGTCTCTTCTAGATCGTCAGCGATCTTGAGTGGCCAACCTGTTGCAGCGGTGGCTTCTTCAATAGTGCGACCGGGATGCAGTGACACCAAGGTGAGTTCGTCGGTTACTGGATCAGGTCGCAGGACGCCGATGTCGGTGATGACGATTGCCGGCCCGTTGCCTGCTCGGCCGAGAGTTGCCCGCGAACCGTTGCCTTCATGGTGGCCAACGGTTGTTACATAGTCGAGTTTGTCGACGAACGAGCGCGCGCTTTGGCGAAGTACGAGCATCGTTCGCTTTGACGCCAAAGCAATCTCCGGTGCTCCACCGGCACCGGGTAGGCGAACTTTCGGGTGTTCGTAATCACCAATGACAGTGGTGTTCAGGTTTCCATGGCGATCGAGCTGTGCGGCGCCGAGGAATCCGACGTCGATGCGGCCGGGCTGGAGCCAGTAAGCAAAAATCTCGGGCACGCTTACGACGGCAAGCGCTGTTTCGGCCAACTCGCCATCACCGATGGATAACGGGGTCTTCGTGGGTTTGGTGTCGATCGTTCCCGATTCGTAGATGAGTACGACGTCCGGTGCGTGGGTCTGGCGGGCCAAATTGGCTGCTGTGCTTGGGATTCCGATACCAACGAAGACCACGTCACCATTGTTTAACTCACGGGCGGCCACAATCGTCATCAACTCGTCTGCGGTGTAGTCGGATGTCGCTGAAGCATCCACGGTTTCGGCAGTCACCTTCTTACACCTCCGCCAACGTCGGTTCGACCATGGCGAGATGCTCGGAAAAGTCGGACGTATTCATGATGTGGGTTTGAATCCACTGGCTGAATACGTCGCGATCTCGACTGATCTCATCCCAAGCCCGGTAGTACGCGTTATCGCGGTCGTAATATCCATGTGCATAGCTTGGGTGGGCGCCGCGGGGGACCACCGCAACCGCCGAAACAACCCAGTGAGGAAGTACGACGCGCACGCTCGGGTCGAACTCGTCAACGACCTCTTCGACCGTGACAATGGATCGTCGGGAGGCAAGAATTGCCTCCTTCTGCACTCCGAGAATCCCCCAAAAGCCAACATTTCCATGGCGATCCGCCTGCTGAGCATGAATCACGCCGACATCGGGATTCAGCGCGGACACCGCGGCAAGGGATTCGCCCGTGAACGGGCAGGTGATGCGACGAACGTTGTCCGTGTACTTGGTCAGATCCGTGCCAACGTAACCGCGCAGTGTGCCGAATGGCAGTCCACTCGCCCCCGCTGAATAGCGAACTGACATTCCTGCATGGCTGTGCTCGTCGAGCTCCAGACTGCGTGGATAGGCAAGGTCAACGGCCTCGCGGAAGCGATGTAGTGAACCCACACCAGGATTCCCACCCCAGGAGAAGACGAGTTCCCGTGCGCAGCCGGCACCTATGAGTTGGTCGTAGATGACGTCAGGGGTCATCCGCACAAGTCGTAGATCACGGCGCTGCTGACGAATGATTTCGTGGCCCGCAGCGAACGGAATGAGATGGGTGAATCCCTCCATAGCCACGGTGTCGCCGTCGTGGACGTTCAGTGCGACGGCATCCGCGAGCGTCATGATGTTCTTCATGCTCAGCCCCTTGGGTAGAACGGTGGGATTTCAGCATCGACGTTCACCCAGATCGACTTTGCCTCGGTGTATTCGTGCATAGCTTCAAAGCCCATCTCGCGGCCGTAACCCGACGAACCCATGCCACCAAACGGTGAACCTGGGTGTACGCGCTTGTATGAATTGATCCAGACCATTCCCGCGTTCATATCGCGCGCCATGCGGTGAGCGCGGCTGAGGTCGTTAGTCCACAGCCCGCCACCCAAGCCGAAATCAACATCGTTCGCGATACCAAGGGCTTCTTCGTCCGTGCTGAACGTCTGCACAGTCATGAAGGGACCGAAGACCTCCTCGCACGTAACGCGGCTCTTCGGACGGGCGCGAATTACGGTTGGTTCGACATAGCATCCATCGGCAAGTGCGGGATCTGCTGGTGTCTTACCGCCGGTCAAGATTTCGCCACCCTCATCGGTGGCGACCTGTACGTAGGACAGCACACGTTCGCGGTGCATCGGCGAGGTGAGCGGTCCCATTTCTGTGGCGGGATCCTTTGGATCCCCAACGCGGATTGACGCCGTCAGTGCGAGGAATTTTTCGAGGAATTCATCAGCGACGGATTCGTGCACAATCAGGCGACTGGCGGCGATGCATGCTTGACCCTGATTGTGGAAGATGCCAAAGGCTGTGCCACCAACAGCTTTTGCGATGTTTGCGTCGGCGAACACGATGTTCGCGCCCTTGCCACCGAGTTCGAGATGGACGCGCGTGCCATTGACGGCAGCCTGGCCGGCGATCATGCGTCCGACCGGCGTCGAACCGGTGAACGAGATCTTTGCAACGTCCGGGTGACCGACGAGGCGAGCGCCGGCGCTTTGGCCGTAGCCGGGGAGGATGTTGATGACACCGGGTGGGAAGCCAACCTCAGCGGCAAGTTCAGCCACGCGCAGCGCAGTGAGCGGAGTGAGCTCTGAAGGCTTCATCACGATGCAGTTACCTGCGGCGAGGGCCGGTGCCATCTTCCAGCTGACGAACATGATTGGGAAGTTCCATGGAACGATCGAACCAACGACGCCTAGGGGCTCGCGGACCACGTAGTCCAAAAAGCCACGGTCTACGGGGATTACCGACCCAAGAAACTTGTCGGCCATGCCCCCGAAGTAGCGGAATTGGCCAGCCGTGCGTGGGACATCGAGGCCGCGGGTATCGCGTAACGGATGTCCAGTGTCGCGAGTTTCTAAGAGTGCGAGTTCCTCGGCGTTTTCTTCGATTGCGTCCGCGAGTTTGAGGAGCAAGCGCCCACGATCACTCGCGGACGTCGACTTCCACTGCGGATAGGCGCGCTTCGCGGCGGCGACCGCTCGATCGATATCAATGTCGGTAGCCTCGGCGACAGTGGCAAGCAGACTCATGTCATGCGGATCGAATACGTCAATTGTGCGTCCTTCGGCACCATCAACAAATTCGCCGTCAATGAATAACTGGGTTCGCATGGTGATCCGCTCGATGCTGGCTCGAAGAGCCGAAGTGTCAATGCTGGCTCGATGAGCCAGAGTGGAAAGGTTCATTCACGGCCCGCCAATCGCGATGGGCCGTGAATGTCGCTCGTCTGTTGAGATTTCCTGACGTGCCTGGCTACATCGTCTAGAAATCAGCCGGGTAGGTCGGTGCCTGACCACTTGCGATGAGGTCTGCGAGGTTCGGGTCGCCGTTCTCCCACACCAGAAGCATTGAGCGCTTCGGTGAGTAGCCCTGGTGACGAATATCGGCTGGCATTGCGCACACGTCGCCGGCCTTCATCACAACTCGCGAGCGCATCGTGCCGGTGTCGCGATCTTCAACTTCCCAACTGATCTCATCAGAGAGCTGGATGAACCATTCGACACGGTCGTTGCCATGAATGATCGGAAGGATGTACTCCTCCGTCGTTGGGCAGAAAAGCGAGTCTTTGCAGACGCTCACGACTGACGGATTCCACGTGACCTGTGAACGCGCCAAGTAGTTGAACAGATTGAAGCCGGCAAGCTGGCCTTCGAAGCCAGGCTCTGCCTCGACCAATGGCTCGTCCTGCGGAACGTCGAGGAACATACGGTTCAGCGGGTGACCGTTCTCATCGTTACGCAGCTCTTCGTCACCGGGCAGGTTGACCATGCGGGTGGCGGCAACTCGGCGGCGTGTGATGGCGTCAACGTTCGAGCCGTTCTTAACACCGAAGGCCGGACCGGTTTCATGCGGCGATGCGAAAGGATCGAAGGTCTGATTCGTCCAGTCCTCGAGGATTGCCTTGAACTGTTCGCGAATGATCGGGGTGTCGATGTTTTCGCTGTAGTCCAACTCGGCCTTGCGGTACGAGTCGTTGTAGCGGCCGGCGAACAAATCGACTGTGCCGTAGTGGTTCATCGTTCCGAACACACCGTCAAAGTTGACGATGCCGTAGAAGAAGTCCCATGCAATGTCGCGCTGCATTGCGCGCAGGAATGCGTCGACGCTCATGATGTGGCTGCCGGTAGGCCAGCTGATGTAAGCGAAGTACTCATCGCGGCGGAAACTGAACTGGCCCAGGGTGAATCCGCGGTAGCCCTCGGCGTTGGGCTCAGTGCTGCTGGTTGGCGTGCCTGCTTCGATACTCATTGTTTTGCCCCTCTCAGACTGTCTGGCAGATCTCGGCCCAGCGGAACTTGGTGTCCGCTCCGGCGATGGTTTGAATCATGACAACCGATGGCCTGCTGGCCGTCATGCGGTACGCGGAGTTCGCGGGCAAAAGCGCCTGGTGTCCGAAGTTGAGTACGACGCGTCCCATGCGTTGGCCGTCTGGATCTGCGGCGAGGGCAACGGAACCTTCGACTGATTCATCGACCGGTGCGCCGTGCGTGAAGAATTCGATTTCGACCTCGCCGTCTAGTGAAACTGCGAACTGGTCGTGTGAAGCCGTGCGCCAACCGCTCTGACCTTCGGCGCGAACTACCTCAAGGACGTACTGCATGTTCTTGCCGACGGCGACCTGTTCCCACGGCTTGCTGATACTGGCCACTTCGTACATGTTCGAGAATGCGTAGTGGCGCGGGTCGTCGTTGATGAGTTCAACCCCGCCTTTGGAAAAGTCTTCAAGCGAGGCAAAGACGGTCTTGTACGAAGCCGCTTCGACTGCACCCGAAGCGTTGGTAGCTCCAGCCACGAGTCCTCCTCTTATCCCATGAACCGCCATCGGCGGTGTGTGCGCTATGCGAACACAAGTTCGGATTGTGAACCATATTCCATACCTAGGGACCGCCTACGTCAAGGTTTTCGGTGGTAATTCGTAGGTTTTGTTCGCTCTGAGACCATATGTACGGATGGCGCACACGTGTGATAGGTGTATGTCATGGCAGTTTCCGCCGAGCGATCCTCGGACTTCGTCCAGTCGCTCGATCGCGGCTTGGCCGTGATTCGCGCATTCTCGGTCGAAAAGCCGCGACTGACCCTTTCTGATGTTGCCCGCGAGACCGGCCTAACTCGAGCTGCCGCCCGTCGATTCCTGCTGACCCTGCAAGAGTTGGGGTACGTCGGCAGTGACGGGCGACAGTTCTATCTGCGGCCCCGGGTTCTTGAGCTCGGGTTCGCCTATCTGTCATCGGCAACGGTCACTGCCGTTGTGCAGGATCACCTCGAGCGGCTAGCCGATCACCTACATGAGTCGTGTAGTGCCTCGGTGTTCGATTCGCCTGACATCGTCTACGTCGCTCGCGCAGCCACCAACAGGATCATGACGATCAACCTTGCGCTTGGCGCCCGTTTGCCTGCCTACTGCACATCGATGGGTCGCGTGCTCCTAGCTGCACTGGACGACGCGGCGCTCGATGAGTTTCTCGAGATGAACGAGTTGGTTCCATTCTCAGATCGAAGCAACACTGATCCAGCTTTTGTTCGAGCCGAGGTTAATAAGGCGCGCGCCCAAGGGTGGGCTCTTCAAGATCAGGACCTAGAAGTAGGTGTGCGCTCGGTGGCGGTCCCCGTTCATGGAGCTGATGGCCAAGTAGTAGCCGCCATCAACGTCAGCGCACATGCAGCACGAGTTCCGATCACGACCCTGACCGGGCCGTTCCTGCAAGCGTTGCAGTCGACGGCGCTGTTGATTGATAAGGACCTGATGCACGGCTCGTTCGCGTAAACGGATTTCGCTACGAATCCTCGCCCGACTTCAAACGTTGGTGCAGCACAACAGTTGGACCAACGACGAGTGCTTTGACCTGGGCGAGTAGATCAGAGATGTCGTAGTCATCGGCCAGCGTGACCCAAAGTTCTTGGGCACCTGCATCAGCGAGAGCTATGACCTGATCCTGTGCTTGCTCGAACGTGCCGAACACGCCGCTTACTTGGGGGTGAGCGTCGCCGACGAAGCGGCTATCACGCGAAGCGCGGGCGACGGCTTCGTTCATCGTTCGTCCAATGGACACTGGCAACGAAACGCATAGTGGGCGGGGATCAAGAGCCTGATCCAGCTGTGCTCGTCTTGCGTGAATTTGAACAAGGTCGGATGTGGTGACGACGAGTTCGTCGGCCGGATCTTCGACCAGAACAGTTGCCTTGTCTGTTACGGCGGCACGTAACTGCTCGAGAAGAGCGGGCAGACCTGGATCTGCAGACAACTGGTGTGGAACGACGACGGTCGTGTAGCCAATCCTGCTCGCAAGGACCGCCATGAGTACCTGCTGTGCCGACTCGTGATCGGGGTGTAGAACAATTCCGAGATCGAGCAGTGTTTGACTGTCTTGCATCCCCATGTCGATACCTCCACCATGAGCGTAGTTAGTTCAATCAGTGCGGACCCTAGAGGGAATGTGGTTACGACGTCCAACGGTACGGATACGCAACTCGATGCGGTGGCCCAGGCCGTAGTCGCCTCGGTTGTTGCGACCACAAACCGGCTCCGGGCCAGCGGCGTCTCTGTATCAACGGGGGAAGTACTCGATGCCATGCGCGCACTCACCTGCGTTGACATCGAATCCCGTGCGCAGGTGCGAATTGCCCTTCGTTCGGCGTTGGTTAAGGATGCCAGCAAGTTCGGCGACTTTGACCGAGTCTTTGACGAGATCTATCCACGCGCTCAGATCCAGCGGCCAGATGCGATCGCCGAAGGTACACCGCCGGACTCTGCCCCTGATGCCGGCGAGCTCGTACGGGCGCTGCAAGAGGGCGATCTCGAGCAGGTGCGGCACCTGCTTGACCCGGCTGTTGATGCGTACTCCGGTGTCGAAGCGGCGCGCTCGGTGGAACATCACACTCAGCGAGTCCTGCGTCGGATGGACTTGGCCGAGATCTATCGCCGGTATCTGACTGCCGATGAGGAACGTTCGGAGTTTGATCGCGCGCTCGCTGGCAGTGAGGCGCAGCGGGTGATGGATCAAATGCGTGACTTGATCGAGCGCATGGTGGCTGAACGGCTACCTCCGGCAAGTCATCAACCTGTTAACTCGGATCTTGCCGAGATTGATTTACTTCATGCCAATCCCGAGGAACTGATCAAGTTGAGGCAGGCGTTACGGCCACTTGCTCGCCAACTTGCCGCACGCCTCGGTCAGCGAAAGAGGCGAGGCGCAGGTTCGCTCGACATGCGTCGAACTATTCGTGCATCTATTGGAACCGGTGGTGTTCCGGTCGCACCGGCGCTGCGTCGACGACGTCCGACCCGGCCGGATCTCGTTGTGCTGTGTGATCTTTCGGGATCTACTGCAGAGTTCGCGCCATTCATTTTGGCTCTGCTTCAGGCCGTTCATCAGGAGTTCTCGCGAGTGCGATCCTTCGTCTTTGTAGACGGAATCGTTGAGATCACCAAGCTGTTGGACTCGAGTCCAGGTGTGATCGATCCTCGGCATCTGCTTGATCGGCGGGGCCTGGTGGCCGGCGATGGCCGTAGCGACTATCAGCGGGCTTTCCGCACTTTCCTTGGTACGTGGCCAGATTCAGTTACGGCGCGCACGACCGTTCTCATTGTTGGAGATGCTCGGTCTCATGATCGTGAGCCCGCGTTGTCGGAAGTGGCTGAACTTTCTCGCACCTCACGGCGGCTTTTCTGGTTCAACCCAGAGCCCGCCGAGCAGTGGGATACGGACGATTCCCGCTGTTCTGACTACGCAAACCTATGCAACGCAGTCTTTGAGGTGGGAACTCTTCGTCAATTGGTGGAGAGCGTTGCGGCAATCGCCTAGAGGATTAACTAACGCGCTCTACAAGCATGGCCGCGCCCTGACCTACGCCGATGCACAGGGATGCGATTCCGAAGCGCCCGCCGTTACGTTCCAGCCTGCTCATCAAGGTGATCAGCAGACGCGAACCACTTGATCCGAGCGGATGCCCAAGTGCGATCGCGCCACCGTCGGCGTTAAGCCGGTCTCGGGAGATCCCGAGGCGACGTTCGCAAGCGATCGCCTGAGCGGCAAATGCTTCGTTAATCTCGATCGCATCGATATCGGATATCTGCAATCCGGTGCGCGCCAGCAACTTCTCAATCGCTGGCACGGGGCCGAGACCGAAAAGGCTTGGCGCGACGCCGGCCACAGCGCTGGCTACGAACCGCACGCGTGGCGTGATCCCTTGTGCAGCAAGCGATTCTGCTGACCCAACAACCAGTGCGGACGCACCGTCACTGAGGGGTGAAGCGTTGCCTGCAGTGACGATCCCGTCTGCGCTGAACACAGGCTTGAGCGACGCCAACTTCTCGATTGTTGTTTCGCGCACGGTTTCGTCGCGAGTTACAGCCTCGCCCTTGAGGGGTTGAACTGCGACGATGTCGCGATCGAAAACTCCGCGCGCCCAGGCATCGGCCGCTCGTGCCTGTGACAGGGCTGCGAATTCGTCGGCATCGCCGCGCGTGATGCCATCGAGTCGCGCCAATTTTTCCGTGCAGTCGCCCAGGCTCAACGTGGCGTCGCCACCGTCGAGTGCTGTCATCTTTGGGTTCACCAAGCGCCAACCAAGAGCGGTGTCGACGCTCTGCTCCGGCTTGGCCCAGGCCTGCGATGGTTTGGGTGTGACCCATGGAGCGCGGGTCATGGATTCAGCACCGCCGGCAATGATCAGGTGCGCGTCGCCAGCAGCAACAGCCTGAGCAGCTGATGCAACTGCCTGCAGGCCGCTGGCACAAAGCCGGTTGACCGTGTACCCGGGAACCGAATCAGGAAGGCCAGCAAGTAAGGCTGCCATCCGCGCCACGTTTCTGTTGTCTTCTCCGGCTTGGTTAGCCGCGCCGAGAATCACGTCGTCTACGGCAATTGGGTCGATCGCATGACGACGAACCACCTCGCCGACGACAAGTGCGGCGAGATCATCGACACGTACGGTTGCCAGCGCGCCTGCATAGCGGCCGACAGGGGTTCGTACTCCACCGGCGAGGAAGACATCGGTCATTGGGTGCTCGCCTTAGGGAGGTGTAGTTGGACTCGTACCCGTTCCATGTCGTTGTGATGCTTAACCACGACACCCAGCGTTCGATCGAGAGCGGCGGCGTCAACCTGTGGGATGCCAAGGGCCAGAAGTGATCGCGTCCAGTCGATGGTCTCGGCCACGCTCGGTGGCTTACGAAGGTTCAAGTCGCGCATGCCGCGAATCGCATTCACGACAGAATCTGCGAGTTCCTGCGTCGCTCCAGGCACGCGCGCCATCACGATTGCTCGTTCGCGCTCGGCACTCGGGTAGCCGATGTAGTGGTAGAGACACCGGCGCCTGAGGGCTTCGGATAATTCGCGAGTCGCGTTCGTCGTCAGCACGACGAACGGACGACGGACGGCGGTAATGGTGCCGAGCTCGGGGATCGTCACTTGGAAGTCACTCAGGACCTCAAGTAGTAGGCCCTCGATCTCTACGTCAGCCTTGTCGGTTTCATCGATGAGAAGCACTGTCGGTGTCTCGCGCTGGATTGCGGTAAGGAGTGGACGGGCTAGAAGGAATTCCTCGCTGAAGATGTTGTTGCGCTGTTGATCCCAATCAGAATCCTCATCGCCGCTACGACCTGCCGATTGAATGCGCAGCAGTTGTTTGCGGTAGTTCCACTCGTAGAGTGCACGTGCCTCGTCGATACCTTCGTAGCACTGAAGTCGCACAATGTCCGCGCCGGTCGCCTGCGCAACTGCATTGGCCAACTGAGTCTTGCCAGTGCCCGCCGGACCTTCAAGCAGCAACGGCTTGCTAAGGGAGTCAGCTAAATACGTGACTGTCGCCAGATCGGGATCGGTGAGGTAACCCGTTGCAGCGAGGCGCGTTGCGGCGTCATCTGCAGACGCGAAGAGGGTATCGGCCATGAAGGTTTACGCCGGAACTCGGATGATGAGTCCGTCGCCCTGACCGCCGCCACCGCACAGAGCAGCCGCGCCAACACCACCGCCACGACGATGAAGCTCATTGGCCAACGTGAGCACGACGCGCGTGCCGCTCATGCCAACAGGATGGCCTAGTGCGATGGCGCCACCGTTGACGTTGACGCGGTTATCGCTCACGCCCAGAGTTTGCATCGATCCCAATGCCACACCGGCGAATGCTTCGTTAATCTCGATCAAATCCAGATCAGCGACGGAGAGCGAACCCTCGCGGCGCAGTGCGTCGTTGATGGCATTAGCTGGCTGGTTGATCAGCGAGGTGTCGGGGCCGGCGACGGTGCCATAAGACACGATCTCGGCGATCCACGTGAGGCCAAGCGCTTGGGCCTTGTCCTTGCTCATCACGACGACGGCAGCTGCACCATCGCTTAGCTGCGATGCGTTTCCGGGAGTAATGGACCCGTCCTTGTCGAACGCGGGGCGCAAGCCACTCAGGCTCTCCGTCGTTGTGCCGGGACGCACACCTTCATCAATGTCTAGGGCGAGGTTTCCCTTGCGGTCCATGACAGGAACGATCTCTTCGGCCAACGCGCCGTTCTTGGTGGCGCTGGCTGCGCGCTCGTGTGATTGGGCTGCGAATGCGTCCTGCATTTCTCGGGTGAACCCGAATTCCTTTTGGTGGCGCTCAGTTGCGGCACCCATCGACAAGCCTTCGAACGCACAGATCAGACCATCTTGGTCAAGGGCGTCCACGAACTTGCCGGGGCCGTACTTGGTGCCTTTGCGTGAGCCGAGCACCTCGTGTGGAGCGTTCGTCATCGACTCGCAGCCGCCGGCAACGACGACGTCGTAGTAGCCGAGCCGGATCATTTGGTCGGCCTGCCCGATTGCGGTAAGCCCAGATAGACACAACTTGTTGATCGTCGTCGCAGGGACGCTGAAGCCAAGGCCAGCAGCCACAGAGGCCTGGCGTGCGGCGTTCGGCCCAACTCCTGCCTGAATGACGTTGCCAAACAGAACCGCCTCGACCATGTCTGGTCCGACGCCCGACTTCTCGAGGGCTCCTCGAATTGCTAACCCACCAAGTTCAGGAGCGGTGAAGCCGCTGAGTGCTCCGAGAAGGCGACCGATGGGCGTGCGTGCGCCCGAAATGATCACTGAGGTCGTCACCGTGTACTCCTAAAGTCGTGTCGTTACGACGTGCGGGCCTTCGCACAAATCTATGGGACGGTAAACAGGTTGTCGACCACGGCAATGTTCGCATCGCGTACGTCCGTGTGAGAGTCACGGTCTATGAAAGACTGCCACGCATGAGCAGCGTTGACTTTGACGTATCCGATGAGCAGATGCGTGCAACGGGTTTGATCAAGTGGAATTTCCAGCCTGCGGAGGTTTTGCCTGCATGGGTTGCGGAAATGGATTGCAAGCCATGTCCTCCTGTTCACGAAGCGATCCGCATGGCAGTCGCGCGTGGAACCTTTGGCTACGCGCAGTTCGACAGTGTGAATGGCTTGCCGGAGGCGACGGCACGGTTCGTCTACGACCGATTCGGCCAGACCATCGACCCCAGCATGGTGATTGGCTGTGCCGATGTGATGGCCGGTGTTGGTTTGGCTCTTGAGCATCTCTGCGAGCCGGGGGCGGTGGTTGTGCCAACACCTGCGTACCCGCCATTCCTCGGGATTGTGCCACTGCTCCGATTCGAGATGAAGACGGTCGACTGCGTCGTCAACAACGGTCGTTACGAGCTTGACCTTGCTGGGATTGAGTCGGCGCTCGCCGCTGGTGCTCGCACGGTATTGCTGTGCCAACCGCATAATCCATTGGGACGAATGTTCAGTGTCGAAGAGCTTGAAGGATTACGTGACGTTGTCCTGAAACATGGCGCTCGCGTGATCAGCGATGAAATTCATGCCCCCATCACTCTTGCTGGTATGACGCATGTTCCGTATGCGTCCATTGCGGGCACGGCTGATCACGTCACCACAATTGTTGCTGCATCGAAGGCTTTCAACATTCCTGGTCTCAAGTGCGCGCAGGTGATCGCAGGCAACGAAGCCGATCGCGACAAACTTCGATCACTTCACTACGTCGCAAATCATGGAGTGACGCCGCTCGGTATCGCAGCAACAGTGGCCGCCTACACCTGGGGTGGACCGTGGCTAGACAGTTTGCTGATGCACCTCGATGAACAGCTCGCCCTAACGTCGGAACTGTTGGCGCAGCGGTTACCGCAGATCTCGTGGATCCCGCCGGAGGCGACGTACCTCGGATGGCTCGATGTTCGCGGCACAGGGATCGCGGATCCTGCAGCCGCGGCACGTGCGGGTGGGGTTGAGCTGAGCATTGGCGCGGACTTTGGTGCTGATTACGCAGGTTTCGCACGACTTAATTTCGCGACGTCGCCTGAGCGACTTGAGCGAGTGATTGACCGCCTTGCTGTTGCATGGGGGAGTGCGTGACGACCGCACACGTTGTTGTGGTGGGTTCGATCAACGTTGATTTAGTGGCACTCGTCGATCACATCCCAGCCCCTGGTGAGAGTGTCCTTGGTAATCGATTCATGCGCGCCCATGGTGGTAAAGCGGGTAACGCCGCCGCGGCATTGGGGCGACTCGGAATTCACACGACCATTGTTGGATGCATCGGCGCAGATGAGTTCGGCGCCGATAGTCGTGCGGGCTTGGCGGCTGCCGGCGTTGATGTTTCGCGACTATTAGTGCACGAAACTGCGAGCACAGGTGTTGCGTTGATTTTCGTTGATCCGCATGGTGAAAACGTGGTCGGCTCGGTGTCTGGTGCGAACTTCGAACTTTCGCCCGATCTCTTAGAGACGCAATTCAACGCGATCGAAGAAGAGCCGACTGCGCTGATGATCAACCTTGAAGTCCCCATGCCCACCGTGACCCGAGCGGTTGAACTCGCCCACGCCCGAGGTTGGATTGTGGTGATGAACCCCGCCCCATCGCGGAGCCTGCCCGACGAGTTGCTGGCCAAGATTGACGTACTCACCCCTAACTCCGGTGAAGTTGAGGCTATTCATGTCGGCGGGATTGATGGTGTTCTGGCGACCGGATGTGGAGCAGTAGTCATCACTCGTGGAGCGCAGGGTGCGCGCATTCATCGTGCTGGCGTACCGGTCGTCGACGTACCGGCTTTTGACGTTGACGTTGTTGACACCACAGGTGCGGGTGATGCATTTAGTGCCGCACTCACTGGCTGGCTAGCGACGGGCGCTTCGCTAGAGGAGTCGGTGACCGTGGCCGCCGCCGCTGGTGCGATCACCGTTCAGGCAGCAGGTGCACGGAACGAACAGCTTTCGGCCGCGGCCGTGGCAGCATTACGGGAAGCTGCTCGGCCACAATAACTGTGCCGGCCTCACCCATCGGACGACGTAGGCCGTTACGGGATGAGTGCTAGGCGTCCCACTGTTGTGCCGTTTGCTAACTCCTGCATCGCTGCGGGCCACGTATCGAAGCTATGACGTTGACTTACTAGAGGCGTGATCTGGCCGCTATTGGCCAGCGAGGTCAACTCGTCCATGCAGGCGCCGACGGCTGCCGGATCCTCGGAACGGTATAAACCCCAGTGCAATCCAAGGATTGAGTAGTTCTTCACCAGTGCGTGATTGAGTGCAACGGATTGGATCTCACCGCTGGTGAATCCAACGATGACGATGCGTCCCTCGAAGGCAATGCACTTGGTTGACTTGCGATATGTCTCGCCGCCAACTGGGTCAAAGATGACGTCCGCGCCACGTCCACCAGTTGCCTCTTTAACGATCGCGACGAAGTCTTCAGTTGAACGATTCACCACGATGTCGGCGCCGAGTGCGGCAGCCGTCTCTCGCTTGGGCTCACTGCCGACGACGGCGATCACGTTCGCGCCAGCAGCCTTTCCGAGCTCGATCGCCGCTGTGCCGACCCCACCAGCTGCTGCATGGACTAGCAGTGTTTCGCCCGGTTGTATGTGTGCGCGGCGATGCAGGGCGAACCAGCCAGTTTGGTATCCGACTAAGAGGGCCGCGGCTTGGGCATCGTCTAGTGAGGTAGGGGCGGGGTAAATCTGACTTGCCGGCATGATTGCGACTTCAGCAAAGGAACCAAAGGGCAATTCCGTACCGCCAACAACGCGCTGACCGATGAGCTCGTTAGACACACCTTCGCCCACCGCGATCACGTCCCCGCAGGCCTCAACGCCTGGAACGAAAGGCAATTCAGGCCGTACCTGATACAGCCCTCGGCACATCAGAACGTCAGGAAAGTTGGCTGCGGCCGCACGTACCCGCACTGCTACTTCGCCCGGCCCAGGTAGTGGCGCAGCAATCTCGACCAAGGTCAGTGCGTCGATCGGTTCGCCCAGGGTTGTGACCTGAAGTGCTTTCACCGCGTTACCTCACTCGTTGTCAGCGACATACTCCCACGTGCATGCACAGCCTAGGGCTGTTCAACGATGTCGTGGCCGAGCGGTGCTACGGGGGCCGGTCGCGGAACTTTGCCTTGGCGGTAGATCAGGAACGCCATCAAAAGCGCAACGCTTGCCAGGAGACCAAAGGCCGCCTGATCGCCGATCGCCTGAGTTGAAAGCCCACCGAGCGTAGGGCCAAGGAGACCTGAGATTGACCAGATGATGTTGGCCAGTGCCGACATGACGCCGACGGTGACGGCGCCTCGCTCGACTGCCAGCAGCCCGAACGGGAACGACAATGCGGCGGTAACTCCGCTCGCGATCGTCGCTCCGGCTAGGAAGATCATCGCCGCAGTAGATCCAATGAAGATCATGGGAATCGCGGTGCATATCGCTAAGCCAGCCATCGCTGTGGCCACGATTCGCGCCTTGCGCCACTGCTCGGCTTTGCGCGACACGAAGGCACTCGTCGACACGAAACACAATGATGCGATGGAAAAGATGACGCCGATCTGTGCCTCGTTGTAGCCGTGAGCCGCAAGTCGCAGTGGCACTAGGAAGTCAGCCGTCATCCATACAACCGCAGCACCGATCGTGATGAGCATCATGGTGCTGAGATCAGGATCGGAATGGGTGGCGCGTAGAAGCTCACGCGTAGGTGGTGCCACCTCTTTCTTAACTCCCGTGCCCGAGTCGTCGAGGACCAGGAGTATCAGCAGCACTAGTAGGACTGCGCTAAGACCAATAAAGGGGGCCTCGAGATTGAAACTGTGTGCGACTGTGCCGGCATAAGCGGGGCCGAAGATTCCGCCGAGGCCGGCGATCACTGTTGACCCGGAGAGAACTCGTGCGCTCTGATCCCCGGCGGCGTCTGCCAACCATGCGATGAGCGCTACCCAGAGGACGCCGAAGCCAAGTCCGAAGATGAATCGAGCGAGGATGATTGTGGCGTAGTTTGGCGCTATCGACTGTCCGGCCAGGCCGACGATCATCAGGGCCAGTGACGCGTGAGTTAGATGCCGGGGAGTTACTCGGTTCGTCATGAAGCCGGCCGGTAGCGAGGCAAGCAAGATACCCAAACTTGCAACGGCCAACATCATGCTGCCCTGTGAGGCCGTGAGGTTGTACGTATCGATGTACGTTGGAATCAGAGGTGCCACGCCCTGCCAAGCGATCTCTCCAACGAGAAGTGCGATGTACAGCAGGACGATCACTCGTATGCGCACGATCGTCAGTATGCCGCACAGCACCATGATCGATGTGCCGGGACATCTGCTATCGACTGATAGTTTTGATCACAGGCGATCGCGGATTGTTGTGCGTGGCCGTTACATGATCGATTGTGAGGAGAGGTTCCGATGTCGACCACCGAGTATCCGCATGTGGATGCGGCGATCATTGATCGAGCGCGAGTGATCTTGGCGCAGGAGCTCGAAGAATTCCGCCGCCGCACCCCGAACTCGATTGCCTGGCTGGAAGGCGCCCAGAGCGTCATGCCCGGTGGTGTACCCATGGCGTGGATGCGTTCTCTGTATCGACATGTGCCGGTGGTGGCTGTGCGCGGTTCGGGGTCAACTTTCGAGGATCTCGACGGCAACACATTCATCGATTTCAACGCCTGCGATCTGGCGATGCCGGCCGGGTTTGCTGCGGCACCGATTGTTCATGCAATAACTGCGCAAGCGCAGTTGGGTAACCACTTCTTGTTGCCAACCATCGATGCAGTAGAGGTGTGCCGACTCTTGACGGAGCGGTTTGCCTTGCCGCAGTGGCAGTTCACGCTGTCCGCTAGCGGGGCCAACATGGATGCATTACGAATCGCCCGCGTGGCCACCGGACGTTCGACCGTCCTGCTGTTTGATGGCAAGTACCACGGCCATCTCGACCAAACGCTGTGGTCGCGCTCGGATGATGGATCGGTGGATGCCGATTTAATGGGACTTGATCCCACGAGTGCGCAGTCGTCGGATGTCATTGCCTACAACGATGTTGCTGCACTCAGATCTCGTCTTGCCAAGGGTGATGTTGCAGCGGTTCTGGTGGAGTCCGTTCTCACGAACTGCGGACTAGTGACACCAACTCCTGAATTCGTCGAAGCATTAAACACGCAGGTGCGCGCAGCGGGAGCACTTTTGATCGTGGATGAGACCCACGTTCAGTTCGCTGTTCATGGAGGCGGAACGGCAGTGTTTGGCTACAAGCCCGACATGTTAACCGGCGGTAAAGGAATCGGCGGTGGTGTACCGATCGGCGTGATTGGTATGACCGATGAGGTTGCCGCCGTTGTGTCGAACAATCGGGATGAAGACCCAGGTCTGGTTGAGACGGGTGATTCACATGGATTGGCCGTCGGCGGAACCCTTTATGCAAACGCGCTCTCACTTGCTGCTGCGCGTGCGGGCCTCGCTGAGATATTCACGGCGGAGGCATCAGCGCGCGTTGATGAACTTGGTGCCCAGTTGCAGAAGGGGCTGCAATCACATGTGGACCGCGTCGGGTTGCCGTGGACGATCGATCGGCTAGGTGGACGCATTCAATGGCGGCTGACACCCGAAATGCCGCTAAACGGTGAAGAGAGTTACCGATCAATCGTCCTACCACTGATCGATGCCCGGAAGGTGTTCCTTCTGAACCGCGGCCTTTGGGATTCGATCGCAACAGCTGGACCGTCAGTGTCCTATGCGATCACACAGGACGATGTTGATGCGTACATCACTGCGGCCGGCGAATTCCTCGACGCCTTAACTGCCTTAGATTGACCGAAGTTAGTCGACGCGGAAGAGATTCAACGTCACGGTGCCACCCTCGCGCAACCCGGTAGATACGTAGAGATTGTGATTGAGTGCCGTGCGATGGCTTTCGGCGGCGAAGACAATGGACGTGCGGAAGTGTGGCGGTGCATCTGCGCCGTCACGCATCGCGCGAACACCGATAGAACGCAACGTCATGACGTCGCCCTCTTCGAGCTCAATCGTGTACTCGGCAGTGATCGTGACGCTGCCATCGTCGTGCACTGCCTGCCAGTCGGCACCGCCGGGAAGTACTGTGCCAGTGCCGATTTCGCCCTCGAGGGTGCCGCCAAGAATGGCAATCATGCGTCGTCGGCCCAACGGTGATGCACCAAGCTCAACCGGCGCAGCGACGTTGACGCGCAACTGACCAACGGGGGTCAGTGACGGCTCGCTGGGTGGAGTGGTCATGACACGCCGGCTGTGGAGATATGTGCCGACCAAGACGGCTGGCTATTCAAGATTGATGGATCGAAGCCGGCGACTCGCTTGTAGTTCGCGGCAACTTCCTCGAGCTCGGCAGGGGACACGACGTCATGGATATCTGCGAAACCCTCAGGGGCTCGTTCGCGGGCGATCTGCATCACGCGCTCAGGCCCCATCGCGCGGTTGAGTTTTTGCAATTCGCGAGTCTTCGGCAGGCGCTCGTTTTGATAGAACTCAAGTGCCTGATCGACGGGCATGGTGGCCAAGGCGTAGGCCAGGACACGGGTGTCAATGATCGCTTGGGAGGAGCCGTTGGAGCCGACGGGGTACGTGGGATGTGCGGCATCACCGAGGAGAACGACTCGTCCACGGATCCATGACTCAAGTGGTGGCCGATCGACCATCGGATATTCGTAGACAGCTTCGGCTGATTCAATCAAAGCGGGAATATCGAGCCACTCGTAATTCCATTCAGCGAAGGCCGGTGCGAAGACTGAGCGGTCGATTGCCTTGTTCCAGTCGAAGTTCGAGCCATCCGCGCCTGACAGGTCTTTTTCCGCGACCCAGTTGATGAGCTGCGTTCCATCGGCGGCCGCGTCCTCAATGGGGTAAACGACGAAACGGATTTCGCGATCACCGGCCATGACCATCGATTTCCCGCTGAGGAATGGCTTGGCTCGGCTCACTGCTCGCCACAGAATCAGGCCGTTCCACTGGGGCGGTCCTTCGTCTGGGAACCATTCGGCGCGAATCGCGGACTTGATGCCATCCGCGGCGATGATCAGATCAGCGGTCTCGGTGATGCGCTCGTCCCCGCGTTGGTAGGTGAGTTCGGCTACATCACCGTTCGTCGTCGACGACAGCACGCGACAACCGGTGCGGATTGCGTTGGCCCCGAGGCGTTCCTTCACAGCGTCGAGCAGAAGCATTTGGAGTCGGCCGCGATGAATCGAATATTGCGGGTAATTGTAGCCGGCTGCGATACCGCGTGGTTCGTTCCAGATCTTCTGGCCTTGACGGTTCACATACGTCAGGTCGGAGGTTGCGACGCCAGTAGCGGCTAGTTGCTCACCGAGACCGAGTTCGGTGAGTTCGCGGACTGCATGCGGAAGGACGTTGATACCTACTCCGAGTGGTCGAATCTCCGACACGGACTCAAGAAGTGTGACGTCCGTGATACCTGCGGCATGCAGACTTAGCGCTGCGGTAGCGCCACCGATTCCTGCACCGACGATGAGAACGCGCACAGTTACTTCCCTGCTTCCAAGTGGTTGTAGATCTTGACTTTAGCCGACCGCCACGCGACTACTTCAGGGCGTAGAACCTGATGCAGACCTGGCCCGAATCCTCGCGGGCCATTCCGATGAATACCGTCTGCGTCAGCCAGCGGTAGGTTTCTGAATCGGTGGTGAACACAGGACTGGTTCGGTAGTAATACTCACGTTCGTCGACAGATTCGCCAGCGTCCAAACGCGCGGTGACTTCGGGGCTCGCGCGCCAGAAGCCGCGGTTGTCGATGCCAATGGTCGCCCCGTCATCAGTCTTGATGCTGTAGCGCGCGTCGAGGGTGATGATGCCGTCGCGATCTACGTACCAGTCGCCACCACCGGCAAGCACGACACCGTTCGCGTGTGGTCCCGAAACCGTTCCCCCCGTGATGGCAACGAATGAGGTGACTTCATGATTCGTCGGCCCGCCAATGCGCACAGGTGGATCGACGCTCACCCGAACCTCGAATACGAACTCAAGTTCAGGATCGGGCAGATTGGGATCGACAGTCACTGACTCTCCTGTTGGTCGAGGATGCCCAGTTTGTAGAGCTGGCCCCAAGGCTAGCGAGTACGACGCACCAGCCAGCAGGCGAGAGAGAAAATAGACTGGGAAGGATGGATCGCAGCCTTCCAGTTTGATCTGTTAAGAACTGAGCGAGCACGTTCCCCTGGATGCGATGGCATACGATCTAACCTGCGCGGTTAGACCATCCCGCCCTAGTAGCTCAGGGGATAGAGCATCGGTTTCCTAAACCGTGTGTCGCAGGTTCGATTCCTGCCTAGGGCACTTGCTCGTCACTCATGTTGATCGCGGATCAGTTCCGTGGCTACCTGATGCTGCATGGCGCTCAGCGAAATCACAGGTGAAGCATATGTCTCCCAAATTTCAACCTGTCAGGCTTGGAGCCATGACTAATGTCACGACGAATGCCGTGACTGTGCCCTCTGGTTCCCGCTACCTAGCCAACAAGGTGCCGGAAGTCACGATCTTCTTCTGGATTATCAAGATCTTGTGCACGACAGTGGGTGAGACGTTCGCCGACTTCTTGAACACCAACCTGAATCTTGGGCTCACGAACACAACGTATGTGATCGGGGCGATTCTCATTGCGGTTCTCGGGGTGCAGTTCTACGTCAAGCGCTACATTCCCACGATCTACTGGCTCGCGGTTGTTCTGGTGAGCATCGTGGGTACCCTCATCACCGACAACCTCACAGATAATTTGGGTGTCAGTCTGGAAACGACGACCCTCGTGTTCGCGGTCGTCCTCGCTCTTGTCTTCGCCGCGTGGTACGCCAGCGAACGCACACTCTCGATTCATTCGATCGTGACGCCTCGTCGCGAAGCGTTCTACTGGCTGGCAATTCTCTTTACCTTCGCTCTCGGCACGGCAGCCGGTGACCTGGTGTCGGAGAAGTTCAACCTTGGCTACTTCGTCGCAACTGCGATCTTCGCTGGCTTGATCGCCGTGATTGCGGTTGCGTGGAAGATGGGACTCAACGAAGTTCTTTCGTTCTGGGCCATCTACATCCTGACGCGTCCGCTGGGCGCGTCAATCGGTGATTCACTAGCCCAGTCCAAGGATGACGGCGGCTTGGGCCTCGGAACAGTCACGACGAGTTTCATTTTCCTCGGTGCAATTCTTGCTCTCGTCATTTACCTCACGTCAACTCGCGTCGACGTCACAGAGAATGTCCTTAATGACGGGGAAATCAATGCGACTCTCGACAGTGGAGACCTCGAAAAGCACTAAAGCGAAAGGTCTCTGAACATGGCGTTTGACATACGGCAAACTTCCGATGCGAGCGTGGGACACGGACTTAGCAAGGTACCTGAAGTTACGGCCCTGTTCTGGGTCATCAAGATCCTGACTACCGGTATGGGCGAAACGACATCTGACTTCTTCGCACACACGATCGGTCCGATAGTCGCGGTGGGTCTCGGGGGTGTCGGTCTGCTGGTGGCACTGGTGCTTCAGTTCAGAACCGATCGCTACCGGCCATGGCAGTACTGGTCGTGCGTGGTGATGGTCAGCGTCTTCGGCACGATGGCTGCCGACGTGATTCACGTGGGCCTTGGTGTCCCGTATGTCGTTAGCTCCATTGCGTTTTCGATCGCTCTGGCCGTGATCTTTGCGGTGTGGTTTCGAAGCGAAGGCACTTTGTCGATTCACAGCATCACTAATCCGCGACGTGAACTGTTTTATTGGGCGACGGTGCTGGCCACTTTCGCGCTGGGCACGGCAGTTGGAGATATGACGGCTACGACGTTCCACTGGGGTTACTTCTTCTCCGGTGTCGTCTTCGCCTTTCTCATCTGCATTCCCGCGCTTGCCTACGCGCGGTTCGGGCTGAACGCGATTGTTGCCTTTTGGTCGGCCTACATTCTGACTCGTCCACTTGGTGCTTCGTTCGCGGACTGGATTGCAGTGCCGCCGTCACGTGGTGGTCTCAACTGGGGCACCGGCCTCATTAGCTTGGTACTGCTCGTGGTCATCATCGTGCTTGTCGGATATCTTTCGCGGACGCATGCTGACGACCCACATCGTTCTTGACGACCTAACGATTACTGCTCGACCTTGCGTGACTCGGCAACTGCGTCAGTGCAGAGTTGCTGGACGTGCACGATGTCTACGTCGAGTTTCTGCGCGAGATGAACGATCCAAATCAACGATTGCAGATTCGATTCGAAGTCGACTTCCGCCCGAACCTCTGATCGTGATGCCTGACGGTTCTGGCTCACCATCACGAACGTCGACAGGAAGATTGCTTCCAGGCTCACGATCATGGTGAGAAGGCCGAACGGATATTTATCGAACATCAAACCAGCGCCAATAAGACCGACGTTGAGGGCGATCCAAATGGCGAACCACAGTCCGTGTAGGTAGACGAAATTCAGCGACCCAGCGAAGTTCGTAACCTTGTCTGCAACCTCATCTTGGGCTTTTCGCATACTGTCCCAGCGGGACTTTTCACTTGCCACTGACCAGTGCGCAAGGTCGAAGATTTTGCCGTCTTCATGTCCATCGAGTTTGTCGATGACTTGGCAGGCGGGGCAGGTGAGTGGTGAATGCGGAGTTTGCTCTGAATCGCTCATGATCCGAAGATACGACCAAATGATCACCGACGAGGCTAAGCAAACCGTCGAGAAACCTATGAATCGCCTGACGAACTGCAGGTCCCAAAGGGGACCCTAGGAGTTTCCTAAACCGTGTGTCGCAGGTTCGATTCCTGCCTAGGGCACTCGAACGTGAGTCGGCTTTCGTGTGCGTCAATACAAGCCGGGGACGACGGTGGCGTCACGGTTGCTACTGCTCAACCTTGTCTGACTCCGCGACGGCATCTGAGCACAACTTCTGAACGTGCATGATGTCGACATCCAGTTTCTGTGCAAGGTGCACGATCCAGATGAGGGACTGAAGGTTCGATCTAAATAGACGAAGTTGAGTGATCCGCAAAGTTTGTCACTTTGTCGGCCACTTCATCTTGAGCCTTGCGCATACTCGCCCAGCGGGATTTCTCACTGGCCACAGACCAGTGTTGAAGATCGAAGATCTTTCCATCTTCGTGCCCGTCAAGTTTGTCGATCACCTGACAGGTCGGACAGGTCAGTGGTGAGTGCGGGGTGTTTGCATCTGCGGTCAGGATGCGACGATACGACGGACTAGGCGACGGAATCTAACCGTCGCACCTTTGGAATGCCGCCAGCGCGTTCGTCAAACAAGTCTCGCGCGGTTTGCATGGCAAGCCATGCGCGCGCGGTACCAACGCCCGCTGCTTCAAGGCGTATCGCAAGGTTCGGCGATAGACGTGCGTGCTCGTTGATGACTCGGCTCAAGGTCACGCGAGAGATACCGAGTCTCTCAGCTGCTTCATTTACAGATAGCCCGAGCTCACCAAGTACGTCTTCCCGCAGGATGGCGCCAGGGTGTACAGGATGCTTAATAGTTTCGTACCTCCCTAGTGGTAGCCCTGATAATCGACCAGTTCAACATTTGTGTCAACGGTGTTGGGTTTGTTCAGAGTGCCAGGCCGCTGTCTACGTGATTCTGGATCTTGCGCATTCCACGAAGCCACCGGTCTGGATCGGTGGCGCGGTATGAGAAGTAGTCCTTCACTTGTGGGTGTGGCAGAACCAGAAAGCGTCCATCGTCCATGGCTTCTATCAGCGCATTGGCAACGGCGTCGGGATCAAGGACGGGATCGAGATCTAGGACGGCACGTAGCGGGCCGCTGTCTTGATACATGGGGGTGTTAACCGCCAGCGGACAGATGGCGTGCACGTTGATGCCACGAATTCCGTACGTCGCCGATAACCATTCGGCGAATGCCACAGCGCCGTGCTTCGTGACTGAGTAGGGCGCATCGCCCAGCATCGTGAGAAGCCCTGCGGCCGATGCGGTGACGACGAAGCGGCCCTCGCCTCGCTCAAGCCAGTCAGGGACGAGTCGTCGAGCGGCCCGGACATGAGCCATCACATTCACATCCCATGACCGAGCCCAGTCGTCTTCGCTCGCATCAAGACCATGGGTGGTTCCTACGCCTGCGTTTGCTACGTACAGGTCTATGCGACCGAGCTCGGCGATAGCGGCAGTGATGAGTGCCTCAACACCCGCCTCGCTGGCCGCATCACCGCTGATCGCTACCGCACCGATTTCTGCAGCGCTCGCCTCGGCGGCTGCAACATCGAGATCGTTGACGACGACGCGAACTCCATCAGCTGCCAAGCGCGATGCAATGGCGCGGCCTATGCCGCTACCTGCGCCGGTGACGACGGCTGTTGATCCGGAAAGCTCCACGCCCCAACCGTAGCGCCGTTAGCCACTGTCAGGCTTCGAGGATCGCAGTCTGACGATCGACGTACTCACGAAGCTCTGCGTCGATTCCGTCGTCGATACCCGGATCTACATAGGAGTCAAGAAGCTTGCGCCATAGACCGGTGGCTACCTCGTCGGCGGTGGGGGAGCCCTGCTTGACCCAGTTCGGATATGCCATCGATCGGAACGACGGACTCATGAACACCTCGTCACGGAATCGCGCGAGAGTGTGGTCATGGGCGAGGAAGAGCCCGCCCGGTCCGACCTCAGCAATCGTATCGAAGGCCAGTGAGTCATCGTCAACAACGAGGCCGGCGCGCAGCCGCTCGAACATTGCGATGATTTCAAGGTCGATGACGAACTTTTCATACGAGGCGACGAGCCCGCCTTCGAGCCAGCCGGCCGAGTGAACGACGAGATCGCACCCGGCTAGATACGTTGCCCACATTGACATCGTTGTTTCGACGGCCGCCTGTGCGTCAAGAGCAATAGCCGAACACAAGCCGCCACCACCACGCAGTGGTAGGCCGTAGCGAGCAGCAATCTGTGCACCGGCCAGAGTCGTCAGTACCGACTCGGGCATTCCCAACGATGGACCGCCGGAGCGCATATCAACTCCGTTGAAGAAGCAACCCAGGATGCACGGAGTCCCAGGACGCACGAGCTGTGCCATCGCCACGCCAGCAAGGGTTTCCGCGACGAGCAGTGACAATCCAGCCGCCAATGTGACGGGTGCCGATGCTCCAGCGAGAAGGAATGGCGTAATAGCCACCGGTTGATTGAATTCAGCACAGGCAACCAACGTGTCAACCATCAACCCGTCCCACACAAGCGGTGAGTTCGGGTTCACGATGCTGAGAGTCATTGGAGACTCGATGAGTTTGTCGACGCCACCGGCCACGATCGACGCAAGAGTGAAACCATCTCGCGCTTTCGGTCCAGCCGTCCCGTAGATCAGCAGCGGCCGATCGGTGTAACGCAGGATCGAGTAGTCCATCTCCAGGTGCCGGCTTTGATACCCAAGATCCTGTGCCTCGACGACTCCGCTCTGGACGAGCGGTAGGACGTTAGACGCATGCGTCATCTTCACAAGTTCGATGTGATCGGCGAGCGACCCATCGCGCCGTCCGCGCTCGCGATCGTGAGCGAATGGGGGCCCACCAACAGGAGTGTGCACGAGGCTGCCATTACCGAGGATGAATGCGCGTTCCGGATTGCGTCCAGTCACAGTGACAGTCGATGGTGCGAGCGCGAGCTGAGCCATGATGAATTCGGGATCCCAGCGCACCCGGGTTCCATCAATCGACTGGCCGGCCGATGCGAGCCTAGCGATCATCGCATCGTCGTGAACCTCGGTGCCCACCTCACTCAGGATGCGCATTGCCTGGGCGTGGATGCGATCGAGGTCGTCGTCTGACAGCGGTGCCAACTCCAGTGCAGAGTGATTGCTACGCGCGTTCACGAGACCTCCGGGGGTGGGGCATGGCAGGATGCCGGTACGAACTTCTTACTGACTGATGAGTCAGTAAGAAGTCGACCGTATCAGGCATTCCGGCCGCAAGTGATTGGAATTCAATCGTGACTTCCTCGTACCGCGTTGTGATCATCGGTGGCGGCATCGTCGGATCCAGCCTGCTCTACCACCTCACCCTGCGCGGCTGGACGGACGTCGCGATCATCGAACGGGCCGAGCTCACTGCTGGTTCGAGTTGGCATGCCGCGGGTGGATTCCATGCGATCAACAGCGATACGCATATCGCCGCATTGCAGAAGTACACGATCAGTCTTTACCCGCAGGTTGAGGCCGAAAGCGGTGTCAACGTGGGGTTGAAGATGACCGGCGGCATCGAACTGGCCAGTACGCCCGAGCGGATGCAGTGGTTGCGTGCCGAACTTGAATGGCACGCGATGATGGGCACCGAAGGGGCGCGCCTGGTCGATGTCGACGAAATCGTCAACCTCGTTCCCATCGTGAATCCCGACGGTTTGGTCGGCGGACTTTACGATCCGCATGAGGGCAATCTCGATCCCAACGGTGCGACGCACGCATATGCGGGTGCGGCACGTAAGCGCGGTGCCGACGTCATCTTGCACAATCGCGTCCTCGCGATTCGTCGGGCGCCGAATGGTCACTGGATTCTTGAAACTGAGCAGGGCGAGATCGAAGCCGAGCACATCGTTAACGCAGCTGGACTGTGGGCGCGCAAGGTTGGCCACATGGTGGGGGTCGATCACCCGGTCACGCCGATGATGCATCACTATCTCGTCACCGAAACAGTTCCTGAGGTAGCGGCGATCAAGGGCATCATGCCTGCCGTTACCGATCTCGAAGGCTTCACCTACCTGCAGCGCGAGCAAGATGGTGTCGTCCTCGGCGTTTACGAACAAAATCCGAAGCACTGGAAAACCCAAGGTGCTGATTGGGATTTCGGGATGGTGCTCCTTCCCGAAGAGATCGATCGCATCGCCCCGGAATTGGCGATTGGCTTCGCGCGCTTTCCCGCATTGGAACGTGCCGGTATCAGGCGCTGGGTCAATGGTGCGTTCACCTTTACCCCGGATGGGAATCCGCTCGTTGGCCCGGTTCGCGGTCGTCCCAATTACTGGGCGGCCTGCGGAGTCATGGCTGGCTATTCCCAATGTGCGGCAATCGGTTTGGCGCTATCGAACTGGATCATCGACGGTGATCCAGGTGACGACATCTTCGCGATGGATGTTGCCCGCTTCGGCCCCTACGCGTCTGACGACGACTATCTCAAGGCTACGACGGGTCAGTTCTACGCTCGCCGATTTGTGATTGCCTACCCGAACGAATTCCTGCCAGCCGGCCGTCCGCTGAAGAAGACGCCGGCTTACGACGAACTCGCTGCCGATGGCGCGGTATTCAATGCGACGTGGGGGTTGGAAGTACCCCAGTACTTCGCAACCGATGACGGCTTCGAAGAGATTCCGTCGCTTCATCGATCCAACGCCTTTGACTTTGTAACTCAGGAAGTTGAAGCGGTTCGGACGGCAGTCGGTGCCTACGAGACCGGTGTTTACGCCCGTTACGAGGTGAGCGGCCCAGATGCATATGCCTGGCTAAATAACATTGTTGCGTCGCGCATCCCTGAGGTTGGCCGCATTCGCTTAGCCACGATGCTTCACCACAAGGGCACACTGAAGGGCGATCTCACGATTAGCCGACTTGCAGACGATCGTTTCTGGCTGGTGGGTTCGTACTACTTACAGGAATGGCATCAGCGTTGGTTCGAGCAAAACCTGACGTCAGAAACCTCGGGCGTCACGATCACCAATCTCACCGATCAGTGGCTCGGATTCGCTCTGTCGGGGCCCAACTCCCGTGAACTCGTCAGCCGCATCACGACTGAGGATGTGAGTGATGCGTCGATTCCCTTCATGTCAGTGCGCACTATCGATCTTGGATTTACCGACGCCGTTGTGGGCCGACTGTCACTCACCGGTGAGCTCGGCTACGAAATCACAGTCCCTGCAGAACACCACCGCGAACTGTGGCTCGCACTCAAAGCGGCCGGTGCTGATCTCGGCCTGCGTCCCATCGGCGATCGCGCGATCGACAGCCTGCGGCTGGAGAAGGCGTACGGAATTTGGTCGACGGAGTTCACTCAGGCGTACACCCCGGGCATGTCAGGCCTCGATCGTTTCATCGCATTCGACAAGGGTGAGTTCATCGGCCGTGAGGCGGCTCTGGCGGAACGTGAGACTGGTCCCAAGCAGCGGCTCGTCTTGCTCGAGGTCGAGGCTGATCGCGCAGATGCCATGGGGGATGAGCCCGTGTGGCACAACGGTGAGGTCGTGGGCTTCGTTACGTCGGGGTCATACGGCCATCACGTGAAGAAGAGCTTGGCACTTGCCTACATCAACAACGACCTCGTCGGGACAAATCCAGAGCTACACGTTTCAGTCATTGGCGAACGTCGGCCGGCTCGAGTCTTGCCTGAGGTTCCATACGATCCGACGGGCTCACATCTGCGCGGCTAAGCGAACGCAACGCTCGCAGGACGTAACGACGCCGACTGAACCTCCCCCCGGATTAGTTCAGTCGGCGTCGTCTTCTTACTTGAGTGCGCCGGGCTGTGTCAGGTCAGCGCCGGCCGTACTCGCGGTAGTAGTCCTTCCACACCAGTCGCGATACGGGGATCCACTTCGGAACCGATCGCAGGCCTGGGATAAACGGTACGAACACGAAGATCAGAACAACGACCATCATGATTGCGAAGATGATTGCGTCCGCATTGTCTGTAAGAGTTTGCGCAAACGTGTTGTTCGGATCTGTATTGTTGAAGGCTGGTAGCTGATACCAGAACGAGAATGGTGCGAGCCACATCTGACCTGGCCATGAGCCGGCCTCGTTCACCATGCCCCAGGTATTGCCCTGAAGGTTGTCGGTTGTTGCAATGTCGTCCATGTACGAACCGTCACCCATCAGCAACATCTGCTTGGTTTGATCGGTTGAGAAGAACTGGCCCTGCATGATTGCGCCGTCGTATGCGCCCGTCTTAGCCATGTCCACAACTGCCTGTGCCAGAACGGAAGTTGGGCCGTAATCACCGGTTGGGACCTTCGCGGGATCTCCGTTGGCGCCAGCCGCATCGTTTAATGCTGTGTCGTAGTTACTCGCCCACTGCGTTTGCTGCTCTGGAGTAGCCGCATTCCACTGATCAACGGCAGCCTTGACGTCAGCCGACATCGTTTGTGATTCGAGTGGCTTAATCACGAAGTCCTGCGATGCGTTGATGGGGTGTGTGACGCCCATCCACTTCTGCATTGCGATCGGCCCAACGCTGAGGCCCTCGGAGTTGTTGTTGTAAGGCGGGCCGTAGTTGTACGTGTCGCTCGTTCCGGCCAGCTCAGCGACCATCGTGGTGTACATGCTGTCTGGTGAACTCTGCGCCCAACTCTTGAACGTCAACTGCTTGTCATCAGGTGAACTGAAAATGGCCGCCAGTGCCGCAACCAGTACGGTCACAATCACCAGGGCGATGGCACCTTCTTTGAAGATGTCGTAGTGACGCGTTGGCCCATCCCATGGACGAGAGTCGAGATCCTGTGTTGGCGCGTGACGGAGACTCATCATGACGCCACCTCCGTAATGGCAACAGTGTGAGCGTGATCGATTGCTTCTGCCGGTGGAACAACTCCGCGATAGCGCACCAGTAGGACGTGCATCACCACGATCACTCCGACGCAGAGTGGAAGGAGCGCAACGTGCATGAGCACCATCTGACCGAAGTCGGTCACGTTGATCAGGGCACCCATCCCCACGGAATTGAGAACATCCTTGGATTCGAATGCAATCCACTGGGAGTTGAAGTTCGTCTGGATCAGATAGCCGGTGAATGCGGTGGCGATCGACATGATCATCGCGATCGCGCCAGTAATCCACGTCATTGCGCGGCGTCCACGCCAGGCCGACATCCAGAACTTGCCCCACAGGTGGACTGTCATGAACAGGAAGAACATTTGCACGGACCAGAAGTGCAGGCTGTTCATGTAATGACCGAAGCTGGATGTGTGCCACCACTGCACGCCACCGATGGTTAGAACGATGCCGGTGACGATGATGACGATGAGCGAAACGATAGTGAGCATTCCGAATACGTAGATCCACGACGAGACGTACTTTGGCTGGGTCTCCGGAAGCATCTTCTCCGGTGGAAGCTCGCGCATCCAAAGGGCGCGGATCTTCCCGGTCCAGGTGGTGGGTTCCTCTGGCGATGGTGCCGCGTCAACGCGAGGCAGGTCGGTGGTCGTCACTTGTGCTCACCGCCCTTGGGAAAGGGTAGGAGGAGTGCGCCGACAAAAAGCAGCACAAGAATTGCAAAGAGAATCAGGTTTGGTGCGGAGATAGACCAGATTCCCCAGGTGAAATAATCGGCTGGATGGTCCAGCGCTGCGATCCCAATCATGAGGTCCTCCCTCGGGCCGCGAAGTTAGCCGTGGGAACTGCTGCATCTGACAAGTCCTGACATGCAGTTCTTTTCTGGCTCTTGAAAATCAAGATACGCTCTTTAAAGCCTCTGTAAACACCTAGATCATTCACAAATAGTGAGAAAGCGGTCACACAAGGTAAGCCAAACCTACGATTACTTAGGGCAGCCTGCGCTTGGTGTGGTTGCCATTTCATGTCGTATCCGCAGCGGTAATCGACTGGAATCATTAACGAATGAGTGTTTGTTGCACAATCTAAAACGCTAGCAATTGCATTCGGCTGATCAATCTCAAGTCCGGTGTTACGGTTTGATCATGGATGGGGCCGTACTGCTGGATTTAGACAGAACACTGGTTGATCTGCAGTCGTACACCGATTACGACCAGGCCTGGCAGGCCGTTCAACCGCATGTCCCATCGGACCTCATTCTTGATATGCCTGAGACGGGCTGGTCGTCAGCGACGCGCGCGTGCATGGGCGTCCTTGCCGCACTCCCAGATGGCGAACTGTGGTGGACGATCAGCGGCATCATCGCCGGATATGAAAATGCAGCCATCGCGCATTCCGTCGCGATGCCCGGTGCACATGCCTTCGCCTACAGCCTGCGCACGTCCGCCCGAGCGGTGGTGACGCTACTTCCGGAAGATGTCGCGCGGGATGTTCTCGTCCAGCACCAAATGGATATTCCGGTGGTGATTGGTCGCGACCCGCGGATCCGTCCTAAGCCTTCGGGCGACGGCCTTCGTCGTGCTCTTGAGCTGCTGGACAAGCCAGCCCAAGATGCCGTCATGATTGGGGACAGCACGTGGGATGCCGCGGCAGCCGCCGATGCGGGAGTTAAATTCATCGGTGTGCACAGTCCATTGAACGAGTTCTCAGGGCAATTTCCCGACGTTACGGTTCATGACTCACTCGCTGAGGTCTTCGTCGCGCTTTATCGCCCCTGAGCTCTTCGCGCTCTTGGTTAGCGTTCTTCCGGATCTGAGATATCGGCGACGGTTGCGTTAACAGCGTCAAACAGTGCCAGCGGTGCGACGCCGATTGCCACATCATGTGCGCCGCTTCCCAACGTGATTTCGCTGCGGTCAGCGAGGCAGGCATCGGCGATCACTGGCCATGGACGTGAGGTGCCAATAGGAGTGATAGTTCCTCGTTTGAAGCCGGTGGCGTCGAAGGCCTCATCAGCCGGTGGCATCGACATCCGTGAAACCCCAAGTACTGAGCGCAGTTTGGGCCAGGAAAGCGAACGTCCGCCGGGGATCAACGCGATCACGTAGTCGTCGTCACCTCGCCGAACCACGAGTGACTTCACCACGTCGATGATGTCGACCCCTCGAGCGACGGCAGCTTCAGCAAGTGAGGTGACCGGCTCTCGATGGACGATCACGCGGTACTCAAGGCCGTTTTCGTCAAGCGCTGCGGTGACATCGGGATGAGGTTCGGTCATACCTAGATCCAAGCACGAACGTCCATTAAGCGGCATGTCACGGCATGTGCTGGCCAGGCTCGTCGTGATGGAAAGCACATCATCTGTGGCTCAAGTGGACGCGAAGTCATCATCGCGGATGCTGGTTGACCCTGTTGAAACTGAATGGACGTTCGGATTAGTTCGCGTCTGCGATGGACACGACCCGGAAGGTAACGTCGTCCAATTCCGCCAGGCGACCTAACAAGTACTGGTTAGCCCCACCAGAAAGCGGACGCGATCGCGCAATACAGGGCTACGAGGACCGCGCCCTCGAACCAGGTTGATTCGCCGTCAATGACCACGAAGAAGGCAACTATCGCTGACATTACGAGAGCTGCGATCAGCATCGGCGAAAGAACGAGGGTGAACCCGGCCGCTCCGACAAGTGGTGCGACAAGCACCACCAGCGGGGCGATAGTCATCGCCACCTGTACGGGCGACTGAAGGACGACCTGTACCCCGTAGTCAGGTTGATTCCTGCGCATCAGCTGAATGCCAACGACATTCTCGACTGCATTACCGGCGATAGCGACGATGACCAGACCAGCAAATGCTTGAGAGATACCAAGGGTTTCGATTGCTGGCGTCAGTGCGTCAACGAACCACTCTGAGACGAATGCCGCGCCCACTGCCGCGGCGCCCAACATGCCGATAGCCACCTGGAGTGGCCATTCGCCGGTGTGAGTAGCTTCGCGTATTTGTTCGCCGACGCCAGCGTCTGCTGCGATCGGGGAGGTGGCTTCGGTGTCCGAAGTTTTGCGCAGTGTGGCTGGGAGGGACAAGGCGAATAGGGCAAGCAGCACGATCGAGATAATCACCGAAAGTTCGCGCTCGTGACCTTCTGCCGGGGTATGCAATGCCGCTGTTAAGGCAGGAATCGCAAGGATGAAGACGGCGAGCACGAGCATCAAGCCGAGGCTGCGACTTTGCTCACCGGAGAACTTCTGCTTGCCATGTTTGAGGCCACCTGCGAGGAAAGCCAGACCAAGTACCAGCAGGACGTTGGCAAGAATTGAACCGACGATCGTCGAACGGACAACATCGTCGAGACCAGCTTTGAGGCTGAAGATAATGACGAACAGCTCGGGTAGATTTCCAAGCGCGCTTTGCAAAATGCCGGTGGCTGCGGGGCCGAGCCGGTCACCGAGCGCTTCGACGCTTCGCCCGACAAGTGATGCCATCACGGCCAGGGCTGCACCTGCCACCACGAAACGCAGCACCGGGTTGGCGCCCATGACGTAAAGGGCTCCGGCGGCAATTGTCAGCGCGGCAGTGAGGGCGAAGAGTTTCTTATCGCGGCTTGAAAACACAGCCCAACTCTGGCAGGACAGTGGCCTCTATGCCATACGGGTGCTGTCAGTGTTGCCGCTTTCAGCTGCGCTTTCATGGGCTTCGGAGGGCATGCATGTGTCGATCGCTACGAGAGCGAGCGCGAGGGCTGTCATCACGCGTTGCCGCAACGGTGCGCTCGCGTCCATTAGTTCGCGTTGGCGGCGTACATACTCTGCGCGTCCGGCTGGAGTTTCAATCGCGATCGGTTCGTAGCCAAGGTCGAGTAGGTCGTAGGGGGCTGCCTGCATGTCTAGGGTGCGGGCCTCGCGGGCCAGTTCGAAGCAGTCAGCCACCAGGTCACTTCCGACAAGGGCGACGTACTTCTCGGACCACTTGTAGAGGTCCATGGTCGCGTGCAGACATCCGGGCTGGTCGAACTCAGGTTGGGCAGTGCGGCTTAACTCAAACTCGTTCTTCGGCACAGCCTCGGGGGTGAAGAAGCGGTACGCGTCGAAGTGCGTGCATCGCAGGCCGATATCGTCCACGGTAGATCGGATTTCTGACGGAGTGAGCCGTAATGGCCACGACTCATGGCGGACTTCCTCCTGGGTCGATCCGTACACCATCGCCCACTCGTGTAAGCCGAAACAACCTGTGCGAGCGGGCCTTTGCGCGCTTGTGCGAACAAGTCCCTCAACCCACGCGAGACCGTCGCGGCGGTTGATGAACTGTGACGCGTCGACGGTCATCGCCTCTACGCCATCGATTGCGGCCATCCGGTAGTACCTATCGCTCACGTACGCCTGTGCATCCACAAGGGCGAATCCAAGGCCTGGGTGCCATTGACGGAATTGGCGTGGGCGAGTCGGGTAGTACTCAAAGAGAAAGTCATCCACGGGGTGCTTTTCTCCCACCCTGGAACGGCTGACCCGTCCCTGCGTCCACGCATCAACGCGTGAAGCGTGGGCCATCGCCCGTTTGGCCCACATGGTCTTGTCCAAGACCGTTAGGTGGCTCATGCTCGTCACAGAGCCATTGTGTCGCATGACGGCGCGCCAAATTGTTACGCAGAGTAGTTGTCGGGTAATGTGCGTCTACTTGTACGACGCACGTGGACAGCAAAAGGCCGGCCATCACCTTCCGGGTGGCCGGCCTTTGTCATGCGTGTGCGATCGTCTTATGAAGGACGACCCGCTTTGATGGTGTCTTCGACGTGAATTAGTGCAGCAGTGATGATGTCCAGGATCTCGTTGATGAGCGCCATGTCGGCGATCAGCGGAGGTGAGAGCTGGATGACCGGCTGGTCGCGGTCGTCGAGACGACAGAGCAAGCCACGGCGAGCCATTTCATCGGACAACACCGTGCGTAGAACCCAATCGGCTTCTTCTTCGGTGAAAGGCTCGTTCGTTTCCTTGTCCTTGACCAGTTCGATGGCCCAGAAGTGTCCCGCTCCGCGCACGTCACCGATGAACGGCAACGAACGCATGTCATCAAGGCGCGCTCCGATGAGAACCTCGTTGGCGAGAACGTTCTCCATGATGTTCTCGCGTTCGATGATCTCAAGGACCTTGAGGCCAATCGCCGTCGACAACGGATGACCACTCCAGGTATTCCCGTGGGTGAACATCGTCTTGCCGGAGGTGAATGGCTCAGCGGTCTTCTCATTGAGAATTACGCCACCCAGAGGTGCGTGGCCAGCCGTGACGCCCTTGGCGAACGTGATCATGTCAGGTACGACGTCGAAGCGCTGTGAGGCAAACCAGTGGCCAACGCGGCCGAATCCGGTGATGACCTCGTCAGCCACGAGCAGGATTCCGTACTTATCGCAGATGTCACGAAGTCCCTGCCAGTATCCCTTTGGCGGCATGATCGAGCCACCCGAGTTCTGGACGGGCTCGGCGATCAACATAGCGACCGTCGATGGCCCGGTGAACTCCAACACTGTCTCGATCTCTTCGAGGAGATACGCAGTGAGCGCCTCTTCGTCGTGGCCGAGGTGGTGACGGAAGGCGTACGTCGGTGAGACGTGATGTGTTGGTACTGCTAGCGGTTCGAACTTCTCGCGCGCGAATGCATAGCCCGTGAAGCTCATCGCACCCATCGTTGTGCCGTGGTAGGCGTAGCGACGTGCGATTGCCTTGGTGCGCTGTGGTTCACCGTTCGCCCAATGCCATTCTCGGGCAAGCTTCCACGCTGACTCGACAGCCTCACTGCCTGAGTTCGTGAAGAAGACATGCTCCATACCTTCGGGTGCCTTGGACGCAATCTTCTCGGCGAGTTTGATTGCCGATGGGTGGGCCACGGTCCAGGTGGGGGTGTAGACGAGTTCGCTCAACTGCTGCTTCGCGACCTCACCTACCTCTTCACCGAAAGAGTGCCCGAGGTTGGTGCAGAACAGTCCTGACAGACCGTCGATGAACTTACGTCCATCGGCATCGTAGATGTAGCAGCCTTCGCCACGGACGAAGACAGGAACATCGGATTCGGCGTACCGACCCATGTTCGTGAAATTCAACAACAAATGTTCGCGGAGGTTCCGCTGTAGGCCCGCCTTATCGAGGGCGGCCTCGGCATTCAGATCAACTGAATGCTGGAGCGACAAAGAATCGCTCACAGGTGGAGCTCCGGTGGTGTGCGTGGCCGTCATGGCCATCCCTCGCATCCATCGCCGGATTTTGGACCGTAATCCAAAAACATCCTGAACACTCGTTCAGGATGCTGTTCAGCGTACGACGGACCCCATGGGGGCTGTCAAGGCACCACGGGGTTGATCTTGGGTGGTGTTGCGAAAGGATTCTTAGGGTGCGGTGCCGGATTTCCGGCTGCGGGACGCAGTTATCGGGGTGACGGTCGATATGGGCTCGAGGAGAAGTTGGGGGGCCACACGCAGTTCGATTGCCGCAGCTTCAAGCCAAAGGCGGTTCATTTCTTCGTCAGGTACATCCATATCGGCCAGCGCGGCTTGCACAGCGAGGCCGTCCATCAGTGCCGCCAACCGGAGCGCGGCTGCCTGAGGGTCTTCGCAGGTAAATACCCCCTCAGTGATGCCGGCAGTGATGAGTTCTGTGAGCGTGTGCCGCCAGCGCGCATCAACGGCTCGACGCATCGCACGCGCTCCTCCGTCTCGTAGCGCGCGAACCCACACCTCCATGTAGAGGGCCCACGTTCCGACCGCTGGCCCACCGACTGAGGCGTAGTAACTCAAAATCCGAAGCTGTTCGATAGCGCCAGCGTTGGGCGGTGTAGCAGCCGAGACGTTGTGGTAGAAATCGTCCTCGACGGAGCCGAGGGCTTCGGCCAGCGCTCCATCGAGGGTCTTGAAGTGATAGACCACGAGTGCGGGTGAGGTGCCAGCGACGGCGGCGATATCTGCAATGCGAGTGCCGGCAAAGCCTTTGTCTTCGAGAACCTCAATAGCGGCCGCGAGAATACGCCGGCGACGCTCTTGCGGATCTTTGGCCGCAAGTTGAGACCGTCCTGACATTCAAACTCCGATGACATCCGAGGTGGACAGAATCCTGACTGATCGTTCAGGATCGGGTGTGACGGTGAAGCTTCTGCCCCGCCGTCTGGTGTAACTACGCACCATCCTGACGTATGACGCACGTGTGAGCGTACGTTGGGCCGCCCCGCCTCTGCACAAGGACCTGCTGTGGACTTCACCACCCAAGAACTAGACCTCGCTCGCCGTGCTCGTGAGTTCGTCGAGACGTGGTGCATCCCCTACGAAGTTCAGGCCGAGCTCGCTGGTGGCGGCTTATCCGCTGACATCGTTGCCAACCTTCGTGCTGCGGCGATTGAAGCTGGACTCCAGGGTGGCTTGCATCGGCAAGAGCATGGTGGCAACTCGTGGTCGCATGTCGAGTGGATGTTGGTGGAGGAGCAGTTCGGTCGCTCGACTAATGCGATCTCTTGGTACGTCCCGAATGCATACAACGTTTGGCGCGC
>CAIKEU010000025.1 GCA_903826575.1 uncultured bacterium
CGGCCCACTCCTGCCGTTCTGGTGATCGACGTGTCGGTGCGGCGGAAAGTACTTCGTTCCACCTGGCGTTGATCTTGAACGGTGTCTCCTCTTGGCTGTCCCACCGGAAGACACGGTGGACTGTCGGATGAGAGAGACCGGACAGTCGCATGATTTGGGCCTTGGTCCGCGGTGCCTTCGGATCGGCTTCAATCGCGGCAATCGCTGACACGATGGCAGCGAAGGTCTCGTCGGTCGGTCTACTCATCACTCTCTTCTCCTTCATCAAACTTGGCGACAGAACGCCCGGTCCTTTGACGTTCGAGTATCAGTTGGTCCCGGAGTGCCGGGTTGGTCGTGGTCTCCACGATCCGGTCGAGCCGCTTGAGGTGGCCACGAAGCAAGGGAACGTGGACCGGACCGATTAGGCAGTTCTGACAACGGTCGCCAGCACAGTTATGGGTGTGGAGCTTTGGGCCGTCAGGACCGCACTTGGCACGAGCGGGGTCATAGACGCAGTCGTTGGTGAGTCCCACATGGAGCCGTTCGGCGACGGACGTTACAAGACTCTCGAACTCCTCTGCGTCCAGGACGGGGATGACAGATTCGAGCTGCTCGCCGGCTGGCCCAGTGATGGTCCCGGAGAGGAGATCACGAGAGCGCCTTTGCAACGCCTCCCCGCGCTTGTCGTCGATCATGCGCACGGCGGATTCGTTGCGGTCTGTGGCGTATCCGAAGGTCTGGCGAAGCGACGCATGACCCAGCTGGATGCCTAGGCCCAACTCTGCTTCAGGGTGGCGGGCAGACCAGATGGCGAATGACTGGCGCAGGGATCGTTGGTTGATTGGCAGTTGAAGGGCAGGCTCCGACTTCGCATCTCCCTTGATTGCAAGCAGCCGTCGTTCGTGGCCAAGTTCCGACCCACCACCCGGGCGGGCACAGGGTTCGACCGAGAGAAACCAGGCAAGGCGTTTCACATCTCTATGGGAGTCGTAGGTCGAGAACTCCTTGTCGCTCCTGCCGAAGAGGTACGTCGGGTGCGGGGAGAGATCCTTGAGGACCTCTACAACCCTGATGACGGGTTGAGGTGCCCACCAGGTGCGCTGGAGCCCATCAGGGTCGTCGATCCCCTTGAACTGAATCGCTCGCAGGGAGGTGACGCCGTCGGCTTGGCCAAGGCAGTCCTTCTGAAGCGACTGAATCTCCGAATCGCGCATCCCCGTGAGCGCTGCGATCAGTACGTAGCAGGCACCTCTGAGGACGGAGACGAGGAACTCGGCCTCGCCGAGCCCAATCTCTTCAATCCAGATCGTTCCTTCGGGGTTTGTGGCCGAAGCGGCGTGCAGCCCACCGAATGCCAACTTCTGGCCGTCCTTGGCCACGTCCGTCAACTGGGCGATGAGAGCCGGGCGGTGAATGCGGTGGGTCGGTCGAAAACAGTTGGGGTGGATTCCGGTCAACCTCGAGAGAAGTCGTATGTTCGCCTCACCTCGAGTAGCCGGTCTGCCGCGATGCTCGAAGCCCTTGTGAAGGGGAATCC
>CAIKEU010000026.1 GCA_903826575.1 uncultured bacterium
ACAACTGGCGTGCAATCTCGGATTGGTTAAGCCCTTGACGATGAAGTCTCAACGCCAGGGACTTTTGAGCTTGGGTGAGACGTGGCGCCACTGGCGACCTCCTGTGTTTGGTACTCCACTCTCACAGGAACGTTGCGCTCACCCATTGAAACCGCCGAGTCACTCTTGATGAAGTGACCAAACTGAAGGAGACGCGTGACTTCCCACTTGACAGCTTTTCAGAGAGATTTGGCTCGCCGATTGCATGCGAAAGGAATGAGCCTTCGAGACGTCGCTAGGGAAATTGGTTGCAGCAAATCGGGAATCGACGTGGTGCTCCGCGGACAGGCTCGTGACGCCAAACCCGATACCTGGGTGCCTCGTGACGGTCACCTCAGCGCATCTGATCGAGAAGAGATTCTGCTCGGTCTGCAACGAAGAGAGTCAATGAGTGAAATCGCACGGGGACTCGGCAAAGCGCCGTCAACGGTGACTCGAGAGGTCAAAGCCAACGGCGGCCGTGACGCCTACCGGGTCTGGCCAGCTCACCTTCGAGCTCGCGAGTGCACGTTGCGACCAAAGCCCGCGAAACTCACGAAGGGTCCGCTGTGTGACAAGGTGACCATGTGGCTAAAAGAACTGTGGTCGCCCGAAGAAATCGCCAATCGGCTTCGTCTGGACTACCCCGATGACCGAGCGATGCGCGTGAGCCACGAAACCATCTATCAGTCGCTCTACGTCCAAGGACGCGGCGAACTCCGTCGTGAACTGGCTCGGTGCCTGCGTTCGGGACGAGCCAAGCGTCGACCTCAAGGACGGGTGAAGAAGTCCGGGCCCGTGGCCAACATGGTGATGATCAGCGAACGACCCGCCGAAGTTGAGGATCGCTGCGTGCCCGGACACTGGGAGGGTGACCTCATCATTGGCAAGGGCGGTGCGAGTGCAGTGGGGACTCTCGTTGAGCGAACAACCCGCTTTGTCTTGCTGCTGCACCTCGAAGGCGATCACGGAGCATTGGCGGTTGAAGCAGCAATGCGCAAAGCGATTGCGACATTGCCCAAAGAACTGATGCGCAGTGTGACGTGGGATCAAGGTTCTGAGATGGCGAGTCACCTGAATTTCACGATCGCGACCGGCGTGCCGATCTATTTCTGCGACCCGCACTCGCCGTGGCAACGCGGCTCGAACGAGAACACCAATGGACTGCTTCGCCAATACATGCCGAAGGGAACCGACCTCTCAAAATTCTCTGCGACTGATCTCGCCGAGATCCAAAGGAGTCTCAACGGACGTCCGCGCAAGACACTCGGTTATATGATGCCGAAAGAGAAACTCGCTGAACTCGTTGCGTTGTCCAGTTGAATCCGCCCACCCCGGTAGTCAAAACAGCGCGCACAAAGTGGTGTGCCGAGTATCTCGTCGCTGCTGTCGTGTCGAAAATTGCAGATACGCGGTTGGCCGTGCTCGCAACGTTCAGCGCCTTGTGCCTTCAACCTTGGGTGACAGGTGCCGTCGGACCTTGTCGTGTGCACCGTGCCGAAGGATGGTGCGGTCAGCGTGAAGAAGACCTTCGGATGTGCGTTGGCTGCTTGGTCCACACCCTTGCCACCGACAAGTCCGGCCGAGATGAGGATCCAAGCGTCAGCCTTGTAGAGCGAGGCACACGCTGGGCAGAGCACTTGGCGGCGGTCCTTGCAAGCAACCTTCAACTCACGGCGATGGATCTCCCCGGTCTCGAGCTCCACCATCTCGCCACGGATCCTGATGGGATGCGAACAGCTCGAAGCGAGGCGCACCTCGTGCAACAGCGCACGACGTTCGCTGGGGTTCACTTGGCACGCAACTTCTGTGCGCGACGCGCAATGGCCTCGATCTCGTCGTCACTTAAGTACGGGGTCTTGAGCAAGACCGGGACGCCACCTTCGGCGAGGAGGTAGCCAACACCGCGCTTCGACGGGTCGATCGAGGCGGCCGAGAAGCCTTGCTTGGCCCAGCCCTGACCGAGAATCGTGTCGGAGGCATCGCTCGAGCTGCATCGCATGGCCAACCGAAAGGCGAAGAGGT
>CAIKEU010000027.1 GCA_903826575.1 uncultured bacterium
ACTGACCGACCTGTCGAATACATCGTCGGACCGCTTACGCACAGCCAAGACTCCAGCCACGACAGCGACGATCGACGTGAGTAACACAGGCACACCCGGACGCAGGAACGGTGTCAGGAGCAACGCCACGGCCCCTGCACAGAGCGCGATCGACCACGTGCGACGATCGTGCAAACGCGGCCAGACCAGCGCAATGAAGCCAGCTGGGATTGCGGCGTCCAAGCCCCATACCTTCGGATCGCCCAAAGCTTGTGCGCCCATCGCGCCGGCGAACGTGGCCAGATTCCAGAACACAAAAACCGACAGACCAGTTGCCCAAAAGGCGAGCTTCGAGCCGTGGAAATTGTCGGGCTCTTCGGATTGAGCCACACCCATCGCTGTCGATTCATCGATCGTCAATTGCGCGGCTACTAGGCGAGTTGAGCCAGGCACGTTCAGCATCGGAGCCATCGTGACTCCGTAGAACGCGTTACGAAGTCCAAGTAGCACGCTGGTCGCCACCGCTGAAGCCGCTCCGCCGCCGGCGGCGAGAACGCCCACCAACGCAAACTGCGAGCCGCCGGTAAACATCAACACGGACAGCGTCTGAGTCTGAAGAACCGTCAAGCCACCCAATACGGAGATCGCGCCGAACGAGATTCCGTATGCGCCTGTTGCCAATCCGACGCTAAGGGCATTGAGCAGAATTGTGCGTCGACGGATATGCCACTCGTGGATCACTCGGGCTCCGTCGGAATACCGCTATCGGCTGGGCCAACGTGATCGGCCAACCATTCGACCAACGGTGTCAGTGCGCGCCAGGTGGAACGTACCTTTGTCAGCGTCGTGCGAGTGTCGAGCCAGGTGGGTGTGCCGAACTGGTGACTTAGTAACACGTTCTTGCGTCGCAGAAGCTCAAGATGCGGGTGGTCATCGGCAACGCCGCGCGGCTTGGTCTTCATCAGATCGTCGCCGAGTTCTAATCCAGCCTTGAGAGCCTTCTTAAGCGCAGGCTCGAACGTGGCAACGATGGGGGAGTCAATTGCCTCTCGGTACCGCTGTGTTTGCAATGACGACGCGGCATACCAACCGCCGCCGACGTACAAGCCCTGCGCAGAGATTTGCACGTAGTAGCCGATCGAATCCTCGACACCGATCAGCGCACCCTGATGGTCCTTGTACGGAGTCTTCTCTTTGCTAAACCGCACATCGCGATAGGGACGGTAGATATGTGCGACACCAAACTCGGATTCAAGCTCGGCCAACAGTTCTTCGAGCGGAGTGCGGACATTCGTCTCGTAGATGTCTTTGTGCTCGGCCCACCACACCTTGCTGTTGTTGACCGCCAGCTGCTCGTAGAACTCGACAGCCGCAAGGGGGATTCCAGAGAATTTGGCCACGACGTGAGCCTACGGGGTGGCCTTCGTATCTGCCGTAACAGTTGCAAGATTGTGCCGTCCTCCACCGGTGCTATCTGTTCTCGTCCGGTAACCTGCGTTCCGTGCGCATCGTCGTTGTTGGAGCAGGCTGCTGGGGTTTACCCGCCGCGGCTGAGTTGGCCCGTCGCGGACATGACGTCACCTTGATCGACCGACACGGCCCTGCCCACACCCTCGGCTCGTCATCAGGCCCGACTCGCATCTGGCGGCTATCGCATCCAGATCAACTCCGGGTCCGGCTTGCCTTACGGGCCGTCGATGCGTGGGAGCGACTCGAGTCGCTGACGGGAATCCAAGCGATCCTGCGCCGCGGAATCCTCTGGCGCGATGAAAATTCAGCGCCTCGCGTGATGGCAGCACTGGCCGCAGAGAATGTCCCATTCGAGGTCTACGACCCCGACGACGTAGCGAAGGTCTTTCCCGGACTGCGTCCGGATGGTCGTATTGGTGTGTGGCAGGAAACCGCTGGCCCCGTGCTGGCGTCTTCGGCGCTCGACGCCCAAGTTGGCCTCTTCGCAATGGCCGGAGGTCGACTTGAGGTCGGCCCCAACATCCGCAGTATCGAAGCGACCGTCGATGGGGTGCGATTAACGGCCGAGGACGGACGAATCTTCGAAGCCGACACGGCCGTGATCGCGCCCGGCCCCGGAGCCGGAGCCTTATTCAAAGCCTTGAATCTCGACGTTCCATTCGCGCCCGTTCTCGAGCAGGTCTGCCATGTGGGACAAGCGCCGGCGACGGACAATCTTCCATGCCTTTACGACGGACCGATGGGTGATGAGCCGGGGATGTACGGCATGGCCACCCCTGGGCGCGGATACAAACTCGGTGTCGATTACTCGATCCGAGACTGGACTGAAAACGATCTCGATCGCGTGCCGTCTGCTCACGTATCGTCGATGATTTCCGAACGTGTGGTCCGTAACTTCACACATCTCGATCCGGCCGTCCTCGACGCTCAAGTCTGCTCGTGGACAGATTCGCCGGACGGGCGCTTTGTAATCGACACCGTGCTCGATGGCCGGGTCGTTGTGGCTGCGGGTGATTCTGGTGAAGGCTTCAAATTCTCCGCACTGATGGGCCTGATCTTGGCCGATCTGGCCGAGGGCAATGCGCCCGATGCGGACGTTGCCACCTTCGGGATCGAGAGGTTTGCCCATGGCGGCGGGGTGGTCCCCGGTCCGCGCACCTTGGGGAGTTAGGGTCGTGTCAGGCCAGAATTAGCCACACCGGTTCGTCGTAGGAGTCATGCATGTCTGAGCAGAGTGAACTCACCTTCCGAAGCGATGTCACGGTCGAACTCGTCAAACATGCCGCCTCCGATGCTGACGTGCTATTCGCCGCACGGGTTTCAACTCAAGGTGAACGCTCACTCGACTCGGTCGAGGCGGATACTTCCGGTGCGGAAGGGCTGATCCGCTTCCTGATGCGTGAGCGTCATGGCAGCCCATTCGAGCACTCCGTCATGACGTTCTACGTCCAGGCGCCTATCTTCGTTTGGCGTGAACACATGCGTCACCGCATCGCGTCTTACAACGAAGAAAGTGGCCGCTACCGAGTCCTCGAGCCACTGTTCTACGTGCCCGCTCCAGAGCGAAATCTCGTCCAGATCGGTAAGGCGGGTGCCTATGACTTCGTTCCTGGAACCCCCGAACAGTATGAACTCACCGTCGATGCCATTAAGATCGCATGCCGCGAGTCATACTCGCAGTACGAGCGGATGCTCGAGGCGGGAGTGGCCCGCGAAGTGGCTCGCGCGGTGCTGCCGGTAAACACCTATTCATCGGCCTACGTCACTATGAATTCGCGCGCGTTGATGAACTTCTTATCGCTTCGTAAGCGAAGCGAGGATGCACATTTCCCGTCATACCCTCAGCGCGAAATAGAAATGGTTGCCGAGAAGTACGAAGACGCTTGGGCGGCCATCATGCCGATGACACACGCGGCATTTGTGGCCAACGGACGCGTCGCGCCCTAGTCACAGCCCACCACGCTCGCGACCGATAGGCTAAGCACGTGGCCCGCATTTCAACCTCGCAGCGACCCTTCGGTCGCATGCTCACCGCCATGGTTACACCGTTCGCCAAGGACGGATCACTTGACGAAAAGGCGGCGGCAGCTCTTGCCGTCGACCTAGTAGATCTCGGTAACGATGGCCTCATCGTCAACGGCACCACGGGTGAATCGCCAACTACGTCTGATGCAGAGAAGGATCGCCTTTTACGTATCGTCGTTGAAGCTGTGGG
>CAIKEU010000028.1 GCA_903826575.1 uncultured bacterium
CGCCGCTCTTGGCCTCGGGCTGTTCGGTCGTCGTCGCAGTGCTCATGCTCCGGCCCGCGCGCCCAGACGGCCGAATAGATCAGCGATGGCAAGCGTTGTGCGCTCAACCTCGTCGAGTAGCACGCGTTCGTTGGGGCCGTGGATGTTTGCGAAGCCGTCCGTCACCCCAGCTAGCAGAATGTCGGCGTTTGGTGCTGCTTGGTGCAGTGAACTTACAAGCGGAATCGAGCCGCCGGCACCGATGTAGACAGTCTCGGCTTGCCACGCATCTGCCCACACCGAACGAGCGATGTCGTAGACCGGGCCTTCGATCTGCGCGGCATATCCGCTTCCCGTCTCCTGCGGGGTGACGGTGAGCGCGACACCGAACGGCATCGCCTCGCGTAGGTGACGAACGATTGCGTCTTGAGCCTCGAGCGGATCCTGCTCGGGATGTACGCGAACGTTGAGTTTGGCTCGTGCGTATGGAGATACAGCGTTCAGCGCATTGTCGACCGACGGTACGTCGACTCCGATGACGGTGATGGCCGGGCCGGTCCACACACGTTCACCGAGGGTGCCGGTACCAATCAGCGGCATTCCGTCAGCCACTTCGGCTAGGGCACGGAACTCTTCCTCGGTGGTGCCACCGCGCGTCCATGCGTCACGACGAAGTCCAGCGACCGCTACGTCCCCGCGATCGTCATGAAGGCTCGCGATGCCGCGCATCAGCGCGAGAAGAGCATCGGGGGCGGCGCCACCGTACATGCCGCTGTGCTTACCGGACGCTAATGTGCGCACCTCGATCATCACGTTAGCCATTCCGCGCAGGCCGACGGTGAGGGTTGGGGTGCCAGGGCGCAGGTTGCCGGTGTCTGCGATCACCATGACGTCAGATGCGAAGCGAGACGGATCGGTCTGAGGATAGTTCGTGAATGCGCCACCACCTACCTCTTCGAGGCCCTCGACAACAATCTTGACGCCCACCGGTGGTCGTCCACCCCAAGCCCTGATCGCGCCGGCACAAGCGGCGATGTTGCCCTTTGTGTCAGCGGTACCGCGTCCGTGGATGGCATCGCCAATGCGTGTTGGAACGAAAGGTGATGTCTCCCATAGGCTTTCATCGCCTACACCAACGACGTCGTAGTGGCCGTAGAGCAGGACTGTCGGGGCACCGGGAGGGGCAGGGATTTCGCCGTAGACGATAGGTGCCGTTCCGGGCAGGTTGATCGTGTCGAACTGCTCGACGCCAGCGTCGGCGAAGACCCGAGTCACCTCCTGCTCTGCTGCCGCGAGACCCGCATGGGTTGATTCGGGATAGCCGGCGATGGATACCGATGGGATCGCGACGAGGGTCTCAATGTCATTGGTGATCTGCGGCATCAACGCCTTAACGCGCGCACGCAATTCTTCGGTGTTTGTTGTGTCAGACACTGCTACTCCCCCGAGTGACCGATGCCAGTTGTGTGGCTCGTTTTTGAATCTTAGCGATCATGGGGCGCCGCGTCAGATGATTGGGCTGGCTGTTTCGAATCCGCTAACAGGTACACCGCCGTCAGTCGCCCATAGGCTGTCTACATGGTCATTCGCGCGGTTGTTTTCGACGCATATGCAACGCTCTTCGACGTTCACAGCGTCACGACGTTAGCTGACCGGCTCTATCCCGGCCAGGGCACGGCTATCTCGGTGCTCTGGCGAGATAAGCAACTCGAGTACACGCGCATCATCACCATGAGCGGCCAGGCTAGCGCTCAGGGAGTGCCCTATTACCAACCATTTTGGGACGTAACGCTCGCTGCGTTGCGCTATACCGCCGAGCGACTAGAGCTCGACTGGAGCGACGAAGCCGAGTCACAGCTCATGACGGAGTATCACCGGCTGACAGCGTTCCCGGAGTGCTCGGACGTGCTGGCTCAACTGAACAGCGACGGAGTACCGGCGGCGATCCTGAGCAATGGCGATCCCGAAATGCTGACCCCCGTGATCGATCATGCCGGATTCACGGATCTATTCACCGACGTCATCAGTGTTGCTTCGGTTCGTCGATTCAAGACCGACGA
>CAIKEU010000029.1 GCA_903826575.1 uncultured bacterium
CGGTGCAGATCGAACAGTCGTCGTCGTACACAACCGTTGCTTTCGACGTCATCGGGGAACTCCTTGTGGGCGTTTATCCCAGACCGGTTGGCCATATTGGGACTTCCTCTACGTTCCCCTACTTTTAATCAATCGGCATCTCGAGATCGGACTAGCGGGTTGGGAAGAAGCGGTTTTCGTTGATTTTGCCCAGCTGCGCGGGGTTGTACGTGTAGATGATTGCCCGGCGTGCGGCAGTGCTCCGGTTGAGATCGGAGTAATGCAAGAGCCACGAATCAAACATGATCATGTCCCCGGCCTTCAACGGCAGAGCAACGGCAGAGTCCACATCGAACGACGTCGAGTCGATCTCGAAATGGCTGCCCACCTTGAACGGATACGCCGTCTTGTCCGCATGGCTTCGAGGAACAACGCTCAAACATCCGTTCACTTCGTCGGCATCGTCGAGATAGACGAAGCAGGTGGCTAGCTCATCGGTGTGGGCACGCCAGCAGCATGACCAATCCTGATGCCACGGATACGGTGAACCGCCGGGAAGTTTAAGATTGAGCTTGTCTTCGAATACGTGGACGTCGTCGTTGAACACCGACCGGGCTGGGTCTCCTAGGCGAGGCTCCAAAGCAAGCTGGGCAAAGAACGGGCTCAGATCAGAAATTGGTTCGAGTTTGCGGATCACTCGATCCATACCTGCGCGTTCCTCGGGAGCGAGGTGGTCCACCTCCCACTCAATGCGTGGGCCGTAGAACTCTGGATCAGAACCACACAGTTCCATGAGGCGATCGGATTCAGCACGAGCCTGCGCAAGAGTCACTTCGTCGAGGACACCTGGGATAACCAAGAATCCGTTTTCACGGTAACTCTGCGCGTCCACACCGAATTGAAGTGTTTGCGTCGACATGGCTAACCTCCGTTCTTGCGCAGTTAGATCGTCATTACCGAACGACTGAGGTGGATGGGCAGGTTCGCATCACGCCCTACCGACGCGGCCCACGCGACAGCGTGGAATTGCAGCGTCACCAACTCTGCGAGCGGGTCACCTGCAGGTTGACGAACACTGGCCCCTGTCGCCTCAATCGCCTCTACAACAATCGACGGAATCGTGGTAACTCCCCAGACAAGCGTTCCCGGGGCTGCGACGCTAATGGGTCCGTGGCGATACTCACCTGTCGCATACGCCTCGGCCCACATGCCAGCAGACTCGCGACACTTCAGCGCAGCTTCCTGAGCAAGCGCAGCGGCATACCCAGCACCAAGAACAACAAGTTGACGTGCCATCTGCGCATCCGCACCAGCCTCGACCGAGGCGCGGCCCGCAGCAATCAGTGCAGCCTGCGCCTCGACCGATTCACCGTGACGTGCTCGCACCAGGGCGAGCAGGGTCGTGGGGAAGCGCGTCTGAACGACACTGGTTTCATCGGCATACGACAGGTCAATGATGTCGGTGGCCCGCACACCGATCGGTGTATCGAGGTCGCCGAGCACGGCCGTCAACGGAACCGCCGGATCCAAGCGCTCGAGCGCTTCGACAACATCGACTGACGTACCGGATCGACTAATCGCGATCACCCGATCGTATTGACGAGTCAGTGAAGTGAATTCACTCGCGATCACCGCGTCGGTAACACCGTGCCCGGCCTGTTCACGAATCCACGCCCACGCGATCGCCGCGTAGTACGAGGTACCGCACCCCATGATGAGCACCCGCTCACCATCGGCCGGGTAACCACTAAGTTCGCCGTCTGCCTGAGCATGTGCGCGCTCCCACGACTCGGGCTGCGTCGAGATCTCGTCCCATGTTTCTCCACCCAAGGTTGGGCGCTGTGCAGTCATGATGTGGATCCTCCTGGCAAATGGGCGGGCAAACACGGGCTCATGCGAGATCAGTCCTCGATGGGTGAGGTGAGATCGTCTTGACGAGAGTACCGGCTAAGGCTCTGGCCGCCGCGAGTTCGGGTTGGGCGTTGACTCCACCGCTGGCCCGTGTAGACATGCTTCCAGATGCCACACCGAGTGCAAGCGCATCAGTTACCGACTCCCCCGCCAAACGAGAGGCCAAGAAGCCAGCGGTCAGGCTGTCACCGGCACCAACCGTGTCAACAACGTCAACCTTTGGCGCCGCAACGTGAATGAGTTCGTCCTGCGTCAATGCAAATGCACCCTCGGCTCCACATTTCATCACCACAATCGCCCCAGCCGGCATACGAGAGTGCAGGGCAGCGGCGGCTTCTAACCGATCGTTCACCTGTGCCAAACCACGTGCTTCCGGCTCATTGCAGAACAAAACGTCAACATGTTCCAAAGCAGCTGGCAGATGGGAGTCCCATTCGCGCGCCGGATCATCATTGGGATCAACCGATGTGGTGAGTCCACGTGATCGTGCCTCAGCCAGGACAGGTGCCAACTCATGCACCGCACCGGTTTGAAGGAACCAGGATCCGATATGCAGATGACGTAGCTCTGGCAGCTCATCGAGTTTGATGTCCGAGGCGAGCAGATCCCCCATCACGCCAAAGTCGGTGAGGATATGACGATCGTTGGCATCATCAGCGCGCACGAGAATGACCGACGAGCCGGTACGCCCACCCTCGACGGCGCGGACAAATTGGGTGTTGACGCCACGTTCATTAAGCCGGTCCAACATGTACTCGCCGAAGCCATCGTTACCGATACAACCGACGATGCCCACATTGACGCCAAGCCGGGCAGCACCAGCACACATGATGGCCACTGATGAACCAATGGTCGTCGTTGTCATGGAGATAATTTCTTCCGTCTGACCAAACGCCAGATCGCGAACCCCCGTCACGACGATGTCCGGATTCACTTCGCCGAAAGCAAGAAGCTCAATCATTTACCAATCCCCGCCGTCAGGCCACGAACGAATGCGCGCTGCGAAAGAAGATAGAACAGTGCCACCGGCAAGATCGACAGGGTTGCCACGGCCAACACCAACGGTTGATTGGTGACGTAACGACCCTGCAGCAGAGTCATTCCAGCCATCAACGTGCGACTCTTCTCATCTTGCAAGAACACCAACGCGATCAGCAGTTCATTCCAAGCCCAAATCGCATTCACGACCGCCACCGTTACCAGTGCCGGCTTTGCAAGAGGAACAACGACAGAGAACAGAGTTCGGATAGGTCCGGCACCATCAACGACAGCCGCTTCGACGAGCTCGGCCGGAACCGTACGGAAGAAGTTGTAGAGGAAGAAAATGCAAAACGGCACAAGCAGGCATGAATAGAACACGATCACTGAGCCCAACGTGTTGATGAGCTTGAGATTCACCATCGTCACGAACATCGGTACAACAAGCACAACCGGCGGCACCATGATGGCCGCGATACTTCCCGATAGCAGAGTGGTGCGGCCACGGAAATTGCCGAAGCTGATCGCATACGCCGCCATGGCACCCACAACAGTGGAGATGATCACGGCCACAACCGTCACGATGAGGCTATTCATAGCCCAGCGCAGCGTCGGCAGGTCGATCAGAGCGTGGGTGTAGTTCTCGAAGGTGATCGACTTCGGGAGCCCGGCCGGGTTAACCGAGTACTCATCCGGGCTTTTCACACTTGTCAGCACCATGAAGATGAGCGGTGCGAGTGCGATCACCGTCAGAATCGCCAGGAGGACGTGCCGCGGGATAGATGCCAATCCAGAAATCTTCATAGCCCACGCGCCTGTGCATCTGGGCGACTACGCAGACGCAGATAAGCGAAGATCAGCACACTTGCTAGAAGCATGACAATGACAGCGGCTGAGTTCGCCAAGCCGACGGAGCCTTGGGCGAATCCGTTCTTCCAGATATAGAACTCCATCACAGATGACGCATTACCCGGCCCGCCGAGCGTCAAGACGTAGACGTACGTAAACACCCACGACAAGACCGTGATGGCCTCAGTCACAACAAAAAACTCGATGGCGGTTCGAATTTGCGGGATGTGAATACGCGTCTGTAACTGCGTCCAAGAGACACCATCGATGCGCGCCGCTTCAGTCACTTCAGGCGGCAGAGACAACAGCGCTGCAAGAAACACCACAACGCCGAATCCGAGCTGCTGCCAGACCACGACGGCACCCACGGACCAGATCGCCCACGTGGGCGAGCCCAGCCAATCGACAGCCAACGAGTCCAACCCCACGGCCCGAAGAATCGCGTTCAGGCCACCGTTGTATTGCAAGAACACGCTGAAGGCCAAGCCGATACCGACCGCTGGCAAGATGTACGGGAGAAAGATCGACGAGCGGTAGGCCCGCCAACCACGGATCCCATCGTTGAGGATCACAGCGACAATGAGCGCGACAACCGTCATAAACGGGACTGTCAGCAGCAACTTCAGGTTGTTCTTCAGCGATGTCAGGAACACATCATCTTGAAACATGAACTTGTAGTTGTCGAAACCAACGAAGGTAAGTTTGTAGAAGGTGCCCGAGTAGAAACTGTTACGAATCACGGTGACCAGCGGGAAGATAAAACCAAAACCGATGGCAATCACCGCGGGCAAAACAAAAAGGTATGGCCACGTACTTCGACGTGACTTACGCGCGGGCATACCTCGCCCGTCAGCGGTCGCACCCGAAGGCACGACCGCTGACGAGACAGAGAGTGCTGGATCGCTCACTAGTTAGCGGCCCACGCGGTGTAGTTCTTCACTTCATCGGTATTCGTCGCACGCCACTTCTCGGTTGCCTTCTGGAAGGTCGAGACAGCGTCGGCTACTGAGCCACCACTGGTGATGACCTGACCGGCAGCAAGGTCACCATCACCATCAACTGACGGCGGTAGGTAGTTCTCGAGCCATACTGCGCCTGGTGACGAGTCAAACTTCCACAGGTTCTTGGCCAGATCCGTCTGGATCGAGGTCTGATCGAAGCGGGTATCTGCCGGGAAGATTCCCGTGGTCGAGTACCAACTGGCCAAGTTCTCCGGCGTGTGAAGCCACGCAAGGAACTGGGCTGCAGCCTTCGGGTGTTGTGACCACGAGGTGATGAAGGCGGTCGACGACTGCGTGGTGTTGTAGACATCGGCCAACTTGCCGGTGCCCCACTTCGGCGTCATCACAACACCGAGCTTGTCTGCGCCGAGAGCCTTTGACCACGAAGTGACAAGCCCATCAGTACCCCACGCCATGGCAGCTTCGCCCTGCTTGAACTTGGACATGCCCTGGTCAAGGGTGACCGAGCCGATGTCGTCATTCAGACAGCCGGCCTGCTTCATGTCGTACATCGCCTGTAGGTAACCGGTGTACTTAGGATCCGCGATGTTGTTCGTGCCAACGATCGCGCTCTTGAGTTCACCGACATTGTCGAGGTTCTGCTTGCCGAAGTTGGAGAAGAACCAGGCACCGAAGTAGCCATCCTTGTTACCCATGCCGATAGGCGAGATGCCCTTGGCCTTAAGCGCCTTGCAGTCACTAAGCAGTTCAGGGAAGGTCGTCGGCCCGGCGGTCAGGCCGGCCTTTGCGAACAAATCCTTGTTGTAGGCCAACGGAATACCGATGACGTATAGCGGGACCCCCCATACCTTTCCCTTGTCGGTGTTCTCCTGAGTACCGATCCAGTTGGCCATCTCTGCCTTGTCAACATAGTCAGAGATCGGTGCGATAGCACCGGCCCATGCTTGCGACAGGACGGGAATCGTCGCCCACTGGGTGGCGATGTCTGGGCCACTCTTGGTTTGAGCAGTCGTTGCGAACGAACCGATAAGGGTGTCCGTCGTCTGCTCAACGAAGTTGATCGTGACGCCCGGGTGCAGCTTCTGGTAATCGGCGATACGGGCCTTCATCCAGTCGTTGGCACCGGGAGCATCACTCTCACCCCAGTACCAGTACGTCAACGCTGCGTTTTCGGGATCGTCACCCTGGGCAGCAGCGGATCCTGATGCACTGGTTGACGGTGTGGGCGTCGAGCTCGACGCGGTACAGCCAGTCAGGGCAAGACTTACAGCTGCGACCGAAGCCATCAAGCCGTATATGGCTTTCCGGTGAATGGTCATACCTACCTCTTCTCGTGTAAACCCTGCCGATGGACTCGGTCAGGGAAGTAGTTCTGCGCGAAATCTGTATCTGTCACCGGGATAGATGATGTGGCCCTTCTCGATCCGGCGACCTTGGGTGTCATCGAGAAGTTCACAGGCCGAGAGCAGCGCGGTACCAGGCTCAACATCGAGAAGCCGCGCCTGCTCGGAATCGGCATTGATTGCTTGCACTTCGTACTGCGCACGACCAGGTGCATAGCCGCGTCGACGAAGTCCTTCATGCAACGACCCCGTTACAAACTCCTGCGGATCAACGTCGGGCAAGAAGGCCGCAGGGATCAGGCTGTGGTCAATGGCCATCGGTAGGCCGTCCATTCGGCGCAACCGGCGAAGCGATAGCAGTGGAGCCCCTGGGGCGACGGCAAGCTCGGTGGACTCTTCCCACGTGGCTGGGCGAACAGCACAGTGCAAGAGCACCGAATCCGGGAACAGGCCGCGAGTGCGAGCCATCTCCGAGAACGATTGAAGAACACCTGGGGGTTCATACAGCGGACGATTAGCAAGTGAGTCGTCGTAAGGTCCCGCGAACCAGCCCTTGCCCGCAACGGATCGAATCAGACCACGGTCGGCTAGTGCCCGTAAGGCCTGGCGCAGCGTGACCCGGCTGACGCCGAATCGAGCGGTCAGTTCAGCTTCGCTCGGCAGCCGCTCCCCAACCGGGAACTCACCCGCGGTGATGGCCTGCTCGAGAACGCCGGCCACCTGACGCCACAGCGCAGTGTCCGATCCGCGATCGAGGGCCTCAGCAACCATGTGGGGAGACTAATACAAGTACGTATACCTGTCTTGTATCTCATCATCCCGTTACCAAGCTGTGTCCTCATGTTTACGGACTCGAGTCTGATCCGTGCGGACGACTATCCCCGCAGGTCAGCCGGTAGAAGTGCCGTCGGCATCGATTGGAAGGCCACCGGCCGCAGGAACCGTCGCATAGCCGTTGTACCAACAGATGTATGCAACGCGTTCGTGGTGGACGGATGTGGCCCACCGTGATGTTGGGCTGCGGTGACGGCCACTCCGGTCGGCCAGCCATTCCAGATCACCCGGCCCGAGTTGGCCGCCAGTCGGCATACCAACTCCGCGGCCAACGGCTCACCTTCGGCACCGTGAACCGTCGAAGCCAGACATCCGTCGATGGCCTCGGCGAGTGCGATCGCCTCGGCATCGTCGGCGTACTCAACGATGACACCAGCCGGACCGAAACACTCGATCTCAAAGACTGCACGATCGGCCAGAACCGCCGCACCACTGGTGTGGAACAGCACCGCGTGATGCTGAAAACCCGGGTCATCCCCTGCCCCTGGTTGCCCGGCGATCACATCGATACCGGCGATGCCAGCAAGCTGCGTCGAGCGACGAACAAACAAATCCTTCACACCCGCGTGCAGGAGCACGGCGGCCGGTCGATCAGCTACCTCGGCAGTAATGCGTTCGACCAGATCGGTGCCGGCTGGGATCAGCAGCACGCTCGGATTCGTACAGAACTGACCGCCGCCGAGCAGAAGAGAATCTAAATAATCTTTCGGGAGCGTCTCGCGCAGGGCGGCTTGCGGAGTCACAAAGACCGGGTTAACGCTGCCTAGTTCCCCGTAGAACGGAATCGGAGCTGGACGAGATACAGCCATGTCGAACAGTGCACGTCCACCTGGGCCCGACCCGGTGAAGGCCACCGCCTTGATACTCGGATCGCTAACGAGCGTCTGGCCCGCTTCGAACCCGTGCACCATTTCAAAGACGCCGTCTGGGGCGCCGGCTGAGACAAGAGCAGCGGCCACAATCGCGTGCACGGCCGCAGACAACTGCGGATGCGCTGGGTGCGCCTTCACCACGACAGGGCAACCCGCGGCCAATGCCGACGCCGTGTCTCCACCTGCTACCGAAAACGCGAACGGGAAGTTGCTCGCTCCGAATACCGCGACCGGGCCAAGGGGAACGAGCATGCGACGCAGATCAGGGTGCCCTGCCGGTACTGGCCGATCATCGAACGGATCAATGATGATTTCTTGGAACGACCCATCCTCAACCGCATCAGCGAACATGCGAATCTGAAAAGTGGTGCGTGCCAATTCGCCAGTCAACCGTGGGATTCCCAAACCACTTTCCTGATCTGCCAGCGGAATCAGTTCGTCGCTAGCTGCATCAAGTGCATCAGCTGCGGCGCGCAGCATCGTGGCGCGAGCTGGCTTTGACGTTGATCCCCAGGCCGCCGATGCAGCATACGCACGCGAGCACGCATCGCGAACCTCGCCAGCTGTGTCATCGGCGATGACAGGGCCGAATGCGACGCCGGTACGGGGGTCGACTGACTGCGATGGCATGTTGTGTCCTCACCTGAGATTGATGCTTCGGGCCGCTCGGCCCGCGCCTTTACCGACCTTACTTGCCGATACCGGCAGTAAGTCCATTGATCAAGAACCGCTGAAAAACCAAGTAAACCAAGATCGCCGGAATCGCACTCATGATTGAGCCGGCCATCAACACCGGAATGTCCGTCGTACGTCCCGCGGCAAGTGCACCTAGCCCTACCGTGATGGTGCGCTGCTGCGGGTTTTGCAAGAACAGCAACCCGACGAGAAGGTCGTCCCAGATCTGAATGAACTGCAACACCGTGATCGTGATGAGCGCGGGTGTGGAAAGCGGCAGAGCGATCCGTCGAAAGACCTGTGCGTAGGAAAGCCCATCGACAATCCCCGCCTCAACCAACTCGTCTGGAATGCTGCGGTAGTAAGCGGTCATCAGAAAGGTTGCGAACGGAGTGCCCAACGCTGCGTACACAATGACTGCGCCAACGTACGTATTGAGCAAATGCAGATGAGCAATGTTGACGTAGACCGGGATGATGATCGACTGCACAGGGATCAGCATCGCGGCGACAACACCCATCAGCACGAAGCCGGACATGCGGAACTGCAACTTTGCGAAGGAGAATCCCGCCAGGCTGCTGACGAACAGAATCAGCAGGATCGCAGCCGCGGAAACAATCGTCGAGTTGACCATTTGCTGGCCCCACGGCAGCGCCTTGCTCAACGCAGTCCACGAAGCCAGCGAGTGTCCACCGCCATGCAAAAACTGGTCATTGGACTTCAACGACGTATCGATCATGAAGTAGAACGGGTAGAGCATGACGATGGCGATGAGGACCATCAAGGCGAAGAGCAATATCTGCTTCACCGGTGAACGGCGGCTACGTCGCTTAGGCATCTGATCTGAATCAGACCCTGCATCAGCCGGTCCGAACTCGTCGGCGGTCAACGTGGACATGGTTAGTCCTCCGACCGCAGTAGGCGCAGTTGAACAAGTCCAACCACAGCCATGATGACGAACAGAATGATTCCGAGCATCGCACCCGTTCCAAAAAGGCCACGCGCAAACGCAGTTTGGTAAACGAAGAATTCAAGGGTTGTCGTGCCGTATCCGGGCCCGCCACCAGTCATCACAAAGATCAAACTGAACAGAGCGGTGAACGCGCTAATCAACGTGAGAACTGATGCGAACTGAATGAATCTTTTGAGCTGAGGAAGGCTGATGTGCCACAGGATTTTCCACGCACCCGCGCCATCAACCTTCGCGGCTTCAGACAACGATGCATCGAGAGTGGCCATACCCGTTAAGAAAATAATGGTGTTTGTGCCGAGCATCGACCAGACGAATGTCAACGCAACTGCCAGCAACGCTTGATGCTCGTCAGACAGCATGTCCGTCTGGATGAAACCGAGGCCAAACCCGCTCAGCAGATGATTGAGAACACCATCCGCGGCGAAGAATCGAAGTGCCACCATGCCAATGACAACCCACGAGATTGCCGTCGGTAGGAAGTAGATAGAACGGAAAACCTGCCAGCCTGCCACCCGCTCGTTAAGCAGATACGCAATTCCCATCGGGATCATCACGGCGACCGGAACTGCAAAAAGCAAAAGTGCATTGTTGAGTAGAACTCGCCAAAAGATGGGGTTCTGAAACTCGTGCAGATAGGTAGAGGGGCCGATCCAATGTGCCGTCAGACCATTCCAGTCAGTCATGGAGTAGTAGGTAGCCTGAACGATCGGAATTCCCAAGACAAGCAAGACGAGGATGACCGCAGGCGCAGCCATCACGATGCCCGAACGAGCTCGACGCTTGGCGATCACCGAACGACCACGACGAGGCTGCGAAATCGACGATGTCGATGACGCCGTCGCACTACTCACCGAAGTCGCTCCAATCAACAGAAACAAAAGTTCGAGGCGGGTCTAACGTGCGCGCGATGTACGCAATGTGTGGTGGGAGCCACGACGGCTCCCACCACACATCAACACAATGACTACGAGTAGTCAGCTCCACGCTTATCTGGCGACAGGTTCTGCCAGGCGGTGTTGAGCTGGTTCAACCCATCGGTTGGAGACGTCTTACCGGCAAGCACCGAAGGTAGAACCTTGCTACCAGCGTCTACGACATCGCCCTGAACAACGTTGTCGAGCATTGGGTAGCGGGTGAAGCCCTGGTTTTCGGCAAAGTCGAGCATTTGCTGATTGACCGGGTTCGTCGTCGTTGCACCGTTGATGTCTGGGATCAGACCTGCGTCATTGATGGCCTTGACACCAGCATCAGAGGTCATGAAGGCCAAGAAGTCGGCGGCTTCTTTCTGGTGCTGGGAGTAACTCGTGATGCCGAATCCGTCACCGGGGTACTCCACGACACCCTTGATCGGAGTGTCCGAGAATGGCGGCACAAACGCGGCCACGTTGTCCTTCATAGCGTCGGTGAACTTCTGGGTATCCCATGTACCGTCGATGATCATCGCGGCCTTACCCGAAGTGAAGTCATCGAGATTGTTGGTCTTAGTCAGGATGTCGGTGTTCGTGCACCCTGACTTCTCCAAGTTTGCCCACTTGGTGAACTGGGCGATGTTTTCTGGCGAGTTCCAGGCGATCTTGCCGTTGTACAGGTCCTTCCACTGATCGACCGAGTACTTACCGATCATCAAGTAGCTCGAGTCGTACCAAGGGTAAAACTCTGCGCCGAGAGCCTGGCCACCATTGCCGTAGACCAGCGGAGTGAATCCGGCCGCCTTGAGCTTTGTGCAGGCCGCACCAAGCTCATCCCACGTGGTGGGCACTGTAGCGACGCCGGCCTTAGTGAAATCGGCCTTGTTGTAGAAGCCGATGTAGAACTGCTTCTCCAGCGGCATCACGTACGGGCCGTTGTCCTTGTTGAACCCATCGGCCGTCCACTCCAAGCCCTGAACCTTGCTCAGCGTATCGGCAGGAATGAGATCCTTCAGATTCGTCAGGAACGACTTGTATTGAAGGGTGAAAAGGCCTGTCCACATAACCGCAAGGTCCGGGCCAGACTGCGAGACGGCGGCGGCCTGTAGCAGGGAGAAGTAGTTATCACCGGGCTGACTGACCAGATTGATCGTTACGTTCGGGTGGGCGGCCTCGTACGCCTTCACCAGATTTTGCGTGGCCGTCGCGTTTTGCTCGGTACCGTAGTTATGCCACAGCGTGAGCGTGACCGGCGCCGCCGACGCACCGGATGCATCCGGTGACGCAGTCCCCGATCCACCACCACTTGAACATGCGGCGAGAACCACAGCGGATGCCGCTGCGACTGCCATGAGAGTGAGCTTGCGCACCTGTCCTCCAGTTGTACGTACATTGACGAGTTTTCTACCTGGTTGTTCCTTACTGGACTTACGTGACGTCATGACCTTCCCACCACCGGTGGCACAAATACGCGTGCCTCGGGCGTGTCCGCTCTCAAGAAATCGAGATCGCATCCAAGATCGGCCTGGGTGACATGCTGTTGGTAGAGCATGGGCCAACCACGAATGTGGGCGGACACCGGCGGTGTCCACTGAGTCCGTCGACGGTCCATTTCGTCCTCAGGAACGTCGAGATCAAGAGTGCCAGCGATCGCATCGAGAGTGATGATGTCTCCATCACGCACGAAGGCAAGTGGTCCACCGACGGCAGCCTCCGGCGCAGTGTGCAGAACACACGTACCGAACGACGTACCACTCATGCGCGCGTCTGTGACGCGCACCATGTCGCGCACGCCAGCGGCAGCTAACTTGGCCGGGATGGGGATCATCCCCCACTCGGGCATACCGGGTACGGCCACCGGCCCTGCTCCACCAAAAACCAACACAGTCTCAGGGGACACTGTCAACGCCTCGTCGTCGATACGTGCGCGCATGTCGTTATAGGAATGGAATACCAGAGCCGGGCCACTGTGCCTTAAAAGATGCGGGCTTGCGGCGGAGATCTTGATCAATGCACCTCGGGGCGCCAGGCTGCCGCGGACAACGGCAAAGGCCCCATCGTCAAACATCGGCTCGCTGATAGAACGAATGGCGGCACCTCGCGGGAGGGCCTGGGCCGCTTCGATTGCCCACGTGTGTCCTGATGCGGTGGGCGCAGCATCGTCGAATCGGTCGCCCAATTCGCGCACCATTGCCGGCACACCGCCAGAATCGTGGAAGTCCTGAATCAGTAGTGAACCGGACGGCTCAACATCGGCCAGGACCGGCACGGTCTGCGCTATCTGCCCGACGTCGTCCAATGTGATCTGGGACGCCGTCCGCCCAGCGATTGCCAGTAGGTGCAAAACCGCATTCGTCGACCCACCACATGCACTCAACATCCGAATCGCATTCGCGAAAGCAGTGTCCGTGAGGATTGCCGACGGCCGCACGTCGTCCTTCACCATGGCGACGATGCGCTCGCCAGTAGCGTAGGCAGCTGCGACTCGTTCGGGGTGATCAGCCGGGATCGACGCGCTACCCGGTAGGCACATCCCCAACGTCTCGGTCACAATCGCCATAGACGATGCAGTGCCCATTGTGTTGCAGGCACCCTGGCCGCAGTTCAAGCACGATTCGAATTCAGCCCAGTCCGCATCGCTCATCTCGCCCGTGCGATGTTGTTCCCACGCCCGCCATAAATCAGTGCCAGTTCCCACTCTCTTACCGCGGAACTTCGCGATGGGACGAGCGCCACCGGTGAGGACAAGTGTCGGCACATCGGTCGACACCGCGCCCATGATCGCGCCGGGCACCGACTTATCGCAATTGGCGAGCAGGACAACGCCGTCAATGGGATACGAGCGGATGTATTCCTCAACCTCCATCGCCAACAGGTTGCGATAGAGAAGAGCCGAGGGCTTCATGAGATCTTCGCCCATACTCATCACCGAGAAGACGACAGGAATTCCCCCGGCGGCAATGATTCCTCGGCGAACATCGTCAGCTAACGCTCGTAGCGGCAGGTTGCACGGGTTGAGGTCTGACGATGAATCCGCGATACCAATGATTGGCCGGGTGTCGTTTGCTTGAATATCCAAGCCAGAGGTCCGCAGAGCAACGCGATGCGCCACCGCAACTTCATCATCACCTGCGAACCATTCGCTACTTCTCATCGCCATTCCTCCTCTCACGTCCGTCGTTACGGTTTCCAGCTCGGCCGTCCGTTCTCCTTACAGCTCAGGGATTCCCAGCCCTGGCGCGCCTGGCTTGGACTGCGTGATCGACACACCAGAGCGCTCAAGCCATTCCATGGAGATTTGCGCGCGACGCACCTTCTCACGTCCGATAATTTCTGCATCCGCCTGCAGATGCATTCCGGACGGGTAAATAGCGCGAGAGTTGCGAAGCCCAAACTTCGCATACAGTGGCGCAGCAACCGTCACGAGGTCGGCTACCTGTTCGCCACGAACAACGCCACCGAGTCCGTCTGGCGCTTCGACGTACAGATCGAGCGGAAGATCGGTGACAGAACGCATCTCCGCAAGTTCGTGCAGCGTCAGATCCGTCGGCAAATTGACGGTGTAGGCGCCGAGCGATGCCAGCACCCCGAGCGTCGCAGCGTTAGATGGAGCCAGCATGACGGACACTTTCCACACCACTGAGGCGGGAATCTCTCCTCGAACTTGTGCTTGCTTAAGCACGTTGAGCAGGCCGAGGTCTGCGATCAAGAAGCCGCGAATCCCGCAGTCGATGGCTCGCAAGACATCCTCTACGGCATATCGGAGTTGACGCATTCCGCGGATCGCACCGCCAAGGGCCGGGCCCTCGGGTGAACGCGACATGGCCTGCGTCCCCCACTCTTCGCGGGGACCGACGAACAGCGAGATCTCGAGCCCGGCATCAGCAGCGATTCGAGACATCTCACGCAGCTCATCAAGGGTGTGAAGCATCGCCCCACTTCCCTGTGAAACTCGATTGACGACAACACCGCGTTTGGCGGCCTCATCGAGAACTGCACTGAGAACACCCGGACCTTCCACCGAGGGGATCTCGATGCGCATGTGAGCACCGTCGGGGAAGCGCGACGAACTCGCCGCGGGAACCGATTCCACCGGCAACCCCGCAGTCGAAATGATCTGATCTGAAATCACATCAAAATCCCTTCATTTATCGTGCTTGTCATACGTCATTACGTTTCAAGACCATCGGGCGCGGCAGCACGACATCGGAATCCATCGGCCATCGGGAAGAATCTGTCACCAGTTCTACTCCACCCGCGGTAACGAGGTAGGTGTCTTCATCTTTCAATCCTCCAGCAAGGCTGGGGTTCCATGCCATCGCCGTATTTTCGCCGATTTGCTGATCCCACCATGGGTTGTCGTGCTGAACTGGCGCGATCTCGAATTCCCGTTGAGCGTAACCAATAGGGCCGCCCTGATAGTGCTCGCGCCAGACGCCAGCATGACCATGCGAGGAGTACGAATCAGCCAAGCTGCCAAGAACCGAGCCATACGTCGCACCCGGCACACCTGCTCTGAGCACATCACGATGAATTGCTCGCGGGACATCAAGTTGGGCTTCGAATTCAGATGTGTCTCCCGCCGAGACATAACGCGTTAACGCGACATGCAGCCCTTGATAGCGCGCGACCAAAACAGCCATCACTCGGTCATGTGTTGCTTCACCAACCGCCACCGGGTGACGGTAACGACGTAGCCGATCATCTGCCCCAACGAGTAAGACCGGCGCATCACCACCGAACTGTTCAACGAAGTTTGCGATTCGGCCGGCGATGGCAGTATCTGTTTCGCCTGGCTGCCACGTCCGAAGCGCATCCTCCACGGCACGAGCTGCGTTTTGACCGAGGGTGCGCAGTCTGGCCCGTTCATCCTCGTCCAGTGCTAGGCGAATACGCGTCAACTCATGGTCGAGGTCGTGGGCGAACGCTGGATGTCCATCACTTCCGATCTGCGTCACGGGCGAACCAAGCGCGTCGCAAGCCGCCGTCACTAACGCGTTGGCATCCCACCACGGCACGACAACGAGATCGACACCCGCCGGCAAGAGCTCCTCGCGAACGCGGTGTTCTTCCACCTCGGTTGTGATCACGGTTTGAGAATCCGGGCCGATCACAACCCACACGGTGTCGATCCCAGCAGTGCGATCAATGGGTGGATTAATGCCGGGGATCGCCCACGCCACCGGTCCCGGCCTAGTGAGCACGATGCCGGCTAATTCTGCGGCCGTTTCTGCTGCTGCGCTGGCATCATGACTGCCAGAGTGCACTGCTGTTAGCAAGGTGCGCGCACGTGTGAGAGAGCTCGAAGGTGGTACTAGCACCATGACCCACTCCCTGCTATGTTCGGCTGTGCAGAACCCCGTTCGTCGAATCGCTTGAGCCAACCAGTGATCGGCGAGCAAGTCAAGGATGTACGTTCGGCTCCTACGCGAGTTGTACGGCACTGCCGAACACAAGGGATGAGATGAGCACAGACACCGGTCATGACCAAAGTAAGTCCAAGACCTCCGCGGAACCCCGCGATCGATACACCGTCGGGAGCGTGGCTCGCGCACTCACCGTTCTGGACACAGTCGCTGCCGCCCCCGATGAGGGCATCTCGGTCTCGGAGATTGCCCGCGCACTCGGTACCTCGAAATCGACGGCGTTTTCACTTGTTCGTACTCTCGTTCACCGAGGTTTTTTACGTGAGGTTCTGCCCGGCCCGCGCTATCACCTCGGCATGGCACTTGTTCGGCTCGGCGATCAGGCAAATCGTGGATTTCCGCTCGGCCGCGTGTGCGAACCGGTGCTCTTGCAACTGAGCCGAGACACTGGCCTAACTACTCGGGCCGCAATCTCTGATCAGGGTTATCCGATCTTCATCGCACGAGTCGATTCCCCTGGTGCCATCAGATTTCACACCGCTCTTGGCGTTCGCGAACTCCCGCACACGAGTTCGGCAGGAAAGGCAATCCTGTCGCAGATGTCACGCGGTGATCTCGAGGCCCTCATTGCCGAAACGGGCTTGCCTCGGCGGACTCGAAAGACAATCACGACGCTGGCCGATCTCGAACTCGACCTTGAAGCTACCCGACGTCGTGGATACGCCATCGACGATGAAGAGGATGTCGAAGGCATTTTTTGTATCGCTGCCCACTTCGTTGACCGCACGGGCAAGGTAACTGGCGCGGTTAGCGCAACCGGGATCAAGCTTGATCAGAGCTCGCGTCAGATCGAAGAACTAGGTCAGGCCGTGCAGCGAGCAGCCGAAGCTGTGAGCGCACTTGTCAGCGACAGTGGTCGCAGAGGGATGATGCTGTAATGCGTGCACTCACTGTTGTTGAACCCGGCAATGTCCAACTGCAGGAACGGAATCAGCCCGAAGCTCATCAGGGCGACGTAGTCATTCGGCCGGTTGTCGTCGGAGTATGCGGCACAGACCTAGACATCATCGACGGCACCATTGACCCTGATTTCGTCAACTACCCCATCGTGATCGGGCATGAATGGGCCGGTGAAATCACTCACGGCAACGACCTGTTGCCTCACGGCAGCCGAGTCGTCGTCGAAGGGGTCGTCGCCTGCGGTACCTGTGCTGAATGCTCGCGCGGGGCCACCAATCGGTGCGCCGTCTACGACGAATACGGCTTTACCCGCGACGGCGCTGCCATGGAATCTGTCGGAGCTCACCCCGAGCTCGTCCACCTCATCGGAGACAAAGTGACGTGGGAGTCCGCCGCCCTCACTGAGCCGTCGGCGGTCGTCCTACGGGCACTTCAGCGAATTGCTCCCGAGCAAGGTGAGCAGGTACTGATCGTTGGCGATGGCACCATTGCCTTGATTGCCGCATTACTCGTTCGACAGTGGAACCCAACGAGCGTCACGATGCTGGGGGCACGAGACGAACAACGGGATTTGGCTGCACGTGCTGGTGTCGATCTGTTCACCACGAATCCCGACGATACGGCCGCTGGCTACTCACTCATCATTGACGCAGCCGGGGCAATCGTGGCGACGACAACTGCGTTGAGTCGAGCGAGCAGAGGTGGACGAATCGTGCTGCTTGGCTACCCCGGGCAAGGCAAGGCTGCCCCACTTCCCGTAGACGACGTCATCAACGGCGATCTACTCATCTTGGGCAGTTTCTCTTACACCCGCAGCGCATGGGCTGACGTTGTGAGCCTGCTCAATTCAGGAACCTTCGATCCAGGTTTCCTTGTTACGCACCGCTTTTCCCTTGACGAGTACGAATCAGCGATCGCAGCGTTACGCAAACCCGTGGGCGCGCGTGGCAAAGTTCTTTTGGAGGTGGGTCGATGAGCCAGCAGGATGAAACTACCTGGGAGATCGTTGTTCCATCGGCGTGCGAAATCGGCGAACGTCCCCTGTGGGACGACAGAACCGGCACCTTCGTCTGGGTAGATATACCCACCGGAACACTCCACCGGACCACCGTCGGCGGCCCATTGCCATGGCACACCACCTCGCAGGTGTTGGGAAGCAGCGTCGGGGTTGCCGTTCTCCGCGAGATCGGCGGCACGGCCGTCGCGGTTGACGGGCAAATCGTCTTCCTCAATGAGCAGGGCGAGCCGGATGCCGCTCCACTAACCGTCCACATGCCAACCAATACAATCTTCAACGACGGCATGTGCGATCCGGCCGGTCGATTCCTCGTCGGCACGAACTCAGATCCCGCCGGTCCACCAAACGGTGTGCTGTTTTCAATCGACACAGACCTCACCGTCCGCGTAGTCCTGACCGACATCTTCGAATCAAACGGGCTCGACTGGTCTCTCGACGGCACGATCATGTACTACGTCGACTCATTCGAATCGGTGGTTCGTCGCTACGAATACAACGTCGAGACCGGAACGATCGGTAGCCGGCTGTCCGATCTCGTTCGCCTTCCGGCGGAGCGAGGCATCAGCGATGGCCTCATCGTTGCGGCCGACGCAACGATCTGGCTCGCCCTGTGGGAAGGGCATGCAGTTCACCACTACTCCCCCACCGGTGAACTGCTCGACGAACTCTTCGCACCCGTATCCAAACTCACCTGCCCCGCCCTCGTTGGCCCTGATCTCGACATTCTGGTCGTTACCTCCGCGTGGCAAGACCTCACACCAGAACAGCGTGCCTCTGAACCTTGGGCCGGACATGTCATCACCACGCAGGTGGACGCACGTGGTCGACTGCCTTTCCGATTTGGCGGTCATCAAACGTGAAGCAGCTAGCAGGCGTATTCCCGGTTATTTCAACCCCTTTCACCGTTGACGATGAAATCGACGCTGTAGTTCTGCGCCGTGAAATTGATTGGCTGATCGACTGCGACATCGACGGGCTCACTATCGCCATGGTGTCAGAGGTGCTCCGCCTCAGTGAAGGTGAGCGAAAAAACCTGGCGGAGCTAACAGTTTCCTACGCCGGAGGAAGGGTCCCGGTGATCACCAGCGTCGGAGCCGAAACGACTCGTGCCGCTATCACCTATGCCACACATGCTCAGGAGATCGGCGCTGCAGCAGTGATGGCGATTTCGCCAATGGCTGTGTCATTACCTGATGACAAGATTGCCCACTACTTTCGGAGCATTATCGACTCGATCAATATCCCCGTCGTCGTGCAAGATGCCTCCGGTTATCTGGGTCGCGCACTTCCGATTTCACTGTATGTGGACTTGATCGACCAGTACGGGCCAGATCGGGTTCTCGTAAAGCCAGAAGCAGCCCCCATAGGTCCACGACTATCAGCCCTTCGCGACGCATCCGACGGCCGAGCTCGAGTCTTTGAGGGAACCGGCGGATTAATGCTCGTCGACAGTTTTGCTCGAGGGATTGTCGGCACCATGCCCGGGGCGGAAATGCCGTGGGCTCTCGTTGCATTGTGGCAGGCCCTGACATCGGTTGACGAACAACGGGTCGCCCGCATTCACGGAGTTATCGCAGCCCTAATTTCACTCCAAACAAGCCTGGATTCCTTCGTTGCTGTTGAGAAACACATGCTCGTTCGACAGGGAATTTTCGCCAACACCAATCGCCGAGAACCTGTCGGGTACGAACTCGATCACGAGACGGTCGCCCACGTTGATCGACTCACTGATCAACTTCGTGCCGCGTGCGAAGTGACTTGACATGACCCCTCATACAACACGTTCCGTGCGGCTAGGAGGGGTCATGAACACACGAGTTATCGTTGCGATCTTGGGGCTTAGTTGCGCCATGTCGATGGTGTGCAGCAGCACAGTAAGTGCACAAACCTCACGATCATCGGCAAACATGGTGACGCCCTCTACGGCCGTGGTGCCAGTAAAGGCCTTTGCCCCAGCAATTCCATTGGCAGGTCACTTCACCGGTCACATCAGCGCAACCACAACCCAAGTGATCGTCGTCAGCGCACGGACCTGGCACAGCACCACCGCGATGGTGACGATCTACAACTCCGACGGTCACAAGTGGATCAGACTGCTGAGCACTCCGGCACGACTGGGTTACGGCGGCCTTGTCCCAGCACACAGTCGCGTCCAAGACACTGGCACCACACCTGCTGGACAATTTGGAATCACCGAAACCTTTGGACTGCAAGTGAATCCAGGGACCGCGATGCCATATGTCCCGGTGACCAATGACGATTGGTGGGTCGAGGATCGCACGTCAGAGTTCTATAACCAGATGCACAGCGCATCGACTGGTGGGTTTCGAGTTAGCCAGTCGGGGTTTAACTCATCGGAGCATCTCGCAACGATGGGTGCGCAGTACGACTACGTTGCAGTCATCAATTTCAACCGGCCAAACCCCGTGATCGGCCACGGCGCCGGCATCTTTCTACATGCATACGGTCAAGGGCTCACGGCTGGCTGCGTATCCGTGGCCCACTCTCGAATGCGCAGCATTCTTCGATGGCTCAATCCCAGTCGACATCCGCGCATCATCATCGGTCCGGCAGCATGGTTGAACGCGGCCTAAGCTGCTCTCACCTCTGGACGCCTCACCTCAACTGATGCCAATCGCCGCCTTCAGCCCATCGAACACCGCTTCTTCTGCAGTTCGAGGCGCCACGCAATCACCGACCCCGACGACGGTGATGTCAGACCGGCCCTCGAGTTGACGAAGTAACCCATCCACGGATACATGTCCCATCGCCAGGACAAGCGACCCTGCTTCGATCATCACGGGTTTGCCCGTCAAGACGTGCTGCAGATACACCGTGTCGTCGTCGACCCCGTATGGCCGAGCAAACGGGACGATCGTGATCCCAAGTTCCAAGGCCTCCGCCGTCATCTCGTCACGGACATACTGCATCAACGACTGACCGGCATGTGGGCCGGTGACCGCCAGCGTTACCCGCCGACCCCGACGACCCAGCGCAATGGCCGTACCTAAGCCAACCCAGTCACCACGCCAATCGACAACAACGACATCCCCGCGCGGAACTTCTTCACCATCGAGAATCTGCCATGCGGTGAGGACAGGTAGATTTCCGTCCATCTCGAGCACCGGAACTCGTGGTTGAGCACCTGTTGCGACGATCACTACGTCGGGCTTCACGCCTTCAATGACATCAACCGTGACCGGAGATGACGTGTGAATTCTCACCCCTGCTCGCCGGGCCTCCCCCTCAAGGTTGGTGATGATTCCGCCGAACTCTGCACGGCCCGGGATCTTCTCGGCGAGTAAAGCCTGACCACCAACCCGCGTGGATGCCTCATGGAGATCTACGTCGTGTCCGCGTTCGGCTGCAGCCGTCGCCGCCTTCAGCCCGCCCGGACCTCCCCCGACCACGAGTACTCGACGCGCAGTAGATGCACGCGTAACAATGCCGTAGGTAAGTTCACGACCTGTTTCAGGATGCTGAATACAGGAGATCGGGTAGCCACCGAGATAGTGACCGATACAGGCCTGATTGCACCCGATACAGGCGCGGATGAGTTCAACCTCAGCGGCTTTCGCCTTACGAGGCATGTCGGGATCGCAGATCATGGCACGCGTCATGACGCATGCGTCTGCCTGACCCGAGGTCAAGATTCGTTCGGCATCTTGCGGCTGATTGATACGTCCAGCGACGAATACCGGCACGGAAACTCGAGCTTTTGCTTGTGCTGCTCGCGGGGCAACGTAGCCAACCTGATGTGCCATCGACGGAACAATGTGATGAGAACCCGCGTACGTTGCCGACGATCCGCTCACAACCGAGACATAGTCCACCAGCCCGGCGCGATCGAGTTCGCTGATCGCGTCGAGGGCGACCTCGTCGGGAAGGCCATCGTGACTTTGCTCGTCAATCGAAATCCGAACTCCCACCGCAAGGTCCGGGCCGACAGCGGCGCGGGTGGCATCAAGAATTTCTCGAAGAAACCGCATCCGGCCTTGAGCATCACCGCCATACTCATCGGTTCTTCGATTGGAATTCGGATTAAGGAACTGCGCAGGTAGGTATCCATGACTTGCCACAATTTCGACACCATCGATGCCCGCCTGGCGCATCCGATCCGCGGCCGCTGCGAAGTAGCCGACGATGTCCTTGATGCGACCAACCGAAAGTTCACGCGGCATCATCAGGAACCGCTCATTTGGGATTGATGACGGACCTACCGGCACTGGCAGCGTTCCGTCGCCATGACGGTGCGCCTCACGTCCACCATGGTGGAGCTGCGCGAAGACCTTCGTCCCTCGTTGATGAGCTTCGGTGGCTAGCCGCGCATATCCGGGGATCACTACGTCATCGAAGGCATGCAGCATGCCGCCGTCGTCACCTTCAGTTGGATCCACCTGAGATACCTGAACCACGATCAGGCCGACCCCGCCATCGGCTCGAGCCATGTGATAGGCGTGCATTCGATCATTGATAACGCCTTCACTAATCATGATCGTCTCGTGGCCCGAGGAAATGATTCGGTTCGACAATTCGATCGGACCCACCGCAAGGGGGCTAAACAGCTTCGGAAACATAGCCTGATGCTAGTCCCCCGCGGACAACCTGTCGTTCACGGACAGAGCCTCTAAGATCGACACATGGCAGGGATTTCACGAGGGAGCGAGGGCACGTGGTCGACGCGCGATTTGATCCTGCTTGAGGCCTCGCGACTGTTCGCGACCAGGGGATTTCGTGGCACCTCAACCCGCGACATTTGTGCCGCTGTGGGAATCCGACAACCGTCACTGTACTCACACTTTGCTTCCAAACAGTCGATCGCTGAGGAGTTACTCCGCCGGGATCTCACCCTTGCCATCGAGGCACTCGAACGGGTTCATCGTGACGGTGGAGGCCCTGCCGTCGAGCTATATCGATACTTACGTTGGGAAATCACCTACGACATTGAAGACCCTTTCGACAAGCGCGCTCTCTACAACGCCGAAATACTTGAACTTCCAGAACTGGACTCATGCCGGAACCTTCTCGAGACGTGCAGTGCGCAGATCGAAGCTGTGCTTCGACAGGGCATTGCGACTGGTGACTTTATCGATCTCGACGTGGTATTCCTCAGGCGAACCATTGATGCGATCAGCATCGAAGCAATGCGCGGCTCAGTCGATCAGACACCCATCGTGGATCAGCCTGATCTAGCAGCCACTCTCGTCACCAGAGCCCTACTTCGAGATACCGCACGCATTGATGCGGTGCGGCGCGAGGCACACGCACGAGGCTTGTAACTAGCCCGGAAATGGTGCGTCGAGATTGGCCAAATCAGCACGCAGACGAAGAGTCGGCCATCCCACGAACCCAATGGAAGCGACGACCAATCCGATCACTGCCATGACAACGACAGAGAACGCTGGGCTAGTCGCATCGGCGATTGCACCTGCCAGCAGGTAACCCAGAGCCGTTAGCGCGGCAAACCCAGCGCTAGCAATTCCGATGACGCGTCCACGCTGTTCGTTTGGCGTCAGCATCGTGGTGAACGACATCAGGGGAACAAGAAACGCCTGTGCACACCCCGAGAGAACCCAGAGGACTAGCAGAATAATTCGTGGTGGCTCTAAGCCGGTCAGAAGAAGCGGCAGACATACCGCAATCGCTAGTGGCAACAGCAAATCGACTTGCAGATTCACTGTGCGAGAAGCCACCACGAGTGAGCCAATTGCCGCCCCAACGATCACCGCAGCCATGAGAAGCCCGCCCCAAGCGTCGCCCCAACCTTGGTCTCGCACATAGGCAAGTGCGACAGCCTCCGGCGCAACAATCGCCACAGCCATTCCCCAACCGAGCAGGATCAACGACCGCCGGGACACATCGGCGAACAGCAGATCCCAACCCTCGCGCAGATCCCCGATCAGGACACCAACCCCGCTCGGCGCCTCGAGCATTGCCGGGCGGCGCGCCAGATAAACCCCCAGCAGCACGAACGACACGAGGAACGACAGGGCATCCACTGTTAATGCGACGCGGGCTGAAGCAAGTTGCACGAGAAATCCGCCAACGATCAATCCGACGGCTTGGTTAATCAGGTGCAGCGATCTCGACAAACCAAGACCAGCCGTGACGAGATCACGATCCCCCAGGATGTCCGGAATAGACGCTGAACGGGCTGAGTCAAAAAGTGGTGTGAAGAATTCGGCGACAATCAGTAGCGCGAAGAGCAGCCAGACAGGAGTGGCGGGCAGGGCCAGCAACGCCATCGCACCGATCACAATCGCCCGCCCGAGGTCGGCACCGAGCATCAGGTTGCGCCGCGATAGGCGATCAGCCAACGGCCCGAGGAGCGCAGCGCCCAGAAAGGTGGGGATGAAGGAAACAGCAAAGGTGGCCGCCGACAACAGCGCAGAACCGGTTTGCGACAGCACCAGAAGTGCGATGGCCACGCGGGCAATCTGATCGCCGGCCTCACTTGCGACCTGAGCCAAAATGATGCCGCGAAACTCCACATTGGCCAGCGGCTCACGCACACTGACCCGCGGTTCGCTGTCACTCATCGATCGGACCTCAGATGTCGTTGTCACGCGTAGAAAACCCTCTCCACGACCGCACGAGCGCGACGGGTTAACCGTCGATAGTCGTCCAGCAGTACGCCCCCCTCATGGGCAGGGTATCCGAGCACCTGAGCGATGGACGCTAAGTCGTGCGTGTCGGTCGGGACCAGGTCACTGGGCTTACCGCGAACAAGCATGACGGCATCCCGCACTCGAGTAGCAATCCGCCATGCATCCACCAACTGCTGAGTATCGGACTCGGTTAGCAATCCATTTTCTTGGGCTCCAAACAACGCAGGCAAGGTGCGCGTCGTACGCAAAGCCGGCACCTCACGTCCATGTTGAAGTTGCAGCAGCTGAGCCACCCACTCAACGTCGGACAGACCACCCCTACCCAATTTGGTGTGCAAGCCAGGATCCGCGCCACGAGGCAGCCGCTCGGCTTCCATCCGTGCCTTCAATCGCCGAATTTCACGAACGTCGTCATCGGGCAAACCGTTCACCGGGTAGCGCAGTTCATCAATCAGCTCGACGAACCGCCGACCAAGGTCCTCGTCGCCGGCAACCGGTTCAGCTCGCAGAAGCGCCTGCGCCTCCCACGTCGATGACCAACGCTGGTAATAGGCACGGTAGGAATCAAGCGAACGAACGAGCGGTCCATTTCGACCCTCGGGCCGTAGGCCAGCGTCAACATCGAGTACAGGATCTGGTGTCGGAATCATCAACAAGCGTCGCAGTTCACCGGCCACCGCCAGCGCCGCCTCATGTGCGAGCTGTTCATCGCCGACGGGGTCGTAGACGAACATGACATCAGCATCACTGGCGAACCCCAGCTCTGCACCACCAAATCGACCCATGGCAACAACAAGGAACGTCATCGGAAGCGGTGCGCCCTTGGCCCGTTCAACAACGCGCAAGGCGATCTCAAGTGCACCATCAATTGTCGCGGCGGTGAGATCCGACAACGCGTCGCCCACCTCATCGATCGGCGCAACATGCAACAACTCAGACACAGCGGTGCGGAGTAGTTCACGACGTCGAAGTGCGCGGACCGCCGCGACAGCGACCTGCGGATCGTCGTGTCGAATAGCGGCTGCACGCGCTTCATGCACCAATGCTTCACGGGATCGCGGAATTAGTTCAGCGTCATCGGCAAGCATCACGACGGCTTCAGGGGCGCGCATCAGCAGATCTGTGGCGTACCGGCTCGAGGCAAGCACGGTCGCAAGTCTCTGAGCCGCAAGGGATTCATCGCGCAGTAAACGTAAGTACCAGTGGGTCGAACCGAGAGCATCACTCACTTGACGAAAGGCCAACAGTCCCGCATCGGGATCTGGCGCATCGGCGAACCACCCGAGCATCACCGGCAGCAGCGTCCGTTGAATCGCCGCTCTGCGCGAGACGCCTGAGCTCAATGCCTCGAGGTGACGTAGGGCGCCAACCGGGTCTGAATAACCAAGCATCTCCAGCCGCTGCTGAGCGGCTTCCGACGTCAGCCGCGCCTCTCCCGCATCCAATTTGGCCACCGCATTGAGCAACGGACGATAGAAGAGCTTCTCGTGGAGCCGTCGAACTTCCATTCGATGGCGGCGAAGTGCATCAGTCAATTCGCGAACCGGATCAGTGCGCATCCCCATGGATCGCGCAATGCGTCGCAGATCTTCATCGTTGTCCGGCACCACGTGAGTTCGTCTCAAGCGGTATATCTGAATCCGATGTTCCAAGGTACGCAAGAACTCATACGAGGTCGCCAAACTGCTCGCATCCTCGCGACCCACATAGCCCCATGTAGCCAACGCTTCAAGGGCGTACAACGTTGTCGCGCTGTGCAGCATCACATCAGTTCGACCGTGAACCAATTGCAGCAATTGCACGCTGAACTCGACATCGCGCAATCCACCAGGGCCGAGCTTGAGCTGACGATCGCCATCTTTGGCCGGCACATTGCGTTCCACCCGTCGTCGCATCGCCTGCACGTCTTCAACGAAGTTCGGACGATCGGCCGCCGCCCACACCATGGGCGAAACCATCTCAACAAAACGTTCACCCAACTCGAGGTCTCCAGCACAAGCACGAGCCTTGAGCAGTGCCTGAAATTCCCACGTCGACGCCCAGCGTTGGTAATACTCGTCGAAGCTCGCCAAGGTGCGCACCAATGCACCTGCTCGACCTTCGGGACGAAGGTTGGGATCAACCTCCCAGATTGAGCCTTCGGGCGTCGCAGCCGAACACGCGCGCATCATCGCTTGGGCGATCCGAGTGGCAGCGGCGAGAGCACGTTCATCATCGCCCTCCAGCAGCGGCTCAACAACGAACAGCACATCCACATCGGAAATGTAGTTGAGCTCCCGACCACCACTTTTACCCAAGGCAATGACCGATAGTGAACACGACTGAGCATCGTCTGGAAACTCGGCCCGAGCAATCGCTAGCGCCGCCTCAAGCACCGCATCGGCAAGATGGGCTAGGGCCGCGGACACACTGATAAAGGCCGCCGAATCACCGATATCTTCTGCGGCAATTGCCATCAACTCTCGACGGTAGGCAATGCGAAGATCCGCAAAAACATCTAGGTCAGATCCGCGCCCAACTGGTAGGACCTGGGACGCATCGGCGCCAACCGAAATCAGTAGGGCTGTGCGAATCTGAGATTGCGTTCGAAAGACCTGGTCACCGTCAACGGGCCGCAACACTACCCAATCTTCGGGATGACGAACCAGATGATCGCCAAGTGAAACGCTAGTTCCCAGAACGGAGAACGTCCGTCGACGTAAGTCGTGGTCGGTTGCCACCTCGTCGAGAAACGCATTAACCTGCACATCTCGTAAGTCGGCCAAGCGAGACAAAGTAAGCACGGCCAGATCGGGATCCGGGGCGATTGCTAGATCATCGACAACCTCGCCCGTCCAACTGGCGAATACCGGATCACTCAGTCGCGCAACAGCAGCATCAGAATCGACGAAGCCCGAGCGGATGAGTCGCGAATGCAGGCTGGCCTGCCGATCACGATTACCTTCCGCGGGCATACTGACGATCTACTCGACTGCTGCCGAGCGCACAACGTCCGCCCACGCGTGCGCGAAGGGACGCCACGTCGCAACAAGTTCATCCTGGCGAGCCGCGGTGATCGCCTCAGCCTGGCCTGGGGACATTCCACAACGCTGGGCAATCTCTGGCTCACCATCAGCCCACGTGCCCATGATGGCGGAGTCGATTTCGGGGTGAAATTGCAGCGCCCATGCTCGATCACCTAACCGATAGGCCTGATGTGCGCAGACATCCGTTGACGCAAGCACAACCGCGCCCTCGGGTAGAACCTTCATCTCGTCGATGTGGAACTCAGCCACCGGCGGGTTCACTGGCAGGGACGAAAAGATTGGATCCTTAGCAACATCGTCAGTGAGTTGAAGCTCGACAATTCCAACCTCGCCCTGGCCGGCTCGTTCAACCGTTCCACCGCATGCGATCGTGATGATCTGCCCGCCCAGACAGACCCCCAGCACCGGAGTCCCGTCATCAACGGCCTTTGCCACCATAGCTCGCTCGTTGGGCAGCCACGGCGCAACGTCGTCCTCCCACGCGGACATGCTGCCACCGAGTAGGACCAAGCCGTCATATCCGTCTGGCAAGGCGTCAGGAACGAATTCGCCGGCGTCGGCTTTGATTTCCACTACGTCAATCCCCACCTCTTCCCACCAATCGGCGAGCAGAGCCAGCGGATCGGTCTTGTCGTTTTGGACCACGAGGACGCGTGGGCGAGGCGTTGATGTCGTCATAAGACAGGAAGGTACCGGTTCAACTCGAATGGCGTCACCTGACTTCGGTAATCGGCCCACTCGGCGCGCTTGTTGCGCAAGAAGAAGTCGAATACGTGCTCGCCGAGAGTCTCGGCCACAAGTTCACTTCGCTCCATCGCCTGGACTGCCTGCCCCAGTGACGTCGGCAAAGGATCGATTCCGAGTGCACGTCGCTCTGGTTCAGTCAAAGCCCACACATCATCCTGCGCCTCAACCGGAAGTTCGTAACCTTCCTCAACCCCCTTCAAGCCCGCCGCCAAGATAACGGCGAAGGCCAGATACGGATTTGTGGCACTGTCGATTGAGCGAACCTCCATTCGAGTGGAGTTGCCCTTGTTCGGCTTGTACATGGGCACGCGCAGCATGGCCGAACTGTTCTGGTGACCCCAGCAGACGTACGCCGGCGCCTCACCGCCACCGCTAAGTCGTTTGTAACTATTGACCCACTGATTGGTGACGGCCGTGAATTCCGGTGCGTGACGCAACAAGCCTGCCATGAACGACCGCGCAACTTTCGACAGTTGGTACTTCGCACCTGCCTCGTAGAAAGCATTGCGATCACCTTCAAAGAGTGAGACATGCGTGTGCATACCGGAACCCGGGTGGGCCGCAAACGGCTTGGGCATGAAGGTCGCATACACGCCTTGCTCGAGCGCTACCTCTTTAATAACTAGCCGGAACGTCATGATGTTGTCAGCCATCGTCAACGCATCGGCATAGCGCAAATCAATCTCTTGCTGGCCGGGACCACCTTCGTGATGGCTGAACTCGACCGAAATCCCCATCGCTTCAAGGATTGTGATCGCCTCGCGACGAAAGTCATAGCTTGCACCGTGCGGACTGTGATCGAAGTAGCCAACTTCATCGATAGGTGTTGGCACTTCCCCACGACCAAAGCCCTGCTCGACCAGGAAGAACTCGATTTCTGGATGCGTGTAAAACGTGAATCCCAGCTCAGCTGCTTTTGCCAACGTTCGCTTGAGAACGTGGCGCGGGTCAGCGTACGACGGCGTTCCGTCGGGCATGAGGATGTCGCAGAACATGCGTGCAACGCCGGCGCCCTCACCACGCCACGGCAGTACCTGGAAGGTGCTCGGATCCGGCTTAATCAGCATGTCCGATTCCGCAACACGGGCGAAGCCTTCGATTGCTGAGCCGTCGAAACCAATTCCCTCAGCGAATGCACCCTCTAGTTCGGCCGGCGCAACTGAGACGGACTTAAGCATTCCGAGCACGTCGGTGAACCAAAGGCGGACGAAGCGAATATCGCGTTCTTCGATCGTGCGGAGCACAAACTCGGTCTGTTTATCCATGCTTACATCTTGCCGTAGGGAAGGTACGGCGCGCAGTGACTCGCCCGACGACCGCAATGGCGGTCGCTGCATGGCAGTGATGGGCCGTCTGTTCACCCGGCAAGACCGGGCTCGCCCCGCCCGCGCCCACTAGGCTGAGCCCGTGGCTCAATTACGTCTCGCCCTTGCGCAGGTTAACCCCTGTGTTGGCGATATCACCGGCAACATCGACCTCGTCCTGCGCCAGACGGCAGCGGCCCAGGCAGCAGGCGCACATGTGATCGCATTCCCAGAAATGATGATCACTGGCTATCCGGTTGAGGACTTGGCATTGCGGCCATCCTTCCAGGACGCGAGCCGGCGCGCGCTCGCACAGTTAGCTCAGGACCTCCTGAATCAGGGGCTCGGCGAGATCGTGGTGATCGTCGGATATCTGGACCGTATCGACGACGCTCAACACCAACTCGGTCTTCCGAAGGGAGCCCCACAGAACACGGCGGCGTTCCTACACCGCGGCGAGGTGATGGGCCGCTATGCCAAACATCATCTGCCCAACTACGGAGTGTTCGATGAGTACCGCTATTTCATTCCTGGCCACGATTCTTGCGTCATTCGAATTAACGGCATCGACGTCGCATTAGCCATCTGCGAAGACCTTTGGCAAGACGGTGGCCCCGTCGCCCGAGTGCATGACTCCGGGGCAGGCCTCCTCGTTGTGATCAACGGTTCCCCTTACGAGCGAAACAAGGACGATGTACGTCTCGAACTGTGTGCACGACGTGCCCGCGAAGCCGGTTGCGCGCTCGCGTACGTCAACATGTTCGGCGGCCAAGACGAACTCGTATTCGACGGTGACTCACTTGTTGTTGACTCTGCCGGAGAACTGCTGGCTAGAGCACCCCAGTTTGAGCAAGCCCTGCTGATCGTCGATCTCGATCTTCCTGAAGCGTCCACTGTGTCGAGCCAAGCAACGGCAATCATCGGTGGAGTGATTGCAGCCTACGAACCACAATCAGCTGAGATCACTGCACGCATCAGCGATGAAGCTGAGGTTTGGGCTGCCCTAGTAACCGGTTTGCGCGACTACGTGCACAAAAACGGCTTTCGGTCCGTGGCACTTGGACTTTCCGGTGGGATCGACTCAGCAGTGGTGGCCGCACTAGCAGTGGACGCTCTGGGGGCGGACAACGTTCACGGAGTCTCTATGCCGTCGGATTACTCGTCACAACATTCACGTGACGACGCAGCAGAGATGTCGAAACGCACGGGACTCCACTACCGGACCGTCGGCATAGCACCGATGGTTGACGCATTCCAATCACAGCTCCACCTGAGTGGTTTGGCCGAGGAAAATCTACAGGCCAGGGTGCGCGGTACCACGTTGATGGCGATCTCCAACGCCGAAGGACACCTCATTTTGGCCACCGGAAACAAGAGCGAACTTTCGGTTGGCTACTCGACCATTTACGGCGATGCCGTAGGCGGCTTCGCCCCTATCAAGGACGTTCCGAAGGTAGATGTGTGGAACTTGGCTCGTTGGCGCAACGAGCAAGCATCAGCAGCGGGCGGCATTGCGCCAATCCCCGAGAACAGCATCGAAAAGGAGCCATCTGCTGAGCTACGGCCCGGCCAACTCGATTCAGATTCCCTACCCGATTACGAACTTCTGGACGATCTACTCGATGACTACGTTGAGAATGACCGAGGCGCCGCCGAACTTGTCGCCGACGGATTCGATCAGGCACTTGTTGAACGTGTGCTTCGTATGACGGATCTGGCCGAGTACAAGCGCCGTCAGTACCCGCCGGGGACGAAGATTTCTTCGAAGGGGTTCGGCCGTGATCGGCGTCTGCCAATTACGAATCGCTGGCGCGAAAAGGCCCAGTAGAGCGCGCAATGACCGGCCGACCTCGAGTCGTCAGTGATCTGCTTTAACCAAAAATCCAGCAAGAATAGCGTCGACAAAATCAGCAGCCGTGGATCCTGGTGCTACGTCGCGTCCTGCCGCACGTAAATGCATTGTGTAGACCGAGGAAGAGATTAAGAGTGTCGTGAGTAGTTCGACGTCCGTCTCCTGACGCAACTCCCCACGATTAATGCCTCGACGGATGAGCCCACGAAAGAAGTCGCGTCGCGGCTCGATCACCTGATCGAAGAAGCATCCGAATAATCTCGGATTAGATCGCGCATGACCAAAAAGACGCGGAAAAAGTTGTGCGCTTTGACTCGTCGGGTGACTGAGCCACCATGCCTCTGCTACCGAGACCAACACATCTCGCGTCGATCCGTCCGGTGGCGCCGCGGGTAGCTCGCTGTTCAACGAGGCAAGCGCGGCGACGATCAATGCATCCTTGGACTCAAAGCGACGGTAGATCGTTGCCTTGCTGACCCCTGCGCGCAGAGCCACCTCTTCAATCGAAAGACCAGTCACTCCCACGTCCGACATGAGGTCGAGGGTGGTTTCAATAATCGCTTCGTCCGCACGTGCATCGCGCGGGCGGCCTGGCCCGCGCGTTGCACATACGTCGGCACCGTCGGCAACAAACCCGCCTGCGACGGGCCTTTGAACAACAGACATCGTCCTTAGACCGGATCCGTCGCGCTTTCGACGGCGACTTCTAGCGGAGCATCCTCTACGTGTGACAGTCCGTCGCCAACTTCGTCAACAACGTGCACCTGATGAGCGGCATCAGTTTCACCCTCACCAGGAACAATCGGACCCCTTGTCGCATCCGGGCTCGCGTGCGATCCCGCCCACGCAACTGCTTCAGCCTTTGCCGGAAGCATCGTGACAAAGATCAGGAATGCGACGACGAGCAATGCAGCGGCAATCCACGCAGCCGTGTGCAAAGCCGGCAGGAAGGAATCGATACCGGCCTGACGAAGCAGATCGCCTGATCCAGCGGGCGCTTGGCCCGACTGGTCAATCTTGTCCGCAATGCCGAACGTGGCACCGATTGAGTCGGCGGCCACGTTTTTGAGCGCGGCAGGCATCTGCGTCTTATCAAGTATCGGCGTCAGGTTACTGGCGTAAACCGTTGCAACGATTGAACTAATAATCGCAACACCCAGTGCAGCGGCAACCTGTCGCACCGTGTTCTGCACCGCACTACCGGATCCTGAACGCGACGGCGGGGTCGCCAGGGTCATGCGCGTGGTCGACGGAGCAATCGTGTTACCGAGCCCAAATCCGAATAGGAAGCCCAAAAGGACGAGGTACCAAATCGGCGCGTCAACCTTCAAGTTGGCGATCAAGATCATGGCGATCAGAGCCAGGAAAACACCAGTTGGGATGACCCGGCGGGCACCAAATTTTTGCACCATCTTCGCACTACGCGGCGCTGCAATCACCTGACCGACCGCAAACGGCAACGTCAAAGCACCGCTTTGAAGTGGCGACCACCCACGAACAAGTTGGTAGTAGAACGACAGGAATAACAGCGAGCCCTGAAGTGCAGCAAACGCGAGCGAGACACCCGCGAGCGGTACTGAGAACGATCGAATTTTAAATAGCGACAGATCGAGTGACGGATGTGTGGTGCGGCTTTCAAAAATGAGGAAGCCAACCAGGATGGCGACGCCAAGCCCAATCCACAGGTACGTGCGCAGTTCGCCCCAACCAGCTTCCTGGATGCCGTAAACGAGAGCGAGCAATCCGGCGATGGAGAGCACCAAACCGATGGGATCGAGCTTTGCGTAGTTCTCATTCTTCGTCTCAGGCACGATCGCAACAATGCCGATGATGCCAACGATGATGATGGGTACATTGATGAAGAAGACAGAACCCCAGTCGTTGCCGGTTAGCCAGTGGAACCACTGCGGGTGCTCAAGAAGAACACCGCCAACAATCGGCCCGAGTGCGACGGCACCACCGACAGCGGCGGCCCACGCACCAATAGCTTTACCGCGCTCCTGCGGGGGGAAGATGACCGTGATGATGGCCAGCGTCACCGGCAAAACGGAGGCTGCGCCGATGCCCATCAGACCGCGGAAAAAAATCAACTGCTGAGGACTCGAGGCAAAGGCACACAGTGCAGATGCCGCGGCGAACAACGTGAGACCGATGATCAGGATTCGCTTCCGTCCAAACCGGTCGCCGAGCGCACCCCACGTGAAGAGCAGGGCTGCGAACACAAGGGTGTACGAGTTAATGGCCCAGATCAGCTCCGACTGGGTGGCATTCAAGTCCTGCTGAATCGTCTTGAGCGCAACATTGAGAACGGTGTTGTCCAAGATGACCACTACAAGGCTGACGACCAGAACCCCGAGGATCTGCCAGCGGCGTGGATTGACATTTTCCAACGTTGCCTGCGACGCAACTGACCCAGTTGCTTGCGGCTGACCTTCACTCGACATACGTACTCCGCCTCTGCGCTTAACTCGTCCCATAGGGGTTCCGACACGTACTCCCGGGGCAATTAATTCCGATACGTAATCGTATCGATTTGAGGTCACGGCGCAAGTTGAAAATTCAATGACGTGGCCAGCGCGGTGGACGGTGGCGTGGAACCATCCTTTATTGCCATCCAGGCAGGTGTAAAAGCCACCTGTTCGGGTATCTATCACCCGCGACTTTGTCGTGCCATACTTTTCTATAGAACGGGTACCCACCATGGGACTCGAGTCGAAAGGATCGCCATGAACGCATCTGCTACGCCTGTTCCTGAACCGCTCTATGGCGGCGCACCGAGTGGACAGCGAGTTTCCATTTCTGATCTAGCCAGCGCAAAGGCGCGTGGTGAGAAATGGCCAATGATCACCTCCTATGACGCTCTAACAGCTCGCGTTTTCGACGAGGCTGGCATTCCTGTCTTACTGGTCGGCGATTCCGCGGCAATGGTCGTTTACGGTCACGACTCGACAATTCCCGTTACCGTCGATGAACTCATTCCGCTCGTGCGCGGGGTCGTGCGCGGATCCCGGCGGGCAATGGTCGTAGCCGATCTACCTTTCGGCTCCTACCAGGCATCACCCCAGCAGGCACTTGAGACCGCAACCCGCTTCATGAAGGAAGCCGGCGCACACGCAGTCAAACTCGAAGGTGGAGCCCGAGTACTCCCCCACGTCGAACTTCTTGTGGCATCCGGAATTCCAGTCATGGCCCACCTGGGTCTCACCCCACAATCGGTGCACGCCTTCGGCGGCTACAAGGTGCAGGGTCGGGGCGAAGACGGTGTGATGCTGATGCAGGACGCCAAGGCTCTCCAGGCCGCGGGCGCGTTTGCGGCTGTACTCGAAGTTGTACCTGCGGATTTGGCTGCGTCCGTAACAGCATCACTTCAGATTCCGACCGTCGGAATCGGCGCCGGCGCCGGCACGGACGCACAGGTGATTGTTTGGCAAGACATGGCTGGCCTCACCCCAGGGCGCACTGCAAAGTTCGTCAAGAAGTACGCGGACGTCAATAGCGTTTTACTAGACGCAGCATCGCGCTGGGCTGATGACGTAGTGACGGGCGCATACCCATCACATGAGCACTCGTACAGCTAGACAGAGACGGAACCCGCAAAGCCAGGCAGCGTTGTTCATTGGCCGGCGCTAACGCCCACGCCAAACCGGTGTGCGTCCTAGACGTCAGTGACGCGCAACCCTGCGTGTGCCTTGTAGCGACGATTCATCGAGATGAGGTTCGCCGTCATCGCTTCGACCTGGTGGGCATTACGCAGACGACCGGCGTAGATACCGCGCATCCCCGAGATGCGATTCACTAGGGCTTGAACAATGTCAGTTGCCTCACGGTCGTCACCAACGACCAGGATGTCGGTATTGATATCGCCCACCGCCTCATCCAGCAGCAGCACCGCAGACACGTGATGGAATGCACCAACCACTCGCGCCTCGGGCGCCGCAAGTGCGGCCTCCTGCGCGGCGGAGCCAGCCTCAACCTGCAGCCCAAAGGCGCCTTGCTTGTCGAAGCCGAGCGGGTTTACACAGTCGATCACGATCTTGCCGGCCAATTCTCCGGCCAATTCAGCGAGCAAGGAGTGGTGGCCGTCATAGGGAACAGCGACGATCACAATGTCCGTATCGCGGGCACATGCGGTGTTGTCGGAACCCGTAACGCCGAAGCCGATCTCCGTTCCGGCCTGTGCGGCCCGCTCGGCCGACCGAGACCCAATGACTACTCGATGACCTGCCATCGCAAGTCTGCGAGCAAGGCCACGTCCCTGCTCGCCGGTGCCGCCGAGAACTCCGATGGAGAAGTTACTGACGTCAGGAAGATCGTGCGGCGAAGCTGGAATGTTTTCGGTCATGTCGCAATCTAACCAAATAACCTGCCGTACGGCACCATGTGACTATGGATTCAGCCCGAGTGCAGTTGCTGCGCGAGCTACTGTCGACAACGGGATGGGTCGACAAAACCCGCGGCTTTGCTCGCTCGATTCGCCGCTCGACCGATGCCGGCAACGGTCTGCTGCTCGTCGGCACGCCCACGCAAGAGCCGTGGCACTTGGCAGCGCATCTCGATGACGAATCGCGCTACTCCGGGCTCCCCAGTTTGATGCCCACACTCGTTCGTTGGAATCCGCCGCCGGGGGCTCCCGCGCATTTATCGATTGGCCTTGATCGCATCGAATCCGCCGGACGCGGCGAAACGCTCTTCATCGTTGCGCCCGACGATCCAACTGACGCATTACTCGAACGCCTATCCGACGCTCGCAAGTCCGGAGCCACACTGCTAACGATGGACCGCGGGGACGACGATCTCGCCGGACTAGCTCACGATCAATTGATCGTTCCAGCAACCGGCCTTATTTCCATCTCAGGTGAACCACTAACGAGCGACCCGAGTATGACCAGTCTCCCCCTATTCACATCTGTGAGTGCGTCCACGCCGCCAATAAATCGAATGGCTGAAATGGAGTTAGTTACCCCGGCGATGTCATTCGATACGGTTCAGCATCTGGTTTCAGCCGCGGCAGGCGAAGCACCCGAAAGGGCGGCCGACTCTCGACGCAGTTTCCGCGATCGTGTGGGGCGCATGCTCGACAGTATTCAGGGTGCACCGCCACCTAGCGACTGGTAGAGCGGATGACCTCGAATCCACCTAGCAGCACGAATGGCGACGCCTCAACGGTAAAGAAGTCGAGCTGGAGAATCGATACGTCCGCACTTCGCGGACCACGCGATTTTCGACTGTTGTTCTTCGCTGGTCTCATATCAACTATCGGCTCGATGTTTACGTACGTGGCTGTGCCGTTACAAGCACAGCGCATGACGGGCTCGTTCGTCGTAGTTGGATTACTTGGTCTCGCCGAAGTGATTCCACTGATCGTGTTTGGACTGTGGGGCGGTGCGCTCGCTGACCACATGGATCGGCGTCAGATGGTGCTCATCGGCGAAGTCGGCGCTGCAACCTGCACTGTTCTTCTGTTCGTCAATGCTCTGAGCCCCACTCCGCAGGTGTGGGTGTTGTTCGTCGTGGGCGCACTGTTTGCCGTTTTCGACTCCATCCAACGACCATCCCTCGATGCACTCTTGCCACAGATAGTTGCGCACGACGACATCACAAGTGCCGCAGCGTTGATGTCGTTGCGAGGTAACGCAACCTTCATTTTTGGAACTGCGATTGGCGGTTTCATTGCGAGTTATGCCGGTGTTGCCACCGCATATGGCCTCGACATCCTCACCTACGTCGCGTCATTTCTGTTGCTCATTCAGATCAGTAGTCGCGGTCGAATGTCCGATGAGGATCGACTGCCAGGACTGTCATCAATCACCGACGGACTTAGCTATGCGTGGCAGCGCAAAGACTTACTTGGCACATACGCAATCGATACAACGGCCATGATCTTTGCCTTTCCGACTGCAGTGTTTCCATTCGTTGCCGAGAAGTACAACGCACCGTGGGCATTGGGACTGCTCTTTGCTGCACCAGCAATCGGTGCCGGAATTGCATCGTTGACAAGCGGCTGGACATCACGCGTACATCGCCATGGTCGCGCAATTTTCTTGGCAGCAATCGCATACGGTTTCGCAATCACACTGTTCGGACTCTCACCCACATTGCCAATCGCCTTGTTCTTTTTGGCCGTCTCAGGTGCAACCGACATGGTCAGCGTCGTGTTTCGTCAATCAATTTGGAACAAGTCAATTCCCGATGCAGTTCGCGGTCGACTGGCTGGGATTGAACTCATGTCGTACGCAATCGGCCCGCAACTTGGTAACGCACGTGTGAGTCTCGGTGCACAATGGCGAGGACTTACAGCGTCAATTGCGACCGGCGGAATCCTCTGCGCTGCAGGCGTTTTCGGCCTTGCAGTTGCCCTTCCATCATTGTGGAGTTACGACGAGCGGACGTCGATTCACGTCGCGAACGTTCGCGAAGAACGTGAACGACATCAACAACTCAAACCTGAGTAACCATGTGCCCGTTGTGATCTGCGCTACGAGCCGTACGACACGAAGTTGCGTACCGACGTATACATGCGTCACATTTGTAACTAGTTCTGACACAGTTAAGAACATAGGATTCCGGCAACAAGGCTGGGGTACGACTCAGGGAGGCATCGTGGCGGCTGCTAAGACCACCGCGAAGAAGGTTGCCAAAAAGGCACCCGCGAAAAAGGTAGTTGCTAAGAAGGCACCAGCCAAGAAGGCCGTTGCTAAGAAGGCACCAGCCAAGACCGCTGCTGCGAAGAAGGCAGTTGCAACGAAAGTTGCGGCTCGCAAGGCCGCGGTAAAGAAGGCGCCGGCCAAGACTGCGGCTGCAACGAAGTCAGTCGCCAAGAAGGCTGCCGTCAAGAAGGCCGCTGTCAAGAAGTCGGTCACTACTAAGACTGCCGTTCGTAAGGCTGCCGTCAAGAAGGCCGTCGCCAAGAAGGCACCAGCACGCAAGGTTGCTGCCAAGAAGGCACCGGCCAAGAAAGCTGCTGTTAAGGCACCGGCTCGCAAGACCGTTGCTAAGAAGGCACCAGCGCGCAAGGCCGCTACAAAGCGATAACGTTCTTAAACAGTGATGGCCGGTACCTTCGGGTGCCGGCCATCACTGTTTAAGAACCCATTGCTCGTAGACTTGCGCCATGCCTCTATCCCCCGGTGACGTCTCACCGATGCGAACGGTCCCTGCACATATTCCGCGTCCCGAGTATGTGGGTAAGCCACGCGCGCAGCGACCGACTGGATCGGAAGTAAAGGACGCCGACACGATCGAACGCATGCGGGCCGCCGGCAAACTCGCCGCTCAAGCACTCGCCGAGGTCGGTGCCCACATCAAACCCGGGATCACCACTGACGAACTGGATCGAATCGGTCACGAGTTCCTCTGCGACCACAATGCATATCCGTCGACCTTGGGTTACCCGGGCGGAGGCCGTGGTCCGATCTTCACGAAGTCGTTGTGTTCATCACTCAACGAAGTGATCTGTCACGGCGTGCCAGATTCAACCGCGCTGACAGACGGTGACATTTGCAATATCGACATCACCGCCTTCATCTACGGCGTCCACGGCGATACCAATGCGACCTTCCTCGTAGGTGATGTCGACGAAGATTCACGGCTGCTCGTAGAGCGCACTCACGAGGCGACAATGCGAGCAATCAACGCGGTCGCGCCTGGGCGCGAGCTGAACATTATCGGCCGCGTGATCGAGTCGTACGCGAGGCGATTCGGTTACGGGGTAGTTCGCGATTTCACCGGTCACGGGATCGGTACGGCTTTCCACAGCGGACTTGTCGTCCCGCACTTTGACGATCCAACCGCCACCACCATTATCGAAGCCGGCATGACGTTCACAATCGAGCCCATGTTGACGTTGGGGACGTACACCTGGGACATGTGGAATGACGGTTGGACGATTGTCACAAAGGACCTCAAGCGATCAGCTCAGTTCGAGCACACGATTTTGGTCACCGACTCTGGGGCAGAAATCTTGACCGCAGCGTAGCGGGCGCCACGATTTAGCGAACGTCACCATCTACTGTTATGCCATGCCTTCATTACCCCAAGTCCCATCATGGTCTGACGACGTGAAGACTCTGGCCATCGACATCGGCGGAAGTGGATTCAAGGCAGCGGTTCTGAGCGCCAACGGTTCGATGACGACCCAGCGCGTGCGCATCGAAACTCCTTACCCATGCCCACCCGAGGTGTTCATCGACACCGTCACGCATCTCGTCCATGACTTAGGTTCATGGGACAGGGTCAGCGTCGGATTTCCCGGCTTAGTCAGGCAGGGGCGGGTACGCAATATCCCCACACTTTCTCGGCGTGCGTACGACGGAGAATCCGATCCAGAACTTGAAGCCATTTGGGAAAACTACGATCTCGAGTCAGCTCTGGCGCAAGCCTTCGGGGTGCCGGTCAAGGTGGCCAATGATGCAGACGTGCAGGGTTGTGCGGTCGTCGAGGGCCGCGGCTTCGAGTTCGTTATGACCTTGGGGACGGGTGTGGGCACGGCACTGTTTCTCAACGGTCGTCTCGCTCCTCATCTTGAGGCCGGCCACGCCCCCTTTCGAAAGGGCGACACATTCGAAGAGCAGCTCGGAAATGTGGCACGCGTCGCTGTCGGTAATGAGAGATGGCGACGTCGACTGGTAAAAGCTATTGCCGCCTACAATTCGTTCCTGTTCTTCGACACGATCTTCATCGGTGGTGGGAACGCAAAACACGTTGACCCGGCAATGCTGCCGGAAAATGCTCGCATCGTTGACAACACGGCGGGTATCACCGGCGGCGTTCGACTGTGGGATATGGACAGTTAGGACCGTCTGAGTGTAGTTGGATTTTCAATTACCTCGTTCTCGACGTACCATAGGGCATGACCAACTGGCTCGATGTCGATCAGCAGCGACATTGGCGCGCATACATCGCGGCGACCACGTTGCTCCACGAACAGTTATCGCGAGAGTTGCAGGACGAACACGGCATCTCGATGGGTGATTACGAAATCCTGGTCCGCCTGTCCGAAGCACCAGATCGCACCCTTCGGATGAGTCACCTCGCCGACAGCACGTTGGCAAGCCGCAGCCGGCTGTCGCATCAAATCGACCGACTGGAGAAGGCCGGAGTCGTGCGCCGACAGGCCTGTGATGAGGACCGGCGCGGCCAAAACGCAATTCTGACCGACGAAGGTTTCGCTCTCCTAGTTGGTGCCGCGCCAACTCACGTCACCGGTGTTCGTAAGTACCTCGTCGATCTTCTGACCGCAGAACAATTCAGTGCGCTCGGTCGCGCCTGCGAAATCATCGCCGAAAACTTAGACGAAAACCCATTCGCACTCAAAGTCTGCCCGACCGGCAACGAAAAGAACCGAGATCTTCTGTGAGTTCGGCTCGGTAAATGCAGTGACCTCGCACATCTGTGCGAGGTCACTGCATTTGTTTGCTATACATGCGACCTGCCTGGTGCAGGTCGCCGACGCGGTACTACTCGTGAGTGCCGCGCGGACGTCCAGCCACAACAGCAGCGGCGCCGAGGGCCGCGAGTGCCAGGCCAATAAGGGCTTCTGTTCCCGTGTTAGATGTTCCAGTCTTCGGCAACTGCGACGCGTTGCTGCCACCGGTGTTGCCATCACCGCCGTTGCCGCCATTTGCGCCTGCACCACTGTCAGTGCCGCTCGGGTCAGTGCTCTGCGAGGGATCCTCCGAAGGCGAATCGGTGGCTGAGGCTGACTCACTCGGAGTGTCCGTGGGCGAGGCACTGTCGGTTGGCGATGCACTCTCCGTGGGTGAATCGGTTGGCGAGGCGGACTCCGTGGGCGAGGCGGACTCCGTTGGCGATGCGCTCTCCGTGGGCGATGCGGACTCTGTCGGTGAGGCGCTGTCCGTCGGCGACGGCGAATCCGTCGGCGTTGCTGAATCCGTCGGCGTCGGAGAATCGGTCGGCGAAGCCGTTGGCGAGCCACTGTCGGTTGGGATTGGCGTAGGGGCGCAAGCCGGGCGGACACCAACCGCAGCTGCCGTGCCAATCAGCGGGCCAGCGCTTAACCCTAGAACTGCAGTTGCTGCACAGGCAGCCAAGGCGACGCGGACCTGCTTACGACGCAATGAAGATGTCGATCCTGACAACGTAATCCCTCCAAGAACAATCAATGACAAAGCACAGTGTGCCCTATTGCTGGGGCAGCCACAGGCATTTCGACCCATCTGTCGAGCAAATGTTGGTGAACAGTTCGTTTGCACATTCAGCTCTTACCGCACAGCGCCGAAGGGGCGGGAAGTTCGCTGTGAAACAGGGCATTGTTCAACTAGCACAGGGTAATTCGAGTCTTACACAGGGTTAACAACGTCACGGTCATTCATCGTGGAGCACCGACGAGTTCTCCCGGACACAGGTGCTTACTTGTATCCAGCCATTGTCAGCGCGGACTGCAACGACGTTTTGAATGCGGCGCTTGTGTACGTAGCGCCGGAGTACGAGGCGATGTTGGCGGAGTTCGCGGCAATAGCCTCGGAGATCAACGTGGGCTTGGCCGCAGCACAGATCCGCGCTGATGTGCTGTCCGCTGTCGGACAAACGGGAACGGTAATCGCCGTGATCTTGCCACCAGAGATCGTGGCCACTACCTGAACGTTTCCGGTCACACCTTGACCAGGCACATTCACAACCGTACTTGTGCCGGTGTAGACACCGTCGATCACCGTGCTTGCCGGAACCGTCGGGGTGGGTGTTGGTGTTGGCGTGACGACCGTGGGCGTTGGTGTTGGCGTCACAACCACCGGCGGCGGTGTCGGTGTTGGCGCGACCACTGTCGGTGTGGGAGTAGGCGCAACGACCGTCGGCGTAGGGGTGGGTGTTGCCACCGTGGGGGCGGGGGTTGGGGTCGGAGTTGTTGGTACGGGCGACGGAGTGGACGACGTGGTCGGGGACGGAGTCGCGGATGCAACCGTGGTTGCTCCTGGAGTGGCCCAGATCAGCCCAAGTGAACCGTCAAAGCAGGCCCCGTTATCTACGTAGACCTGGTATCCGTTGGTGTCGTTGGTGACACTGCCACACGTGGTGGACCATGTCTGCCCTGGCGCCAAGATGGCAGACGGTCCATAACGCGGGTCAACGCTGACGGGTACTCCGTTAACGATTGTCACGCCGTTCACGATGGTCGTCGTCGGCGTTGAACTAGGCGCAGCGGTTGCGGACGTTGTGGGCGCAGCGGACGGCGTCGCTGAGGGAGCCACCGAGGGCGACACCGATGGACGCGGGGCCGCACTTGTTAGCGTAGGCGTCGCGGTGACTGTCGCGAGGTTCGTCTGATCGGCGAGGAGAACGGTGGTGCACGAGTACGTCCACGTCTCACCAATGTTGAGTAGCGGATCTGCGTCGTTGCCGGTCGGGCCGACAATATGCGAGCAACCAACGTCTGAGATGCGAACGTTGGTGAAGTCCGTGGTGCCGGTGTTCTTCAACGTGTAGGTGAAGGTAACCGTCGAACCGACCGATACCAGTAACTGATCGGACGTCGTAACCAGAGACATCGAGGCATTACGCGCATAGACCGTATGGCCGGAACTAACTGATACGTCTATGTTTTCAAGGTTCGTACCCGGAGCGACGGGGGCAGAGTTATCAGCAATAGCCGAAGACAAGAGATTCGCTCCGAAGACCGCAGCGATTCCAACAGCGGTCCCCGCGGAAACCAGTACGCGATTGCTAACGATCGGCGACGAGTGGCCAGAGGCTACGTGCTTGCCTCCGACCACTCCGCGACGACTTGCGTGCTTACCCATGAAGAAAGACGTCCCTAGTTAGTACGTAATCTCAGAGCGACAAGAACGATTTAGTAGCCGGCCTGGGTCAATGAATCCTGGAGCGATGAAGCGTATGCGAGCGAGAAGAAGGTCGCGCCCGAAGCCGACGCGATGGTTGCCGAGTTCGCTGCAATCGCCTCTTGGGACAAGATCGTGGCCGCTGGCGTATCAAAGTTCGGTCCGGCGCCGTTGATGTATAGGGCGTTTCCAGCACTGATGCTCGAGACCAATTCGACGGAGGTGATCTTTCCACCTGCAATCGTTGTCTTAACTTGAACATTGTCGGCTGTAGCACCACGAGCTGAAGCGGCGAATGTCGTCCCATTCGGCAGCTTGAAGTTGCCTTCGTTCTTCACCGCGCCGGTGTACACACCATCGGTGATCGTCTTGGTCGCGACCGGTGTCGGCGATGCAACGGGGACATCCGCCGTTGACAGGATCGGAGTAGCGAGCACCGATGCGTTGTTCGTCTGATCGGCGAGCAGCGTCGTGGTACAGGTGTACGTCCAGGTCTCACCGGCGTTCAACAGCGGGTCAGCATTGTTGCCCTGCGGGCCGACGATGTTCGCGCACCCGACATCCGAGATGCGGACGTTCTGAAAGTCCGTCGTGCCGGTGTCCTTGAGCGTGTAGGTGAACGTTACGTCCGTGCCTGGCGAAACGAGGTTCTTGTCAGACGTGGTGTCCAGTGACAACGAGGCATTACGTGCGTAGACGGTGGCACCTGAATTTACCGACACGTCAATGTTCGGCAGGTTAGTACCGGGTGCGACGGGGGTGCTGTTCGCGGCCAGCGCGTTGTTCAAGGCGTTGGCACCGAAGACGGCGGCAATGCCCGCGACCGTGCCGACGGCGATGAGCGGACCGCGCGACAGGGGCAGGCGCCCGCGAAGCGAGCTGTTTGCGGCGACGTGGCGAGTCATCGAGTTCCTCCGAAAAGTATGTGGCGGGCTACTCCCGCTCGGTGGAAAGACTCCCTCATTCGGAGTAGCGGCGCGTATGCACTTTAGTGAACGGACCGTGAACAGAATTTGCCATTTTGTCCAAGGCGTCGGCCCGATATCACATTAAATTTCCCAACTTTACCCATAAAGATGAACGAAAGGTTACGCACGGTGAGTGCGCACTTGCAGAAGCAGATTTACTACTCCATGTGGGTTACGCCAACCGCTCACTGTCGTGATAATCCATGTCGCCACGTCGAAATTGGGCGTTCAAGACAGGCTCCCGGCACGAGAAGGAGCGTCGCTACTTAGCGTGATGAAGAGTCATTCGAATGGCCCAACGACGATCCATAAGAGCAATAACTACCGACGAGCACATCCCCCGAACCTCAACATGATGCCTCGAACCTATCCGGCTATCGGATAATTTCGTGACTAAAACGCGGTGGAGCATGACGTTGAGTGAAGTTTTCACAAGGTGCGCTCAAGAATCTCACCAGAGACTCACCGAATCCCGACCGTGCCAGTCTCCAAGTTGCGATGGTTACTCAGAGTGCGAGGGTTGGGGCTCGCCCCCCATTCGAAGGACAGTCATGAATGCCGAAAACGAACTTACTCACGACTACCACGACGAGGCGACAAACCCGTCGTCGAGACGCCGAGGGTTCCGAGGCCGCGGTATCGCAATCCTGTGCGCTGTGACTTTGGCCCTCGGCTGGGTCTTCATCGGCCCCGGCGGTATCGGTGGCGGACACAACCACGGCGCCGAGGCAAACGCCGCTGGCACATGCGTTGGAGCGGTCAAGCCGATGACTCGCACGTATTACATCGCCGCCGACCTCGTTCAGTGGAACTACGCACCAGATGGCCTCAACGTTGCCCAAGGACGGCCGTTCACCGCGCAGGAAAACACCTACGTCGGAATAGGCGCTGGCCGGATCGGAAGCACCTACACCAAGGCGCTCTAACGCGAGTACACCGATGCAACGTTTGCGACCCTCAAGCCGCGTCCGGCAGCAGACGCGTACCTTGGCATCCTCGGCCCAACAATCCGAGCCCAGGTTGGTGACACGATCAAGGTGGTATTCAAGAACAACTCATCCTTCCCAGCATCAGTGCATCCGCACGATGTGGTGTACACCCATGCCAACGAGGGTACGCCTTACGAATTCCCAGGTGAGACCGCAGCTGACCGTCTTGACGACGCAGTCGCCCCCGGAGCGTCGTACACGTACACGTGGAACGTTGCGACACGAAGCGGTCCCGGCCCAGGAGATCCCTCGTCGAAACTGTCGATGTATCACTCACATACCGACGAGGTTGGTGACACCTACTCCGGTCTCATCGGGCCAATGATCATCACGCGCGCTGGATGCGCGGCCGCTGATGGTCACCCGCTTGACGTGGATCGCGAGATCATCAATCTCTACCAGGTGTGGAACGAAAACAAGAGTCTCTACCTCGACCAGAACATGGCCGAGATGACACCTGACGCAACACTCACCAATGCTCAGTTGAAGGACGACCCCGGGTTCGAAGAGTCGAACCTCATGCACGCCATCAACGGTTACGTCTTCACCAACGGCCCCAAGGCTGCGATGAACCGGAACACCAAGGTGCGCTGGTACATCTTTAGCATGGGCACCGAAGTCGATCTTCACACCCCGCACGTCCATGGCAATGTATGGACGAACAGCATGGGTATGAACATGGACATGTTCGGAGTTCTGCCCGGTGAAATGCAGACCCTCAACATGGTCCCGGACGCCGCAGGACTGTGGCTCATGCACTGTCACGTGAATGACCACATCACCGCGGGCATGATTTCCGAGTACCAAGTTAACTAATGGCTGTTCAGCGAAGGGGCTGCTCGCGCGACAATGCGCACGCAGCCCCTTCGCTGTGTTCCGAACAACTTCATAGCCAAACAGCGGATCTGTCGCTCGCGCCGGTTCCCCTAGCATGGTCTACACGCCGTCCCTAGAGAGCTAGAGCCGGGTCCCGCACACGCATTGGTGGAGACGCATGATGACCGCATTCGGCGCACCACAACTAGCGGGCCCTGCGATGCTCACAGACTCTGGCCTTGAGACCGATCTCATCTTCGGCCGCGGCTGGGATTTACCTGAGTTTGCGTCATTCCCACTGCTCGCATCCGACGATGGTCGCGCAGCCCTTCTTGCGTATTACCAAGAGCATGTGGACGTCGCTATCACACACGGGGCGGGCTTCGTATTCGAAACACCAACATGGAGAGCGAGCCGGGACTGGGGTCAGCGCCTTGGATACGGCTCCGCTCACCTCGACCAGATAAACGCGGACGCTGTCCAACTCCTTCGCGACCTTCGCGACGCTAGCCCGTCGCTAAAATCAGCCACAATCAGCGGCAACCTTGGCCCCCGCGGTGACGGATACATCCCCTCTGGAGCGATGGTGGCCGACGAAGCGCGTTCCTACCACGCCCGACAGATCGAGGCATTGGTCGGCGCCGGCGCGGAAGTAATCACTGTTCTTACCCTCAACTATCCAGCCGAAGGCCTCGGTATCGCCCAAGCTGCCAAGGATGCGCGTATTCCGGCAATCCTGTCCTTCACTGTCGAGACTGATGGCTCACTCCCCGACGGAACTCATCTCGGTTCAGCAATCGACTTCATCGATGAGCAAACCGACGGCTACGTTAGCTTCTACGGCCTTAACTGTGCGCACCCAGAACACATGACGCCTGCCATCGCACCTGGCGCCAACTGGACGACGCGCATCGGTTCGCTGCGAGCAAACGCCTCCAAACTCAGCCACGCAGAACTAGATGCTTTGGACACGATCGACGCCGGCGATCCGGGAGAACTCGCATCGGACTACGACGAACTGCGCTCGCTGCTACCCAACCTCACGGTCTTCGGCGGGTGTTGCGGTACGGATGTACGTCACGTCAGTGCAATCGCGAACGTCATCGCCCCGCTTTAGGACGTCGACAAGAACGACTCGGCGACGTAAGTGCAGGCGAGTCGACCTATAAGCCGGGTTCTGTGCCGATCCGAAGATCGGCGGCGACCATCCCTCTAGGACCACCGTTGCCGATGGCCTCGTGCGGTCTACCCGCAGACTCGAACTGGCAGTCCTCAAACGTCTGCGCAATGCAATCCGAAAATCGCACCTCTTGACCTTGCTCCAGGTGGGGTTTACCAAGCCGCGAAGGTCACCCAACGCGCTGGTGGTCTCTTACACCACCGTTTCACCCTTACTACCGATGCTGGGCATCACTAGCGGTCTATTCTCTGTGGCACTTTCCCGCGGGTTTCCCCGGGTGGGCGTTACCCACCACCCTGCCGTGTGGAGCCCGGACTTTCCTCGACGTACACAGTTACCTGCTACGCCGCGGCCGCCCGGTCAACTCGCCTGCCTACGAAGGATAGCCCAGTTACGCCGCGCGCCGGAAAGTCACAGTTCGAGCGTCCACGTCAACGCCCGTTAGTTCTAGGGTTACCCGAGTACCAAGTTCGAGTGTCGGATCTGCAACGCGGGTGCGTACCGCGGGCCAATGCAACTGCACCACGACGTAATCGCGCTTACGTTCCACCACGATCGCCGAATATGTTTCACCCACATGATCGGCCATCAACACGGCCTCGACGAGATCGAATTGTGCTCGCTCCATCGCTCGCGCTCGGGAATCCGCTCGCTTCATTTCATCAGGCAAGGCGGGCAGCGCGTCGATCACCCACTGCGGAACGGGCTCGCCTGAAGCAATCGCCAAGCAGCATTCGGTGCCATAGCGATCAACGAGACGACGTAGCGGAGCGGTTACGTGTGCATAGGCCGATGCCACCGCTGCGTGACGCAGTGACGCAGGCTCATCGTTACCAAACGCTTGCGTCAAAACCGTGTATCCCGCCGATCGAAGCAGAACCGTGACCAGGTTCAAGAATGCCGCGTGAGCTGGAACTCTCGGATCCAAACCGCGAACCAGTTCCGCGTATGGCTGCTCGTACGGCCAATCGATTCCAAGACTTTGCGCAGTCAGCCGAACTTGCTCATAGTCAGCATCGGAGGGCGCCTTCATCGTGCGCAGGATTCCAACGCCAGCGTCCAACATCATGCGAGCCGCACATATCCCGGTCAGCAAAGAGATCTGCGCATTCCACCCTTCCACCGGAAGTGGAGTGCGCATGACAAGTCGATAGCCTGGTCCGTCATCCTCGATTTCCTGATCTGGAACGAGGACATCGATACCACCGCGCTCAATTTCAAGCAGTTGACGATGCTCACCAACTTCACGCAGACACACAAGCGAATCGTCCGCACTGCCATCTTCGATGCTGCGCTGCACCTGTTCGTAGCTGAGTTTGCCAACACTGCGAATCATCGCCCTGGCCACATCTACCTCGACCTGCTGGCCACGTGAATTGAGATCGATCTGCCACACCACTGCCGGACGATCAACATCAGCGAACAAACTCGCCACATCCTCAGACATGACTTTGGGATGCAGGGGCGTACGCAGATCCGGACTGTACATCGTGACACCGCGCGCATGCGTTTCAACGTCCAGGGCAGAGCCCGGCTCAACGAACGACCCTACGTCCGCGATCGCGTAGTACACGCGGTAGCCGGCGCCCCGACGCTCGATATAGACAGCTTGATCGAGATCCATCGAATCGGCTGGATCGATGGTGACGAACGGCAGAGCACGAAGATCGCGACGTTCGACACCAGATCTCGTCGGTGGGGGCTGTGGTGCTGCGGCAATCTGTTCAGCTTGTGCACGCACGTCGGCCGGGAAGTCAACGGGAATCCCCTGCTCGTCGCGGATGTTCTGAAATCCTTCGCGGAGTTGATCACCCTGACGAGCCTTTGCCAGCAGTCGACGTCGAGTCACGCTTACAACCTAGGACATCCGCGGCCGATAAACCCCACTAGTTCGCGACAGTGACCGCGAGCCGGCTGGACGAGCCAAGATCGGCACGTACCGACGTGACCCGCCCGCCACCATAAAGCGCCAGATACGAACCTGTCGTTGTGGCATAGGTTGAAAATCGGGCAACTGCTCGCCCCGCACCTGCCGTAGTGCGGGTCTGCACGGTCGCAATCAACGTGGTCACGCGGTTTCTAGCGGAGGTGAAATAGACGGCCACCCATGACCCATGAGACGTCCGCGTGCGGACGTCGATCGTGATGGGTATCAACCGCCCTTTGGTGGCTGATGCTGGCCCGCTTATCAGCGTCGACGAGGCACTGTAGACCGTTCGTGTTCCCAACGAAACCGGGCACCGACCGCCAACGAATTTCATCGTGTTCCAAAACCGGGCGGCAGCAGGATCGGAGGGAGACCGCGATGTGACCGTGCCAAGGCCGAGGAAGCGAACGTCCGTCGCTAGAAGATTGGCACGGTGCGGTGGTGAGTTGAGGTAATCGGTTAACAGCCGCGAAGGAGTGGCCGCATCAGCGAAGGCAACGTTTTCACGAATCGCAGACACTGAGCACACGGCAGCGGCTTGCGAGCCAAGGTTTCGATCGTGACTCAACGCCCCGACGGCCCGCAAGTGCGCCGACCAGGCCGTTGCCCGATCAGACAGGTCGGCAAGCATGGTCAGTGGGGGACGTCCATTAGCTATGCGGAAACGATTGATCAACACCAGCAACTGGGTGTCAAACGATGGTTGGGCGACGGATGCCGCGGAGGTGGACCCCACACTCACGCCGATCGCCTGCGCTGACACCGCAAGTGCCGATGCTGACGGGGTACCTGCCACACTCAAACCACCTGCGAAGAACAGGCTGATGACGGTCGTCAAGCCGGCCTTCAACGCTCGCTTATACATGCGCATAACCCCACCTCCCTTCTGAGAGGCTACCCAGCATCCGGAAACGCCACGCCGGTACCGGACATTTCTTGGCTCACTCTGAGCAGACTTTGCGCCGATGGGCCAAGATCTAGCCTGTGCTCGTACTCCTGCCCCCATCTGAATCCAAGACCACTGCGTCCAAGGGCAAACCACTCGATCTCGAACGGCTGTCCTTTCCCGAGTTGAACGCGGCTCGAGAGCGCATCCTCAATGAGCTGATCTCCATCAGTACGCACTCCCCCGACAAAGCTCGCATTGCCCTGGGGCTGTCTGACAAGCAAATCGATGAAGTCGTTCGCAATCAAACCCTTGCATCGGCTAGATCCGCCCCCGCCAGTCAGATCTACACCGGGGTCCTTTACGACGCGCTCGATCATGCAACGTTGGATGCCGCCGCACAGCGTCGAGCAGCCAAGACACTTATCGTGTCGTCGGCCCTGTTTGGTGCCGTTGGATTTGCCGATCGAATCCCGGCGTATCGACTGTCCGGTGACTCGGTTCTGCCCGGTCTCGGCGCGATGAATGTCTACTGGCGAGATCCGCTGGCCATGGCGATGGAAGCGGTGACGACCAGGGGACTTATCGTCGATCTTCGATCGGGTGTCTATGCATCCATGTGGAAACCTTCTGGCGCAGTTGCCGATCGAACGGTGGCAATTCGCGTTCTGCAGGAGCGGCCTGACGGATCACGCTCGGTCGTCAGTCACTTCAACAAGGCGACAAAGGGTCGTTTGATCCGACGCTGGCTCATCGAGGACATTAAGGCAAAGAATGCTGACGACCTCGCCGAGGCGTGCATTTCAGACGGCGTGGACGTCGAACTTGGCGCCAAACCCAAGAAGGGGCAGATTCGCCCGCTCGATGTAATCGTCCGCGATCTTTAACTGGCAGAAACCTCGTCGAACGCCAATGCAACCGCGAGCATCGCGTGCACGAGGCCAGCATGATCGAGCACTACGTCCTTGTCGTAGGTCCCAATCCCACCACCACGCAGAATCCCAGTCGACGGAATGCGCGCCTCGTTCCACACGCGATCGAGATAGCTCGTGCAATACGTCAGCAACATCGGATTCGGTTGAGCTAAATGCAGCGTCATGAGTTCGCGAATGAAGATCGAGTTAAACACCGGGGCGTGCTTCCAGAGGCGTTCGTCGTTGAATAGCGCGATCGTGCGCATTGCCAGATCGGTGGCTTCATCGACATATCCGATCTCGCACAGCAGACCAATACTCAACCCCTGGTTGTAGGTGTAGATCGCACCATCGATCCCACCGTCAGGTCGTCGGTGATCGCGAACACATCCGTCCGCGTCCTCAAGCTGACTCAAAAAGACCGCACATCCGCGCGCAAACAACATTCCATCTTCATGGTCGATCACGCCCTTGTTGGCAAGGCGAGCAGCTACCAAACCCGTTGAACCGGTTGAACATGCATGGTGGTTGAGGCCCTTTTCAACCCAGCGAACACCGATAACGCCATCGCCGAGTTCGTCACTACCCTGGCGTAGGAAACCCAGAATCCGGCGGGCTGTTGCCAACGACTGCTGGGTACCGTGATCGATCGCGGCCAGTGCAATCCACGCGTTGTCGTCGTAGTAGCGACGGTTATTCGTCGGCCGTTCTGCGTAAGCGTCTGCCGAGCGATACGACTCCAACGTTTGCAGCAATTCGTGGGCAGCACTGCGTTGAACTACATGCGCATTCGACAGCACAGTGGCCGTATGAAGAACTTGACTAAACGGCCACAGCGGAACCGCACGAACTGCGCCTGGTTCCTTAACCGTCACGCGACCTGAACGGCGACGCAGGCCTGCGCGATCAAGTGCCTCCCATGACGACAGCGCACGAGCAAGCCACAGTTCACGATCGCCCACTACGGCACCTGCGTCTGCTGCAGCTCATCTAGGTGGGCTGCTTCGGCGAATGAGCGTAGCGATGAGTTTCCGTCCGAGTACCACGTGAGAGTGGTGAGGGATGCGGGCGCGATCTCAAGTTTGTTGACCGACGTCAGCGGGGCACCAAGTGCACGCACGGTCATCGAGCGAATCGTGCCCACGTGACAGGCGACGATGATTCGTTTACCGGGGTAGGTGGCCTGGATCGTGTCTAGGGCCATACCGATCCTGTCGTAGACCTGATGAATGGATTCACCGCCCGGTGGTGCGATTTCAGGTGAGCCAAGCCATCCCGACATCTGTGCCGGCCATCGTTCCATCACTTCGGCGAACGTATGTCCATCCCACTCACCAAACTTCGCCTCCTGAAGCCCCTCGACAACGACAGGTTCAAGTCCAATGATCTCCCCGATGATGGCCGCTGATTCACGGGTGCGCAGCATCGGCGAACACACCAGGACGTCACCACCCCCGCGGCGGAGCAGTTCGCGCCCGGCCGTTGCGATCTGCTCACGACCCAGTTCGGTCAACATCGGATCATGTGCACCACCCGACCCAGAAAAGCGACGCTCAACCGAATGTGGTGTAACTCCATGGCGGACAAGGATTGTGACGGTCGGAGGGCCAAGATCTGGGCCCCAGCCAGGAATCGCCGGGGTGGGCGTATCGGGTAAAACGTCGGCTTGAGTCTCAACTTCGAATGCGTCTGAGCGGGAGCGACGGATTGTCCCGGACCGACCCTTCTCGACCGCATCCATCGACTCGTTCGCAAGCTTGTCGGCCGCAGCGTTCTGTTCGCGCGGAACCCAGGTGTAGGTGACTTGCTCGCGCGGCAAGATATCGCGGGCCTGCAACGCGATCCGCCGGAGCGCATCATTCTTGATCGCCCAGCGACCACTCATCTGTTCAACGACAAGTTTGGAATCAAGTCGAGCCTCTACTAGGGCAGCCGGATCAATCTGCGCTGCCGCCTTCAATCCTTCGAGCAGACCGGTGTACTCGGCAACATTGTTGGTTTGCACACCCAGGTGGCCGGCCAATTCGATCAGCACGTCACCCGTGGCCGCTTCACGCACAACGGAGCCGTAGGCGGCCGGGCCGGGGTTTCCACGCGACCCGCCGTCCGCTTCGACGATGAGTCTGCGGCTCACAGGCCGGACTCAGCGGTTCTGATGAGGATTCGACGACATTCCTCGCAGCGAAGGACCTCATCCTCGTCGGCTTCCCGAATACGACCAATGTCGATCGGCGTGAGTTCCATCCGGCAACCCTCACAACGACGCTGACGTAACGCGGCAGCACCCACTCCATTGTTCTCGGCGCGTAGCTTTTCATATAGCTGCGCGAGCTCGGGAGTGATCGCCGGCGCGATGTCGGCACGATCAGCAGTGAGATTGTGCGATTCACCATCGAACTTCTCGAACGCGGCATCTCGTTCGGCGACAGCCACATCGCGCTGGCCCACGAGTTCATCCCGATCCGCCGTCAAACCACCGAGGTATTCACGAGCACCCTCAAGGTGTTCCATAACCTCAAGTTCGACATCTTCTAGTTCACTTTGCCGACGAGCGAGCGATGCCACTTCATGCTGAAGATTTTCAAGCTCCTTCGGCGCAGTAATACGGCCCGAGTTAAGAAGTTCTTGATCGCGGTCAGACCTCGCTCGAACCTGCTCCACGTCAGTCTCCGCCTTGGACTGCGCACGCTGCAGATCGGTTACCTCCGTCTCGGCCGCAACAATGCGATCTCCCAGAGCGGAGAGCTTTGCATCAAGATCAGCGATCACGGCCAGAGCCGGAAGGGTCCGACGTTGATGAGCGATCTGATCTAAACGGGAATCCACCGCTTGCAGATCCAGCAGTCGCGTTTGGACGGCAGGTTCGACCTTCACGTGGACACCTTTCATCGAGTTATCAAGGCGAGCATCTGCCGACGCTCGCTGAACTAACCGTAGTGGCTCGGGCAGTTTCGGGGTGCACCACACCGGCCAAGTGGGCGAAGCAGAGAAACTTTGGTGTCAAGCGCGCCGTGCAGGAATAGCCACGCGGTGGTGAGATGTTGAAACAACCGCCCTCGACGCGCTCGATCGAGGCCATCAACGATGCCCATGGAGGCTGCTGTGTCCACGATCAACCTCACTGCCGACACCTTCGAGCAGACCATCAACGAGAGCGACTTCGTGCTGGTAGATTTCTGGGCCGCTTGGTGTGGGCCGTGTAGAAACTTTGCGCCCGTGTTCGAGACGGCATCGCAAACTCATCCGGACATCGTGTTCGCCAAGATCGACACTGATGCAGAGCAGGCACTTGCAGGCGCAGCCAACATCACCTCGATCCCAACACTGATGGCATTCCGCGAGGGCGTACTCCTGTTTTCCCAGCCTGGCGCATTGGCCGGACCTCAACTCGAAGAATTGATCACCGCATTACGCGGCGTTGACATGGCCGTCGTCCATGCCGAAATTGCAGCCCAAGCCGCCGCGGACGCCCAGAGTTAAGCAACGCACATGCGATACATCCTCTTCGTGATTGATCAGCAATCGAATACAGCCGATTCTGATGAGATGGCCGCTATCGACGTGTTCAACCAAGGCCTGCAGGATAGCGGCCAGTGGCTACTCGCGGCCGGAATTGCCGCACCCGGATTAGCAACGCTTGTCGATAACCGTGGCGATGCGGGCGCAGTAACACCGGGATCGCTGTTTGAGACCGACGATTTCTACAGTGGATTTTGGATTATCGATGCCGCCAGTGACGAAGAAGCACTCACGCTTGCGAGCGCCGGATCTAAAGCCTGCAACCGCCGCGTAGAAGTACGTCCATTCCTTCACTAGCCAATTTCAAGCGGTAGGTCAGGATTCGCGGACCACTCGGTCAGCGAGCCGTCGTAGAGCCGCACGTCATCTCGACCCAAAAGTGACATGGCGAATATGTCTACGGTTGCTGAGATCCCGCCGCCGCAATAAAACACCGGTGCCGTCTCGGCCTCGACGTAACGTCCGAGCTCGCCTCGAAGAGATTCGAGCGGCTGATACATCCACGTCTGCGGATCGACGAGCGACCCTGCCGGCACACTGACGCTGCCTGGTATTCGGCCAGGTCGTGAGTACGACGTCACCCCATCTCCTCGGAAAGCTTCCGGGGTAAGCGCATTCACCAAACAGGTCTGACCGTCCTCCAGTGCAGCGTGCACATCTGCCTGCGTGGCAAGGAGTTCAGGACGGAGTTTGACTGTAAAGGGACGCGGTTTCGGCAGCGAGCCCTCGCCTGACTCGACGGGCAGCCCTGCCGAACGCCACGCGGTTAGCCCACCATCGAGAACAGCCACGTCATCGAACCCGTGATATCGCAGCAACCACCACATCCTGGTCGCCCACATCGGGCTGGCTTGCGAGTAAACAACGACGGTTACACCTTCGCCGATACCGATTGCCGATGCAGCTGACGCAAAGTCGTCCGGTACCGGAATCGCGAATGGGAATCGAGCCGAAGGGTCGGCAAACACAGACACGAGGTCGGCGAAGTTCGCACCGGGAATATGCGCCTCTTGGTAGGCATCCCACTGAGCTTCAACGCGATACGGCCCTCCCCCCTCAGGGCGATGCAGCACAACAGAGCAATCAATGATGACGAGATCGTCTGAGCCAAGCCGAGCAGCCAGAGTCTGCGCGTCGATCAGATGTTCTTGCGTCATCACATTTCTCCACTCATGTCGGGATTCTCCAACAGGATCTTCAACAACTTCGCCTCAATGCCGGCGAAAATCGGATCGGTCACCATGTCGATCGTTCGGGGACGCGGTAGCGGAACGTCGATTTCTGCCACCACAGTTGCTGGGCGTTGCGAGAACACATAGATCCGATCGGAAAGAAAAACAGCTTCACGCACGTCATGGGTGATCAGTAGGACGGTCCATCGGAACTCTTCCCACATCTTCTCGAGCCATGCCTGCATCTGAGTACGGGTGAGGGCATCAAGTGCACCAAATGGTTCGTCTAGCAGCAGGACGTCTCGCTCTTGGACGACAGTCCGTAGCAAGGCCGCTCGCTGGCGCATACCGCCAGACAACTCGAACGGATACGCATCTTCAAACCCTTCCAGCCCGAAAACCGGAACCAGCGGTCGCACGCGCTCGCGCGCCTGAGCACGCTTGACCCCTTGTACTTCAAGGCCAAGGGTTAGGTTGTCGAGAACCCGACGCCATGGAAAGAGCGCATCCTTCTGAGGCATGAAAGCCAAGTGATCCCCACTGGCCGAAAGCGGTGAACCGTCAACCAATATGTCACCGGACGTTGGCGTCGTGGCTCCCGTCAGAACGGAAAAGAATGTCGATTTGCCACTGCCACTGGGTCCAAGAATGGTGACAAACTCCCCCCTATTCGCATGTAGCGATAACCCGCGCAGCACCTCGAGTTCGCCAAACGATTGGTTGAGATCGTTAACCGCAACTCTCGGCGTGACGATCGAGTTCTCTTCTGCGCTCATGGACTGGCCTGCGCTCGGCGGTATAAACGCAACCACGGAATCGTCAGACGCTCAACGACATACGTAAAGCCGAAGAGAATCAACGTGAGCAGGGCGCTCACCGCCACGGCAGCCAAGACAAGATCAGTGCGGAACGAGTTCTTCGCCAACTGCATATAGATGCCGAGCCCCTCCGACGCACCGGCGTATTCAGCGAAGATCGCAGCGACGACGGCGTACGTGATCGCAATCCGAAGCCCTGCAAAGAAATACGGCATCGCCGACGGAAACCTCAGCGAGCGAAAAATGCGCATGCGCCCGGCGCCCATACTGCGCAACAGCGTCTCTGCATCACGATCAGCCGATGCATATCCCTCAACCAAACTCACCGTGATCGGAAAGAACGTCACGAGCGCGACGATCAGCACCTTTGGCATTAGTTCGAAGCCGAACCACAAAATCATCAACGGCGCTATAACGATCAACGGAAGTGTCTGCGACACAACCAGAACCGGCATCACACTTCGTCGAACAAGCCGCGATGAATCCACGATCACCGAAAGCAGGAATCCGATCAGGAGCGAGAGCGCAAAACCAATAAGTGTGGCTCGCAATGTGGGGATCGCATTCGCCCATAGATCAGCATGCGCAGCCCAACCCTGCTCCCACACCCGCGATGGTGGCGGGAGCACATCATTACCGGGCCCACCATGTGTTGCGTACCATTGCCAGCCAACCAGGAACAGGGCAATGACCAACAGCGGGCCAAGAGTGCCCGCAACCCTGTCTTTGGCAATCGCTCGCATCACGACGAATCACTCACCGTCGCATTCTCTCCAACCAGCACCAGATCGGCATGATCTGGGAGTCGTTCACGCGCAAAGAGTTGATCCTCTTGCGCAGCCCAATCGTCCCAATGATCGGCGAAGGTGTCCCAATCTCGCGCCTGCGCACGAGCCCGTCGATCCGCTTCTGGCACTTCGAGCCAGATGCTCAAACTCGCATAATCTCTCACCGAGGCACTCGCCGCCCCGACTCCTTCAAGGATCAACAGCGTTGGCACCGGCAGATCAACAGGCTGACCCCATCCCCCGACATACCAATCCCATTGGGGAACGACCGCAGTTTCACCTCGCGATATTGGTTCCAGCACATGGGAAACCGCAGTTTTGACACCTGCCTCGAGACCGGTCCACCCGTGATACAGGTATTCAAGGTGGACGACCGTGGCTCCTAATGCCGATTCAAGCTCAGATGCCAACGTCGTCTTTCCGGAACATGAACGCCCGTCAATGCAGATCAAAGCGCGGCCACCCAACCGCGGCTCAAGAGCAGCGATACGCGTAACGACCTCGGCAATCGAGGTGGGGTTGAGCTCGCGAAACTCCGGACTCATCTACTCAGCTGCCGGTCGGTAGATAGGCGTTGGTGTAGTAGGTCGCCCAATCGGGCTCTGCCACAAGCTTCTTACCGTCGCCATCGACCAGCAATCCGTTGGAGTAAAGGAACTTTCCGTACTTCGACCACAGGGAAGGATCCTGATGGCCTACATTGCCGTTGCCGTCTTTGAGGTAGCCTCCGGAGGCTAGTAGCGCTTGGCTTTGGGTTACCAAGTCCGGATTCGTGAACACTCCCGGGTTGGTGTCAACGACAATCTTGGCTGCCTCGGCGGGGTTATCCGCCGCATAGGCGTAGCCTTTCGTCAGCGCAGCTATGAAACGCTTGGCAATGTCTGGATGCGCAGCGAGGTACTTGTTGCTGCTTGCGAGGAGCACCGAATACTGCTCGGGGAAACCGTAATCGGTTAAGGCAAACGTCTTCATCGGCTTTCCGACCAATTTTGCTTCAACCCCCTCCCACGTCATGACTGGGATGGTGAAGTCGGCTTTGCCGGCATATAGAGCCTGATACGCGGAGGTGTTCAACGTGACCGAACGGAAATCGCCCGTTCCGCCGTCGTGCTTGATCACATACTTCAACTCTGGGCCTTCGTCGGGGGTACCGAAGCCGGCATAAACCTTGCCGTCCAGATCCTTCGGGCTGGCGATGTCGGCTCGATCAGCCCGAACGCCGATCGCATACGTGCCCTTTTGATCAGGGGCGAACACCGCGACGACATCGGCGCCGGCAGCATGTGCGTATGCGGTACCCGCTTGGTACGAAAACCCAAAGTCAGCTAGGCCGCGTGAAACGAGGGTTTCCGGGGCAGTTGATCCGTATGGCAACACGTTGACGGTGAGCGCGTCGTTCGCGAAGTAGCCCTTTGCTCGCGCCACGTATAGCCCGGTGTAGTCGGTATTCGGCGTCCAACTAAGGGCCACCGAGACCGTCGCCGGCGCGACCGACGCTGCCGGAGACCCTGTTGTCGAGGCACTGGGCGTCACCGTCGTCGACGAGTTTGAACAGGCCGCGAGACCAAACGCCAAAGTAGCCACTACGGCAGCCCAGAACTTTCTCGACGCAGACACTCGTTGATCCTAACCAGCCCACCAGAGCCCCGCAGATAATCGTCATCGGGAGGGCATGTGAATTACCGAGCAGTCCCGTGACGAACTCGTACTACGCTAGAATTATGTACATGGCCACCATTCCCATTGCGACGGCTCGAGCCAATCTTTCGCAGTTGGTTGACGAGGCGAGTTCAACACATGAGCGGGTTGAAATCACCAAGAACGGAGTACGAGCCGCCGTCCTGATTGGAGCGGACGACTACGACTCCATCATCGAAACAATCGCAGTTCTCTCCGATGCCGGACTGCTCGAAGACCATCTGCGCGGGCTCGAGCAAGCCCGCTCCGGAGATGTCATCAACGCTGAAACATTCACCAAACTAGTTCGCGATTCAGGTCCCCAACGTGGCGAGGACTGAACATCAATACGAGTTAAGGGTGACCAGGTCTGCGGCCGCACACATCGCGCAACGGCTACCGGACAAGCTCGCAGCGGCCTGTATCGAGTTCATAACAGGTGTCCTGATTGAAAATCCGCGACGCGTCGGGAAACCGCTGCTCCCACCCCTGGAGCCTGCTTACTCAGCGCGACGAGGATCCTTTCGAATCCTGTACCTCATTGACGATGAATCGCGAATCGTGACGGTCACCGCGGTAGCCCACCGAAACGACGCTTACCGCTAGAACAGTGGCAAAGGTCCCCTACTAGCCGCTACGCGACTAGCGGGGGCCCACGAGTCCACTTTGCATGAACACAAAAACAAGGGAGCCACCCGAAGGTGGCTCCCTTGTTTTTGTGGGCGCAAAGGGACTCGAACCCCTGACCCCCTGCTTGTAAGGCAGGTGCTCTAACCAACTGAGCTATGCGCCCGTGCACTTCCTCCGGCCATAAGCCACAAGAAAAGCCCGCCGGGTGAGATTACCGTGTCGAGGCCCGATCCTCCGAATGCACCCACATTAAGCACGCGGCGGGCTGCTCCCCAGCAGCCGATCAATGGCCGCAGCAACCTCGTCCGCCAACGCGGAACTGCCCCCCGGACGCCTCGACGAAGCAGTCGTCGAAAACCACGTGGCACCACAGGCGCGGCACGAAATCTCACCTAGCCGCTTGATCAGCATCGTTGACGAACACGTCGTACAGGCATCAAGCCCGCTCACGGACGTGAAGCACTCCGGACAGATCAGCACCTGCTCGCCATCTACGACAGCTCGCTTCCAGTCAGAGACTTGACCATGACTGGGATCGTCTTGGCGACAGCCACATGCGAAGCAACCCACAGCGATATAACCGCTCTAAAGAGCAGCCAAGGCATCCCGGTAATCCTGGGTGCGGCGTGCATCGCCAGGCCCGTTGATGACCATCCAGCGGATGACACCGGCCTTATCAATGATGAACGTTCCGCGGTTCGGGAATCCGCCCCGCTCGAAGAAAGTGCCATATGCCTGCGAAACCTCACCATGTGGCCAGAAATCGCTCAGCAGTTGGAAGTCGTACTTCTCTTGCTCAGCGAACACCTTCAGGGTTGGCGCGCTGTCACAGGACACACCGAGTACCACGGTGTCGTCATTTTCAAAGACGGCACTCAGATCGCGGATTTCGCAGAGCTCGCCGGTGCAAATATTCGTGAACGCCAGCGGATAGAACACAACAACGACATTCTTCGACCCACGGTAGGACGAGAGTCGCACCTTCTCACCGAACTGGTTTTCCAACTCAAAATCCGGAGCCTCTTGGCCAACCTCACAAGACATGACGTACCTCTCTGCACACGAATCTAGGCCCAACTAAACAACGTGATCGTGGCATAGGTGCGGCCACATTGCAGCGCCGGGTCCTACGAACATGGAGTGCCTAGCGACGGCCAGCCTTTGGTGCCACCAGCCGAGTGCCTTGCCACTCACGCGATGCAGAAATTGTGCTCGTAGATTGCAGTCCGGCAGTTGGTGCCGCGTCCGAAATGTCCGACGCTTCAACGTGGCCATCTCGACCAGGTTTGGGTGTCATCAACCAGATCACGCCCTGGTCGGCCAGAAACTCGAGTGCATCGACGAGCACATCTACTAGGTCGCCATCTTCATCGCGCCACCACAGGAGTACGACATCGACAACGTCGTCGTACTCCAAATCCACGAGCGCGGATTCGGTAACAGCTTCAATGCTCGCGCGAAGTTCGTCATCACAATCGTCGTCATAGCCGACTTCCTGAACGACCTGTCCCGCGACAAAACCAAGCCGCAGTGCCAAAGCACGAGTGGAATCGCCGTCGGCGGTGGTCTCGTCGGTACGTGATGTTGTGGTCATGCGCCGTCAATTTCCGGGGTATCAACCGGGCCAAATGGGTGGGCCATGTACGTAGTCCACCGGACATGCAGTCGCTACGCAAGCATTTTGTGCATTCCAATACGTGGCGTTTCGTCTAAATCACAAAAATTTGCGTCACAAGGCTCGAAATCAGGCCGATTTGAGCCGCAGCGGGAGGTTCCCAACGAACCGCTCGACGTACCTGAGCCACGTCCTGAACATCAACACACCGACGCCCGAGTGCACTAGACGAGACCAAACACGGCAGGATGGGTATGCAGTAGTCGATGAAGACCTGCTGGCTCGCCCACAAGGCGCCTGCAGTCTCATCAGATTTGGCGCCAGGTAACCACCTGCGAACGAAGTGAGGTTTACGTGTCTGTCGGACGTGATCGTGATCCGTTGCTGGCCGGTGGTTTACCCACCCAGTACGTCGACGTTGATCCGGGTGAGACCTCTGAGTGGCTCGAGTCCTTCGACGCCTTGGTCGCTAACGCGGGGGCCTACCGCGCTCGCTACATCATGCTGTCGCTGTTGCGCCGCGCCGCGGAGCAGAATGTTGGTGTCCCCAGCCTGCGCAGCACTGACTACATCAATACCATTCCGCCTGAGCGAGAGCCGTGGTTCCCCGGCGATGAGGCACTCGAACGCCGCATTCGAGCGTATGCCCGCTGGAATGCGGCGATCATGGTGCATCGGGCACAGCGTCCCGGAATTAGCGTTGGTGGTCACATCTCGACGTATGCGTCTACAGCCTCGCTCTACGAAGTCGGCTTCAACCACTTCTTTCGCGGCAAAGAACATCCAGGTGGCGGTGACCAGATCTTCTTCCAAGGTCACGGCTCACCAGGCATCTACGCTCGCGCATATCTCGAGGGTCGACTCGACGAACACCAACTAGATGGCTTCCGTCAAGAACTTTCCCATCCCGGCGGCGGGCTCTCGTCGTATCCACATCCACGTCTAATGCCCGACTTTTGGGAATTCCCCACCGTCTCGATGGGTCTTGGCCCTCTCAATGCGATCTACCAGGCTCGCTTCAATCGTTATCTCAACGATCGCGGCATCAAGGACACGAGCCAGCAGCGTGTCTGGGCGTACCTCGGTGACGGTGAGATGGACGAGGTGGAAAGCCTTGGCGCACTTGGGCTTGCAGCCCGTGAAGAGCTCGACAACTTAACCTTCGTCGTCAATTGCAACCTGCAACGACTAGATGGTCCAGTACGCGGCAACGGCAAGATCATTCAAGAACTTGAATCATTCTTCCGGGGCGCCGGCTGGAATGTCATCAAGGTGGTGTGGGGTCGCAAGTGGGACGACCTCCTAGCCCTCGATAACGATGGTGCCCTCGTCAACTTGATGAACCGCACCCCCGATGGTGATTTCCAGACGTATAAGACCGAAAACGGCGGCTTCATTCGCGAGAACTTCTTCGGCCGCGATCCCCGCACCCGCAAGATGGTGGAAACCTGGACGGACGACGAAATCTGGTCGCTCAGCCGCGGTGGTCACGACTACCGCAAGCTATACGCGGCGTATCGTGCCGCCACCGAGCACAAGGGTCAGCCGACGGTCATCTTGGCGAAGACGATTAAGGGCTGGACTCTTGGCAGTCACTTCGAGGGTCGCAACGCTACGCATCAGATGAAGAAGCTCACGCTCGACGATCTCAAGGAATTCCGCGACCGTTTGCAGATTCCGATCGCGGATTCAGAACTCGACGAGAAGTTGCCGCCGTACTACCGGCCCGCTGCCGATCACGAGCATATGCAGTACATGATGGAACGACGCCGGGCACTCGGTGGATCGATCCCGACCCGTCGCTACAGTGCCAAAGCCCTCGTCCTACCGGGCGACCCCGTCTATGACGTAATGCGGCGAGGCAGTGGTAAGCAGGCAGTCGCTACCACAATGGCATTCGTCCGACTTCTCAAAGACTTGATTCGTGACGAGAACATCGGCCATCGAATCGTCCCGATCATCCCTGACGAAGCACGTACCTTTGGCATGGATTCGCTTTTCCCAACGGCAAAGATCTACTCACCGCACGGTCAGACGTACCTGTCCGTCGACCGCGATCTTGTCTTGGCGTACAAGGAATCCACGTCTGGACAACTGCTACACGAAGGTATCAACGAAGCCGGCTCAGTGGCCTCTTTCACCGCTGCTGGATCGGCGTATGCCACCCATGGCGAACCCATGATTCCGATCTACATCTTCTACTCAATGTTCGGATTCCAACGTACGGGCGATTCCTTCTGGGCTGCGATGGATCAGATGGCTCGCGGATTCGTTCTCGGTGCCACCGCCGGCCGCACCACGTTGAACGGCGAGGGTCTGCAGCACGAAGATGGACATTCACCGATCCTTGCGGCGACGAATCCTGGCGTTGTTGCCTATGACCCTGCCTACGGCTACGAGGTCGGTCACATCGTGCGCGACGGCCTGCGCCGAATGTACGGCGAGAATCCTGAAAACATCTTCTACTACCTCACCCTCTACAACGAGCCCTACGTCCAGCCCGAGGAACCCGCTGACGTCGATATCGACGGAATCTTGAAGGGTATGCATGTCGTCTCAACCGCCGGAGAAGGAGAGGGTCCGCGGGCACAGATCCTTGCCTCTGGCGTAGGCGTCAATTGGGCGCTTGACGCTCAGCGACTTCTTCGCGACGACTGGGGTGTCCAAGCAGACGTATGGTCCGTGACGTCATGGGGCGAGCTACGTCGAGATGGGCTTGAGGCCGATCGGTACAACTTGCTGAACCCGACATCGGAACGTCAAGTCCCCTACGTCACTGCGCGGCTTTCCGGCCGACCGGGTCCTGTCGTCGCGGTGAGCGATTACATGCGGGAACTGCAGGACATGATTCGTTCATATGTACCAACGGATTACGCGAGTCTAGGAACGGACGGCTGGGGGATGTCCGACACCCGTGGCGCCCTACGTCGGCACTTCCTCGTCGACGCACAGAGCATCACGGTTCGCACCCTCGCCTCACTTGCCGAACGCGGTGAATTCGATCACGGTCTCGTTGCGCAGGCAATCGAGCGGTACCAACTGAACGATCCCGCTGCAGCGGATGCTGGCAACACGGAAGGCTCTGGCTGATCTGATTCGCAGGAGATGCACGCGCTCTTAACCGAGGGTCGCGTGCATTTCCCAGATCAAAACCTCAGCGGCGTCATCGCGCGCTGTAATCCGCCGACCATCTGATGCCGTAATTCGAGCCGAATCCCCAGTGCCCAAAACCCCAGCGCCTTCAAGGTCTACGGCACCGCGAGCCACAAACAGATGGACGAACGGCGCTGATGTAATCTCAACGGTCTGGTCAGCAGCTAATCTGGCGACCTGAAGAGCCGCGTACTTGTTGTTGATGTGGATAGCACGCTGATCACGATGCTTATCCATTCCCGAAGCGACCACAACCAACCCACCGCGAGTGAGCTCCTCAGAAATATCTAACTGCTCATACTCCGGTGCGATACCGGGCGTATCCGGAACGACCCACATTTGAATGAAGTGGACCGGATCACGATGCTCGGGCCCACCTAGAACCCGCCACGAATCATTCTTCTCTGAGTGCAAGATGCCCGTTCCTGCACTCATGCGTTGGGCCAAACCCGGATGAATGATGCCGTTATGGCCCTCGCTGTCCTGATGTACCAACTGTCCGTCGAGCACCCACGTCACGATCTCCATATCGCGGTGCGGATGGGTTTCGAACCCGCTACCGGCAGCAACAACGTCGTCGTTCGAGACCAGCAACAGCCCAAAGTGGGTGTTCGCTGCGTCGTAATGGCGTCCGAAAGAAAAACAGTGGTGGCTATCGAGCCAGTCAATATCGGTCGCAAAGCGCTGACCAGACCGGCGGATATCTAACTCGGGATGGGCAAGATTGGTCATATACCTAGCCTACGCCGCCGGCGCATTGATCCTCACCGAGCGATGTCACTCACAACGATTGTGGGGTTCCACCAACTCAGCAATCATGGGACGCGCCAAGACACCCCACACCAGCACTATCGTTAGGCCCGTGAATTCACGCCGCCGTACCGCTACCGTGCGTCGGCTAGAGCGATCAACTGGCGATCTGGCAACAGCGGCCGCCGTGCGGATGGAATCTGAACTGCCGTGGTACGCCGCGATGTCTGCGGCCGACAGGTCCTGGGTCAATCTCGTGGCCCAAGCCGGTATCGCCGCCTTCGTGCAATGGGTTCGCGACCCCGACGCCGCCAACGCAATTACCGCCGACGTGTTTGCCACCGCACCCCGCGAACTTGTTCGGGCTGTCTCGCTTCAACAGACCGTAGATCTCGTCCGCACGACAATCGCTGTCGTCGAAGAACATCTGACGGATCTCGTCGGTGACGATGATCGTGTGTGGTTCAGAGAAGCCATCTTGCTTTACTCACGTGAGATCGCGTTTGCCGCTGCACAGGTGTACGCACGTGCTGCCGAATCGCGAGGTGCATGGGATGCGCGACTCGAATCCCTTGTCTTGGACGCACTCTTGCGTGGCGAAGTCGATGACGCAGTTCTTTCTCGGGGCGCCGCCCTGGGTTGGGGAAATGTAAGCGGCGTGTGCGTCATTGCCGGCACTGCACCGGAAGGTGATCCCGACGCGATCAGCGAATCCATCAAACGCGTCGCCCGTCACAATCGGCTGGAGGCCCTCACCAGAGTCCAAGGGGCCGGCATGATCGTCGTGGCGGGTAACGTCAAAGAGGAAGCTGCAGTTGCCAAAACGTTGTCGACACAATTCGGAGCCGGCCCCATCGTCGTCGGTCGTCGCGTTGACGGCCTACATGAGGCGGCTCGAAGCGCCCAGGAAGCGATGTCGGGGCTCCGCGCGGCTCGGGGTTGGCCTGACGCTCCCCGCCCCGTCAGCGCCGATGATCTGCTCGCCGAGCGCGCGTTGGCAGGTGATGAGAGTGCCATTAACCGACTCGTGCTCGGTGTCTTTGCAGTTCTTGAATCCGAAGACCCGAGCCTGTTGGAAACACTGTCGTGCTACCTAGAACGGGCCGGCTCGCTGGAAGGAGCCGCCAGAGATTTGTTCGTTCATCCGAACACGGTTCGCTACCGGTTACGCCGCGTCGCTGACCTGACTGGTTACACCCCGACGTTGCCTCGGGACGCGTGGACCCTACAACTGGCAATGACCTTCGGCCGCCTGCATCATCCGACCAGCCCTTTGTAGGTTTCCTACAAATTTTGTTGGCCGACCTTGGTAGGGTCGTGAACGTCGGACCTGTCGCTCACGGGAGAAGGTGAAGGGGTGCTTGCAGTAGTCGCTCCCGGACAGGGATCACAGACCCCAGGATTCATCACCCCATGGCTTGAAGTACCCGGGTACGAAGAGCGATTGCGTTGGCTTTCTACCGTCGCCGGCCTCGATTTGGTTAAGCACGGCACCGACAGCGACGCTGACACGATTCGCGACACTGCTGTCGCTCAACCCCTGCTCGTAGGCGCCGGCTTGGTCACCCTGCTTTCGCTTTTTCCGCACCCCGCTGAGGCGTACGGCAAGGTTGGCGTTGGTGCCGGTCACAGCGTCGGTGAAATCACCGCCGCTGTTGGCGCCGGTGTCATGACCGCCGAGCAGGCAATGGTTTTTGTGCGTGAGCGCGGTAATGCAATGGCCGCTGCCTCCGCAGTAACGGCGACCGGTATGACGGCCGTACTTGGCGGTGATCGGGACGAGGTTGTCGCGGCTGCCGAACGCGCAGGCCTGACTGCGGCAAACGAGAACGGTTCCGGACAGATCGTGGTGGCCGGCACGCTCGACCAACTTGAAGCTTTCGCCGCGAACCCACCTGAGAAGGCGCGACTTCGTCCCCTTCAGGTTGCTGGCGCATTCCACACGTCCCATATGGCTCCCGCCGTGCAGACCTTGGCCGGCCTTGCGCGCTCGATCTATGTTCACGACACCCGCATGCGTCTTCTCAGCAACGCCGACGGCGCCGTCGTTCATAGTGGACGTGAGGTTCTGACCAGGCTAGTGACGCAAGTCAGTAGCCCAGTCCGCTGGGACCTCTGCATGAACACGATGGCGGACCTAGGAGTCACTGCGCTGATCGAACTTGTCCCCGGTGGCACCCTCACCGGCCTGGCTAAGCGCGGACTTCCCGGCATCGAAACATTGGCACTGAACACTCCCGACGACCTTGAAGCCGCATGGGATCTGATCGATCGCCACAAGACGCTCAGCCCAACCGCTCAATCGCCCACTTGGCGACTACTAGTGTCACCGAGCAAGGGCACCTTCAAATTGGCGATCGATTCTGAATCAGGCGATTCGATCAGCGCAGGCGCTCCCATCGGATCGGTTGTCAACCTTCGCGATGAGCAGCAGATCTTGGCTCCACATGGCGGCACGATCGTCGAATGGCTTGTTGAAGATGGTGACCCGGTCTCGCCCGGCCAGCCCATTGTTCGACTCCACCCGATTGCGGTGAACTAGTGCCTGCCCTTACTTCTCAACCGACCCGCGCTGGTAGCCGCGTCCTGGGAACTGGTTCGTATCGACCGGAGCAGATCGTCACTAACGACGAGGTGGCCGCACTCATTGACTCGTCCGACGAGTGGATTCGAGAGCGCAGCGGCATTATCGAACGTCGTCGATGTGCACCGGGTGAAAGCCTGACCGATATGGCAGTTGCCGCTGGTGCTAAGGCAATCGCTGATTCAGGAATCAGCGCCGACAGGATCTCTATGGTCCTGGTGGCGACTGTTACCCACCCCTTCCAAACTCCAGCCGCAGCACCAGAAGTCGCGTTCCGTCTCGGTGCGCTCAACGCCGCGGCAATCGACCTCGGCGCGGCCTGTGCCGGATTCTGCTACTCACTCGGCATGGCAGATTCCATGATCCGCGCTGGTAGCACCGAATACGTTTTGGTCGTTGGCGTGGAGAAGTTCACCGACTTTGTTTCACCAACCGACCGCGGTACCGCGTTCATTTTTGGTGACGGCGCCGGTGCGGCAATCGTTGGACCGAGCGATCACGCCGGCATCAGCCCGACGATCTGGGGTGCCGATGGTGAGCAGAAGGACCTCATCACAATGTCGCAGTCATGGTCCGAGTTCCGGCTCGAACCACATGACAACTTCCCGCACGTCGTGATGTCCGGCCAGCAAGTGTTTCGATGGGCCGTAAGTGACGTACCGAAGATCGCCACGCGAACCTTGGAAGCGGCTGGAATCAGCGCGAACGACTTGACGGCCTTCATTCCCCACCAAGCAAACATGCGCATCACCGATGCGGTGGTTCGTGCACTGAAGCTTCCTGAGCACGTCATCATCGGCCGCGATATCGAAACGACGGGAAACACCTCGGCCGCTTCGGTGCCGTTGGCTCTCGATCGACTCCGACAATCCGACAACCTACCCAGTGGCGGCTTAGCACTACTCATTGGTTTCGGCGCCGGCCTGGTGTACGCGTCGCAGGTCATTGAACTTCCCTAGACAGCAAAGAACGTTCCATCCCCCAAAGAAACAACCGCACCACCTCACTTCAGCACCACAGCACCACAGCACCACAGCACCACAGCACCAGTTACGACCGCACCACCGTTCGATCTCTAGTGATATGAATCAGCACCACTAACACGCTTCGTCACCCGACGAGGCGCACGCTCAAATCAAGGAGAAACTGTGTCCCAGACACTCGAGGGCCTCGCCGCAATCGTCAACGAGGTCGCCGGAACGCCGATCGAAGACATCACCGCCGACAAGGCCTTCGTCGACGACTTAGACATTGACTCGCTGTCGATGGTCGAGGTTGTCATGGCATGTGAGGACAAGTTCGGCGTCAGCATCCCCGACGGTGAGGTCAAGAACCTTCGCACCGTGGGCGACGCCGTCGCTTACATCGACGCGCAGTCCTGATCGTGTTGGGGCGGCGATAACTTTCGCCGCCCCAACCCCATCTCGCAATTCGTTTCATCCAAGGGAGCCTTGTAATGACTGATTCGACCCGTCGGGTCGTCGTCACCGGATTGGGCGCAACCACTCCGGTGGGCGGCGACGTTGCCACCACCTGGGAAGGCCTGCTCACCGGTCGCTCCGGCGTGCGAGCACTCGAAGACGAGCGCTACACCGAACTTCCCGTTCGTTTTGCCGGCCAGGTCGCCGTCGAACCGCTAGAGGTAATGGATCGCGTCGAGGCACGCAAACTTGATCGTTGCCAACAGCTTGCACTCATTGCAGCTCGCGAGGCGTGGGCCGATTCGGCTCAACCCGAAATTGATCCTGAACGACTCGGAATCGCGTTTGCTACAGGTATCGGCGGCATCGTGAGTCTGCTCGATAACTACGACACTCTGCTCTCACGCGGCTGGACGCGCGTATCCCCCATGTCGGTCCCCCAGTTGATGCCTAACGGCGCTGCTGCTTGGGTCGGTCTCGACCTAGGCGCCAAGGCCGGTGTCCACACGCCAGTCAGCGCATGCGCATCAGGTGCCGAAGCGATCGGCTACGCACTTGAGATGATTCGCAGCGGTCGCGCTGACGTTGTCGTGGCAGGTGGCACGGAGGCGTGCATCCACCCCATCACTGTTGCCGCGTTCGCAGCGATGCGTGCGCTGTCTACGCGTAACGACGATCCAACGCACGCGTCACGTCCCTACGATCTCGGTCGCGATGGCTTCGTCATGGGTGAAGGCGCCGGAGCCCTGGTCTTGGAATCAGCCGAACATGCGGCAGCTCGCGGTGCGCGTGTGTACGCAGAAGTCGCATCCGTCGGCATGACCGCAGACGGTCACCACATCGCGCAGCCCGACCCGGAGGGTGCGGGAGCAGCGCGAGCAATGCGTCTTGCACTCGAGGCCGCCGGTGCAACGCCAGCCGATGTCATCCACATCAACGCCCACGCAACCTCAACTCCTCAGGGCGATATCGCAGAAGCCACCGCCATCAAGTCAGTGCTCGGATCGGCAGTGGACGACGTAGCAGTCAGCGGAACGAAGTCAATGACGGGACACCTCCTCGGCGGCGCTGGTGCAGTGGAATCTGTGGCAGCCATTTTGGCGCTGCACAATCGGATCGCCCCCATCACTGCCAATCTGGAAAATCCTGATCCGGAAATCGGTCTCAACGTCGTCCATGGCCAGGCCCGCAAACTCCGCGATGGAGATGCAGTCGTGCTGAACAATTCGTTCGGCTTTGGTGGCCACAATGTGGCTTTGATTTTCCGGAGTGTGTGATGTCGATGGTGGCCAACGATGACATTCAGGTTGTAGATCTCGATCCTCGCCATCCCTTGGTCCGCATGCCTGCGTTCCTAGACGAGGGCACCATGGAACTGATTACCGAGGTCGACGACAGTGGTGTCATCGCCGCCACAGGTACTGCCCTCGGCACGCCCGTCGTCGTTTTCTGCACCGACCCGACAGTTCAGGGCGGTGCCATGGGCATCGCCGGCTGCAAAGCGATCATGGTGGCCTATCGGCGTGCCGCTGCTGACGGCGTGCCGATCGTTGGCCTGTGGCATTCAGGCGGAGCCCGATTGCGCGAGGGTGTTGAAAGCCTTCATGCCGTGGGTGAAGTTTTTGCGATCATGACTCGCGTATCGGGCAAAATTCCGCAAATCTCCGTCGTCCTTGGCCCGGCAGCCGGCGGTGCGGCCTACGGACCAGCGCTCACAGATGTCGTCGTTCTCGGTCCTGAGGGTCGCGTATTCGTGACCGGACCAGACGTCGTGCGCTCGGTGACGGGCGAAGACGTCGACATGCTGCGCCTTGGTGGCCCTGAGCCACATGGTCGCCGAAGTGGTGTCGTCCATGTCGTTGCGTCGAGTGAACGACATGCCCTCGACGAAGGTGCACGTCTAGCCTCGCTGGTTGGTGATCTGCGCGAGCTTGACGTAGCCGCCGTCAAAGATTCCAATCTCGAAGCGTTACTTCCTGAAAACCCCAAGCGGGCGTATGACGCACACCCGCTCGTCGACGCCATCCTCGATGACGGCTCAGCCCTTGAATTGCACCCCAAATGGGCACCCAACATCATCACGGCCCTAGGACGACTCGGTGGTCGTTCCGTCGGGGTTATCGCGAACAACCCCCTACGTCTCGGTGGATGCCTCGACGCGACGAGTGCTGAGAAGGCTGCTCGTTTCGTTCGCATGTGTGACGCCTTCGGCCTTCCACTCGTCGTCGTCGTCGACGTTCCCGGATACCTCCCCGGCGTTGGACAGGAGTGGGATGGTGTTGTCCGCCGCGGCGCAAAACTGCTGCACGCGTTCGCCGAAGCAGTTGTCCCGCGCGTTACGGTGATTACTCGCAAGGCTTACGGTGGTGCCTACATAGCAATGAATTCCAGAGCCCTTGGGGCGACAAAGGTTATCGCCTGGCCCGGTGCCGAAGTCGCTGTCATGGGTGCCGTTGCGGCCATTCGCATTCTGCATCGACGTAAGCTCGCCGAAGTTCCCGAAGATGCTCGCGCACAAGTTGAAATTGAACTCGCCGACGAACACACGCGCATTGCCGGTGGTGTCGACAAGGCGGTCGCAATCGGCGTGGTCGACGAGGTTGTCTCGCCGACTCAGACTCGTTCAGTTCTCGCGCAAGCGATCGTCGATGCGCTGGCAATCGACCCAAAGGTCCGCGGCCAACACGGAAATATCCCACTCTAGTTGCTGTCAGCGCACAGGTGCGCTGCACGACCCAACACATTCGTTGGCCCCGACATACGGTTGGAAGGAACCGGGTCGGGGCCAACGTTGTTCCTCGCGTACGAGGTCGTCGTGCAGTGTTGCCGTAGTGCTGTAACGCTGTCGTAAAGATCCTTAGAAGAGCCCATCAGCCAACGTGATGGAGCCAACGAACCGAGTTGTTTTCACCGGCATACCGGAACGGTTCAAGTTCTTGATCCCACGCTCCGCCGAGCAATTCGTCGAGTTCAATTTCAAGTGGCTGACCTGAAAGGCGCGCGCGACTCATTGCTGCGCGTAGACGCTCCTCGGTGATCATGATGTCTCCGTGGGCCCCGATGATGGCTCGATGAATCCCTAGCGAAGGGGTTGCAGCAAAGCGCTCGCCCTCGGTGCTCGCAGTGGGTTCTTCAGTTACTTCAAGGCGCAGCCGACCCCAGGCGTGAAGATCTGACACCATGCGCGCTGCGGAGCCGGCTGGACCGGTCCACGACAACTCAGCTCGATACGCGCCGGCGGAAACCGGCTGCTCGGTCCACTCAAGGTGCACTTGTGTGCCCAAGACATCGCCAAGCACCCACTCAACATGGGAGGTCACCGCGCGTGGGCAGGAATGCACAAAAACGACGCCGCGGGTCATAACCCGTGCGCCTGCCGGCACTGCAGATGCGTGCCTGTGTGTCATCACAGAACCTCCTTACGTGAGGGACGCCTTCCCCAGCGACCTCTCGTACTCCCGGAGCGAGTTCGTGATGCACAAACACAATAACCCCAATTACCCCATCTGCACCACCCCCGAAACCTCGACACGCGACGTTTCATCGGTGATCGGCCATGAGCGGAGGCAATCTGGGCCCGAACAGTGCCCATTCATGCCACTTATTCACCCGTGTGGGTCCTGTGTTGGTCTGCCGCCACGCCGATGCATTAACTGAACGAAGACAACTACGGCGGTAGGTTCGGGTTATCCCGGACCGTGTCGATCGGCTTGGGGGATCAGACGTGTCAGATGCCACAGCGGAGATCTTCATGACCGAGATGTACGACGACGGAGTTGTCACCGAAGTAATTCGTCCTGCCGCGATCATTCCTGAGGAATCTGCCCGTCAGGTGCTCGTCGAGCTTGCCCTGCGCGATGTCCTCAACGGCGGCGTGTGGCTATCGGACCCATCTCGTTGGGCGCTCTACGACACGGCGTGGAATGCCCAAAATCAACCTGGTGAATCACAGTTAATCGGCACTATTCAGGTTGCGTACGGTACCCCTACCAAATACGAAATCACCATTTACCGCGCCACCATCACTCGCCGCGGAACTCAGATGGGCTGGACGGTTAATCGTCTATGCGATGAGGCACTCGGATACGGTGGCCTAGACCTCGCCACCTGTCCACGAGCAGCACTTTCCGCACCACCAAAACCGTTTACGTTCTGATTCTCGAACGGCTCATTAGGCCGTCCGCTACGCAGCCAATCCGAACCATGTTCAGCACGTAATCCGGCCATGCACGGCTCGCGTTTAACACCTTGTGGTTGCGGTTGAACAAGCTCGTAGCGGGCCAAATGGGTGATTCATTCCGACCCCGGAGTAACTCACAGGTGAAGATCGTGCGTCTCACAGGACTCTCACATATTGGTCCGGCACCTTGGTTACATGAGCAGTGCAGCAACCCGGCCGAGATCCTCGTCCAAGGGCACGACAGCCGCAAAGCAGGCCTCGAAGGCGGGGTCGTCACGTGGCTCCGCTGGCACGCCAGCTGGTTCGTCCAGCAAGAAGTCGTCAGCCATCAGCTCAGCTTCGGGCAAGCCGAAGATTCCGACGATTGCGCTGTGGCTCGCGGGTCTGGGGCTAGGGCTCGTCGTAGGTATCCAATTGGCCACGCGCTCGCACCTGTCGGGCGACGGCGCACTCCTGATGGAGATGTCCCGATGGGCTGCACTGTTCGGAACGTACGGCTCACTTCTGATCATCTTCCTGATTGCTCGCGTGCCTGTCATTGAGCGCGGAGTCGGACATGATCGCTTGGTTTCGTGGCATCGCAAACTCGGCCCAATTGCGCTGATTCTCATTGCCCTTCACGTCGCGTTGATCATTGCCGGATACGCATCGAGCGAAGCCATCAGCTACTTGTCTGAGACGTGGTCGTTGCTGTCGACGTATCGCTGGATTCTTCCCGCCTTCGCTGGATTCATTTTGATGATGATGGCCGGAATTGCGTCATGGCGCGTAGCTCGTCGACGGATGTCCTACGAGACCTGGTGGGTTACGCACCTCTACCTTTACCTTGCAATCGCACTCGCGTACATGCACGCAATCACGATCGGACAGGCGTTCGTCACCCACGCGTGGGCACGTTGGATTTGGATTGCTCTGTACGTGATCACCTTCGGAGCACTGATCGTGTACCGAGTCATCAAGCCCTTCGTGATGAGCACCCGACACGATCTCAAGGTTCATTCCGTTGAGCGCGAATCGGTTGACACCTACAGCGTGTGGATCACTGGAAAAAACATCAGCGATATTGGTGCCCGAGGTGGACAATTCTTCGGCTGGCGGTTTCTGACGCCGAATCACTGGTGGCAATCACACCCGTATTCACTATCGGCGGGGCCCGACAAGAAGTACCTACGTATCACCGTCAAGGATCTCGGCGATCACAGTCGTTCGCTATCTGATCTCAAGCCCGGTACTCGGGTCATCGCCGAGGGTCCGTACGGCATCTTTACCGCCGATGCGCGCAGTGGTGATCACGTCGTACTGGTGGCCGGCGGTGTCGGAATCACCCCCATTAGAGCTCTCCTAGACGAACTGCCCAAGCAGGTCCGGGTGGATCTGCTCTACCGTGCACCGAAACCGGAGGCACTAGTGCTCCACGATGAACTCGATGCCATCGCGGCATCCCGACCAAACACGCGAGTGCGCTACCTCGTCGGCAATCGTCGTAGCTACCCCATCAACGCCAAGTCAATGACTCACTTAATCCCCGACTTCAGCACCGCCGACGTCTACACCTGCGGACCTGCCGAACTGGTTGCCTCCGTTCGATTCGCCGCCGAGATTGTTGGCATCCCAGACGATCGCATTCACGACGAAGCGTTCTCGTTCCACTCCCCCGACACGTACAGCGCCACCAGGACCAAGTCCCGCACCACAACGAGTACTACTCGCACCCAGGAGAAGAAGTCACGATGAAGCGTGCATTGATTATTGGAACCGGCACAGTGATGGGTGTTGCAGCAGTTCTCGCCCTCAATCCAGATGGCGGTGCGGCTGCCTCAGGCAACCTGCCCAACATTGGATCATCAAGTACTAGCGGCACCACGACGGCCGCAGGCTCGACGACCAACGCAGGCGCGACGAGCACCGCGGGCAGTGGCTCGTCCAGTAACGCAGCGAGCTCTCCGAATTCCGGATCGTCGTCCAATTCCAGTTCTGCATCATCGAGCTCTTCAATGACCGCAACCGGCTCAGCAGTCGACGTCGGCTACGGCATTGTTCAGGTGAAGGCCATCATCAAGGCCGGCAAACTCGTCGACGTACAGGCACTGTCACTACCAAACAACGACGGTCACAGCGCTCGCATCTCGCAGCAAGCATTCCCCATGCTCGCTCAGCAGGCAATTGCCGCACAGAGCGCCAATGTCTCGGGAATCGGCGGTGCCTCGTACACCTCTTACGGGTTCCAGCAATCTCTGTCCTCGGCACTATCCAAAGCCGGATTCAAGGGCTAACACACAAATGCACGGCAACGGTGTCAAGATGGACTCGTGAGGAGAATGACGCGGGATGATGGTAATGAGTCGTAATCAGGAAAAAGATCAGCCCCAAAGTTACCTACGGGCTGCTGATGGGGTTTCGCCCGTGCGCGTTCTGGTCGTCGATGATGAGTCAGATCTCGCCGAGCTCGTGTCCACCGCATTGCGATTCGACGGTTGTCGAACAGCCACTGCAGGCGACGCCGACGAAGCAATGCGTGTGGCACGGGAGTTACGTCCTGATATCGCCGTCCTTGACATGATGCTGCCCGGTGACGATGGGGTCCGACTGCTTGCGCGTCTGCGTGCAGAGCATCCAGATCTGCCTGCTGTATTTCTAACCGCCCGCGGTGACACTCGCGATCGGATCGCCGGATTGCGAGCTGGTGCGGACGACTACATCGCAAAACCGTTCAGCCTAGAAGAGCTTCTTGCTCGACTTCAGGCCGTCCTTCGTCGCACGGGTCGACTCGACGAGCAGGGCGCAGTCCTTCGCGTCGCCGATCTAAGCCTGGACGAAGGAACCCGCGAAGTCCGCCGCAGCGGTGAACTGATTGACCTGACTCCGACAGAGTTCGATCTGCTCCGGTTCCTTATGCAGAATGCGCGCACCGTCGTGAGCAAGTCACAGATTCTCGATCGCGTGTGGCACTACGACTTTGCCGGCCGCTCCAACATTGTGGAGCAGTATGTCGGCTATCTTCGCCGTAAAGTCGACGCCGATCGCGACCCGCTCATTCACACTGTTCGGGGAGTCGGTTACGTCCTGCGCGCACCGCGACCCGGCGATACCAGTGACTAATACAACCGCCGCACGCTGGTCTGCGATGCCATTGAGCACGCGACTGGTTATTGGCTTGCTCGCAGTTGTGTCATCCGCTCTCATCATCGTCGGCTTGGCAACCTTCTTTGCCTTGCGGTCGTGGATGATCGAGCAGGTCGACAACAGTTTGATGTTGCCTAAAGCGCACCTTTACGGCGAAGGTGGCGAGCGGCAGGGAATCGATGAAAGCATCCAATCGTGGACTTCCGCAGGAGCTGTAGTGGTTCTGCTGTACCCGGACGGGCGTGCAATGACACTGCCACACGGGATGGTCACGCAAAATCCGCATCTGCTGCCCGCTAACGATGCAGCCGTATTGGGCACCGTCCCCACGGATCCGAATGCACGTCCGATCGCTATTGAGCTTACCGGTCTGGGTAAATCCAAGGCTGTTGCCGTCTCAGCCACCGACGCTGGTCACCGCGAGGTTTCCGTTGTCGCTGTACTTCCACTTTCTCGTGTCAATGCGCTAGCTGGCCGCCTGCTGTTCGTCGAGATCGTGACAGTTGGTCTTGCTCTGTTGCTCAGTGGACTGTTGAGTTGGCTGTTCATTCGTCGATCCTTCAAACCACTTCAAGAGGTGGCCGAAACTGCCGCCGAAGTCGCCAAGTTGCCCCTAGGTCGTGGTGACGTCACCATTCCTGCGCGAGTGGCCAACCCAATTCCGACAACAGAAGTCGGTCAAGTTGGTCTCGCCGTAAATGCCATGCTTGATCACGTTGAAGAGTCTTTGCAAACCCGTGCGGAAACCGAAGACAAGTTGCGTCAATTTGTATCCGATGCCGGGCACGAATTGCGGACCCCGCTTGCCGCCGTGCGTGGCTACTCCGAACTGCTGCGACGTGGGGTAGCTCAGGATCCCGAGGCTGCCCGCCTCGCCGCGAGCAGGATTGAAGGGGCTGCTAGCAGAATGGGCCTGCTGGTCGATGATCTGCTGCTCTTGGCTTCACTCGATGAGCAACGGCAACTGGCGAAGAACCCCATCGATATTCGCAACATCATTGATGACACACGTGTCGAGGCTGAGACGACGAGCCCTGACCACGTCTGGCGGTTTGAAGACGCCGCCAAGGGCGAGATATTCGTCGAAGGTGACGAAATGCGCCTACATCAGGCCTTGAGCAATCTGTATGTGAACGCCCGCAACTACACGCCCGCCGGGGCTACGATTACCACGGTCCTATCCGTCGTTGATAACACCGCCATTATCGACGTGCGTGATGACGGCCCAGGGTTCCCCGTTGAGCTACTCCCCCATGCAACCGAACGATTTGTTCGCGGCGATGCAAGCCGCGCTCGAACCACCGGCGGCACGGGTCTGGGGTTGGCCATCGTCAAAGGCATCGTCGAGGCACACGGCGGCACGATCTCACTGGCAAATGGCGTGCCAGGTTCTGGGGTTGGCGCCGTGATCACCATTCGCATCCCCATGCTCGAAATCGACGACACCTGGGATGACGAGTTCGAAGACGACAATTTCGATCAGCCGTACCACGCACAACCAATCGCCAGTGAGCCGACGCCGTACCCAGGCGGCACATCGGCTCTTGCGGCAGATTCGAAAGCGGTCGAAACCGTTACGTCGTAGGCGGCAATTTCGTAGCTGGATCCAGCACGACAATGATCCAAACACGACGCTTTCCGACCAGCCGTAGCGGCCAACGAGCGGGCCACATCATGGCGAAATGTCGACCGTACTTGCGCTTATGGGCTGCCACCCCAGCCTTGAACTCAGATGAATCCAGAATGCGCGCGACAGCCGGGATGTACGGCTCGTCCGGTGCGACATTGCCAGGCCCGTCGCACACGGCAAGGGCCACAGTCGCGTTGTGTCGAATCCGAGCAACTTTGTAGCTGTCCGCGAACGTGGAAATGAACAACTCATCACCCGCACCACTGACCCAGACGGGAGTGTGCGCGGCTGTGCCGTCCGCGCGAAAGCTAACCAGATCAAGAAATGGCTCACGCGCAAACCGCTCGGTCAACTGTCGATTCGGCTCACTTCCCATCTACCTACTGTCGCACGAGTCGAGCACGCAAAGTGCGGACATCCTTGCTAGCGTCGAGCCATGTCCGATGCGTCCACCGTTCTCTCGATCAAGGGCCTAACTCTTGAGGCGACCATTCGACAAGGAAGCATCTTCCCCGTCACCGATGCCCATGTGAGCGTGCGGCCGGGTGAAATCGTGGGACTGGTCGGCGAATCCGGCAGCGGGAAAACACTTACCGCGCTGTCTGCACTTTCACTGTTGCCATCCAATATTCGCCGGACGGCGGGCACCATCGAGGTTGTTGGCCGTGATACCGGCGCTATGGATGAACATGAGCTCTCATCACTGCGAGGCTCAGCGGCCGCGATGGTCTTTCAGGATTCCCTGAGTTCATTGAACCCAAGCATGACGATTGGCAAGCAAGTCGCTGAGGCTGTGCGCATTCACCAGGACATTGACCGCGCGCAAGCCAATGAGCTGGCGCTGACCGCACTCGATCAGGTTGGCTTCCCTCAGGCAAAGCAACGCTTCGACTCCTATCCACACCAGTTGTCTGGTGGCCTTCGTCAGCGCGTTGCGATCGCTATGGCAATAGTGAATCGACCGTCGCTTCTAATCGCTGATGAGCCCACCACCGCATTGGACGTAACGGTGCAGGCACAGATCCTTGAGTTGCTGCGATCCCTCGTCACAGAACTGGGGATGGGAGTTTTACTCATCACGCACGATCTGGGAGTTATTGCGACCACTGCCGACCGAGTGAATGTGATGTACGGTGGTCGAACTGTCGAGGAGTTACCTGTACTTGATGCGTTCACCACCATGCGTCATCCCTATACCGAGGCATTGGTTGCAAGCGCACCCACGCTGACGGACACGTTGGACGTCGTTCTTCATGGCATCCCAGGTTCTCCACCCGACCCTCGCAGCCCTGAGCCGGGATGTCCGTTCGCACCTCGATGTTCGTACGCCACCGACGTGTGCTCAACAACTCCACCGCCGCTGGTTCGCACTGATTCGAGCGCCTTGGCCTGCTATCACCCCGTGGGTGCACATGTCTGAGCCAGTTGTTGAATGGCGTGGTGTCACGCGAGCGTTCCGGGCCGCTGGCCGCGCTGGTCGTGGCAAGAAATTGCACGCGCTGCGCGGGGTCAGCCTCATCGTCAACGAGGGCCAATCCGTTGCCCTAGTAGGCGAATCCGGATGTGGTAAATCGACATTGGCTCGCATGGCCGTCCGTCTGGAAGAACCCGACACCGGCGAGGTTCTCATTGATGGACGCCCACTTTCAGCGTTGAACCGTCGGGAACGACGCGAGCAAACCACCCAGATTCAGTTAGTTCCACAAGATGCGGCAGCGGCACTCGATCCTCGGAGCACGATCGGAACAAGCGTGGCTGAACCGTTGGTAATCCACCATCGCGGCTCATCCGTCGAACGGCAGACCAAAGTGCAATCGCTGCTGGCGGAGGTTGGGCTTGATCCGTCACTGACAGATCGGTACCCGCACCAACTAAGTGGTGGTCAGCGGCAACGTGTTGTCATAGCTCGTGCGCTGGCGCTAGAGCCGCGAATGTTGATTGCCGACGAGCCGGTGTCCGCACTTGATGTCAGCGTTCGCGCCCAAGTCCTCAATCTGCTGCAAGATATCCAGCGACAGCGATCCCTCGCCTTACTTGTCATCTCCCATGATCTTGCCGTCGTACGGACGATCACTGAGCGCATTGACGTGATGTACCTCGGCCGAATTGTCGAATCAGGCGATACCCGCGAGGTTATAGCTCACCCAACGCATCCCTATACCGCGGCTCTCGTCGCGGCCTTCCCTGATCCGAATCCAGCGAATCGTCTACAGCGAGGTGCACCCGAAGGTGAGGTACCCTCACCGGTAGACCTGCCCTCTGGTTGCTCATTCGCGGGTAGGTGTCCCAACGTACAAGACGATTGCCTCACGATTGATCCGCTCATCGGAGTGACGCCCGCCCAAAAAGGCTCGGCCTGCATTCATCCACTCATGCCGTCACGCAGTTAACGTGCCGATCGCGGACTCAGGGCGTCTCGAAGTCCATCACCCACAAGGTTGATCGCCACAACGGTGATAATGATGGCGATGCCAGCCGGATAGATCATCCACCAGTAACCGCTGTACTCGTAATCAAGGCCGCCCGACAACATGCCGCCCCAGTTAGCTGTCGGCGGTGGCGGGCCAAGGCCCAAGAAACTCAACGTCGCGACGATCAAGATCGCATCCGCCACTTGGAAGGTTGCATTTACCGCCAGGGTCGAAATGGTATTAGGCAGAACATGTTTGGTCACGGCCCTCGTCGATCCCCCACCGAGCACCTTGACCATCTTGACGAAGTCGAGGCTGCGCAGTGTCAACGCCTCACCACGAACAATTCGGGCGGGTACTAGCCATGACGTCAGCGCAACAGCAGCGATGAGCGTCACTGTCGTGGGCGGCGCCAAACTTGCAACAAACAGGATTAGAAAGATCGTCGGGATGGAGATGACAGCATCGACGACACGCATCAGTGCACTGTCAACGGGCCCACCAAGATAGCCGGCCAACGATCCGTACAGCGCGCCGATCGTCGTCGCAATAAGGGCTGCGGCGATTCCGACAATCAACGAGATCTGCCCGCCGGCCATGAGTCGCCCGAGGACGTCACGCCCAAGGTCGTCAGTGCCAAGTGGATGGCCGTCACCTGGTGGGAGGAACGTATCCATCAGGTTGGTGTGCACTTGATCTGTATGCCAGACCAGCGGACCGAGGAAGCAGAAGATCAGCATGATCGCAAGAAGTGCCGCGCCCAGAACGGCCAATCGATTCTCACGAAAGGCACTGATGGCGTCACGAGTTCGAGTGTTCATCAGGCCTGCACCTGATCTCGCACTCGTGGGTCAAGAGCGGCGTATCCCAGATCAGCCAACAGCGAGCCAATGACGGTACCGACAGTGACTACAAGAACGACGCCGAGCATCACCGGATAGTCCGCTCCCTGGGCCGCATTCCAAAACAGAAACCCCGTACCGGGAAAGTTGAATACTGCCTCGACGACAAGCGACCCGCCGAGAATCCAAGGCAAGCTCAAACCCAACAACGTAATGACTGGTGAGAGCGCATTGCGAACAACGTGGCGTCGCACCAATTCGTCCGACTCCAAGCCCTTCGCTCGAGCCGTACGAACGTAATCCTGCTCCAACTGTTCGACAGCAGACGCACGAACGTAGCGACTGAACGACGCAATCGTGACCAGGCTGAGAGTTAGCAGTGGCAGGACAAGCCCAGCCGGATGTTGAAGCATTTCCCAAGGACCACCGGACGGAGCTTCCGGAGGAAACCAGTGCAGCTTCACAGCAAAGACATCAACCAGCAATAATCCGAGCCAAAAGGCCGGCATCGAATACAGGGTGAACGTGATTCCTGTAAGCACCTGATCGATCGGCTTGTTTCGTCGCACCGCTTGGGCAAGACCGATGGGAATCGCAACGAGCACTGCGATGAGAGTCCCGAGGCCAACAAGTAGCAGCGTGCGGGGAACGGCCGTCGCCAGCAATGAAGAGACCGATTGATTCCGCTTGTACGAGAAACCAAGATTGCCGTGCAGCACATTTCCCAACCAGCGCAGGTACTGCTGAATCAGGGGAAGGTCAAAGCCATTTTCATGATTGAACGCTGCTATCGCTTCAGGGGTCGCCCGAGGGCCCAAAATCGCACGCGCCGGCCCACCTGGCAGAGCGTGCAAGAGGGCGAAAACGATGACGGTGACAATGAACAGCACCGCTAACGCCTGAAGCGTTCGACGAAGCAGGAAGACGGCCATAACGTAGGTGAGCCTACCTCCGCTATGGCCGCCGTGACCGGCTAGTTAGCTCCAGCGCCATTCCTCTGGGTACAGATTGCTGAATGGATCGTTGGGCTGCGTGCCAGTGAGGTTCGAGCGCGCTGCGACGATGGTCTCCGCCTTCGGAGTCCAGATCACTGGCAACTGTGTCTGCAGGTAGTTCTGGTAGGCGACCATTGCGTCGGGTGACGTACTGGTGTGCGTGTCAGCGATCAGGGCCTCGGCCTTCGGATCGTTATAGCTACCCGCATTGCAACAGCCATCCTTACCGAACATGAGCGAGCCCTCGGGGTAGTAATTAGGCTGGAATGTCCACGCCAAATCACCCTGAACCAACTGCCAGGCGCACGACTTGTCACTCGGTACACACTTGGTTTCGTTCGCGTTGACCGTGTCGAGCGGTTCTGGAACCAGATCGAGCTCGATACCAGCCTGCGCGAATGCCGACTTCTCAGCCTGCATCGCCTTATCAAGTGCACCTAGTCCGCTGGCGTATTCCACCTTCATCTTCATCGGCGCTCCCGCGGTGATTCCCGCACCACATTGGCCAGCGCCCGTACCTGGCGAGGTACAGGTACTGACACCGTCAGGCTTCACGGTCCAACCATTCTGCGTCAGTAGGTCGGTCGCCTTCTGAACGTCATACGGGAAGGCATTGGCCTTACCGTTCTCGTCAACGAAGGGGTTGTCTGGGAACGTGGGCACAGGTCCGTACGTCGGCTTGCCGAAGCCGCTCAGAGGTCCCTTAACCCAGCCATCCTGATCAATGAGATGTGCCATTGCCTGACGTACGTAGAGCTGCTGGAAAATCGGACCAACAGTGGGATTGTTGAAGTTGGGAACCATGTAGTTGATCGACCATGTCGTAGCTTCGGTGGTGTTAAAGCCCAAGCCCTTAATGCGGTCGATCTGCGTCCCCTGCTGCGGCGGGATATATCCGTAGTCGATGTCTCCGTTGGCCGCGAGGACATTGAACTCAGCGGTATCACTCGTGAAAGGCTTCAGGGTCACCGTCTGCAGAGTCGGCTTGATGGGGCCGCTGTAGTTCGGATTCGCCGCGAACGTCACCTCGTTGCCATTGGCGAAGCTCTGCACCTTCCACGGCCCGTTTACAACCTGCCACAGCGGGTTAGTCGCGTATGTCGCCGCATCGCCGGCCTGCTTGATTAGGTAGTCGTAGACCTTCTTGGCGCCAGCCGGCGTAGAGTCAAGGTCGCTCGGCGTCTGGCCGGTCGCATCGATATCCCACGCGTGCTGCGGAATCGGGCTTAACTGGCTGAGCTCGTTGTATAAAATCCAGTCGGGGTTATAAACCTTGTCAAACGTGAAGGTGATCGTTTGCGCATCCGGAGTTGCCACATTAGTTACGTTGTCGGGGAATTCACCAGGAACGTAACCTGCCCAGTTCTCCTTCGCCGACTTGAGCAAGTTCCAGAAGAAAAGCACATCGCGACTGGTCACTGGCTTTCCGTCCGACCAGTTGTACGGGCGCAACTTTAGGACTGCTGTCTTGCCGCCATCGGTGTAGGTGGGAGCGTCGGCTAACGAGATTTGGTCGTTCACCTTTACCGCACCGTGATCACCAATCCAGTAGACCGGACGGTAGATCAGATCTTGGAAGTAGGCATCGTTCAGGCCGTTATAGTTGTCCATCGGCGTCAGCGGGAAAATGTAGTAAGCCGGTGCGTTCGCCGGTTCTGCAATCGTCACGGACGTCTTCGCCGGAGCAGAACTGGCACTTGCGGAGCCACTCGGTGACGTTGCCGGCGTCGACGAGCACGCCGCCAACGCAACCGTGGCCAATCCAAGCGCGGCTATTACCTTCGACATCTTCACAGCGAGCCAACCTTCACTAAGAACGGAACGTTGCCCCACCCTATTTAGAAAAGGGCGAACTAACCACTAGCTCCACAACATCGCGAGTTGTTGCACACGATTCGCAACAGTTACATATGGCCTAGGGTGGACGTATGGTTTCAGCAACTGAAGGCACCCCACGACCCGCGATCGATAAGAAGAAATCCATCATTGCCGGCCTACTCGGAGTTGCGGTACTGGTGCTCATCTTCTGGAAGGTAATTCCGCAGATTGGGTCGTACAGCGAAGCTCTGACCGCGCTCAAAGGCATGACGGGTATTTCTATCGCCCTGATCGTGGTGATGGTGGTCATCTACAACATGGTGTACGGACTGCCCTTCATGGCAGCCACACCAGGGCTTTCATATCCGCATTCCTTCAGTTTGAACCAAGTTGCCTTCACCATCAGTAATGGCGTTCCCGCCGGTGGCGCGTTCGGCCTAGGCGTCCAGTACGCCATGCTCTCGACCTACAACGTGGCGTCGACGGCAGCCACGGCGGCTATTGCAGCGGTTGGCGTGTGGAGCATCTTTGTCACTCTTGGCTTGCCAGTGCTCGGACTCTTGGCGATTCAGGCCTCTCATACCATCGATATCGGGCCGTACATCTACATAGGCGTTATCGGTCTCGGGGTACTCATCGGCATGATCCTGATTTTCGGCCTTGTCATGCGAAGCGAAAACACCGCGCGCGCCATCGGTGGTGTCGCGAACAAAGTGTCCGCACCGCTGATCGCAAAGTTTGGCAAGGGCGCGGAGTTTGACGCGGTCGATCAAATTCTCAAATTCCGCAGTGACACAGTGGATCTCGTTCGCACGCGCTGGTGGAAAATTACCCTTGCGCAAGTTGGTGTTTCACTTATGCAGTTCCTCATCTTCTTCGCCGCCCTTCGCGGGGTGGAGGGTGATACCGACGTCACTCCCCTGCTTGTCGCTTTCGGCGGGTTCGCCGTTGCACAGATTGGGCTGATGATTCCGATTACCCCCGGAGGGCTTGGAACGGTTGATGCGTTCATGATTACGCTTCTCACCGCGATGGGCGTGAAGACGGGTGATGCGACGGCTGCTGTGCTCGTGTGGCGAGCGGCGTCCTTTATTCCACAAATCGCCGTAGGGATCCTGTGCCTATTGGGTTGGAGCCGCACGGCGGCAAAGCGACTCACTGTCGCCGATCCAGCGGTGCCCGCCGCCTGAAATTGCTGCTCCGATACCGACGTTTTAGCCCGCTCGACACTGAACGAACCGTTACTGTCCTGACATGACAACGACGAAGCCGAAGACAACATCAGCTCTCGCTTCAGACCGCGCTAAGCCGTGGTTTGCGTTCAATGCTGTCGTCGCATGGCTCGGATTGGCTGTCTCATTCACCCTGACCGCCACGGGCATGTATCCGAGCGAGGCAACAGACGCGAGCCAAATCGGTTACGCCAATGCCACCGGAGCTGCCGGTGCACTCGGTCGAATTTTCGATTGGTTGGGCTACTTCACGATCTGGAGCAACCTCCTCGTCGCCATCGTTCTCACCCTTCTCGCGCTGAATCCACATCGCGACTCACCGCTCATACGGGTGTTACGCATCGATACGCTCATGATGATTTCTATTACCGGCATCATCTATGCCGCCATCATTGCGCCGTATGTCACCAATCGTGGCTGGGAACATGTGAGCAATGCGCTGGTTCACCAGATCACGCCGGTCCTGACAATCATCGTCTTTATCATTGCGGGGCCGCGAGGCTGGTTTGAATCCAAGAAAATCTTTGCAGCTCTGATCGTGCCGATCATCTATGTGATCTATACGCTCATTCGCGGTGCGGTGATCGGCGCGTACCCCTACAGCTTCTTCAACGTTGCCAAGTATGGCTACACGGCCGTACTTATCAACGTCGTCGCAATCGCCATCTTCGGCCTGGTCTTGGCGTTCCTCTTCATGGCGATCGATCGCCTCATCATGCGTCGCAAAGCAAACCGAGCTCAGCTCAACAACAGCTGAGGCTACTTGCACTCGGCTGAGGTCCCGACGGTATCAACCAAGTCGGTCATCTGCGTCTTGGCAGTGTCAAGAATTGCGCCAGCCTCAGCCATCGAGGTGGCCGATCCGACCGATACCAACGTGGTACGAATAGCATCTAGTTTCGGCTTGATCGCGTCCTTCTTTTCTTGGGCAAGACCCTGCTGCGCAGTGGCCAAGGTCGCCAGACTTGTCGTGACTGCCACTAGCGACGACTTTGCATCGCCTAGGTTTCCCGCCTGCAGGTCATCGGTCATCTTTTGGAACGAGGTTTGTAGGTTCGTGCGCGCATCACACACGGCACCTTGAGCACCTGGCAAGTCGTTCTTACCGCAGCCTGCCAGCAGGCTGACGGCCAACAGTGACGAGGCAGTAGCGGTAACGATGATCGAACGCATTGAGATCTCCTGGGTTGTGAAAACGTTTGCGACGCAGTGTGCGGAAGAGCTAAAACAGTGGCGGAATCATGAACATGCGGATCAGTCCGATAACCAAAAGCACAATAGATATGACGGTTAGAAGCACCTGAACTTTGGGGGCGGTGAACTTGGTGGCGATACTTGCGAAGAAGAGCACCATGGCGAACAACAGCGCCACCAGCACGAAGCCGGTCGAGTTGGCTGCCGCCTGATCTGCCTCTCCGAGCTTGGCTTCAGCCTGTGCGGCCTTGGTGTCGGATTCGAGCTGCTTGGGCAGTTGATAGCTGGGCAGATCCAACGGGGTACCCAGAGGAATTACGACGGGAACTCCGGCTGCATCAAGTTTCACTCCACTAAGCCATTGCGCCTGAGCGGTCTTGAGCGTTGGCGAGAATCTGGTGGACAGGAACTTAGCTTTGTCCTCCTGTTTTGCGTCGACAGCGCTCACCCAACTCAGCCACGTTTGTGAGTCGATCACGGTGTCGGCGGTAGCAGCAGTTTGCGCACGTCCGGCGTCAGAGCGCAGAATCGTGGACTCCGATTGACGATCAGATTGTGCACCGGACCATTGGGACGCTTGGAAAGACGCCCACGCGGTGGCCACCGCAGCGATTGCCAAGATGATGGCGGTCCATGAGTCGAGCAGGCGTTGGCGTCGTTCCCATGGATCCTCAGGGGCGGCTGGCTCGAATTCGTCAGAGAAAACCGTTTCCACGGCATCGCCGATAGCCTCAAGGATGCCTTCATCCTCTGTCACCGGTGGAAGGTTTTCTGCCATGTCGCCTCCTGACGCCGAACGTGCCGTCAGCCTAGCGAAAACAGCAGCGTGTACGCCTGCATGCCACGGGTCTGTCCGGTGAATTGGCTACGCAACCACTAGCTCCTCACTCAGTATCGAACTGCCGCCACGCATCTGGCACAGTCGCTACAACTTGACGGAGTTAGCCACGCCCAGTGCGCCGAGGTTCACGACCAGAATCCGCACCGGCTCCTCGCCCTTGTTAACGCCGTTATGACGAGTACCAACGGCCTCCATGATGGCCTGACCCTTGCGATACGTCTTGGTAATGTCACCGTCGTACGTCACTGTCACCGCGCCAGACAAGATGTAGGCGTACATCGGCGCGTCATGACGATGCCAGCCGGTCTGCTGACCAGGCAGCAGCGTAATGATCGATGAGGAGACCTCGGCGGGCAACTGGGTCGGATACGCAAGCGGCTGCCCGAGGACGGTAGTCGTCTGCTTGGTGAGCAGTGCAATCGGGGGCACAGCCGAAGGGGTACTGGGCGAAGGGGTACTGGGCGAAGGGCCAGCCACGCTGGGCGCGACGGGATGGGCCGATGCTGAACCACCCGTGACTGCCCCGACCAGTGCTAGCGAAGCAACCATGGCAGCTGCACTGGCTGCGTAAACACGTTGGCGCGCACCGCGTGAAACATACATAGTTCCGACGTTACGACTCGAAGCGGCTTACGCGAACATGTGTCACCCGTGTGCCAACACCACAGAGCAAACTGTGAACCTGTTTACCGGCCCTTGAGTGGTTCTCCATGAGCGCCGAGTCCTTCAGCCAGATCAAGAATTTCTTCAACCAGGGCGAAGACCTCGTCATGTTCAATCAAAAATCCGTCATGGCCGAAGTCGGACTTAATAATGCGCAAGCCCGTCACCGTATTTCCTGCCAACTCCGCAATCTGTTCTTGCAGATAAACGGGATACAGACGATCGGTGTCGATACCAGCAACCAACAGTGGAACGTTCAACGCACCCAACGCTTTCTCGACTCCCCCTCGTCCGCGACCAACGTCCCACGTATTCATCGCATCGGTGAGTGCTACGTATGAGCCAGCATCAAATCGTTTCGCGAGCTTATTCGCGTGATGATCCAGATACGACTGAATGGCGTAGCGGCCTTCACGCAGTGGATCCTCGTCGACCTGAGGCTGGTTATTGAATCGCTCCTGCAGTTCAAACTCGCTGCGATACGTCAGGTGCGCGATCCGACGGGCAAGGCCAAGCCCGACGGTTGGCCCCTGCCCCGGCGCAGCATCGTAGTAGTCGCCACCCTGCCAGCCATGATCTGAGGTTATCGCCAAATTCTGGATTGTTTGAGTAGCAATCTGATCGGCCGTCGCAGCAGCACCAACTGCTAGCACCAGGACTGCCCCCACCCGATCGGGAGCCGACACGGCCCATTCAAGTGCGCGCATCCCGCCCATCGATCCACCGATAACCGCCGCCCAGCGGGTTATTCCGAGGTGATCGGCTAACGACTGCTCGGCCCGCACCTGATCGCCGACCGTGATTCGCGGAAAGCGTGATCCATACGGACGTCCATCGGGTGCCAACGATGACGGACCCGTCGTCCCCTGACAGCCACCTAAGACGTTGGGCGCCACAACAAACCAGCGATCGGTGTCTAGTGGGCGGTCGGGACCAATGAGCCCATCCCACCAGCCAGGGGTGGGATGGGCATCAGTGATGGGGCCCACGACGTGTGAGTCGCCCGTTAGTGCATGTAAAACCAAGACTGCGTTAGAGCCATCTGGCGCAAGAGTGCCCCAGGTTTCATACGCAACGGTGACCCCATCGAGCACACCCCCGAACTCGAGCTCGAGCGAGCCGACGTCGGCAAACTGCCGACCGCCCACAGGGTCTCCCGCCCGCCAAGCACCGCTGGCGGGAGGGAGACCCTGTGGTTGCGTCATATCTCGTTACACACCCTTGGCTGCACGGAAGCCAGCGTCGAGATCGGCGAGGATATCTTCGATACCTTCAATACCAACAGCTAGACGAACTAGGCCGGGAGTAACACCCGCGGACAGCCGCTCATCGTCGGTCAATTGCGAGTGCGTCGTCGATGCTGGGTGGATGACTAGCGAGCGAACGTCACCGATGTTTGCCACGTGACTGTGCAGTTCGAGAGCATCAACAAACTTCTTGCCCGCTGCAATTCCACCCTTGATTTCGAACGAGAGAACGGCGCCGGTTCCACGAGGAGCGATCTCCTTACCGCGCGAGTACCACGGCGAGGACGCAAGACCCGCATAGTTCACGGACTCAACCTCGTCGCGACTTTCGAGCCACTCGGCCACGGCCTGAGCGTTCTGTACGTGACGCTCGAGGCGTAGGGACAGAGTTTCGATTCCCTGCGCGATAAGGAACGCGTTGAACGGTGACGCGGCCGGGCCAAGGTCACGCAGCAATTGAACGCGAGCCTTGATGATGTAGGCAATTGCACCAAGCGCTTCTGCGTACACCAGACCGTGGTAGCTCGGGTCTGGGTTGTTGTACTGCGGGAACTTCTCTGGATTCGCGGCCCAGTCGAACTTTCCGCCGTCAACAATGGCACCCGCAATCGCTGTGCCGTGGCCACCGAGGTACTTGGTAGCTGAGTGCACGACAATGTCGGCACCAAGCTCAAGCGGACGGATCAGGTACGGGGTCGCAACGGTGTTATCGACGATCAACGGTACGCCATTTTCATGGGCGACCGCAGAAACCCCAGCGATATCGAGGATGTGATTCTTCGGGTTTGAGATCGACTCACCATAGAAGGCCTTGGTGTTCGGACGAACAGCTGCGCGCCAGGAATCGAGATTGTCGGGATCATCAACGAACGTGACCTCAATCCCGAGCTTCGGCAACGTGTAGTGGAACAGGTTGTACGTTCCGCCGTATAGAGCGGGGCTCGAAACGATGTGATCGCCAATCTCGGCGAGGTTCAAGATCGCCAAGGTCTCAGCGGCCTGACCACTGCTGACAAGAAGCGCCGCGACGCCACCTTCGAGGGCGGCGATGCGCTGCTCAACGACATCGGTCGTCGGGTTCATGATGCGCGTGTAGATATTGCCCATCTCAGCCAAACCGAACAGGGCTGCCGCGTGATCGGTGTCGCGGAACGTGTACGACGTGGTTGCATAGATCGGCAGAGCGCGCGCATTGGTAGCCGCATCAGGGGCCTGACCCGCGTGGATCTGCTTGGTCTCGAAACTCCAGGATTCAGTCATTTTCTTTTCTCCGTACATCAAGTGGGATATGAAGTTTGGCTACCGATCAATCAACGTCGACTGACGGCTTTGATGGGTGCTGGTGGGCTGTCGGCCGCATAAAATGCGCAAGGCCAGAGATCACCATCTCCGGCCTGTGTACGACGACTGCGTCAACGTCAGTGACGGGGCATCTCGTACATGGCCGACCTCATACACATCTGACTAGAAACGCGACCCAAATCTAGGTAGCGTCGGGAGACAAGGTTGAGCCGGTACATGACGTAGACGTTAGCAAGCCCCGTGCCACGCAACAAATGCCGCCACCGGAAAGGCAGTATTGCAAACAATTCGCAGCAGTCGAACTGCGCCGAGACGTCATTGATCACTATTCGCAACTGACACACTGATCATGTGACCGATCACCCGCCCAGTAGGCTCGTTGCGCTAATTCAAGCCTGCCATCCAGGGCCGACTGCCGTCGTCACGCTTGTGATTTCGGCTATGGCGCTAGCTGCCGGACGATCTCTTGCCGGGGCGGTTGCAATGGGCCTGGCTGGACTCGCAGGCCAACTGTCCGTCGGTTGGTCTAATGACGCCCACGACGCCGCTGGAGATATCCGCGCGAACCGCTTGGACAAACCGACAGTACGAGGTGAACTCACCTCAGCACACTTATGGTCCTGCGCACTCATCACATTAACCATGTGCGTGCCGCTGTCATTCATGGCTGCCGGGTTGCGCGGTGGCTTTGCCCACCTCATCGCAGTGGCCTCGGCTTGGGCGTACAACTTCTATTTCAAGACGACCCTGCTGTCGTGGCTGCCGTATGCGATCTCGTTCGGCTTGATCCCCGCCTTCGTGACCTACGGATTGACACCATCACATCCACCGGCGATGTGGCTGAGCATTGCGGCCGCACTCATGGGAGTCGGTGCTCATTTCGCTAACGCACTTCCCGATCTTGAATCCGATGCCTCAATCGATGCGGGGGGTGCGGCGCTGGCCCTTGGACGTCGTAGAACATCAGTCGTCGCTGTGGGTCTACTGCTCATGGCCATCGCAATATTGATCGCGCACGTGAACCTTGGAAGTGCGATCTCAATCGCAGTCGTCTCGATCAGCGTTCTCGTGATCGCCGCAGCCCTGCGATCGAGAAATGACAAGATCTTGTTCACGGTGGCGATGGGACTGGCACTGATGGCCGTAGTGCTGCTTGTTATCTCTTCAACATCCCTGTCGCAGTAGGGGGCAAAAATCAGGTGGGCCCCGCACCGAAGTGCAGGGCCCACCTAATAGTTCGTCGAGGCTACGTCAGCCTGCGAGCCAGGCATCGACCTTGGCCTGATTTGCATCGACCCAGGCCTTAGCAGCTGCATCATCGGTGGCTCCACCCTGAATTGCAGCGGCGACCGAGTTCTGATCGTCGTTGGTCCAGCTGAAGTTCTTGATGAAGTTAACGGCCGGTCCACCAGCGGTTACCCAGTCTGCGCGGGCAACCTTGTTAAGCGGGTACGGCGGGTAGTCACAGGCGACCTTCTTGGGATCTGCATCGCAGCCAGGGGTGTAGGCAGGAAGCTTCACCTGAGCAACGGGGTACTTCGCAAGTGCCCACTGCGGAGTGTAGAAGTACATGAGCAGCGGGGTGCTCTTCTCGGTCGCGTTCTTAAGGGCGGTGATCAAACCGGCCTCAGATCCTGCGTACTTCACGGCGTAGTTGAGGTTGAGGTTCTTCACCAGAGCCTCGTCGTTTGTGACGTACGACGGATCGCCATCGAGAAGCTGTCCCTTACCACCGGACTCAGCAGTCTTAAACAGATCCGCGTGCTTGTTTAGGTTGTTCCAGTCAGTGATGTCCGGGTACTTATCGGCCATCCACTTGGGAACGAACCAACCGATGACACCGTTGTTGCCTGCAGAGCCCAGGTCAACAGCCTTCTTCTGATCGGTGATGTACTTCTTGGCGAGGTCTTGGTGACCCCAGTTTTCCAAGATCACGTCAATCTGACCCGATCCGAAACCCTCCCATGAAACCTGTTCGGCAACCTTGGAGATCTTCGTCTGGCAATTGAGCTTCGTGCGAAGGACGTAGTCGACAACCGCAACGTCCGCCTCATAACCAACCCACGGATTGTCAGCAATCTGGACGGGCGTGGATCCGCACGCGACCGTGGCCGCCGTTGATCCCCCACCGGATGTCGACGGTGCAGCACTGGTGCTACCGCCGGATGATGAGCCGGCACAGGCCGACAGCATCAAGGCTGCAGCGGCTACAACGCCTACTGCGGCGAACTTCCTACGAGTGTTAACCACGAGGATCCCTTCTCGATCCGGTCTGTCCGGACACCTAACCAACATCCGACGACGTCCGCCGAACGCGACCTGCTGACTGACTAATTCGATCTAACATCACACCTAGCAGAACAATGGCGATTCCCGCAGCAAGTCCTACCCCAACGTCACGCTCTTGTGAGAATCCCTTGACCACTTCGTAACCTAAACCACCGCCGCCGACTAAACCACCAATAACGACCATGGCCATGACATAAATAATGCCTTGGTTGAGTGCTACCAGAATGATCGGCCGTGCCATGGGCACCTGAACTTTGAAAATCTCCTGCCAGGAATTGGCTCCAACAGAACGCGAGGCTTCGATGGTGTCCGATGGGACTGTCGAAATACCCTCGCCCACAATCTTGATAACCGCCGGGGCCGCATAAATGACAGCGGCGATGATCGCGGTAAGCCGGGTTGAACCGAACAGTGTTAGACAGGGCACAAGATAAACGAACGGTGGCAACACCTGTCCCGCGTCAAGGATAGGTCGCCAGACGCGATCTGCCCTCTTACTACGGCCAATCCACACGCCAATGAGCAAGCCAAGTATCAGCGTCAAAGCGGCTGCTAGTACTACCTGAGTCAAAGTAACCATGGTGTCTGGCCACAGTGCGATGACCACACACCCAGCCAGACACAGGATCGCCGTCATTGCCGTCCGCACGCGGCCGAGGATCAGCGCGAGCACAGCAAAAGCCGCGATAACAATGAACCACGGAGTGCCCGTGAACAGACTCTCCAGCGGATTGATCAGCCACACGGTGATCCACTCAGTGAACGCCGTCGTGATCGGGTACAAGACGTTGTTTAACGAGTCGGTGGCCGTGTTCACCGGATCGGTTATGGGGTGGCTCCACGCCTGATTCCATGTAGCCGTTTTCGGTGCGATCGCGGGCAGCAGCGCGCCAACAGCAATCAACACCGCCGCAACAGCGCGGTTTGTCCAGGTCTCCTTCTTACTGCGTTGTCCGGCAGCGCTACGGGTGCTGGCGGCCGAAATCACGCGATCCAGAACAATTGCCATAATGACAAGCGCTAAGCCGCTATTAAATGCCGCTCCGATGTTCAGAATTTCAAGGGCACCCAACACCGATTGGCCGAGCCCGGGCGCGGCAACAAGAGCCGCGATCGTGATCATCGAAAGCGCTGCCATCACGGTTTGGTTGATACCGACAACCCGCGTTCGTCTCGACATCGGGAGTTGAACATCACGAAGGACCTGCCACCCCGTTGCGCCAAGTGAACGTGAAGCTTCGACGGAAGCCTCGGACACCTCGCGGATACCCACGCTCGTTAGGCGGATTGTCGGCGGGATCGCGTAAATAATCGTCGCCACGATTCCAGACGGGGGGCCGATCAGGAAGAAGAGCGCAATAAAACCCAGATAAGCCAAGGACGGCATGATCTGGAGCGTGTCCAAAATCGGCATCATGATTCGGTTGAAGCGATCCGACAGGCCGCACGCAATTCCCAGTGGGATGCCGATTAGCAGCGAGAGCAGAACCGAGATCGCGATGAGCACAAGAGTTTGCATGCTCTCGTCCCACAACCCAAGAACGCCAAAGCTCAACATTCCCAGTGCAGTTAGAAGTGCCATCCGCCAACCAGCGACAAGCAGCGCAAGAGCCGAGCCCAGCCCGATCATGCCGGTCCAGCCCAGTTGCTTGGTGACCCACACTCCTGCGTTGTACAAACCGTTGAGAACGTTGATGATCGGCTGCGTCCACGACACGAGCCCGAGGTTGCTAGCGAAGTTCTGGAGCGCGTCTTGAACGAAGGGAGGCGTCCCGGCTTCTAACGGAAACTTACCGTTGAGCAGTAGCCAGAGAACTATCCACGACACAAACCACGCCAGCAGTTGCCATTTCATCCCGAATCGGCGAGGCGCAGCACCGGCCGGCGCGGGCGGCGCAGGCGGGGCGGACGGTGCGTCCGCAGTTACCGCCGTCATCCCTGAGCGCTTCCGGCGATCACCGCGAGCAAATCGTCGCGATCTACAAGCCCCAGCAACTGCCCATCCTTGACAATGCGAGCCGGCGCGGACGACGACGTAATCGGCGCAATCGACTCACGAATCACTAAGTCAGGTGACAATTCCGGACCGTCGAGCGGCTCACCAGGCTTCACATCACGCATGATCCAGCGCATCGTCAGCACGTGCGAACGCGGAATATCTCGCGTGAAATCCGCGACATAATCATCGGCCGGGGCTCCAACAAGCTCGTCAGGTCGGCCAAGTTGGACGATTCGTCCGTTACGCATGATCGCGATGCGATCACCGAGCCGCAGCGCCTCAGATAGATCATGGGTAATGAAGACCATGGTCTTGCCCACCTCATGGTGCAGACGCAAAACCTCGTCCTGCATGCCGCGGCGAATCAGTGGATCCAGCGCCGAAAACGGCTCGTCAAAAAACATGATGTCCGGATCGCCCGCGAGAGCACGTGCGAGCCCGACGCGCTGCTGCATTCCACCCGACAACTGGTCAGGGAACGAATTCTCAAAGCCAGATAGTCCAACGAGTTCAACGACTTCTTGGGCACGGGCTAAACGCGACGCCTTCCCATCGCCTCGAACCTCAAGCCCGTAGGCCACGTTATCGAGTACGCGACGATGCGGAAGCAAACCGAAGTGCTGGAACACCATTGAGAAACGATTCCGGCGAAGTTCGCGCAACTTTTTCTCATCGGCTGCCGAGAGGTTGTCACCATCGACGAACACATCGCCGGCTGTTGGCTCTATCAACCGAGTGATGCAACGAACGAGAGTGGACTTGCCTGACCCTGAAAGTCCCATCACGACGAAAACTTCGCCCGGGGCAACATCAAACGACACATCGCGCACGGCAGCTACGCAACCAGTATCGGCTTTGAGTTCCGCAGGCGAAAGTTCCGCATGTGCCGACCCCGGAATCGTCTCTGCCTTTGGGCCAAAGACTTTCCAGAGATTACGAACTGAAACTGCCGGTTCAGTTGTCTGACTCGGTGTCGCCGTGGGTGAACTCATGCGTCAGGTGACTCCGCTCCAGCAAACCACCCGCTCGGTGCGGGGGAAAGGTTTTGATAAATGTGCTTTGGCTCAACATATTCGGCGAATCCGGCTATGCCTAGTTCTCGGCCGACACCTGATTGCTTGAACCCACCCCACTCCGCTGACGGGCGGTACGGGTGATAGTCGTTGATCCAAATCGTCCCGTGACGTAGAGCGTTGGCAACACGCTGCGCGCGGTTGAGATCGTTCGTCCAGACTGCACCAGCCAGACCGTAAATCGTGTCATTTCCCAGGGCGATCGCTTCGGCTTCGTCACTGAACGTTTCAACCGTCAGCACCGGACCAAACGACTCATCCTGCACACAGCTCATCGCGGTGTTGCAGCCGTCGAGAACTGTTGGCAGGTAGTAATAGCCGTCGGCAAACTCCGCACCGTCAGGGGCCTTGCCACCACATCGAAGAACGGCACCCTCAGCGACACCGCGCTGAACATATGCATCTACTTTCGCGCGATGATCGGAAGAAATCAGCGCCCCTGATTCGGCATCGGGATCGAATGGCCCGCCGAGTCGAATCGACTCAGCAATGGCCACCACTCGATCGACAACGAGATCGTGGATCGACTCCTCGACAATGAGTCGGGCACCCGCCGAGCACACTTGACCTGAGTGCAGGAAGATGGCAGTGGCGGCGTTGTCTATGGCCGCATCAAGATCCGCATCAGCAAAAATGATGTTGGGGTTCTTACCGCCGAGTTCGAGGGCAACCTTCTTCACCGTGCCAGCGGCGGCAGCCATGATGCGTCGACCAGTGATCACACCGCCGGTAAACGAGACCATGTCTACATCAGGGTGATCCGACAACGGTGCACCCGCTTCGGCGCCCGCACCGAGGACGAGATTGGCCACGCCATCGGGCAATCCGGCTTCGGCCAGCACCTTCATCAGACGGATCGTGGTGTGCGGGGTTAGCTCACTTGGCTTGATAACAAAGGTATTTCCGGCTGCAAGTGCTGGCGCAACCTTCCAGGCAGCCTGGAGTAATGGATAGTTCCACGGCGTAATCAAGCCACAGACACCGACCGGCTCGTACGCGACGCGAGAAAAAACACCCGTCGCACCTGGTTCGACGATCCGACCCTGATTTGTGTTCGCGAGGCCGGCGAACCATCGGAAACTACTAACGATGTCGCCAACGTCGTAGCGAGCCTCGATGATGCGCTTACCGGTATCGCGAGCCTCGGCAGTTGCGATTACTTCACTGTCCCGCTCAAGTAGATCGGCAACGCGGTTCAAGAAAGCGCCACGTTCCGTCGCGCTGACTGTTGACCATCGGCCATCGTCGAAGGCCAGGCGTGCAGCGCGGATCGCGAGTTCAGTGTCTTGCCGCGTCGCCTCGTCAACAACGCCAACCAGCGAGCCGTCTGCGGGGCAATAGATCTCGCGGGTCAACCCCTTGGCCCCCGCCACCCACTGACCATCAATAAACAGATCAGCCATTGTCGACAGCACTTTCGTTTGTGAGAACTGCGGACGACCGTGTTCCGGCCGGTTGATGACGATAGAATTCTCGATGGTCGGCTGCCAGCGGCGTATTTCCGAGGATGAGATCGCCAGCCTTCTCAGCCACCATCATCACTGGCCCGTAGAGATTGCCGTTAGTGATGTACGGGAAAACTGACGCGTCAACCACGCGAATTCCTTCGAGCCCATGAACCTTCATGGTGGTGGGATCTACAACCGACATCTCATCGACACCCATCTTGTTCGTACATGACGGGTGCAGAGCAGTCTCGCCGTCCTTGCGAACCCAATCGAGGATCTGCTCGTCAGTTTCAACCTGCGGTCCTGGTGAAATCTCGCCAGAACTGTATTCGCTAAACGCTGGCTGACCCAGAATGTTTCGCGTGACGCGGATCGCTTCGATCCATTCGCGCTTATCCTGCTCGGTCGAGAGATAGTTGAACTGAATGGCCGGCTTCTGCGCTGGATCGTTGCTTTTCAATCGCACCCAACCGCGCGCATCAGAGAACATCGGACCAACATGCACCTGGTAACCGTGGCCACCAGCGGGCGAGGTGCCGTCGTAACGCACGGCAATCGGCAGGAAGTGGTACATCAAGTTCGGCCACTCGACGTTGTCATTGCTGCGTGCGAATCCGCCACCCTCGAAGGTGTTCGTGGCACCCGGACCCGAACGCAGGAACAACCATTGAGCACCGATAAACGGACGACGCCACAATTTCAACTGTGGATTGAGCGAAACCGGCTGCTTACAACTGTGCTGGACGTAAACCTCAAGATGGTCTTGGAGATTCTCACCCACACCAGGGAGGTGATGAATGGGATCGATACCAACCGCACGAAGTCGCTCGGCGTCACCAACACCTGAGAGTTGAAGCACCTGTGGTGAATTGAAGGCGCCACCGCACAGGATGACTTCACCGGCGGTGATCTTCTCGACTCCGCCGCCCTTCTTCATCACTTCGACACCGGTAGCGCGTTTGCCGTCAAACAGCACTCGGGCAACTTGCGCATGGGTGCGAATTTCGAGATTGGGCCGACGCTTTGCCGGGTGCAGGTACGCACCCGCCGCCGATAAGCGTCGACCGCGACGAATGCTTTGATCGAAGGCGGCAAACCCTTCTTGCTTGTATCCATTCACATCTTTGGTGAGGTCAAATCCAGCTTCTTGGACTGCCTTGAAGAACGCGCCGAACAGCGGATTCTTCACCGGCCCACGCTCAAGAGACAACGGGCCTGACCCGCCACGCCACTCGTCCGCACCGGCTAGGCATGTTTCCATCTGCTTGAAATACGGCAAGCAGTGAGCGAAATCCCAGGTTTCCATACCGGGATCTGCTGCCCAGCGTTCGTAATCCATCGGATTGCCACGTTGGAAGATCTGCCCATTGATCGAACTCGAGCCACCGATAACTTTGCCCCGAGCATGGGCAACCTTGCGGCCGTCCATAAATGGCTCAGGCTCGGTCTCATACATCCAGTCGTAGTACGGATTACCCAGCATGAAGAACAGTGCCGCGGGCATGTGAATGAACACGTCCCACTTGTAGTCCCATCGACCGGCCTCAAGTACGAGAACCTTGGTCGATGGATCCGCCGACAACTTGCTCGCCAGTGACGATCCAGCCGAACCCCCGCCGACGATGATGACGTCGTACGAGTTGGACATAATTCCTCCGAGTGCCGCCAGACCAGTGTTGTCAGATCAGTGTTAACCCAGTAACAGTGTGCGCTTTTTGCGCCGCGATGTTGACACTTTCGCCAATCAAATCCGCTGGTCAGTCGCCCAATTCTGCACGGCGACGTGTGACGTACTCGGCCAGTGCTTCACGAATCGACTCGTCCATCGGCGGTGCCTCGTACTCTTCGATCGTCTTATCTGCGATCTCGCCTGCACGGGTGGCGGTGTCCTTGGCACCCATGCGGGTCCAGCGCTCGAAGTTGTCTGAGCTCGACAGGAATGGACGGTAGAAGCAGGTGCGGAAGCGTTCCATCGTGTGCATTGCACCGAGGAAGTGACCTCCAGCACCAACCTCTTCGTGTGCACCGAATGCGAGTGACTCTTCGTCGATTTCGAGTGGGGTGAACTCGTGCTGCAACTGCTCGAGGATCTGAACATCGACGATGTACTTCTCGTAGGAAGCAACCAGGCCGCCCTCGAGCCAACCAGCTGAGTGCATGACGAAGTTCGTGCCAGCAAGGAAGGTCGGCAGCATCGTCATGAGTGACTCGTACGCAGCCTGAGCGTCAACGCTCTGCGAGGAGTTCAAGCCACCACCCGTTCGGAACGGCAGTTTGAAGTGACGCGCGATCTGACCGGTGCACAGCAGGCCAATCGCGGATTCGGGTGTACCAAACTGCGGTGAACCCGATTGCATATCGATGTTCGACAGGAACGAGCCAAAGACAACGGGGCAGCCTGGGTTGATGAGCTGCGACAGCGCAATACCAGCCAGCGACTCAGCGATCTGCTGGACGAGTGCAGCCGGGATCGAAACCGGTGACATGGCGCCCATGAGAAGGAACGGCGTCAAAATGACGGGCTGGTTCGCTGCGGAGTACTCGAATTGCGCATCGAGCATGCGATCGTCCCAGCGAAGTGGGGAGTTGCAGTTGACCAATGCGATCGAGACTGGGGTCTTCTCTATCGACTCGCGGCTGCCAAAAACAATGTCGGCCATGTTCAAGGTGTCACGGGCGTTCACGCCGCTAACGACGTTGCCCTGGAAGATCTTGTCCGTCAGGGTGAATGTTGAGTAGAGCATGTCGAGGTGGCGGCTATCGAGTGGCGCGTCGTTCGGCTCCGCGACAACACCGCCGACGCTGTCAATCACCTTGTACGACTGGGCTAGACGAGCGAAGTTCTGGTAGTCATCCAGCGTTGCCTCGCGGCGCACGCCATGGCGGCTCGCGAATGGTGGGCCGTAGACGCTTGAGAACACCATGTGGTCGCCACCGATGTGCACATTGTTCTCGGGGTTACGCGCCTGCATGTCGAACTCACTGGGTGCCTTAGCGACCTGCTCGAGAATGAACTCTGGGTCGAAGAAAACCTTGTCACCCTCGACGCGCTGACCGTGTGCCTTAAACAGTTCAACGGCCTCGGGCTTCATGAACTCGATCCCGAGTTCGCTGACAATGCGCTTCCACCCGCGGTCGAGGGTGTCCATCGCGTCCTGCGACAAAATTTCGTAACGCGGCATCTTGTTGACGAACATCGGGTGACCCTCTCCTTGACCGGACAATGGAAGCGATCCTACACTCTTTGTGGAACACCGGTTCCATAATGTGGAACGGTTATTCTGCCGAGTTATCGGAACGATGGAACAGTAGTGGGAAACGACGGCGAATGGGGAGGCAGGCACGATGACAAGCACTGACTACGAGCGCCCAACTGCCCCTGCATCTGTCCAACCTGGCACCGGAGCGCAAGCTGTTGATCGCGCCGCATCGCTGCTCGTGCGTGTTCTCACCGCGACCGAGCCGATGACCTTTCCTGAGCTTGTGTCCGCAAGTGGCCTGCCCAAGAGCACCGTTTCGAGACTGCTGAGCAGCCTCGAACGAAATCGACTCATCGGACGCACCCCGTCAGGTGAGATCGTCGCAGGCGATGTCGTTGCCTCCTTCGCCCGTCGCCACGATGGTCAGGACTACTTGATCAGCAAGGTCCGTCCGACGTTGGAACGGCTGGCCGCTGCCACCGGCGAGACTATTAACCTTGCGGTGTCCGCCGGTTCCGGCGTAGTGCAGATCGATCAGGTTGATTCGCGTTACATGCTGGGTGCTGCGAACTGGGTCAACCGCGAGGTGCCTTTCCACGCATCCGCGCTCGGCAAAGTCCTTCTTGCACATGGAACTCCGCTTCCCGTGGGCCGTCTGGTCAAGCTAACCGAACGCACGCGCACTACGCGGCCGGCGCTTGATGCAGATCTGCGTCGCTGCCATGAAACGGGCTATGCAGTTGCCGATGGTGAGCTCGAGCCGGGCCTAGTCGCCATCGCGGCACCTATCTTGGACGCGGACGGCATTGCCGTAGCGGCCATTTCAGTTTCTGGTCCGTCGTCACGCCTGACGCCTCACCAGATTGATCGCATCGGTCGAACACTGGCTGATGAATGTGTACGACTATCCGCAGTCCTGTACCCGACTTCCCCCGCAGGTAGCACATCACGAAAGGCTGGAGCAGCATGAGCAACGACGAGATCTTGAAGGCCCTTTATGACGAGACGATGGTCGGCAATGCGCCCGCTGTTCTCGAACTAACGAAGAAGGGTTTGGACGAAGGTCTTACCCCGTCTGAACTGCTCTTCGACGCGCTTATTCCGTCACTGGAAGAGGTCGGCGCCCGCTTCGAGCGCGGCGACTGGTTCGTTCCCGAGATGCTCATCGCTGGTCGGGCAATGGCCGGTGCGCTTGAGGTGCTGCGTCCCCTTCTTGCCCAGACCGGTGCGGAGACAGTCGGCACGTTCCTGATGGGAACGGTCAAGGGTGATGTGCACGATATCGGCAAGAACCTGGTCAACATCATGCTCGAGGGTGCCGGCTTCCACGTGATCGACATCGGCGTCCAGGCCGCCCCGGAGAAGTTCATCGCCGGTATCGAGGAGCACAACCCCGACATCGTCGGAATGTCCGCATTCCTCACCACGACCATGCCGATGTTCAAGGCCAACATCAACGCACTCGAGAAGGCTGGTCTTCGCGACAAGGTCATCGTCATGGTCGGCGGTGCCCCTGTTACCCAGGAGTACGCAGATGTCTGTGGTGCCGACGGTTACGCCGCGGATGCTGCAACGGCCGTTCGTCGTGCCAAGGAACTGATTGCCGCAAAGCGTGGCGCAGCGTAACCATGAAGCTCCTGCCCATTGTCGAAAAGGCCAGTAAGGGCCCGGTGTTTGATTGCCGGATGTGCGGCCAATGCGTGCTGCACTCCACCGGTATGACATGTCCGATGACATGCCCAAAAACGTTGCGCAATGGGCCATGTGGCGGGGTACGCGAAAACGGGAACTGTGAAGTAATTCCGGAGATGCGGTGCGTGTGGACTGTGGCTGAAGGCCGCAGTCACCATGCGCTAAACCCGAACTCATGGGAAGGCCACTTTGCGGAGTTGCGGCCACCGGTCGACAACCAGCTGCGCGGATCTTCGTCTTGGAAGAACCTGCTCACCAAACGTGATGTGGCTTTCCCTGATGGCTGGATGGGCATTACTCATCCGGCTGACTCATCAGAACTACCCATGTCGTCTCTAAACGAAGTCGACGACATTAACTCCCTTGATCAAGGCTTCCACGAACGGACTCCACTGTCATGAGCCGCCTGCGCACCCTTGCCGAGTCGCGTCAGCGGCCAATCATTACCGCAGAGTTTCCATCGATCGACGGGGGAAACCTCGACACCGTGAAGGCCAAGCTCGACCCGATCCTTCCCTACGTGGATGGAATCAACGCCACGGACAATCCTGCTGCACACGCACATGCGTCGAATGTATCTATTGCCATCGCGCTGAAAACCCTTGGTGCAGAACCAATCATGCAGGTTGTCTGCCGGGACAAGAACCGGCTCGCGGCCCAAGCGGACATCGTCGGTGCTGCACTATTCGGCGTCACCAACATCTGTGCGTTGACCGGCGACGATGTGACGGCCGGTGACGAGCCACAGGCCCGTCGTGTGTTCGACCTCGATGGTCCGTCATTGGTCAAAGTTGCCTCCGGACTCGGTGAAGGCCACTACGTCAGTGGACGCGCGATCAAGCCGGCGCCTGACCTTTTCGTGGGTGCAGTGGAAACACCTTTCGGCCCACCACAGCACTACCGGATCGAACGTGCACGCATTAAGGCTGATGCCGGTGCTCGCTTCCTACAGTTGCAGATCGGTTACCAGCCTGAGGTCCTCGAGACATTCATCGCCGGCTGCGTTGCAAACGGAGTGGCCGCACGCACCGCAATCCTCGCCTCCGTCTGCCTCACCAAAACCGCACGCGCACTGAATTTCATGAACGACAGCGTTGCGGGAATCACCGTTCCCCCCGCGATTCGCGATCGGATCAGCAAGGCCAGCGATATTCCAGAAGAGAGCTACCAGCTCACACTTGAGCTTGCCCGGCACGCTCTATCCATCCCCGGTGTCGCTGGGATTCACATCGCCGACTTCCGTCACGACGGCTCGTTTGCTCGCCTCATTGAAGATCTCGGCCTCGATACGTCCGCACCAACGAGCCCCACACCAGCCAGCACCGCCCCTACTTCCGCATAACCCCACATCAACGAACTAACCGGCCCAAGGAGCACCATGCATACCGTCGTCCGATCAGCCACCAAAGAGCTGATCATTGGTCACGACCAGCCGTTCTGCATCATCGGTGAGCGCATCAACCCCACGGGACGTAAAAAGTTCCAGGAGGAATTGCGCGCCGGCGATCTCTCGTCGGTAGCACGCGATGTGGAGGACCAGATCGCGGGCGGCGCCATGATGCTCGACGTCAACATGGGCGCACCATTCGTCGACGAACCTGACATGCTAGCCAAGGCCATCAAGCTGGTGCAGGGCATGACCGATATGCCGATCTGCATTGACTCATCAGTTGTTGAGGCCCTCGAGGCCGGCCTGGCTGCCTACGATGGCAAGGCACTCGTTAACTCGATCACCGCTGAAGACGATCGCATGGCTGCGATTCTTCCGTTGGTCAAGAAGTACGGTGCGGCCGTCATCGCTCTACCGAACGACCACGACGAGATCCCCGACGATCCGCACAAGCGCCTTGAACTCGTGGGCAAGATCGTCGAGGTTGCCACCAAGGAATACGGCATCGCGATGGAAGACCTCGTCATCGATCCGCTTGCAATGCCGATCGGTGCCGACCACACCCTGGTCTGGAAGACCCTCGAGACCATCCGTCTCGTGCGCGACACCTACGGCCTGAACATGACCCTTGGTGCATCCAATGTGTCATTCGGCATGCCTGATCGCCACACCATCAACAGCGTCTTCACCCCGATGGCGATGACGGTTGGCCTGACCAGCGCGATCATGGATTCACGCACTGAGTCGATCGTCCGCTCGGTTAAGGCTGGCGACTTGATGATGGGTAATGACGAGTGGGGCGGCAACTGGATTGCAGCTCACCGTGCACGCCAGGCGGCAGCTGAGTCGTGACCACTATCGAAACCGATGACACCGCCGGAGACGTACCTGACGGTGAACCACGCCGAGTAAATCTCGACTTCTCACCGTCGGGTAAATCCGCGCGTGTTCCGGCTGGTGTCACGGTTTTCGATGCCGCGAGTTGGAATGGCATTGCCATCGACTCAACCTGTGGCGGCCATGGCACCTGCAAGAAGTGCAAGGTGCAGATCGTCAAGGGTGACGTGGCCATTAGTCGCTTGGACATCCGTGCTTTGACCCCCGAGCAACTTAAAGATGGATGGCGCCTTGCGTGCATTGCCGCCGCGTCCATGGATCTCGAGGTTGAGGTTCCACCACTGACCACTCGCCCAAAGGCTGCGACGGTTGGCGTTGGCCGTCAGGTAATCCTGCGTCCGGCCATCCAGAAGCGACACCTGCAGTTGGAAGAGCCAACGCTGCATGATCAGCGCACGGACATCGAACGTATTCGCGATGGCATCGACGACCTCGAAGTTACCGTTGAGGCATCGGTGCTTTCGGCGATGAGC
>CAIKEU010000030.1 GCA_903826575.1 uncultured bacterium
CGACGTAGCTGATCCAAGCCACGGTGGTACCCAACCCGTGCGTAGGCGTACGACTCGATCACCCGACCGTCAGCCCATGCCTGATCAGCCAACGTCGCCCACGCAAGGCTGTTGGTCGGATAGTCGGCCGCGACCTGATGTGCATCCTCGCCCGACGCTAACGCTGCGTGCGGTTCTGGCATATCGGGTAGATAAGTCGGATCGGGTCCGCCGAGGAGATTCTGGTCGATCGGAGTTGTCATACCCCGATCTTTGCGCACCTCAGCGGATCCGCGCACGCTAGGACCCGGTTACCTGCCCATCTTGGTACCGGTTGAGCGTAGATCTTCGCAGCCGTGCACGACGCGAGCCGCCATTCCCGCCTCAGCCAACTTGCCGTAGGCACGCGGGTCATAGGCCTTCTTGTTGCCGACCTCACCATCGATCTTCAACACGCCGTCGTAGTTCTTGAACATGTGCTCAACGATCGGACTAGTAAACGCGTACTGCGTATCAGTATCGATGTTCATCTTGACGACGCCGTAATCGAGAGCCTCGCGGATCTCTGACAGCAGCGAGCCCGATCCACCGTGGAACACCAGGTCGAATGGCTTGTCCTTGCCATACTTCGCGCCGACAGCGTTTTGGATGTCATTGAGGATCGACGGGGTAAGAACAACGTTGCCCGGCTTGTAGACACCGTGCACGTTTCCGAATGTGGCCGCCACCATGTAACGGCCGCGCTCACCCAAGCCAAGCTTGGCCGCAGTGGCCAAGCCATCCTCAGCCGTCGAGAACAACTTGGCGTCGTGCGTAGCTTCGATGCCATCCTCCTCGCCACCGACAACACCGATCTCAAGTTCCATGATGATGTTCGCGCGGTTGCACTTGTCGAGCAGTTCCTCAGCGATGTCAAGGTTGTGCTCAAGCGGAACGGCCGAGCCATCCCACATGTGCGACTGGAAGAGCGGCAGTTGACCCTTGGCCACACGCTCGAGGGAAACGTCGATCAGCGGGCGCATAAAACCAGCCAACTTCTCTTCCGGGCAGTGATCGGTATGTAGGGCGATCTGCACGTCGTACTTCGCCGCGACAACATGTGCGAACTCCGCGAGTGCAACGGCACCGGTCACCATGTCCTTGACGCCCTGGCCCGACGCGAATTCCGCACCGCCCCAAGAAACCTGAACGATTCCGTCGCTCTCCGCCTCAGCGAATCCGCGAATGGCGGCAACGATGGTCTGCGACGACGTGCAATTGATGGCGGGGTACGCGAAGGCACCGGCCTTAGCGCGGTCGATCATTTCGCCGTAGATCTCTGGGGTTGCGATAGGCATCGCGCATCTCCTAGCTATACGAAAACAAGGGCGCCGGGCCGCTCTGCCCAACACGACCATCTTGTCAGATGACGTGCGCGCATTGGCATAGTCCTTCTAGTCGGGACCTACTTGCCCTTCATCTACGACCAGATTTGCGACCAGTTCAACAGCATCGAGGATGCTAACCTTCAACAGCCTGGTCGAATACGTGTTGACGAATCCATGAGTGCATCGTGATGGCGGCGGCAGCGCCGAGGTTAATGGACCGCGTCGAACCAAACTGCGCGATATCAAGAACAACCTCACATTGAGCCTGCGCCTCGTCACTCAGCCCCGCCCCCTCCTGCCCGAAAAACAGCACGCAACGACGCGGAAGTGCGTACGTCTCAAGGGGAATCGAGCCCAGGATGTTGTCGATTCCGATGACTGGAAGCCCCTGCTCAGCGGCCCATTCGCCGAGGCTGATCGGTGAATCGTGATATTCCACATGCATATACCGGTTCGTCACCATCGCACCGCGTCGATTCCAACGTCGACGACCGACGAGTCGAACCGTCGACGCGTTGAAGGCGTTAGCCGTTCGCACAACCGACCCAATATTGAAGTCGTGCTCGAGATTTTCCATCGCGATATGGAAGTCATGCCGGCGCAGATCTAAATCCGCGACAATCGCCTCTACGGTCCAATAGCGGTACTCATCGCCCACATTGCGTCGATCCCCATCGCGAAGTAAATCCGGATCGAAGGGTGGGTCGGTTGGCCACGGCTCGGGGTGCGGCCCTACGCCGACTGTGCGCTCGTAGTCCTCATCCATGCCCGCAGCCTATGACGGATAGCAGATCGGCACGGCATAGGCTCGTGAGGTGCTCAACGGCCCCGATCTCGCGACGTTGTCGACCGTTGCCGTTTACGCGGTGGTCTGGGGCTTTGTCTTTATTGAGTGCGGATTGCTCGTCGGATTCTTGCTCCCCGGAGATTCACTCCTGTTCGGAGCCGGCCTACTCGCCGCAAGTCCCAACAGTTCGATCAACCTTCCGTTACTCGTCACAGGCACCTTTTTGGCAGCAATCGCCGGCAATGAGGTCGCCTACCGAACGGGAAGACGCTACGGACGCAGCTGGATTGAAAATCGCGAAGAGGGCCGAGCCAAGGCTGGGTTGCGCAAGGCCGAGGAGTTCTACGAGACTCGCGGCTGGTGGTCGGTGGTAATCGCCAGATGGCTATCTTGGATTCGCACGTTCGTCCCCGTCATTGCCGGAACCGCGGCAATGGATCGGCGTGCTTTCACCTCTGCCAACATCGTGGGAGCCATGCCATGGGCGATCGGATTGCCGTATCTGGGTGCCTTGGCATATTCAGTTCCATGGCTGCGCGTCGTTGCTTCCGTCATCGCCGTGGGTTCAATCGTCGCCGCATTAATTGGTGCCATCTATGCCGTTGTTGCGACTCGGCTGCGACGATCACGCAAGGTGAACGGTGAGCCGATCGTCCCAGACGACATCATCACGCCACCCTCGGACTAATCTGATCCAGTGAGCACCTACGCAGGAACCCTGCAACTAGCCATCGTCCACACCCTCGGTCCGCAGTGGATGCAGCCGACGTACTGGCTCGACAAGTTCAGCGGCGCAGCCTTCATCGCCGTGCTCGTGATCATCTTTATCGAGTGCGGCTTGTTCGTCTTCTTCCTACCCGGCGACTCGTTGCTGTTCGTCACTGGTCTTTACATTTCAACGGGGACGATCGGCGTGCCCCTGTGGCTCGCATGCATTCTGCTGTCAGCGGCTGCTATCGCCGGCAACATCGTTGGATACCTGATTGGTCGCAGATTTGGTCCGTCGCTATTCGACAGACCTGACTCGAAGTTCTTCAAACCTCAGTACATCGCTTCGACACACGACTTCTTCACCAAGTACGGGCCAAAGGCGATCGTGCTGGCTCGCTTTGTCCCCGTCGTCCGAACGTTCATCACCGCGATGGCCGGGGTCGGCAATATGAACCAGCGGATGTACATTTCGTACAGCGTGATCGGCGGCGTGCTCTGGGCAACTGGCCTGACGGTTCTGGGTTACTTCCTCGGTCACATCGAATTCGTTCAGAAGAACATCGATGTGATCGTCGTCGGTATCGTCGTCATCTCAGTGATCCCTGCGGGGCTGGAATGGTGGCGTAATCGGAACGCACCCGAGGCACACCTGTAGTCGCGTTTGCTCCTTGCGGACTTCTAGCTCAGTCCGAGATCGGCCAGCGAGTAAGCAGTGAAGTACGGCAAGCCAGCTTCCTCGATGGCCGGGGCAGCACCACGCTCGACAATGACGGCCACGCCTACAACCTCGGCGCCGGCGTTGCGAAGTGCCTCAACAGCTGTCAGAACCGAGCCACCTGTGGTGGACGTGTCCTCAACAGCCAAGACCCGCCGACCGACGACGTCCGGACCTTCGATGCGGCGCTGAAGGCCATGGTCCTTCTCGCTCTTGCGCACAACGAAGGCGTCCAACGTGCGGCCCTGTGCGGAAGCAGCGTGCAACATGGCGGTGGCAACCGGATCCGCACCAAGTGTGAGACCGCCGACAGCGTCGTAATCCAACCCGGCAGTCAGCTCAAGCATCACGCGGCCGATTACCGGCGCGGCAATGCTGTCGAGCGTCACCCGGCGAAGATCGACGTAATAGTCCGCCTCACGTCCACTCGACAGGGTCACCTTGCCGTGAACAACAGCCTTATCGATGATCTGCTGGCGAAGGAGGTCGCGATCTTCTGAAGAGTTGGTCATGCGCCAAGCGTAGTGGGCGAG
>CAIKEU010000031.1 GCA_903826575.1 uncultured bacterium
CGACGGCACGAACTTCACCGGCTCAGTCAAGGTCAAGCTTGGCCCAGTTGCGATGACGTACGGAGGCCAGGCGCACTTCGTCAGTCTCGACAAGGAAAATTGGACCGCTGTCATCGAAGGCTCCGGTAAGGAGACCAAGGGCACCGGTACAGCCAAGGGACTCGTCACTGCAAAGCTGACGTCCGAAGCCCCAGACCGCACCCGGGTCGACGTCAACACCGACCTTCAGATCACCGGTAAGGCCGCTCAGTTCGGCCGCGGAGTGATCCAGGATGTTGCTGGCCGCATCATCGATCAGTTCTCCAACAACCTTGCCGCCACCATGACGGCCTCCGGTGCTGCCGCGGCTGCGGCCGCCGCTGCCGTGGCAGCCACCACGGCCGCTGAGACCGGCGACGCCGCTGCCGTTGAGGCTGCAGCCAAGGCCAAGGCTGAAGCCGAAGCTGCTGCCGCCGCTGCTGCTGCACCGAAAATTCAGGCTGACGACAGCATCGATCTGCTGGGCACGGCCGGCGCTCCCGTCGCCAAGCGCGCCGTCCCAGTCGTTATCGGCTTGGCCATCGTCGGCTTGATCATTTGGTACTTCACGCACAAGAACTAGATCCAACCTTTCACATGCTGAAGAGATGGCAATGTGAATACATGTGAGTACCGCTCCGGCACTATGAAAGTAGATCGAGTAGGTAAATACTCGTCACATGTACCGACCTAAGTCGGCACGACAAGCACCACCAGCACGTCCCATCTGTCAGGTTCCACCCGGCTCTCACGAGAGGTGAGGTATGCAGACTCCTGCACCGGTCGAGTATGCAAAGGCGACATCAATCGCCGACGCAATCTCGCGGCTAGAAGCACTAGGCGAAGATTCCCGTCCCGTAGCGGGCGGTTACAGCCTTATTCCCATGATGAAACTGCGTTTGGCGCGTCCAGAAACAGTCGTCGATCTCAACGGCATTGCCGAACTTCGCGGAATTCGCGTCGAAGGCAATGAGCTCGTTGTTGGGGCTATGACCACTCATGCTGATGTGTTGAGTTCAGCGATCCTGTTCGAGCACTACCCGATCTTCCGCGAGGCCGAGCACGTCATCGCCGATCCGATCGTCCGCATGCGCGGCACGATCGGTGGCTCAATGTGTCAGGCCGACCCCGCCTCAGATCTCTCCGCCGTGGGCTCGGCTCTGCGCGGTAACGCAGTGATCACGGGGTCATCTGGTTCACGCACTGTTCCGTTGCGCGAGTTCCACGATGGTCCGTACGAGACGGTTGTGCAGACCGGTGAAATCCTCACCGAACTGCGCTACCCGATTCGTCCGGGTGCGGGAAGTGCTTACGAAAAGGTTGAGCGTCGTGCCGGTGACTGGGGCGTGTGCACCTCCGGTGTGTTCGTCGTCGTCAGCGGTGGCGTGATCACCGATTGCGGAATTGGAATGGCAGCAGTTAATGCCGACCACTACTGCGCACCTGAGGCTGAGGCCCTGCTCATGGGCAAGGCACCAACCGAAGAAAACCTCGCCGCCGCTGCTGCTGCCGCCGCGAACGAGGCCAATCCGATCGCCGATCAGCGTGGTCCTGCCGACTACAAGCGTCACCTCGCATCCGAACTCACTCTGCGCGCACTTCGTCGTGCCGTTGCAGCAAGCCAAGGAGCCTGACATGCAGGTATCTGTAAACATCAATGGTGTCGAGCACTCGCGCGACATTGAGCCACGCACCCTTCTCGTCCACTTCATCCGTGACGACCTACAAATGCGCGGCACCCACTGGGGTTGCGACACCTCGAACTGTGGCGCTTGCACGGTGTGGGTTGACGGAGCACCCGTCAAGAGCTGCACGATGCTCGCCGTTCAGGCCGAGGGTGCTGAGGTCACGACCGTTGAAGGTCTCGTCAAAGACGGCGCTCTCGACCCGATCCAAGAAGGCTTCACCGAGTGCCACGGCTTGCAGTGTGGTTACTGCACGCCAGGCATGATGATGACGGGCCGCTGGCTCGTCGATCAAAACCCGAACATCACCCGTGAAGAGATCCGCGAGGGTATCTCGGGCAACATCTGCCGTTGCACCGGTTACAAGAACATCCTCGACGCGATCGAATACGCCCGCGACCACGCCAACAGTGAGGTGTCCGCATGACCGCCGTAGAAGAGGTCCCAACTAGCGCAGCCGGAAACCCGATCGGTTTCGGACGCATGGTCCGGAAGGAAGACGTTCGTTTCGTACGTGGTGAAGGTAACTACGTCGACGATGTGAACCTTCCCGGCATGCTGCACGGAGCAATCCTGCGCAGCCCCTTCGCCCACGCGAAGATCAACTCGATCGACACCTCAGCTGCCCTTGCACTCCCCGGTGTCGTGGCCGTTGTTACGGGTAAGGATCTCGAAGGCCTCGGCCTTGCGTGGATGCCAACCCTGTCGTACGACACCCAGGCAGTTCTGGCCACGGACAAGGTTCGCTTTCAGGGCCAGGAAGTCGCATTCGTCATTGCTGAGTCTCGGTACATCGCTCGCGATGCACTCGAGCTCATCGACGTTGATTACGATCCACTGCCCGTCGTGGCCGATGCCAAGAAGGCACTCGATCCAGGCGCACCGATCATTCGTGACGATAAAGAAGGCAAGACCGACAACATCGTTTACGAAAAGTGGGAAGCTGGCGACGAGGCTGTCACGGACGCCGCATTCGCAGGTGCCGACGTCGTTGTCACGCAGGAAATCCTGTACCCCCGCGTTCACCCGTCTCCCATGGAGACCTGTGGCTCGGTAGCACACATGGACCCGGTCACCGGCAAGCTGATCCTCTGGACGACCACCCAGGCTCCGCACGCACACCGCACGGTGTACGCGCTGGTTGCCGGTCTTCCCGAGCACAAGATCCAGGTCATCAGCCCCGACGTCGGCGGCGGCTTCGGTAACAAGGTGCCGATCTACCCAGGCTATGTCCTGTCGATCGTCGGCTCCATCGTTGCCAAGCGTCCGGTCAAGTGGATGGAAGACCGCAGCGAGAACCTCATGTCCACGGGCTTCGCTCGTGATTACCACATGACAACCTCGATCGCGTCCACCAAGGAAGGCAAGATCCTCGGCGTCAAGGTCGATGTTCTGGCTGACCACGGTGCATTCAACGGCGTTGCTCAGCCGACGAACTACCCGGCCGGCTTCTTCAGCATCTTCAGTGGCTCGTACGACTACCCCGCTGCCTACTGCAAGGTGAAGGCCGTCTACACCAACAAGGCTCCGGGCGGTGTGGCCTACGCATGTTCGTTCCGCATCACCGAGGCCGTGTACGCAATCGAGCGCATCGTTGACTGCCTCGCGCAGGAACTGAATATGGACCCAGCAGAGCTTCGTTTGAAGAACCTGCTTCGCCCAGAGCAGTTCCCGTACAAGAGCCCAACCGGTTGGGAATACGACTCGGGCGAGTACGAGAAGACCATGAAGGTCGCCATGGAGATGGTGGGCTACGACGAGCTTCGCAAGGAGCAGGCCGAAAAGCGCGCCAAGGGCGAGTACATGGGCATTGGTATCTCGTTCTTCACCGAGGGCGTTGGTGCCGGTCCGCGTAAGCACATGGACATCCTCGGCCTCGGCATGGCCGATGGTTGTGATCTTCGCGTTCACCCAACGGGTAAGGCTCAGGTTCGCCTGTCCGTCCAGACCCAGGGTCAGGGCCACGAGACGACGTTCGCACAGATCGTCTCGCACGAGCTCGGAATTCCGCCAGAGGATATCGAGGTCATCCACGGTGACACCGATAACACCCCGTTCGGCTTGGGTACCTACGGTTCACGTTCCACGCCGGTATCGGGTGCGGCTGCCGCCCTCGTTGCTCGCAAGGTTCGCGACCGTGCCCGCATCGTGGCCGCTGCTGCACTCGAATGTGCACCAGATGACCTCGAGTGGGAGCTGGGCCGCTGGTTCGTCAAGGGTGACCCAGAGCGTGGCAAGACGATCCAGGAGATCGCCATGGCCGCTCACGGTTCGCTGGAGCTTCCTGAAGGAGTCGAGGGCCACCTCGACGCACAGGTCGTCTACAACCCACCGGATCTCACCTACCCCTACGGCTGCTACATCTGCGTCGTTGACGTCGATCCCGGCACCGGCCAGGTCAAGGTTCGTCGTTTCGTCGCCGTTGATGACTGCGGTACTCGCATCAACCCGATGATCGTTGAGGGTCAGGTCCACGGTGGTCTTGCCGACGGTGTCGGTATGGCCCTGATGGAGCTCATCGCATTCGACGAGGACGGCAACAACCTCGGTGGTTCCTTCATGGACTACCTGCTGCCCACCTCGATGGAATGCCCCGACTGGGAGCTTGGCGAGACGGTCACCCCGTCCCCCCACCACCCCATCGGTGCCAAGGGCGTCGGAGAATCGGCAACTGTCGGTTCACCTGCTGCTGTTGTGAACGCCGTTATCGACGCGATTGCGCCGTTCGGTGTACGTCATGCGGATATGCCGCTCACCCCGGCGAACGTGTGGCGTGCGATTCAGGGCAACCCGATTCGCACAGATATGGCAGTTGAGTAACAATCTAGATATGACAACGCTGGCGATGCACGAACGGGCCGAGGACTTACGCAGTCATCGTGTCCCGTTCGTGCACGCCCGCGTAGTTCTAGCCGAACGTCCCACCTCAGCCAAGCCCGGCGACGAAGCCCTGGTGCTCGCTGATGGTGTTATCGAAGGTTTCGTTGGCGGACAGTGTGCCGAATCCACTGTGCGCGCCCAAGCCCTCAATGTCTTGAGTTCTGGTAATTCGATGCTGTTACGCATCGCACCAAACCCGGAAGCCGACCAGCCTGGTAAGACTGTCGTGCATAACCCGTGCCTGTCGGGTGGCACCTTGGAAATCTTCCTTGAGCCTGTTCTCCCCGTGCCGCTTGTTGGCGTGTTGGGCGAAAGCCCGATAGCACAGGCGATGTCGACGGTTGCTGCCGCGCTCGGATACGAAGTTGCCCTTCTTGATGACGTCGATCTCGCCGTGGCTGATGCAATCATCGTGGCCTCACATGGCAAGCGCGAAGAAGAAACGCTGACGGCCGCAGTTCGCGCCGGCGTGCCCTACATCGGCCTGGTGGCAAGCCCCAAGCGCGGTAAAGCCGTTGTTGAATCCCTTGAACTATCCGATGAAGAAAAGGCCCGAATCGATTACCCCGCTGGGCTTGATATCGGTGCTCGTTCACCCCAAGAGATCGCGCTATCAGTCTTTGCGCAAATGATCTCTGAGCGCGGCCGGATCTCCCGTGACGCATGCCCGGTGCGCAATCCAGCGCTGCCTCCCGTAACCCGAATGGGTGTCCTGACTCTTGAGAGCGCCAGCGGCCTTGATCCGGTCTGCGGTATGACCGTCGAGATCAACGACGACGCCTTGTTCGCAGACGTCGACGGGGTTCGCACGTACTTCTGCTGCCCCGGCTGCCGCCGGACATTCATCGCCGATCCAGGGAAGTACACAACCGCGTGAACCTCGACGAACTCGTCCCCGACGTAGATACCCTCATTCAGCGTTTACAGCAGGTTGGCTACTTGGCTGATCCATCATTGGCCAGCGCACTCTTCTGCGCTGTTCGTCTCCCTCAGCCCCTGCTACTGGAGGGTGAGGCAGGCGTCGGCAAGACGGCTGCAGCCAAGGCACTTGCCGAGATGCTCGACACTCCCCTGATTCGCCTGCAGTGCTTCGAAGGTATTGACGCATCCGAGGCGCTCTACGAGTGGAACTACCCCCGTCAGTTACTCGGAATTCGCGTTGCTGAGGCACGGGGCGAGACGATCGAAGAGGAGTCACTCTTCGGCCCCGAGTTCTTGATCCGTCGTCCGCTGCTGGCCGCACTTGAACATCAGGGTCCACGCCCGGCAGTGCTCCTGATCGATGAAGTTGATCGCGCGGACGAGGAGTTCGAGGCATTCCTGTTTGAGTTGCTAGCCGAGTCCACGGTGACGATCCCCGAAATCGGTACCCTGCGAGCAACGCATCCGCCCATCGTGCTGCTGACGTCGAACCGCACTCGCGATCTGCATGATGCACTCAAGCGTCGCTGTCTCTACCACTGGATCGACTACCCACCGTTGACGCAAGCGACGCAGATCGTGCGTGCTCGTGTCCCTGAGGCACAGTTGCAGCTCGCTATTCAGGTTGCCTCCGCGGTTCAGCGCTTGCGTTCACTCGACTTGCAGAAGATGCCGGGCGTTGCTGAGGCCATCGACTGGGTCAACGCCGCGTCCCTCCTTGGACTGACTGAACTTGATCCGAACGGGGCCGAACAGACGCTCGGATCTGTGCTGAAGTACCGCGAGGATCACGATGTGGCTCGCGCTGCGGGCCTGATGTGGGTCGTCAGCGGCCTTGGGGCGCCGGGGGGCGCATCCGCGGGGGCGGCAGCGCCTTCGAGCAGCTGAGTTTCGTCATGCCCGATCTCGACGAGGCGTTTGACCGCACATCACTAGGGCAGGTCGATCTTGCCGCGATAGCTGCCGCGTTTGGAAATCTTCTGCATGCAGCCGGAGTGCCGGTAACTCCGGAGCGGAGTGCTCGGTTTGCGCAGGTTGTACTACTAGCCCAGCCGAAGACTCGACGTGAGCTCGCCGCGTTGGGACGCACCACACTGATCAGCCATCGCGATCAGATTGAGATTTTCAATCGCGTTTTCGGCCAGGTATTCGACGGCTTTGCTGATGTGGCCGACTTCCGCGGGGACGCTCCCGAGGTGTACACCCCTCCACCGCCCGCGACTGAGTCTGAAGAAAAGTCCAAGAGCGAGAACGATCGCGAAGGTATGGGGGAAAGCAATCCCACCGGGTCACCTGGCGGAGAAGAGGGCGAAAACCAAGAGCCCGAGGATGAAGAAGAGAATGTACTCGCGGCCGTCAGCAATCAGGAACGACTGGGCGAGAAGAACTTTGCCGATTGCACCGAGGAAGAACTCGCCCTCATCAACGCGTTGATCCAACAGCTTCGATTCGTTCCACCGATGCGTGCGGGACGACGTCAACGTCGTCACAATCGCGGTCGCGCACTCGATATCCGAGCGACCATGCGTGCATCGCATCGCACATCTGGTGATCCGGTTGATCGCGTGTATCGCAAGAACACTCAGCGCCCTCGTCGGGTGGTTCTCATCGCCGACGTGTCAGGATCGATGGAGCCTTACGCGCGGGTTTACTTGCACCTGCTGCGTGGTGCCGTTCGGGCCCTTGGCTCCGAAGCGTTCGTATTTGCAACGCGGCTAACTCGTCTCACCAAGCAACTTCAGGTGACCCACCCCGATATCGCGTATCGCAAGGCAATGATGGCGGCGCCCGACTGGTCGGGCGGGACACGCATCGGTCGCACACTTAAGCAGTTTGTCGATGATCACGGCCGACGCGGAATGGCTCGAGGTGCGGTGATCGTGATCGTGTCCGATGGTTGGGAAATCGAAGACCCCGAGCTTGTGGGCAAAGCCATGGAACAACTGTCACGACTTGCGTACACGATCATCTGGGTCAATCCGCGCAAGGCCGCTAAGTCGTACCGACCACTCGTCGGCGGAATGGCAGCAGCGATGCCCCATATCAATACCTTCGTGAGCGGTCATTCATTACGCGCACTTGAAGAAGTGATGCAGGCAATTCACGACGCCACCACACGAACTCACTCAAGTACGTATGGAAGGACGATTGGTCCGTCCTCCCAACAGTCCGCGTAGTTGACGACGACTAGCCGGCTTCGACCAGCTCGCGCAGGCGAGCGGCGAATGCGTCCACATCTGCTTCGGTTGTTTGCCATGACGTCATCCAACGCACCTGGCCGGTGAACTCGTTCCAGATGTAGAATGGGAACTCACTCGACAGTTGAGCTGAAACATCACGATCGACCATCGCGAAGATCGCATTGACCTGAACGTTGTTATTGATCTCGACGAGATCACCCACTGCATCGGCCAGCCGACGGCTCATCGCATTGGCATGAGCGGCATTGCGCAGCCACAGATCATCTGTCATCAGCGCAACGATCTGCGCAGACATGAAGCGCATTTTTGATGCGAGCTGCATCGACTGTTTACGGAAGAAGTGCATCGACTCATTGAGCTCGGGGTTCAGAACGATGATCGCCTCAACCCCCATCGCACCGTTCTTGGTGGCACCAAACGAAATCATGTCGACTCCGACGTCCGCACCCAGAGCACCCGGTCGAACACCAAGAGCCGCAGCAGCATTGGCAATGCGCGCACCATCGAGATGCACGAACATATTGCGCTCGTGTGCCCATGAGGTGATCGCGCGAATCTCGTCCAGTGAGTAGACCGTGCCGAGTTCGGTCGACTGGGTGATGGAGATCGCCTTGGCCTGCACGTGGTGCGGATCGCCAATCCCCCACACCATCGATTCAATACCAGCAATCGTCAACTTGCCGTCAACTGGTTCAACATCGAGCAACTTGGATCCGATGAAGCGCTCTGGGGCGCCACACTCGTCGACATTAATGTGGGCGATGCTCGTGCAGACGACCGCTTCATAGGGCCGCAGCAAGCCGGCAAGGGCCACCACATTGGCGCCGGTGCCGTTGAAGACCGGGAACACGCCGACCTCGCCACCGAACTCGGCGCGCAGCAGTTCAGTGGCATGGCCGCTGATTGGATCGTCTCCATAGGCGGAGACGAAACCTTCATTGGCTGCAACGATCGCCGCCATTATCTCGGGGTGCACGCCTGCATGGTTGTCGCTGGCAAAGCTAGCGCCGGTCATCGATCCGCCCTCTCGTTGCTGAGAGCACCATGATGCCGTGTCGTACCGAAGATCGCCCGACTGGGTTAGGCGAGAGCTACCACGCCATCGAAGCCGAGCACGCCACGGCTACCGCTGCTGAGGTTCACGATCTGGATGTGATGGGTGCCGGATGCAGCGAAGTTCGCAACGTAGGCGACCTTCGTTCGGGTCGCCGAGGCAGCGGTCATCTTGACGTTGGCAACCCTTTTGCCATCCACCCAGATTGCAGCCCAACCATTCGTCGAACCACTCTGCAGCAACAGGGCAACGCTGCGGCCTGTGGCATTGACCGTAACGACGGCTCCCTTGGTAGAGGTCGCGCGAAGCCGGCCGGCGAGAGCAGATGTGGAAGTGGTCACGCGCCAATGGGCGCCATACTTTGTGCTCGACGTTGCCCCATCGCTCTTGTAGTTCAGTTTGGCGTTACCGACAGCGCTGACAGCTTGACCAGTCATACCCACCGCACTTGCGCGGTACACGATCGGCAGCCATCCCGTCGTGCCCGTCGCGGTCGGGCGAACAAGGGTCTTGACCGATGGCGCCGTCGCTGCCGAATTCGACGATGCAGCAGCGGTTACCGTCCACCGCCAATTGATGGGCACCACCGGTGATGCGCCGGAGGCAGAGACATAACCGGTGGTGAGGTGAGCGACCGGAGCGGAGATCTTAGGCGCTGCGGGAGCGGAGTAACGAGGATCGGTTGAGGCGCTACCCGTTCGATAGTCAATGACGGCCCCCGTCGGTGACTGAGATTCAATCCGGATACCGAGGCGGCCACCGGCAAGGTCAACCCAGTAGCCGACCGGGAAGGTTGTGCTGATTTCGCCGAAATTCGCATCCGGTGTCGCAGGATTGCCGTCAAGGACGAACGATTGATTCGCCGGAAACGCTTGGCCGGCTGTCGTCGTCTGATCGAACTCTCGACGGATCGTCACGCCGGGTGCTCCCCAGCCGGAGGTGGGAGAAAGCCACGCATCCTGACCAACAGCGCGGCGGTACTCCACCACATACCGGTCGTTGCCGTCTGTAAGCGTAAGAACGCGAAGACCACTTCTCGTTGCCAGTGGAGTGAGGGTTACTTGGCCATTGTCAGTCGGTGCCTTTTCGGACGTCGAATTCAGCAGACCGAGCCGGCGAAGATGCGATGCATTCAAGAAGCCCTGGTTGTTCCACGAGACGGCCATGATGTCGTACGTATCCCAGTACGAGCGGGCCGAGCAGTTCGCCGGGGTTGCATCCGAGACACGGGTACCAGCCAATGTGCAATCAAGTTCTTGCGAGTGACCCAGGCCGAGATTATGGCCAAGCTCGTGACCAATCACTCCAACCGTCGGATAACCGTTGCTCCAGGTGACACCACCAGAGGTAATGCCAGAACCAACAGTCCCAAGGCCAGCGACGCCGTTACAACCCGCCAGAGTCTTGAAGTAGACGACAAGGTGTTTGCCCGCACCTTCGGTGAAGCCCGTGCGGGCCTTTATCTCATTCCAGAAGTCGAACGACGTGCCAAGATTTCCGTTCACGCACGGACTAGACGTCGTGCTGATCACCGTTGGATACGCAGTGGCGGCGAACTGAACCGCGCCATTGGTCACCGTGTTCCAGTAGGCGTTGACACCACCATTCACGACCGCGGCAATCGACGCTGGGGTGTATGACGAGGCAGTTCCACCGGCCGGGATCGCAACAACGACGGTCACGTGGTGCACGTTCGTTGCGGTGGCTGCTGGGTTGACCGAAGCCGTCGCGATCGGCGCATTCGTTCCGGTGCTCACCGAATTCTGAGCAGGATTGGCTACTACGTCGACGGCGGCCACGTCAGCGCCCGTTGCAGGATCTGGCGTGGACGGCAGTTGAGCTGCGTCGGCGACGATCCCAGCGGAGGTGACACGTACGTTCTCACTGCTCGCGAGCGTGACGTTGACGGTTGATCCGTTGTCGATCCCAGACATCGTCTGAGCAGGTACCTGAACCGCGCCTGCGTTCGTTCGCACGAACACCACCTCGTCGGCCTGCGCCGGAAGCGGGTTCGCGAAGTTGTCGATGTTAATGCGCTGAACGGTGCCGGTAATGGTTGCAAATCCGTAATGTCCACGAATGCCGATCGCGGAAGCAGCCGACGTGAAGCCGACGCTAGCGAAGGCAGTGGCCGCGATAACGGCGGCGGCGCGCATCGGGTACGAGAACCGGGGCGAATGATTCATTCGCTCTCCACGCAGACCCACTGGCAACATCATGGTTATGTCATCGGTACGCCATCTGGTAACTCTGTAGCCCCAATGGGTGATATCTGGATCACGTTGGTGGCTAGGGTTGAGCCATGACAAGTGCGACAGATGCCGAAAATGCCCCCTCAACCCTAAAGACCGCCGACCGGATCGTGTGGCTGGACTGTGAAATGACGGGGTTAGACCTCGGCAGTGATGCGTTGGTCGAGATCGCCTGCGTCGTCACAGATGCCGAGTTAAATGAGTTGGATTCCGGCGTCACTGTTGTCATTTGCCCGCCTGACGCACCTTTCACGGCCATGCCCCAGGTGGTGCGCGATATGCATACGGCGTCTGGCTTGATTACCGAGATCCCCAACGGCATCACTCTTCCGGATGCCGAGCAATTGGTGCTCGACTACGTAAAGTCACATGTTCCCGAAGCTCGGAAGGCGCAATTGGCCGGATCCAGCGTCTACGTCGACCGCGGCTTCCTGGCTCGGGATATGCCCGCACTCGACGCTTGGCTTCATTACCGCCTTATTGACGTCTCGAGCATCAAGGAATTGGTTCGTCGCTGGTATCCGAGGGTTTACTTCGCCTCACCCCAAAAGCGCGGAAACCACCGTGCTCTGGCAGATGCGCGGGAATCAATCGCCGAACTTCGCTACTACCGTGACGCCATTCTTGTGCCCCAGCCCGGGCCTGACACCGAGACGGCTCGCGCTCTCGGGGCCCGACACGTGTTGGATTTCGAGGGCTAATCCGACCGCGATTCGTACCTACGCGCAGGCATGGGTACACTTGCGGACCGGTCCACATTTGGCTGACTCCGATCAGCCGTGTGGCCCATGGTGGGTGTAGCTCAGCTGGTAGAGCACCTGGTTGTGGTCCAGGTGGTCGCGGGTTCGAGTCCCGTCACTCACCCCAAAGTAATAGGACCTGGGGTTGATCCCCCAGGTCCTATTACTTTGTGGGACGAATGGGCCGGGACTCGGGAGGAGGCCGTCGAAAGACGGCCGACGGACCCGTCACTCACCCCACGGAAGTCCTTTCATTGCAAAGGATTTCAGGATCGGCCGTCCTGCTTGCCAGCAATTTGCCAGCAGGACGGCCCTCCAAGGGCATGGAATCGCCCGCAAAATCGGGGTATCGTCCACGGTCATGGCATGGATCCGTAGTCGAAAACGCAAGGATGGGACCACCATTCAGCAGGTGAATTGGCGTGACAAGGTCAGCAACAAGCAGTACGCAGAGACATTCGCTGACCAGATCGCTGCCAAGGCGTTCCTGCGCGACGTTGAGGCCGCCGGCGAAGCATGGCCGCCGGACTGGGTGCCGGGCCTGGGCTACCCCCAGCCTGACGAGAATCCCTCCGGGTACACGGTGCGTACCGCTTGCATCAAAGCAGTTGAAGTAAACCAGCGAGCCAATTCGGGCACAAAAGCGGATTATCTCAGCGAGATCAATCGATACCTGCCTGAAACCGATCCGCTCGC
>CAIKEU010000032.1 GCA_903826575.1 uncultured bacterium
GACCGCCAAGGTGTCGCGCACCGACAAGCCTTCGTTCAGCCCATCGGTGTGCACCGCAACCTGTACGTCGAACTCGTCGGCCAATGTCAGGCAGGTATCGAGTGAGCGCAGGTGTGCACCGGTGTCTTCGTGCACCTTGAATCCGCAGACACCTGACTCGATGCCTTCCATCATCGGGCTGGTCCGCGAGGACGAACCGCGACCGAGCATGCCGATGTTTACCGGGTACGCATCGAAGGCTGCATACGCCATCCGCAGCGGCGCCGCGGCGTTCACGCCCACCCCCCAGAACGGCCCGAACTCTTGACTGATAATCGTCGTCACGCCAGACGAGAGTGCTGCCTCCATCACTCGCGGCGACAACATGTGCACGTGCGTATCGATCGCACCCGCAGTGGCGATCACGCCTTCACCATTGATGACGATCGTTGACGTGCCGACGATCACATCAATGCCGTCATTGGTATCTGGATTACCGGCACGACCTACGGCGACGATGCGACCATCACGAATTCCGATACTGGCACTGCGAATACCCAGCACCGAATCGATGATCAGCACATTCGAGATCACGACATCACATGACTCGTTCGTTCGAACGGCCCGCAGTGCAATGCCATCGCGGCCGCTCTTGCCGAAACCGAGTAGGAATTCGTCATCCTCGGGTTGGCTGTGCGCTTCAACTTCAACGACGAGCCCGGTATCGCCGAGGCGTACACGATCACCGGTGCGTGGCCCGTAGACATGCGGATGGGCTGCTGGATTCAGGCTCATGCCTGTACCTCCGGGTGTTGACGTAGGTAAGCGCGCATGTTGGCCACTGCTGCATCTGGATCGGGCGTCACTCCGTCGAAGCCGGTGTCAAGGAATCCCGTTGCGTGCAGGAGTTCTAAGGCGCGCTCCCTGGCCCCGGGTGCGTCGAGCGGGCCATCGACAAGGCCAGCGAATCCGATGACCACCCGCTCACCACGGATCGGCACCAACCTCACAGTGGTTGTTGTGCCGGGCGCGAAGCCGAGGGTCGACCCCGACGCAATATCGAGATGCCGTCCGTACGCAGCGGCTCGATCGAAGGCGAGGCGCGGATTAACTTCAAGGAAGTGGAAGTGACTGGTGACGGTGATCGGCACGGCCGCGGTATTCGTCACCTCAACCTCAATCAGGTCGAGCTGCGCGTCACGCTCGGCTTCATCCTTCACAGTTCGTGTCTGTGCAGCGGCTGCGGTAATAAGCCCGGGTGCTTGATCGCCGAGCGACCCCCCGCCGATCGGATCAGGCACGACGATGAGTCGGCTGCCATCGTCGAACACTGCTTCAACCTTGACGTCGATGATGATGTCCGCAACGCCTGGTAGTACATCATCAGGCCCGAGAACGGATTGCCCGATCAGCACTGCTTCTTCGAGGCGCCGTCCATCGCGCGCTGCCTCACAAACTGTGTCAGCGATGAGCGCCGTCGCTTCCGGCACGTTGAGCTTCAGGCCGCGCGCGCGTCGTGCTCGCGCCAACTCTGCAACGGTGAATAGCAGGATTCGATCCCGCTCAGTGGGTGTCAGGTGCACATCGTCATCCTGACATTACGACATCGAGATCAGTGGCACATCGACATGATCACGTCCAGTGCCGTTGACGAAGCGCTGCGTCGAACTACCAGCGCAACAGCCTTACCAGCGGGGTAGTGCCTTA
>CAIKEU010000033.1 GCA_903826575.1 uncultured bacterium
CCACAAGCTTGTGTTGGACGGATGTATGGTGCCGCGGTAGCAACCTTTGCAGTACTGCAAATTTGTTTCATCTAGAAGCGGGCGCAGGAACACTCGCAATCCCGCCGTATGGGCAACATCAACGAGGGCCGCCATTCGATCCGGTGAGGGAGTCTGCTTGCTGCTTCCTGGATGTGTTTCGCAGGTGACCGCATCAAAGTTGTTGGAAGTTTGACTCGAAGTATAGAACGGAAACGCATACGCGATCGTGTTCGCACCGAGGGCCTTGACGCTCGCTACTTGGTTGGTAGCCCAGCGGGCCCATGTCGCATCCGAGCTGCAGGAGTCAGGAACAAAGGTGTTAACGCCCTTCTGATGGACCGCTACAGCACGTGCAGTGACAACGTGAGAGGCTCCCGCCACGGGGGCGATAAGCGTCACCATCGAGGCGGACACGGCGATCGAGATTCCGAGAATGATTGACCTGATCATTAATTCCTCTACTTTCAGTCTGTTTCAACTATAGGGGCGTTCTCAGATATTTGTGCCGCGCTCGGATATTTATGGAGGGTTGTCGAGACACGCGATAGCGTCCCGCCGAGTGGCGTCACTTGGGCAGGAGCAAACTCAACGCTTGGGTCTGCCACTGAACCAGTCCCGACATCTCGACTGAAAGAGGCGGCTGCACGTCGCAAGATGGAGTTCTCTGGCTCAAGGAGGAGAACCCGCTTGCGGGTTTCACGCAACTCGTCACGCTCACTTCTCGACAGTCCTTCGCTGGTCCCCTCATCGATGGCTGCTTGACGCTGCCATCGATGGAGGCAACTCTCGGAGATCCCAAAATCCTTCGCGATTTGCCACTTGGTGGTCTCACCCTTCCTCGCCAACGCAACGACGTCAGCTCGGAACTCCTCGGAGATTGCTTTCCGCATCTTCCTCTTCCCTCTCCTGCAGGACACTTCCTGCAAGGTCAGGAGTCAACCAAACCGGGGCAGACCCTCTTGAGATCAATATCCCCGGCCTTGGTTGACAGACGACGCTGGCGAGATCCGTTGCGTCTCGTCGTCCTCGTGAGGACCCGCTCGTGGCGCTCTGCACCAATGGCATCGGAGGCTTCGACGTCAATGGGGGCCTGATGGAGGAACGTGACCATCTCCCGCACGAGATCACCATCGGGGCTCTCTGCGATTCGCTCAGCGAACGTCACCGACAGCGTGGACAGGTCAAAATCAAGGTGGGTCATCGGAGCTTCTTTCTTTCGCGTCTTACTAGGGACACGTTGAGAATGCTCCGGTGGCCCGACTACTTCGTGGACCCTCCAGATGCCACCACTGCAGGGGACGTCAACGAGATTGGCTGCCAGGTTCACTGCAAATGGTCGTGAACTACGCTAAGCGCTGGACGATGTGAGGGAAGGGTGTTGATGGCGTCAGAACTCAAGGCGACTGAGCCCACCAATCGAAGTCGCTTAGCCGTTCTGGTTGCCGTTGTATTAGTGACTCTTGCCGTGTCAATTCTCTCAGCGACCCTGTTTGGCTGGGCCCGCGCTGGCGTCGATGCCAATGTCGTCCCGCACAGCGAGGAGGCATGGCTCCTTCACGCTGCTAACGCCGATCACATCGTCACCTTTGGAGATCAAGTTCAGGTCGCCTACCGATCGACGTGGACCCATCACGCCCACTGGTGGGCGGCTAGCCCCGGACACGATGCCGTCACTGGTAGCGTCTACGTGCGCTCAGATCAGACGGTGGACTTCTCTGTTCCGACGATCCATGGCTCGCCCCAAGCGTGGTTCACGATCCACATCGGCGATTTGACCGCCCCAATCCAAGTCAGGCTCTCGGGACGATGAGGTCCCTTCGAGCGACTTGGAAAACCGTTCCTGTTGGGATGATGCTCTCCGTCGCTGCCGTCGTCGCCATGGTGCTACCTGCCTCGCCGATCGGACAGGGCCTCATCCTGTTCACCGTGATTGGAGTCCCAGGTTGCGCGATCGCAGCTCGGCGCCGTCGACTGGATCCTGGTCGCTCGAAGCGGCTCATCGAGGTCACGACCTTTGGCGCCTTGTGTTTCTTCGCGGTTACCTTCCTGCTCGGCAGTATCCCGCCGATCATCGGTTTCCACCGTCCGTTGGAGCGCCTTCCTTCGATCATCGTGTGGACACTCGTGCTCGGCGCGTGTTCGTGGAGTGATTCGAGTGGCCATCGCGACTCTGTGCGCTGGCTCTTCGGGAATACGGAACGTCGTCAGGTCGTCTGGGCACTCTTCCTCTCAATTGTTCCGATCATCGGCCTCATTGGCATCGTTCGGATTAACCTCTATCACCAGACCGCCATCGCGTGGATCTCGAATTGCTCTGTGGTGATCTTGGCAGTGGTGGCATGCATCGCGACGGGGTGGCGTCGAGGCCCACATCCCGCACTGATACTCGGCGTCGCAAGTGTGACTGCGGCATTTGATTCGGTGAGTCGCGGCGGATGGTTCCTCGGCTGGGATATCAATCATGAATTCGCTGTGGCGTCGGCCACGGCGGCATCGGCCCAATTCCCGCTCCCAGGAAATACCGATTCGTACGCTGGAATGCTCTCGATCACCACGCTTCCCGAGCAGGCACGGGTACTGAGCGGCCTCAACCTCCACACGTTCTTGATGATCGTACCGGCCTTCGCCTTAGCCATGACGGTGGTTGTGATGTGGTTCGCGTTGCGTCGCTTGATGGGCGAGCACATCACCACGGTAGCGTTGAGCGTGGTGGTGCTCGGCTCGGCCACCTTCCTCCGTGAACTGCCGAGTATCACGCGACAGTGCTGGGCTCTGTGGTTCTTCGCAGTGATCTTGTTCGCTTTGGTTGACGCGCGACAGCGCTGTTCTCGCGACACTTCACTGCTCGTTGCTGCATCGGCTGCCATGGCGGTCACCCACTACTCGACAGCCCTCCTCGGCGTCGGAGCACTGATCTTCGCAGCGCTCGCCAATTTTGCGCTGCGCGCACCACGACAGCAGCGGTTCCTCACCGGCACGGTGACGGCGAGTATCGCGGGGTTCACCCTGCTCTGGGAGACCTTCATTGCCAAGACGGGGACGAACCTCCGTCAGCTCCAGCAGTCCATCTCCGACACAGGATTTCACTTCCTTCCCGGATCCGGAAGCTTCGTGTCACGGTGGCTCAAGGGGGCGGCACTTGGGCAGGCTGTCCCCGCAAGTCAGATTCGCGCTAACGACCTGCTGCTCCGATCTACCTCGTTCCGCTGGATGCACGTAGACCCAAGGGCGATCCACACCGCCTTGAGCGACACCGCAGTTCCTCACGTCGCTGGCAACAAGACCCTCGGTGCCCTCGTGCAGTTGGGCAGTGTTCTGTTGAGTCAGGGTACCCTGGCCGTGTTCTTGACCGCCGTGGTGATCCTCGGCCTGCGTGCCGTGCGAACCAAGGGTGACGTCGAGTTCTTCGGACTGGCAGTTTTCGCGGTACTCGCCTCGGTGTTTTCCCGGATTTCGCAAACGCTCGCCGTTCAATTCGGACCAAACAGAGTCGCCTTACAGATGTACTTATTGTTCTTGGTAGTCCTCGGACTGGCGATGCCCAACTTGCGTGGTTTTGCCCAAGTAATCGGGGCCAAGTTTCACTTCCCAGTGAAGGTAGCGACGCTCTTGTCGGTAGCCTTCGCCGTTGCCGCAAGTTTGCAGCTCACAAATTACTTCGTTGTCAATTCGGGACTGCCGGCTCCAGTGGCCATCGCCGGTGAGCAACTGCAGCGTGGAGTCTCGTCGGGTGATTTCCAAGCTGCGGGATGGGTGGCAGCACATCATGGTACTCGGCATGTCCAGACCGATCTTTACGGCCAGCTTGCAATGTTGAACATCGGTTCCGCTGACTCCTCGCGATTCATCCCCTCTATCGACCCTGTCATCGTCGACAACAATTCGTGGATCTTCTCGTCACAAACCAATGCACACTTGGACTCGGCTCGTGGCGGATCCAACGCTAGTTACGCGGTCTTCGCGTTTCCTCGGTCCTATTTCTCGCGCACTCGATCCATTGTGTTCGTCTCCACCACCGACGAGGTCTACGGCGCTGATTTGGTCGCGAATCTCTCCGGGAACTGACCGGCCTCAATGTTCCGGTACCGATACCGTGAACGTGGGCCAAGGGGCGACCACGGTCGACGAGGCGATCGGCCCAAGCAGCATGTCGCGTGCTGCCCCCGGTGGCATCGTCGTCAGTGTTGGCTTCGGTTCTGCTGACCAGGAGAGCACCTGCTCGAACGACACCGTGGTCACAACACAACTGCGCGTAGCCGGCGCCGTGACGGCGGTTGGCACCACCACGATCGACGCACGGTGCCCCCACCCGTCCCAGCCCAAATGGAGTTGGCGGAGAATGTCAACCCAGAACCGGTCGTCGTCGATCCGACGGCTGCACAGTCTCATCAAGGTGCTGGTGGGCACGAGTCCCCGCTCCTCGGCAGGTCTCCGAGGTCTACGACCGCCCCACTACGCTCGGCATTCGGCGACGAGTGCTGACCGTCGACCAGAGAGGGAGCGCCGTGAGTTCGATTGAGATGGATGCCACGATTCCGCTGACCTCGCCGGCTCGACTCCGCGCTGCCGCTGCCATGCGGGCGCTCGGCCACGCCTTCGTCGCCCACCAGGTCGACGACGACCTGATGGTGGAGCTCGCCGACCTCCTCGAGGACATGACGGCCAAGTTCACCGCCGTCGATCGTCGCCGTGAGGCCATCATGCAGGCCCGCCTGGAGCGGCTCCAGCGTCGAGCTGAAGGAGAGCTCGCCGAACTCGGCCAGGTCGAAGGCTCGCTCTTCGCCGACTCGTTCATCTCCGGGCGAGCGAACCCCATCGGCATCAACGCCGTGATGTCCATCGAAGGCGATGAGTCGGTTGCTCGGGTCGTCCTCGGCGATGCGTTCGAAGGTGCCCCGGGACGTTGCCACGGCGGGGTGGTGGCTGCCATCATCGACGAGACGATGGGTGGGGCCCTCGGCATCATCAAGAAGCTGGCTTTCACCGGGCGCCTCACGGTGACCTACCGAGGACCAGTTCCCTTGGGGGTTCCGATCGAGTGTCGGGCGAGAATCGTCAGCGAAGA
>CAIKEU010000034.1 GCA_903826575.1 uncultured bacterium
CTCCCCCGCAGCCAGAACCAGCGCAGCAATCACAGTGGCAAAGAATTCATTATGTGAAGGATAGGCCGGGACTTAGCGCGGTGCACCGGCATGAATCGGGCCGTCGGACTTCGTCAGCGCCTTGCCACTGCCACCCCAGCGGGCTTGAACGATTTCAGCAGCAATCGAGATTGCCGTCTCTTCGGGAGTACGGGCGCCGAGATCCAAACCAATCGGTGAGTGGATGCGGCCAATCTCCTCGTCGGTAAGCCCGGCTTCCTTGAGACGAATCACTCGGTCTTCGTGGGTGCGACGTGAGCCCATCGCGCCGATGTAAGCAGCCTTCGTCGTGACCGCTGACTTCAATGCAGGGACGTCGAACTTTGGATCATGAGTCAAAACACAGATGACCGTGCGCGCATCGATCGTCTGCGAATCCAGCCAGCGATGCGGCCAGTCAACGACAACCTCGTCGGCATCAGGCATCCGCTTACGAGTGGCAAAAATCTCGCGCGCATCAACGACTGTGACATGGAAGCCAAGCAGTTTGCCAGCCTTGGCCAGAGCTGCAGAAAAATCGATCGCACCGAAAATAACCATGCGCGGAGCCGGTGAATACGAGGCCACGAACACCTCAAGATCAGTACCGAGACGCTCGCCTTCTTCGCCGTAGTGCAAGAAGCCAGTCGTCCCAGACTCCAACAGGCCCAGTACATCTGCGCCAATGGTGTCGTTCAGTCGTGACGTACCAAGGTCGCCTTCAACCCCGCTCTCGCGGACAACGAGGTGACGACCAACCCCATGGGGGCCTTTCACAATCGTCGCCACTGCCACCGGTTCGCCAGCATCGATACTCAACGCGATCCCGGGAAGTTCCGGCCAGGTCTCGGCATTAACCGGCTCAATGAAAACCTCGAGAATGCCACCACAGGTGAGCCCAACCGCGTAGGCATCACCATCGCTGACGCCATAGGTCTCGTAGCGGTAGCCGCCATCAGCGATGATGTCGTTGCCAACCTCGTAGAGCGCACCCTCGACGCATCCACCACTCACAGAGCCAACAGCCTCGCCGCCATCAATGACGAGCATCGAAGCACCCGCTGGACGCGGCGCTGAGCGCCACGTGCGCACGACCGTACCCATGGCGACTCTGTCGCCACGTTCGTATGCCGCTATGAGTGCGGGCAGTACTTCACGCATAAATCTCTGGCCTCCATTGCGCAGTTCTACGGTGCTACGTCAATAATGACTCGCATGACCGTGATTCGGCGCGCTGATGTCGTAACTGACCCCATCGTCGTGGGCGATGTGGAGACCCTAGTGGCAGATCCAAGCGCCGGCGCAGTCGTGAGCTTCAGTGGTGATGTTCGCGATCATGACCATGGACGTACCGTCGCGACGCTCACGTATGAAGCGCACCCAACAGCTACAGCCATCACCACCGAGGTAGCGAACGAGGTGGCAGCGCGCCATGACGTGGTTGCCATCGCGGTGATCCACCGAGTTGGCCCGATCAGCATTGGCGAATCTGCACTGGTAGTGGCAGTCTCTAGCGCACACCGTAAGGAAGCTTTCGCCGCATGTGCCGACCTCGTCGACACGATCAAAGAACGCCTTCCGGTATGGAAACATCAGGTTTTTACCGACGGCACAGATGAGTGGGTGAATTGCGCATGACGGCTACAGCGGTAAGCACCGAACCGCTCGTCGATTCCTACGGCCGTGTTCATCGCGATCTGCGCGTCTCGCTCACCGATAGGTGCAACCTGCGCTGCACATACTGCATGCCTGCGGACTTCGCTGACTGGCTACCAGGCCCAAGCCTGCTGACGACCGACGAAATGATGCTGGTGGTTGGGGTTGCGGTTGACCTCGGAATCACCGGCATCAGGCTGACCGGTGGCGAACCATTGCTCCGCGGCGACGCTGTCGAGGTCGTCCGCCTGATCACCTCCTTGCCAAAGCCACCCGAGGTCAGTGTCACCACAAATGGGCTTCGCCTCAGTCAACTAGCCGCACCACTTCGCGATGCCGGCCTTACCCGAGTGAACGTCAGCCTCGACACCCTTGATCGTCAACGATTCCTCGAGCTCACCAAGCGCGACAGGTTCGACGACGTGATCGCCGGCATGAAGGCGGCTCAGGTGGCTGGCCTATCCCCCGTCAAGGTCAACAGCGTTCTGATGCGCGGTGTTAACGACGACGAGGCCGTGCCACTGCTCAAGCGAGCATTGTCCGAGGGCTGGCGCCTGCGGTTCATCGAGCAGATGCCACTCGACGCAGGGGGCACATGGGATCGCTCGTCCATGATCACCGCGGATCAGATTCACGCAATGCTGTCTGAAGAGTTCACGCTCACTGAAAAGCCCGGCCGAGGATCAGCACCGGCCGAGGAGTTCTATGTGAACGGCGGCCCTGAGACCGTGGGCATCATCGCGAGTGTGAGCAAGCCATTCTGCGCAGCCTGTGATCGTTTGCGCTTAACCGCTGACGGCCAAGTGCGGAACTGCCTGTTCGCGCGTGACGAGATGGACATGATGACTGTCCTTCGCGACGAATCACTCAGCCCGGATCAGATTCGTACTGAGGTCGAGCGTCGGCTTCGCAAGGTAATCAGCGACAAGCTTCCAGGTCACGGGATCAACGATCCGCTGTTCATCCAGCCAATCCGCCCGATGAGCGCAATCGGCGGCTAGCTAGACCCTCTACCGAGCCTCAGCCACCCGCAAATGGTGGGAGCACATCCAGCCGTCCACCTGGTGGTACCGGAATTTCAGAATCACTGTTGCGAGCCGCGATCCCGTCAATCAGGTACGAGCAGCGCGGCAAGACCTCGGCCAGTGCTGGTGCATGCCCGGCAAGGTGATTGAGCACGTTGCCTAGGGGGCCAGGCGGGCATTGCATCCGCTCAACTCCGGCAGCGGCGCGCGCAGCCGCGAACAGGTGCACCTCGACGGGTTGAGCATGGGTCATGAGACCAGCCTATTCCACGGTTGGCAAGGTGATAGATCCCTCACTCAACTAGATCGATTTTCAAGTAGCGGCAGGGGCCCTATAGGTCTAACGTCAGGCCGTTAGGTGTGGGCCACATCACCAC
>CAIKEU010000035.1 GCA_903826575.1 uncultured bacterium
CGCTGGGGTGGCAGTGGCAAGGCGCTGACGAAGTCCGACGGCCCGATTCATGCCGGTGCACCGCGCTAAGTCCCGGCCTATCCTTCACATAATGAATTCTTTGCCACTGTGATTGCTGCGCTGGTTCTGGCTGCGGGGGAGGGCTCGCGGTTTGGCGGGCCCAAGGCGCCCTATGTGGTCGAGGGTGAACGCCTCGTCGATCGTGCTGTGCGGGTGGTCCACGAGGGCGGCTGCGATCCGATTCTCGTCGTGCTCGGCGCATGGGTTGGCGAGGTTCCGAACGCCGAGATCGTCATCAACGACGACTGGGCTACCGGGATGGGGTCCTCATTGCGCGCCGGCCTGGCATCGCTTGCCAACAGGGCCGAGGTTGATGCGGTGCTCGTCACTCTGGTCGATCTGCCGGGGATGACGGGTGAGGCGATGTCGCTGTTGATCGACGGTGCGGAGGTGGATTCGCTCGTGGCGGCGCAGTTCGAGGGTAGGCGCGCGAATCCGGTTGTGATCGGGCGTCACCACTGGGCTGGGGTGCACGCGTCGGCGGTGGGTGATCAGGGGGCGCGTGCCTATCTGGCTGATCGTGACGTGCGGTTGGTACCGCTCGATGGTGTGGCCGATGGGCAGGACATGGACGTGCGGCCAGAGGTGTAATCGTTAACCGCATATGAGTGTTTACACCATATATATAGGTGTATTTACGGAACTACAGGTTGCAGGTAACCGTAAGTGCGGATAGATTCCTCACATGACCCAGTTCCGGATAGCTGAAGCTGCGGCGTTGCTGCAGGTCAGTGACGACACGGTGCGCAGATGGGCTGATTCTGGGCGGTTGGCTACCGCGACGGACGAGGCGGGCCGCATCGTCATAGAGGGTGCCGAGTTGGCACGCCTGATGGCCGATCGGGGTGCCGATGAGCCATCGCTCGTGAGTCCGGTTGTGAGTGCCTCAGCGCGTAACCGCCTCACTGGCATCGTCACGCGGGTTGTGCGCGACACCGTCATGGCCCAGGTCGAAATTCAGGTGGGCCCGCATCGCATGGTTTCCCTCATGAGTCGTGAAGCCGCCGACGAACTGGGTTTGGAACCGGGAGTGTTGGCGGTTGCCACCGTTAAGTCCACCAACGTCGGTATCGAAATCCCAGAACATCGTTAATCATCCCTTGAGAGGAATCCCTATGCGTCGCTCGGCTGCTGTTCTTGCTGTTATCGCTGCTGTCTCACTGGCTGCCTGTTCCTCGAGTTCAGGTGGTGGGTCATCGAGTAATTCACCGAGTCCCTCTACTTCGACCTCTTCAGCAGCAGCCATCAGTGGATCGATTACCGTGTTCGCTGCGTCATCGCTGAAGGGTGCGTTCACCGATATTGGTGCGGCATTCCAGCAGGCCTACCCGGGTACGACGGTTACCTTCAACTTTGGTCCGTCAAGTGGGCTCGCGACGCAAATCACCCAGGGTGCCCCCGCTGATGTTTTCGCGTCGGCCAGCAAGAAGACCATGGAGACCGTCGTTGCGGCCGGTGATGCAACTAACACCGAGGTTTTCGCAACGAACACAATGGAAATCGCGACCCCAGCATCCAGTGGCGCGAGCATCACCTCTCTCGCTGATCTAGGCAAGCCGGGTATCAAGGTAGCTGTCTGCCAAAAGGATGTGCCCTGTGGTGTTGCGGCACAAACCCTGTTCGATCAGAACAAAGTCACGGTTACTCCATCGACCGAGGAGGTTGATGTGAAGGCCGTGCTGTCGAAGGTCGAACTCGGTGAGGTTGATGCAGGCATCGTGTACGTCACCGACGTTAAGGCAGCCGCCGACAAGGTGAAGGGCGTTGAGATTCCGGCCGCCCAGAATGTCGAAACCCGTTACCCGATCGCTCCGATCACCAAGAGCCAAAACTCAGCAACGGCGCAGGCCTTCGTCGATTTTGTCCTCTCGCGAGCGAGCCAGACGATCCTCGGTAACGCAGGATTTGCCGCACCGTGACCCGGCGAAGCCGAAGCGCCACCAGCCCTCCGTGGCCGGTGGCGCTTCCGGCTGTACTGGCACTTGCCTTCTTGACGCTGCCCGTTATCGGGCTGCTCGTCCGCACGCCATGGGGACATCTATTAGACATTCTCACGTCAAAGACGAGCCTCGATGCACTTCGACTATCCCTTGAAACGTCAATTGCAGCAACGATTATTGCCTTTCTTGTTGGCGTTCCGCTGGCGTGGTTACTAGCTCGGTCCGAGTTCGTCGGACGAAGGTTGGCCCGTGCACTTGTGACGGTGCCGTTGGTTTTGCCACCCGTAGTCGGCGGTATTGCATTGCTGCTCGCGTTCGGGCGACGTGGCTTAGTCGGGCAGTATCTCGACTCGTGCTGCGGCATCACCCTGCCGTTTACAACACCGGGTGTTGTCGTGGCCGAGACCTTCGTCGCGATGCCGTTCCTCATCATCACTGTCGAGGGTGCATTGCGTGGGCTCGATTCCAAACTCGAGGACGCTGCAGCCACTCTGGGTGCCGGCCGGTGGACGATCTTTCGTCGCGTAACTCTTCCGCTGATCGGGCCGTCACTGATCGCAGGTGCAGTGTTGACGTTTGCCCGCGCACTTGGTGAGTTCGGCGCAACCATAACCTTCGCCGGAAATCTCCCGGGCGTGACGCAAACACTCCCACTTGCGGTTTACGTTGGCCTCGAGGGTGATCTCGATCAGGCTGTTGCACTAAGCCTGATCTTGCTGCTGGTGTCGATCGCCGTTCTCGTTGGGCTACGCGATCGGTGGCTTCGAACGGGGTCGGCGTCATGACCGACGATTCGACGCAGGGGATTCACGCCACGATAGGGATCGATCGTGGCGAGTTCACTCTCGACATGTCCCTGACGGTTGCACCCGGGGAAGTCGTTGCAGTGTTGGGCCCGAACGGTGCCGGAAAATCGACTTTGCTGCGCGGCCTGGTAGGTCTCACTCCCATTGATCGGGGCTCCATTCGCCTCGATGATGTGGTGGTCGACGATCCAGATGCTGATGTCCTGATCGAGCCCGCCAAGCGACGTATCGGTGTGGTGTTTCAGGAGTATCGCCTCTTCCCTCATCTCACCGTTGAGGACAATGTGGCCTTTGGGCTGCGCAGTGCTGGGTTTGGTAAGCAAGCGGCTCAGGTTGCGAGTCAGGAATGGATTGACCGGCTCGAACTCGCCGCTCTGCGTGCTCGTAAACCAGGGGAGCTGTCCGGCGGCCAAGCGCAGCGCGTTGCACTCGCTCGGGCATTGGCCACGAAACCTCGTGCGCTACTTCTCGACGAGCCGTTGTCGGCCTTAGACATTGCCACTCGGCAAGATGTTCGCACTCACCTGTCCGGTCATCTACGGCAGTTCGCCGGGCCAACCGTTCTGGTCACCCATGATCCGCTCGACGCGCTCGTTCTAGCCGACCGTGTGGTGGTGCTCGAGGGCGGCCGCGTGACTCAGGAAGGAACCACCCACGAGGTTGCTCAGCGACCCTCGACTCCGTATGTGGCCTCCGTCATGGGGCTGAACCTCTTACGAGGTAAGGCGCTGGCAGGGATCGTCCAACTCGACGATGGTGGTGAGTTGCAGGCCCCGGACGCTTCGACAGTCGGTCCCGTGCTGGTGGCCATTCGTCCAGCCGCTATCTCACTTCATGCGCACCGACCCGAGGGCAGTGCACGTAACGTCTGGCAGGGAGTCGTCGACAACATCCAGCCAGTGGGTGATCGCGTTCGGGTGTCGGTATCGGCATCTCCTTCTGTCGTCGTGGACGTCACCCGTAGCGCTGTGGTTGAACTTGGACTCGTACGAGATACCTCCGTGTGGCTCTCGACGAAGGCCACCGAACTGGAGGTCTACGCAGGTTAGTAATAGCGAAGGGTCCCGCCGCAACGATGCGACGGGACCCTTCGGTTGTTCTAGTGCTTACACACCTGCGGCGGTAGCAACTGCGCGACCCGTGAGGACTCGTGCCAAGTGGGAGCGGAACTCCGCATCAGCATGAACGTCACTCGTCGGCTTGGTGCCGTCAGCAGCCGAGGCTGCAGCTGCCTTGATCGCATCAGCCGTTGCCGGCTGACCCTTCAAGGCCGCTTCGACGGAGGTGGCACGAATGGGCTTGGGGCCCATGTTCGTCAGCGCTACACGGGCATCAGTGATAACTCCACCATCAACCTTGACGAGCGCGGCAACTCCGACGATGGCCCAGGCCTGTGCGGTGCGGTTGAACTTCTCGTAGTGCGCACCCCAGCCGTCGGTCTTCGGGACGCGAACGGCGACAAGAACCTCGTCTGGGCCCACAGCCGTGGTGAAGAAGTCGACGAAGAAGTCGGCGGCTGAAACCGTACGACGTCCACCCGGGCCAGCAATGACGAACTCACAGTCAAGTGCTGCTGCTGCGGTTGGCAGATCGCCAGCCGGATCAGCGTGGGCACATGAGCCGCCGAACGTTCCGCGGTGACGGATCGCGCGATCGGCAACCGTTTCTGCCGTCATCGACAGCAACGGTGCGTGGGCCTTAACAAGTGCGTTGTTGGCAACCTCGTCCGTCGTAACACCGGCACCGATGAGAAGTGATGAACCCTCGTCAGTGATGGTGCGGATTTCGGCGACGTTGCTGATGTCGACGATCGTGGACGGAGCGTTGAGGCGAAGGCGCAGGACCGGAAGCAGTGACTGCCCACCACCGAGAATCTTGGCATCCTCGCCAGCGGCAACAAGCGCTGCAACTGCCTCGTCAACCGTTGTGGCCTTCACGTAATCAAAGGCGGAGGGAATCATGCGGCACCACCCTTGTTAGCGGCCTGGAGGGCACGGTAGACGTTCTGTGGGCTCGTCGGCATGAGGACGTCATTGACACCGAGGTGACGAATCGCGTCCACAACACCATTGACGATGGCCGGGGTTGACGCGATTGCGCCAGCCTCGCCGATGCCCTTGGTGCCCAGCGGGTGAGTCGATGATGGGGTGACGGTGCGATCGGTGATGAACGACGGGAGATCCGCCGAACTCGGGATCAGGTAATCACCCATCGAAGCGGTGAGAAGGTTGCCATTTGAGTCGTACTCGGCGCCCTCGTACATCGCTTGTCCGATGCCTTGAGCAAGGCCACCGTGGACCTGGCCCTCGACGATCATCGGGTTGATCTGCACACCACAGTCGTCAACAGCTACGTACTTGCGGAGTTTGACCTTGCCCGTTTCGGTGTCTACCTCCATGGCCGCGAGGTGCGTGCCATGCGGGTAGGAGAAGTCCATCGGGTCGACGGTTGCTTCACCCGACAGAGTTGGCTCAACGCCATCTGGCAGGTTGTGCGCGGTGAATGCCTCGAAAGCGATCGCCTGGATCGTCGTGGCCTTCTCCGGGTCACCCTTGACTGAGTAGGTACCGGCGTTGAACTCGATGTCGTCTGGGCTTACCTCAAGCTGGTGCGCAGCAATGATGCGTGCCTTCTCGACGAGACGTTCGCCGGCGGCCTTGATTGCCTGGCCACCAACGGCTAGTGAACGTGAACCGTAGGTGTCCATGCCATAAGGCGAGCGTCCAGTGTCACCGTAGATAACTTCGATGTCCTCAACGGGAACACCGATGATGTCGCTGGCGATCTGGCTCCATGCTGTTGCGTGTCCCTGACCGTGAGGTGAGGTACCCGTCACGAGCTCAATTTTGCCGGTCGGCAGGGCGCGGATCGTGCAGTGCTCCCAACCGCCAGCGACGTACTTGAGTGCGCCAAGTGTGCGCGATGGTGCAAGGCCACACATTTCGGTGAAGGTCGAGATACCGATACCAAGCTGCACAGGATCACCCGAGGCACGACGAACTGCCTGCTCGGCACGAAGTTCTTCCATTCCGAAGAGCTCAAGTGCGCGCGCGGTGGCGGCCTCGTAGTTACCGGTGTCGTAGGTCAGACCCTCGACGGTGGTGTAGGGAAACTCCTCATGCTTAATCCAGTTCTTCTTACGAAGTTCCATCGGATCCATGCCGAGTTCGGCGGCAAGTTCGTCGACGATGCGCTCGACAGCGAACGTTGCTTCCGGACGTCCTGCACCGCGGTAGGCATCGGTTGGGGTCTTGTTCGTGTAAACACCGGTGCACTTGAAGTCGAGTGCTTCCATCTTGTAGATGCCCGAGTACATGAACATTCCCAGCAGTGGCGTGCCTGGGGTGATGATCTGAAGGTACGCGCCCATGTCGGCGAGTAAGTGAACCTGCATGCCCAAGATCTGACCGTCGCTTGTCGCGGCGATTTCGATGTCTTGGATTTGGTCGCGGCCATGGTGCATCGTGAGGATGCTTTCGCTGCGGGTCTCGGTCCACTTGATCGGACGACCCAACTTCTTAGCCAGCAGCACCGCGAGAACTTCCTCACGGTAGATCTGCAACTTGCCACCAAAACCGCCACCTACGTCTGGTGCAACGACGCGCAGGTTGTTCTCCGGGATACCGGTGAGTAGTGCCAGAAGGACGCGCAGAACGTGCGGCACCTGTGTGGCCGTCCAGAGCGTGATTTCGTCCGTCATGCCCATGGGGGCTGCGACAACTGCGCGCGGCTCCATGGTCGTTGGGATGAGGCGCTGATTAATGAAGCGACGGGTCACGACGACATCAGCCTTGGCCTTGACCTCTGCGTAGTTGCCACCGAACGGAACGGGGGCGGTGTAGCAGTGGTTGGTGCCCTTGTCTGAGTGGACCAGCGGTGAGCCCTCAGCAAGTGCGGCTTCCATGTCGACAACCGCCGGAAGAACTTCGTAATCGACGTCAATCAGATCGAGTGCGTCGGTGGCGAGATACTTCTCGGTCGCGATGACGACGGCGACGACGTCACCTACGTACTTGACCTCGTCCTCACAGATCACTGGGTAGTGGCTCAGCACGATGTCATCGGTGACGGGCCACACGCAGGTTGAGCCTGGCTGGCCGGGGAAATCCGCACCGGTGTAGACGTGGACGACACCCTCGGCTGCCTTGGCAGCGCTGGTATCGATGTGGGTGATCTTGGCGTGTGCGATCGAGCTACGCAGGAATGCCATGTGCAGTGTGCCGGGGAGCTGGATGTTGTCGGTCCAGTTTGTGTTACCGGTAACGAGGCGAGCATCTTCCTTGCGGCGCAGCGGACGACCGATTGCGCCCATGGTCTCGTTCAGGGTGTCAGTCATTAGGAACCACTCATTTCTGCTGCAGCATGGCTAACAGCCTTCACAATGTTGTGGTAGCCGGTGCAGCGGCACAGGTTGCCGTGCAGTCCGTCACGGATTTCTTCTTCCGTGGGGTTTGGGTTCTCCGTAAGCAGGTCGACGGAGGCCATGATCATGCCCGGCGTGCAGAAACCGCACTGAAGGCCGTGGCACTCCTTGAACGCCTTCTGAACTGGGTGCCATTCATCTTCGGACGCAAGACCCTGAATGGTCGTCACCTCAGCGCCATCGATCTGGACGGCGAGGACGTTGCAGGATTTGACGCTTTTACCGTTAACGAGAACGGTGCAGGCGCCGCAGTTGGACGTGTCACACCCGATGGGTGTTCCGACGAGGCCTAGGTTCTCACGCAACCAGTGAACGAGCAGGAGCCGCGGCTCCACCTCGCCCTGGCGGTGAGTTCCGTCGACCGTGGCGGAGATGTGGGTCATCTCGTGTCTCCCTGGGATCGGAGGAACTGCCGTCGACCCGAATGAGCCGACGCTGGTGCGCAGATTACTCGTTTTGGCACCGTTTGGGGAGGGTCTCGAGGAAGGTCATACGTATTTGAAATTATTTCTTCAACGGAGTTCCGGTGCGGGTCTGAAACACGTCTGTAAACATTATGCTGACGTCAGAACAAGCACCCCGTGAACGGCCCTGTGATAGGAGACGTAATGGCACTGACCGGTGAAGGACGTATGACATGGGAGCACGGGGAGACGTGGTACCGAATCGTCGGTGATCTTGATCCGTCGTCTGATCAGGTTCCCGTTGTGGTCCTGCACGGCGGCCCCGGCGTGTGCCATGACTACACGATCCCAATTGCAGAATTGCTCAATGAGTCGGGTCGTGCCTGTGTGCTCTACGACCAGCTCGGCTGCGGTAATTCGACGCACATGCAAGACGCACCCGTTGAATTCTGGACCACCCAGTTGTTTAAGGACGAACTGACCGCGCTGCTCAGTCACCTCGGCATTGCTGAAAGGTACAGCCTCGTCGGCCAGTCATGGGGTGGCATGTTGGCGATGGAATACGCGTTGGATCAACCGGCTGGTTTGGTTTCGCTGGGAATCTGCGACTCTCCATCAAGCATGATTTTGTGGGTGTCCGAAGCCAACAAGCTGCGGGCGGCCCTGCCACCGGGCGTAGACGAGACGTTGCGTGAACACGAAGAGGCCGGCACCACAGATTCTGCGGAGTATCAGGCGGCAATGGATGTCTTTTACGCGAACCATGTGTGCCGAGTTCCGTTGCCTCAGTGCGTGACTGACTCATTTACCAAGCTGGCTGAAGATCCGACCGTCTATCACACGATGAATGGTCCGTCAGAATTCCACTGCATCGGCTCGTTGAAGAACTGGGACATCACCGATCAGCTCCACAAGATCATCGCACCAACTCTGCTGGTGTCTGGCAAGTACGACGAGGCTACGCCGCTGATCGTCAGCACGATCCAGAAAGAGATTGCCGGCTCGGAGTGGGTGCTGTTCGAAGAGTCCAGCCACATGCCGCATGTCGAGGAACCAGAGCGATTCCGCGAGGTAGTTTCGGCCTTCCTGGCCAAACATGACTCGTAACCACTGATTGGCTGAATTCATTCAGGTACACCGGTGTACCCGCCGATAGGCAAGTACACGACGGGAGGGTCTGGTGAGTGCGTCATGAGCGACGTCCATGCTGCGGGGATATCTGATGCCGTGCTGACTGAGGAAGCTGCGCGTTTTCTGGAGGAGATCCTCATTGAAGCGGGCATGGTCAGCAGCGACCAATCGCAGTTCGGTCGAATCTTGGTTGAGCTGGGATCGCCCGACGGCTCGGCTGCGCGGTTGGAGCGGCTGCTCATCCGTGATCAAGGGTTGTCAGCGCGGGTACTGCGGTTGGCGAACTCGGCCTCATACGGAATGAGCCGATCCGTTACGTCGCTGCAATCGGCCATCACGATCGTTGGTTTCACCTCGATTCGCACACTAACGATGGCGTCGGCGATGGCCTGGGATCGCGTCCCGGAGTCGTGGAGTGAGTTCTCACTTCTGCACGCATATGCCGCTGAAAGTGTTGCGTGGCAGATGGGGGTTCCGCGTCCGGATGCTTTCAGTGCTGGTCTTCTCGCGGACTTGGGTCGCTCGCTTTTGTACAAGGTCACCGAAGGCGGGTATGAACTGCTAAGCGACCTGGCCGAGCATCCCGATTCGCTCCCGGCGCTAGAGCTTTCTGCATATGGGCTCACCCATCAGCACGTCACCCGCGAAGCCTTTCGGCGTTGGCGATTCCCTGAGCCACTTGTGGCGGCGGCATCGTCCCATCATGACCGAATTGATCAGATTCACGATCCGCTCTCACTCGCGGTTCGGGTTGGGCACGACGTAGCCGCGGTCTTGCAGGGCGGTAATCCACATCTGGATTGGGCGCAGGCCACCGACGGTCACTTCATCGAGGCGCAACTCGAGATGTACGAAGGCGCAATCCGGGCGCAAGCATCAGATCTCGCGTCTGTTTTTGCCTGGTCTTACGACTGGCTCGAGCGATCAAGCGACGGGGAAGTGGCACGCCACTTCGCGCCCGTCCGACTGCATCTGCAATAGGGGCTTTTCCTTGATGCAGATGTCTTGCACGTAGCGGCAGCGCGCCGCGAATGCACAGCCCGGCGGCTTGTTGATCGGGCTGGGTAGATCGCCGGTCAACACGATTCGCTCGCGGACCTCGGACTCTGTGTCTATCACCGGAATCGCCGACAGCAGCGCCTCGGTGTACGGGTGCCTTGGATTGTTATAGAGAGCGGTGGATTCGCCGAGTTCGACTAGCTCGCCGAGGTACATCACGCCGATGCGATCAGAGATGTGGTGAACAACGGCAAGATCGTGGGCGATGAAGACATACGTAAGTTTGTTGTCGTCCTGAAGATCTGCGAGCAAGTTGAGTACCTGGGCTTGAATCGACACGTCCAGTGCGGAAACGGGTTCGTCGGCAATCAACAGCCGCGGCTGAAGTGCGAGTGCTCGCGCGATGCCAAGGCGTTGACGCTGACCGCCGGAAAACTCATGCGGGTAGCGGTTTGCGAATGATTCGTCGAATCCGACAACGCGCAAAAGTTCGAGCGCCTTCTGCTTGATTTCCGCGTCTGTTCCGAGTTCGTGCGTGCGCATCGGCTCTTCGACGGTAGCTGCTGCGCGCCTACGCGGATTCAGCGAGGCGTAGGGATCCTGGAACACCATCTGGAAATCCATCCGGCGCTTGCGTAACGCCTTGCGGGACATTGCGGTGATGTCCTCGCCGTCGTAGATCACTTGTCCGCTGGTGACATCGATTAGACGAACGAGACAACGACCGAATGTTGACTTACCGCAACCACTTTCGCCGACGAGGCCGAGTGTCTCTCCAGCTCGCACCTTGAGTGAAACGCCGTCAACAGCCTGAACTTGCTGCTTACCCTCTGGTGTGCGAATCGGAAAGTGCTTCACGACGTTGCGGGCTTCGAGCAAGACTGGGGCCTGGCCTGTGTTTGCGATCAATGCGTCCTGCGTGGGGCTGGTCACAGGGTCACCTCCACTGGGGTCAATGCTTCGCGGCGGCGTTCGGGTCGTTCGGCCAGTGGCAGAATGCACGCGTCCATGTGACCGGGTGTGTGCATTGCAAGTAACGGCGTAGGTCGGCACGCATCTGATGCGAAGCGGCAGCGCGGGGAAAATAGGCATCGATCGCGATCGGGATCGCTTGGGGAGATAGGCGCCCCGGGGATTGCCGCCAATCGCGGCGTGCGCGTTCCGTCGGTAGGTGGAATCGATCCCATCAAGCCCCATGTGTACGGGTGCAGCGGATCGCGCATGACGTCACGACGTGGCCCCGACTCCACTAGGCGGCCGCCGTACATCACCATGACGCGATCAGAAACCTGCGAGACAACTCCCATGTCGTGGGTAATGATCACGATGGACGAGCCGAAATCACTCTGGAGGTTCTGCAACAGTTCGAGGATCTGGGCCTGAATGGTTACGTCGAGTGCCGTGGTTGGCTCATCGGCAATGAGTAGCGACGGATTGCACGACAACGCCATCGCGATCACGACGCGCTGACGCATACCTCCGGAGAACTCATGAGGATACGAGTTGACGCGTTCCTTGGCGTTGGGGATCCCGACTGAATCGAGAAGCTGTACGGCACGATCCATTGCGGCCTGCTTGGACACTTTTTCGTGGGCGCGGATCTGCTCGCTGATATGCCAACCGGCGGTGTAGACGGGAGTGAGAGCCGTCATCGGGTCTTGGAAGATCATCGCGATTTCGTCCCCGCGGATCTTGCGCATTTCTGCATCGCTCATCGTGAGTAGGTCGCGGCCCTTGAAGAGCACCTCGCCCTCCACGACGCAGTTGGGGTTATCGATCAGGCGTAGCACGGACAGCATTGAAACGCTCTTACCCGAACCGGATTCTCCAACGAGGCCAACGACTTCGCCAACTCCGACCTGGAATGAAATCCCGTCGACCGCCGCCACCTTGCCATTGCGGGTACGAAAGGAGACGCGAAGATCGCGCACGTCGAGTAGTGGCTCAGACATGACGCACCCTCGGGTCTAGAAGAGCGTAGACGAGGTCTACGAGGAAGTTGGCGAGCACAACGAAGAATGCGGCGTACATAACGCAACCCAAGATGACGGGAAGGTCAAAGTTCTGCAGTGAGTCGTACGTCAGTTTGCCGACGCCCTGAAGGCCAAAGACCACTTCCGACAGAAGCGCTGCTCCACCAATGAGCGCACCGAAGTCGAGGCCGAAAAGGCTGACGATGGCGATCAGTGACGTGCGGAAAGCATGCCGCCATAGAACGCGTCGCTCGCTGATGCCCTTGGCGCGTGCCATGCGGACGTATTCCTCGTTCATCGCGCCGACCATCTCCGAGCGCAATACGCGCGCGTAGATGCCGGCGTAAAGAACAGCGAGCGTCATCCACGGCATGATCAGATGTGACGCCCAATTCCAGACCCCGGAGCTTAATGGGGCGTAGCCCAGGGGTGGCACCCATGAGAAGAACGAGTCGTGCAATCGGCTCTGCGTCATGAGGTTTACGACCTCGCCGAGCCAATAAACCGGTAGCGAGACGCCGATGACGCCGATGATCATGATGAGTGGATCGACGGCCGAGCCACGTCCAGCCGTCGCAGCAACACCCATCAGGATGCCGAAGAACATCCAAATGATTGCCGCGCCGATCACCAACGACAGCGTGATTGGGATTGCTTGCTTGATTTGTGGAATCACCTCGACACCGCGGTTAACGAATGAGGTGAGATCACGGTCGATAAACAGGTGACGCATCATGAGTGCGTACTGCACGGGTAGGGGCTTATCGAAGCCGAACGACTCACGTACTTGCTGCAACGTCTCTTGGCTCGCGTTGCGTCCGGCGATACGCGCGGCCGGATCGGCGCCAGGAGTTGCAAAGAAGATAAGGAAGACGAGCACTGAGATCGCGAACAGGACGAGGACGGCAGCAACAGCGCGCTTAAGAGCAAAGCGAAGCATTAGACCGCGCCTCGCAGACGTGCTTTCGGGTCGAGGGCGTCGCGCACTCCGTCACCGAGCAAGTTGAGTGCGACGGCCGTGATTGCCAGCATCACGCCCGGGGCGATGGCGACCATGGGGCGCGTGTAAAGAAGACCCACACCATCGTTGATGATCGTTCCCCAGCTGGCGTCTGGTGGTTGCACGCCGATCGACAGGAACGACAAGGCTGATTCGGTCAGCATGTTGATGGCTGTCATCAGGGGCAGGAAGACAATGAGTGTGGGCAAAACATTGGGCAGAATCTCGCGGCGAAGCAATCGTGCGTCTGTTGCCCCTGCGCCAACGGATGCCTGCACGAATTCACGCTCGCGTAGCGACATAACCTGCCCGCGGATAGGTCGTGCCACGTAAGGCACATAGATCACGCCGATGATCAGGATCGGCAAGATGATGCTGCCCGAGTTCAGCGTGATTGGTCCGATCGTCAGAGACTGATTGATCAAAACAACGGAAAGGCAGATTGCGAGAAGGTACACCGGGAATGCCCAGAGCACGTCGAGGCCGCGGGACAGAACAGCGTCGAGGCCGCCGCCGAAGTAGCCGGACACAATTCCAATGAAGCCGGCGAGGGCACAGCACAGAGTCGCGGAAACTAGGCCAATCACCAAGCTATTGCGGCCGCCGTAGAGCAAGCGCGACATGACATCTCGGCCTTGATTGTCCGCGCCGAGGAAGAAGTTGTTCCACAACCACGTGGGCCCGATGGGGTTAACACCCAATCCAAGTCCGGTGTCTGAGGATTGCATGACTGGTCCGGTAACCCCGTTGACGGTGAATTTGCCGTCGAGATTCGAGGTGAAGGCGTCGAGATGCATAACTGACGACGCGTAAAGGGGAGCAGCCAAACACGCGGCAAAGATGACGATGAGAACGATGATCGAACCCATCGCCACCTTGTTGCGGCGTAAATCCCGCCACGCAGTCCGCCATGGACCGGCGGACTGCGTGGCGGGCGTGCTCAGTACTTCAGTGGTGCCAATAGCCATGAAGAAATCAGCGTCCGACTACTTCTTGACCTGCAGTTGGTCAACCAGCATGTAGAACTGCTTGCTGAACTTGTAGTTGCTGACATTGGTCGACAGGAAGTCGATCAACTTCGGCGTGACGAGCGGGACCCACGGGGCCTGCGTCATCGCGGCCTTATCAGTTGCTGCCCACTTTTCGTTGGCAGCGTTCATATCGGTCTGTTCGGTCTTGAGTGCATCGTCGATCATCGGCTGAACGCCCGTCTTGTCGCAGAAGCCCGCGATGTTGATCGACGAGTCGCTACCTGGTGTGAATGAAGCACAACCAAGGAGCACGTTGATGAAGTCAGAGGCGGCCGGGTAGTCCTGGTACCACTGCGAAAGGCTGATCTGGACCTTGTTGTTCGTGTTCTGAATGTAGGTGAACTGAATGTTGCCCGAGATCGGCTTCAGCGTTGCCTTGTAACCGATCGAGTTAAGCGTTGACTGCAGGTACTCACCAACAGCCTTGTTTACCTCGTCATCGGTGGTGATGATCGTGACGGCCTGACCGGCTGTACCCGACTCTGTTACCAGGGCCTTGGCCTTTGCCAAATCCGGACCCTGCCACGTGGCACCAGCTGGGTTCGTGTACTGACAGTCATCCTTGAATCCGGGGAAGCCGGGTGGCAGGATCGTGCAGACCGGAGCAGCAAGCTTGTCGCCACCAAGGATCTTCACAACTGCGTTCTTATCGACGGCCCAGTTGACTGCCTGACGAGCCTTCTCATTATTGAACGGCGCGAGGTTAACGTTCATCGGGACGTACCAGACGGCGGTCAGCGGGTTGACGTGAACCTGAGCCGCGTACTTCGTACCGATCTCGGCGAGGCGGTCGGCCGGCGGTGAATCGAAGATCCAGTCGGCCTGATTGTTCTCTACCGCTGTTACCTCAGCCTCGACAGTCAGACCGAACTTCTCGGTAATCGTGTCTGGGTAACCCGATGGTTGTGCATCTTCGTTCCATGCCTTGAAGTTCGGGTTGCGAACCATGACCAACGCGGTGTTCGGGTCGTACGACTTGAACATGTACGGTCCAGTCGTCGGGATTGGTGTGGTGCCAGCGTCCTTGACCGGTGCAGTCTTTGGGTTGATTGCCGCGTGCGGGACGGAAAGCTTGTAGAAGAACTCGGGATCCGGTGAGGTCAGATTAATCGTGACGGTGTTCGCCGTTGCGTCCGCGACGACTCCACCATCAAGGGTGCAGGTTGCCGGCGTTGCGAGGCACTTATCTGCGCCGACGATGCCGTTGTAGAACGAACCGGCCGTGGGGCTCGACACCTTGAAGATGCGCTGGAACGAGGCGACGACGTCGTCGACCGTGACATCGGTGCCGTCCGAGAACTTGATTCCCTTGCGCAAGTTGAAGACGTACGTCTTGCCGTCGTTGGTCGCAGTGGGCAGGGACTCAGCGAGGTCGGGAACGACCGTGAACGACTCTTGGCCATCGACCTTCTTGAACGCCGTCAAACCGTCGTAGGCGGCTTGGTACAGCTGCCAGTACTGGAGGGTGTAGTTGATCTTGGGATCGAGTGTGCCACCGGCTGTCTTCGCCAGCAGGGTGACATCGCCGCCAGCCTTTGCCGGATCGTAAGCCGCATTAGCAGCACTTGAACTGGTGGTGCCGCCCGTAGCGGCGCTTGCGCTCGGAGCTGGGGTTGACCCGCCACCACAGGCTGCGAGCGCCAGTGTCAGGGCACCGGCAGATGCAACGGCCGTCGTTATGCGTAGTTTCATTACTGTCCAATCCTTCGGGAGACACACACCGTAACGGCTGTTGCTTTCAGCCGCATCACATATTTGTAAGTACCTCATGAGTTAGTCCGAACGCACCATGAGTGACCTGCATTGATGCCGAATCGTTGCACAGACGTGCAGTTTTCGATGATCGTTTTCGTGGAGCCTAGTTGCCTTGCATCCCCTCCGTCGATGTGTCTCGTAGGGTAAGTGCTGTGGATGCTGATCTTGCCTTTGCCGAGCACCTCGCCGATCTTGCTGCGTCAATCACGATGCAGGCATTTGGCGGCCGCCAACGTGTCGACATCAAATCGGACCTGTCCGTCGTTACGGCGACGGACCGTCTCACTGAAGGCGTGCTTCGTTCAGCGATTCGGGCTGAATTTCCCGCCGACGGAGTGCTCGGAGAGGAAGAGGGCCTCGATGAGGGATCATCGGGACGAGTCTGGGTGATCGATCCGATCGACGGAACTCGTAATTTCGCCGAGGGACTGCCGATGTGGACTACGTTGATCGGGCTTCGCGTTGGCGGTGAGGTTCGGGTAGGCATCGCGGATGCACCGGCTCTGTTTGAGCGTACAACGGCGGTTCGTGGACAAGGTGCGTACCTCAACGATCAAAGAGTTCACGTCTCCGACGTGAACTCGCTCTCACAGGCGTTCGTACTGCATGCGTCGGTGGAGGAGTTCGTGGACAACGGCAACCTCGAAGGGTTGGTTCGGCTCACGACCTCGGCCCGCGGATCGCGCGGGGTGGCCGATGCCTGGGGTCACCTTCTGGTTGCCCGCGGTGCCGCCGATGTGATCGTTGAGGCGTCGGCCTGTTACGAGTGGGATTGGGCGGCGACCAGCGTGATCTTGGAAGAGGCTGGTGGGCGCGTTTGTGAGGTCTCAGGTGTGGGGTTGGTGCCCGGTTGTCGGCTCATGGCCACCAACGGCCAGCTTGATGATGCGGTTCGTGCGGCGCTAGCGGGCGAGGCTGGATCGGATTGATGCTGAATCGTCATTCAGTATTTGCCGAAAAGTGCTGCGTATCAGGTCCCGACCTAGGCACAATGGCATGGATGTCGGGGAAGGCGGCGCGACTGCGTCCGTCGCGCACTTAAAGGGGATTTTATGCTGAGCGGTCCTGCTCACCGTTTCGTCAATCGGAACGCGCTGCGGTTGTTGTCGGCTGCATTTGCCGGTTCGCTGATCGCTGGTCTAGGGCTCACGGGGCTCCCGTCGGCCGTGGCTGACTCTGCATCGCCCTCGCCAGCGGCCGCGCCCAAGGTTCTGCGTATCGGTCTCACGACGAGCATCGACAACCCGAACTTGTTCGCGGTGAATTCCGCGGCTGAATGGGGCTCGGCAGTTATTCAGAACGATATGGCGCTTAAGTTCGGTCCAGATCTGACGGCTGCTCCCGGCCTGGCGACCGGGTGTGACCCAAGTGCAGATAAGCGCACGTGGACCTGCCATCTGCGGGACGGTTTGAAGTGGAGTGACGGGGAGCCAATCACGTCGAAGGACGTCGTGTTCAGTTATAACTTCGTGCGCGACAAGCAGTTTGACTACTTCAACAGCTACTTCCCTGAAGGCACCACCTTCACCACACCGGACGTCAAGACCTATGTATGGCACATGAAGGATCCGGGAATCGGGCCGATGCGTCCGGCCTGGTGTTACATCGTTCCCGAACACATCTGGGGTAAGTACGCTAACTCGACGCAGGACCAGATCAAGGCCGTAAAGCTGTTCCCGAATGTTGCGTCGGGTCCGTTCGTCATGACGCAAGCCAACCCTGGCCAAAACTGGACGTTCTCACGCAACCCTTACTTTTGGGGTCCGAAGCCTACGTATGACCAGGTCGTCTTCCAGCTGTACACGAACCAGGAAGCGATGGTTCAGGCGCTTAAGAATGGTGAGATCGACATTGCAGATGGCCTTGATGGTCCGCTACTGCCAGCGTTGAACGCAATCCCGAACGTTGCAGTTCAGAAGGTCGAATCAGACTTCTGGGTGAGTATGGCCTTTAACTTCGGTGGCCAAGGTCCAAACTCGCATCCGCTTCCCGCGCTGAAAGATCTCAATGTTCGTAAGGCAATTGAGATGGCGATCGATAAGCAGTCAATCGTGGACAAGGTTTACCCGGGCGCGGCTCAACCGGGTGAAACGATTGTGCGTCCGCTCTCGACGTATTGGCACCTCACAGTTCCCGCGGACAAAGTCATCAAGTACGACCCGGTGGCGGCTAACGCGCTTCTCGATCAGTCGGGGTACACAAAGGGTGCGGACGGGATTCGTGTCGATCCGAAGACGGGTCAGCCGCTGCACATCACGTTGCCGACAAGTGACGATGTCAATGGCAGTTCTGACATAGGCCAACTTGTTCGCGGATACCTCAAGCAAATTGGCATCACCGTCGACGTGAAGCCCACGACGGCCGCGAAGATGTACGACCTGCAGCAGTCGGGCGAGTTCGACGCGTACATCTGGTACTGGTCCGGGGATCCAGATCCGAACTACCAAATCTCGGTCTTCTCCACCAGCGCATGTGATGGTGACGGGCATCTGTCCGACGGCTGCTGGAAGGATCCGACGTACGACGCACTCGACGCGAAGCAGCGGACGGAATTTGACCAGGTAAAGCGTCAACAGGATGTCTATGCCGCGCAGCAATACGTCTACGACCAGATCCCGGACATCGTGCTGGCGTATCCGAACTTTATTGAGGCGTATCGCACCGACAAGGTCGCGGGGCTTGTTGCGACTCCGGCGAAGGTTGGCTATCTGACGACCAGCTACGACTACGCGAGCATGGTGAGTGCGCATCCGGCTGAGCAGTCAGCCACGACCGACCCATCATCATCCTCCGGCGGTATTCCCGTCTGGGTGTGGCCGTTGGCTGTTGCCGCGATTGGCGTCGGAGTGTTCTTATCCATGCGACGTTCCAGTAACGGCTCTGACGAGTTCGAACGCGACTAGAGTTCTGGCAACTCGTCCGACCAGTCACCAAGGCGTAAGGGATAGGTATGCGACTGCGCTACATCGCACGCAAGTGCGGCTGGGCGTTGCTGACGTTGCTGTTCGTGCTGACCGCGAACTTCTTCCTCTTTCGCATCATGCCGGGTGATCCGATCGGCTTGCTCGCGCGCAGTACCCGATTGTCGCCGGAAGCTCTCCAAGCGCAGATCCATCTGTTCGGACTCGATCAGCCTTTACCCGCTCAGTACGTGACGTATCTAAAGCAGACCCTCTCGGGAAATCTTGGGGTGTCGATCATTTCGGGCACTGATGTATCGGAGATGCTGGGCAGTAGGTTGTGGCCGACCGTACTTCTTGTTGGGCTTGGCACCCTCATTGCCGCGGTGATTGGTGTGTTTGCCGGCATTAAGGGCGGTTGGACTCGTGGCAGTGGATTCGATCGCGGATCTCTGTACTCCTCACTTCTTCTGTACGCCACGCCCGAGGGATGGCTGGGGATGCTGTTGCTGATCGTCTTCGCGGGAACTTTGGGCTGGTTTCCCGCGGGAGGTTACGCGTCGAATTCCGGATCAGGTGCGGCAAGTTTTGGGGACGTTGCGCGCCACTTGTTTCTGCCGGTGTTGACGTTGGCGCTCGGATATGTCGGTTCGTTCGTCATCGTGATGCGTTCTTCGATGATCGATGTAAAGGAAGAGGACTACATCTCAACGGCCCGCGCGAAGGGCCTGAACGATGCCACCATTCGACGTCATCACGCCGTTCCCAACGCATTCTTGCCGAGTTTTACCTTGATCGTGCTCAGCGTTGGATTCATCCTCGGTGGCGCTATCGTCGTTGAGACGGTGTTCTCATGGCCGGGCTTGGGATTGCTTACCTACCAAGCGATTAAGGACCAGGACTATCCGGTTTTGCAGGCCGTCTTTTTGATTTCCAGCGGTGCGGTCATCGTGGCGAATCTGATTGCGGACATCGCCTATGGCTATCTCGACCCTCGAGTCGAGGAGGTCTGAGATGGCTACACATGTCCCACTGGGTGACTCGCCAGAAGACGTCAGTTCACTATCGCCACGTCAGTTGGCATGGCGTCGACGAAGTGATTCATTTGGACGAACATGGTCGGTCTTTCGCTCCAATCGGCAGGCGATGACTGGTCTAACAATTCTCGTATTCTTTGGCCTGCTGGCTCTATTCAGCCCCTTACTGGTCAGTGTCGATGCGGTAGATCCATCGATGGCATCTGGCCCGCCAAATTCGCCACCGATCGCCGGGTATCCGCTCGGAACCGACGGTTTTGGACGATCGGTTCTGTCCTTGCTAGTTGTTGGGTCACGGGTGTCGCTGATTGTTGGTTTGACGGCGACCCTTGGCGCAGTGTTGATCGGTGCAACTGTAGGACTTGTCAGCGGATTCTACGGGGGCACTCGTATCGATCGGGTGCTCAGCACCCTCACGGACTGGTTCCTCGTGATCCCGTGGCTCGTCTTAGCCATCGTACTTGCCGCAATTCTTGGGCCAACTCTGCTGAACGTGATCCTCGTGATCGCAGTGACGTCATGGGCAATGACGGCGCGCATCGTTCGTGCGCAGACGTTGAGCGTTCGGACCCTCCCCTATGTTGAACGTGCGCGAGCACTTGGAGCCGGCGACGCATCCATCATCGTTCGTCATGTGCTACCCAATGTCTTTCCCGTGATCTTCGCCCAGGCCGTACTTACTGTTGCGGTCGCGATCCTCTCGGAAACCACACTGGCGATCCTTGGTTTAGGAGATCCGACGTCGATCTCATGGGGGATCATCATTGAGGAGGCTTTTAATGCTGGTGCGATGGCCAACGGATATTGGTGGTGGATGATTCCGCCGGGCCTATGCATCATCGCCGTGACGTTGGCCTTCACGATGTGCGGTTATGCGCTCGAAGAAATCTTCAATCCGAGACTTCGGCGTCGTGGGTAGTGATGAAGTGCATAGCGAGGGAGCGAGATGAACACTGACTATGTCTATCCATATGGGCAAGGTGGTGAGTGGCTTAAGTGCGCCTTGCACACCCATTCGACCGTGAGCGATGGCACTCTCTCTCCGACCAATCTGCTCCGCAGTTACGCAGAGTCGGGCTTCGACGTGGTTGCGATCACCGATCATTGGCGGCTTACGGAGGTTCCCTCAACTGAATCCCTCATCACCCTGCCATCGGCCGAACTTGGTTTCGATTTGAAGTACCCGGCGTACCCCACGCAAAGTGGTGAGTTTCTGGTCTATGGCATTTCGGATCTACCGGAGGACCCAGGTGGTAACCGCGCTAACTGGCAGTTCAACGAAGAAGAAAACTGGGAGGCGCGGACCTTCCCGGACATAACTACTGCGATGAAGTGGGCAGATTCCCAAGGGGCCGTCTCCTACATCGCTCATCCATACTGGAATGAGTTATCGATTGACGATCTGTTGGAGTCGCAGGGCTTCGCTGGGATCGAAGTCTTTAACGGGTCCGCTGAAGTTGAGTGTGGTCGTGGTGATTCGTCCACGTGGTGGGATGTGCTGCTGCGCAATGGTCGTCGACCCTTTGGAATTGGTACTGACGATCAGCACTATCCGCTGTTTGAACTCGGGCTCGCGTGGACGATGGTGAACGTCAGGGAGCGGACGCAAGCGGCAGTGCTCGATGCACTGCGAACGGGTGCCGCCTATTTCTCACATGGTCCGGAGATTCACGAAATCGTTCGCGATGGGGACGCCGTTGAGATTGCGTGTTCACCGGCTCGTTCGGTGATCCTGCACATGGAACGTGAGTATGGAGTGAGCGTCAGCGTTGGTCGTGGTGGTCGTCGAAACGGGCGAATCCTCGAAACAAGTCCTGATGGTTTGATAACGCGGGTGCGGATCGAACCGAATCATCCAGAGTCGATCTATCGTCGCGTCAGTGTGATCGATTCTGCTGGGCATCGTGCCTGGAGCAACCCGATCTAACGTTTGGTCAAAAGCGCGCGCCCTGACCTGCGAGCGGCGGTGCGAAATTTAGGTCGGCCGACGGTGCCTGGCCGCGGGGAGCGTCTACCATTTAGCCACGTCCTCGACTTAGGAGTGTCATGGGTTTTCCCGGTGTTCTTGTTCCGCTCGTAACCCCGTTCACCGACGACGGAGCGCTCGATCTCGATTCGATGCCGGCTGTAGTCGAGTTCATGCTCGCTGCTGGGGTGTCAGGCGTCGTCGCGGCAGGTACGACTGGTGAAGGGTACTCACTCTCGGCGCAGGAACGTCAGGCAGTGATCACCAGTGTGATCGACGCCGTGGCCGGGCGGGTTCCGGTGCTTGCAGGCGTTGGCGGGATGGCCACTCGTGAGGCAGTTGCTCAGGCGCGCGAGGCGCGCGAGCTCGGGGTGGATGGGCTCATGGTCGCGGCGCCTGCCTACGTGTTGCCGAACCCCGAGGAACTCGGTCGCCATATTTTGGCTGTACTTGAGGCCGCAGACCTACCGACCGTTCTCTACGACTATCCCGACCGCTCTGGTGTTTCGTTCACCGAGCGCACATTGGATTTGGTTGCCCATGACGAGCGCGTTGTCGGTATCAAGGAGGCATCCGGCGATCTCACGCGCGTTCGTCGCCTGCGTCGTCGCTATGGCAATGCCGTTCCGATCGTTAGCGGTACTGATGGCTTGGCGATGCGCATGTTTGAGATGGGCGTTGATTCGTGGATCGCAGGTACGGCGAATGCTTTGCCGGCCGAACACGTCCAGATCCTGGCCGCCGCGGTTGCTGGTGACATGGACACCGCTTGGGCGGTGCACAAGCGGATACTTCCGTTCCTTCGCACTGCCGAGCGTGGTCGTTACACGCCCAAGGTGAAGCTCGCATTGGAGCTTCGTGGTGTTCGCGTTGGGCCTCCTCGGCCGCCACTTGGTGCGAGTGACGATTCAGAACGTGCTGAGGTGGCCTCACGTTTAGCCGTCGCGCTTGGTGGTAGTGAGCCGATTGCTCAGGTGCAGTACTTGGTGCGAACCGCGGACGCCAATCCCCTGCCGATGCACAAGCACGCTTTCATCAATGGGCGTTTTGTGCCGGCAGTTAGTGGCGCGATGATGCCGATTACTAATCCTGCAACTGGCGAAGATGTTGGAGAGGTGGCGGCCTGCGATGCGGCGGACATCGATCTGGCAGTTACCGTCGCCCGCGATGTGTTCGAACGAGGCGAGTGGTCGATGGCTCATCCGTCGCACCGCCGGAAAGTCTTGATTCGCTTTGCCAAACTGATTGAACGTCACAACGAAGACCTTGCACGCCTCGATTCGCTCGAGGCCGGCAAGCCGATCACCGATTGTCGCGACGGAGATGTTCCTGAAGCTGCTGAGACAATGCGGTGGTTCGCTGAATCGATCGACAAGGTGTACGACCGTCAAGCTCCTACGGGTGTTGACGTTGTCGCTCGCATTACTCGTGAGCCCGTGGGCGTGGTCGGTGCAGTTTTGCCGTGGAACTTCCCGACGTTGATGTTCATCTGGAAGGTTGCCCCTGCGCTGGCGATGGGCAACTCGGTTGTCGTGAAGCCTGCTGAGCAGACATCACTATCGGCCTTGCTGCTTGCTGAGTTGGGTTTAGATGCTGGCCTGCCCAAGGGTGTTTTGAACGTTGTTCCTGGCTATGGAGAGACGGCGGGCCAGGCGCTTGGATTACATCCAGACGTCGACATGGTGACGTTCACTGGATCGACAGAAATCGGCCGCAGGTTCCTTGAATACTCTGCCCAATCGAACCTCAAGCGCATCACCCTTGAGTGTGGTGGCAAGAGCCCGCAGATCATCCTTGAGTCAGTGCGTGATCTCGATGAGGCGGCAGCTGAGGCTGTGCGCGCTGCGTTCTGGAACATGGGCGAGAACTGCTCAGCGGGATCGCGCATCTTGGTGCATCGATCGCTTCATGAATCATTCGTAGAGCGGCTCGTGCTCGCCACCGCAGACTTGCGGGTTGGTGATCCCTCGGATCCTCGCACAGAGATCGGTCCGCTCATTGACCCGGCGGCCTGTGAACGCAGTGAGCGGTTTGTTGCCCAGGGCGTCGTCGATGGCGCGCGCGTTGCGATCGGCGGTGGGCGCACGTTGACGCAAACAGGTGGCTGGTACTTCGAGCCCACCGTCCTGGATGGGGTTCCTGTTGATTCGGTTGTTGCCCGTGAAGAGATCTTCGGACCAGTCGTTGCGGTGATTCCGTTCGACTCTGAAGAAGAGGCGATCAACATCGCGAATGCATCCAGTTACGGCTTGGCGTCGTCGCTGTGGTCTGACGATATTGATGCCGCGCATCGTGTTGCCCGTCGACTCAAGGCTGGAACGGTGTCGATCAACTGCTACAGCGAGGGTGACTACACCACGCCGTTTGGTGGCTACAAGCAATCTGGTTTTGGTGGACGCGACAAGGGGATCGATGCCCTCGATCAGTACTGCGAAACCAAGACCACGTGGCTCCGCGTGCGTTGGTAGCCGATGTCCACTGATCAGATCATCATCATTGGTGCGGGGATCGTCGGCACCTCGATTGCGGCATCGCTGTCACGTCGCGGGGTGCCCGTGCTCGTCGTGGACGCCGGTGAACCCCTCTACGGCACATCGTCGGCCAATGCTGGGCACTTCGTTCCAAGTCACGTACTTGCTTTCGCGGCGCCGGGGATGGTTGAGGCTGGATTTCGATCCTGGCGCAACCGAGATGGTGCGTTTGCGCTAAATCCAAGCCTTCGCCGCGATGGTGCTGAGTGGTTGGCGCGTTTCGTTTCCGCGTGCACTGACGAGAACGTCGTAAAGGCGGCACCTGCACTGCGGGGCCTGTTTGACCTCACCCGCCAGCAACTTGAACGACTCGTGTCGGCCGGAGCAGATTTCGATTTTCAATCTGGTGGTCTGATTCAGGTTTTCACTGAGCAGTCATCTCTCGATGGGGCGCGGCATGAGATCGATGTGATGCGTGGTCTTGGCGTTGAGGTGGATGAGCTTTCATCCGATCAACTCCTTGCTGCAGAACCGACGCTTCGAGGAGTTGCGGGTGGTTTTCGCCTTGTAAACGATGGTCGATTAGATCCGGCCCTCTTGCTCTCGGGGCTCAAGACGGAAGCGATCGCCCATGGGGCACAGTATGTTTCGGCGTCGGTTCGCGAGATTCGTCCGACATCCACGGGAGTGAATGTTGTAACGACGGCTGGAACGATGTCTGGTGCGCAGGTTGTCGTGGCGGCCGGAGTTTGGACACCAGCGCTGGTCGCTTCACTTGGTGTGCGACTACCAATTATTGCGGCCAAGGGATACAGCGTGACGGTTACCGGTGTTGCGAATGAGCCGCGTCTGCCCTTGCTTCTAGTCGACCAGCGGCTTGCTGTGACGGCGATGAGTCGTGGACTGCGAATCACAGGTCGTTACGAGTTGACGAACTCTAGCGATCGGTCGATACCGCCGACTCGGGTCGCTGCTCTGGTCGAACTTGCGCGCCCAGTGTTGGGATTGGCTGCGGATGTGGTGACGGCCGAGCCGTGGAGTGGATTACGGCCCGCATCACCTGATGGCCTTCCGGTGATCGGTCGACTAGCGTCCGATGACCGGGTGCTCGTGTGCGCCGGACATGGGATGTTAGGAACGGCTTCTGGTCCGGGTACAGGTGAGGCGGTCGCTTCAGTGATCTGTGGCGAGTCACTTGCATTCGACGTAGCCGCACTGTCACCGGAACGGTTCGGAAGTATCGACGTGCGCGGCCTTGGTCGCGGATTCAGGAGGTAGACATGAGGTCGGGTCGGATTCTGCATTGCGTTGAATCGCATACCGAAGGTATGCCGACGCGTGTCGTCGTTGGGGGAGTTGGCGTTCTGCCCGGTGCCACCATGGAAGAGCGGCGTCAGAGATTCATGGCTGAACAAGATGAGCTGCGCACTTTCCTGATGTACGAGCCACGTGGTCATAGCGCCATGAGCGGCGCGATCCTTCAGCCGCCCACTCGTGCTGATTGCGATTGGGGTGTGCTCTATATCGAGGTCGCTGGATGTCTACCTATGTGTGGGCACGGCACCATCGGAGTGGCCACCGTGCTAGTCGAGACGGGAATGGTCACTGTGACCGAGCCGGTGACCACGATCCGTCTTGATACTCCGGCCGGGCTAGTGATCGCCGATGTGGCTGTGGCAAACGGTCGCGCTGAGAAAGTGACGATTAGAAACGTTGCCTCGTTCGTCACCGAACTTGATTCACGCGTTGACGTACCGGGGTTTGGCTCAGTGCGCTACGACATGGCGTACGGCGGAAACTTCTATGCCATCGTGGAACTTGACGAGGTGGGTGTGCCCTTTGGTCAGGATCACGCGGGTGAACTGATGTCCTTTGGCATGGCACTCATGGCCGCGATTGATGACGCTGCGCCACCCGTTCATCCAGCAGAGCCGGGAATTCATGGGTGCCATCATGCGCAGCTCGTCGCGCCGGGGTCGACGGCCAGTTATTCACGTCATGCGATGGTCATTCGACCCGGCTATTTCGATCGCTCGCCGTGTGGCACCGGTACGAGTGCGCGTCTGGCCCAGCTACACCGTCGAGGCTTGATCGAACTTGGCGCAACCCTGGAGAACGAATCGTTACTCGGTAGGCCCTTCTTCGGTGTGGCCGTTGAAGAGACGTCAATGGCCGGCCTGCCTGCCATCATTCCGACAATCACTGGATCGGCATGGGTGTCGGGTACCTCGCAGTACTACCTCGATGCCACAGATCCGTTCCCACATGGTTTCCTTCTCGGCTAACAGACCCGAGAAGCAAGGTAGGACGTGAAAGGGCCCGCGAGGATGATTCATGGTCATCGTCGCGGGCCCTGCTCGGTGTACGCGGTCTCAGGGCGTACGTCTGGTTTAGCCCTGCTTTATGAGGGTTTTCACCATTGCACCGAGCTGTTCGTTTCCAACGAGTTCAGGATGTGCACGTTGTGCATGGAGCATGACGTGCTCCATGAGTTCATCTTGATTTTCCGTCGTAAACGAACCGGGACAGTTAGCGCCGGTGTCAGCGCATGTGAGTGAGTACGTCATTCGTTTCCCCCTGTCGAACATCGTGTCAACAACTAGATTGCTCCGAATGGGTTGCGATTTCATCGTCCATCGGGTTGATCTCACCGACATGAACGGCCGGAAGTTAGAAGCTTTTGGATGAGGTAGCGGATGTGCCTTGAGCGTGTCATTTCAGTGGTTAACGTGCATAGTGATCACATGACCCAGCAGCAGCCGTATGACGTCGTGCGCTTAGAAGATGGATTCGAACTTCGCCGGTATCCGCAGCATGTCGTTGCGGAGGTAACGGTACCTGGGTCCTTTGAGAGCGCTGGAAGCGCGGCGTTCCGGTCCCTGGTGTCATACATCGGTGGACGGAACGAATCGAATACCGGTCTTGCGATGACGGCGCCAGTTATTCAAGAGCCCAATGCCGGCACACACGTGGTCTCGTTCGTGCTGCCCGAAGATGTGGTGGCCGGCGCTGCGCCAATTCCCACGGATCCGTCAGTGCGCGTTCGCGATGTGCCAGAGGCGTTTGCGGCCGTCGCCAGATTCTCCGGACGATGGTCTGAAACCTCGTATGACGCTCGTGTCCTTAAACTGTCCGAATCAATTCGCGCCGCCGGCCTCGTCATCGTTGGGCCCGCTCGGTTTGCCCGGTTCGATCCGCCATGGACGCCGTGGTTCATGCGTCGAAACGAAGTCGTGATCCCGGTATCAATTCCAACTGGGTGACAGGTCAGGGCGGATCGGTAGCGAGCTGTGGGCGAGCTTATTCATGAGTTCCGGCACGTCGATGATGGCAACGCGGATGAAGGCATCGCTGCAGCCATACGGCAGAACAAGTGAATCGCCGTGAATCACTCCGCCGCATGAGTAGACAACGTTGGGGACGTATCCAGTTCGTTCCTCGTCGATCGATGTGATGAGCGGTTCGTCGAGGTGGCCAATCACGATGCTTGGATCATCGAGGTCAAGCAGGATCGCCCCAATGCTGTACTCGTGCATGGGGCCGACGCCGTGTGTCAGCACCAACCAACCATGATCTGTCTCGATCGGGGATCCACAGTTTCCGATGTGGACTAGCTCCCATGGTTCCTTCGGAACCTGTAGAAGCCAGGGTGTTCCCCAGTGGTATCCATCGTCGGACCAGGCGATTTCGTTGCTTTCGCGATCCGCTCGAGAAAGCGATACGTAACGGCCGCGCACCTGGCGTGGGAACAGTCCCATGCCCTTGTTCTTGGCTCCAGGTCCACTCATTGGCGTAAATTCGAATCGTCGAAAATCTTGTGTGCGAACCAAGTGCGGCGCGACAAAGGTTCCGTCGTAAGCCGTGTACGTACCTCGATATTCGCTCTTGCCATTGGGATGTGTGACTTCGACGAACCGCACGTCCTCGAGTCCCTTGGTCTCCGCGGGACCCCTCGGCATAATCACCTGACTGTCTATTGGCGTTCCTTCTGGGAAGGTGACGGCATAGTGGCTCGCCGCAATGCGTCGGAACCGCTCGATGATGGTTGTCGCTGAGTTTTGCGTCATGCGCGCTTCGGCGAGAAGTGCGAAGGCACGTCCGAGGTCGTCCCGGTTGAAACGTAACGGAAGTGCATCAAGGGCGAAGTCGTAGTCGCCACGCTCTGCACCTTGCTCAGCGAGCTGGAATGCGAAAGCTCGACGCGAATAACTCACCTGATCGAGATCTGCAAGACGCAAGGTTGGGGTGAGTTCATCAAGAATTAGTTCGCCATCGGGTCGAATGAATCCCGTGCGAAATCCAATGCTGGACACATAGCCAGCGCCGACCGTTCGAACGCTCATGATGACGCGCACATGTCCTTCTGGAACGTCCGTCTGATCCGGATGGGTCACCAGCGACGGATTGAATAGACCGGCAGATTCCACCGAGTACTCCTGAGTGAAATAGGCCCCGATTAACTGCCGTCTCTCAATGGATAGTTCGTCATACTCACCTAGTCGATGCTCAACTGCTTGGAAGTGGGCGTCAAAGATGCCATTGAGATCGTCATGATGATCGCTGAACACCTCGTAAACCCTCGAAAGGCCTTGGGAAACTTGGCTATCGTCTAGTTCAAGTACTCGCGCCAAGACCGCTGATGACCTCGACTCACCGGTGATTGCGATCTCCTGTCCGGGCAAGAACATGATGGGTACAACTCGTGACGGATCAGGATTGAGCCGCAGCTCGGTTCGGGTCACGAGAGGCCGTGTCATGCCCGAGACCAGACCGAAAGCCGATCAGCGAGCTGGAAGGTTGTCAGGGCGGCGATCGTAGATTCAGCGCCCTGATTGTCGTTGACGCTGTGTGGCTCGAGGCCGTCGTGCCCGCCCCCGGTTCGTAGATTGAATAGAGGAAGACCGGAATCGTTGGCCCCAAGGAACCAGGCGGCGCATTGAGCAAGCACATCAGCCCAGTGGTGTTCACCAGTGATCTGCAATGCTCGAGCTGCGGCCTCGGCGAGGGTGGCTACCTCAATTGGTTGTTGGTCAAAGGCCGGGTGTACATCGCCGCGGGCTCGACCGGAGGCCGGGACCATCGAGAGCCACTGGGGCTCACTCTGTTCGCTGACCAACCAGGTGAGGAGTCGAAGCCCATCATCGAGCAGCTCTTCGTCGTGAGTTGCGTGACCAAGTGCCATCATGGCCTCGGGGATTTGAGCATTGCCATACGTAAGTCGATTTTCCGGCCACAGCCAGACACTGTCTGCGCGAGAATGGGCCAGCACCGGGCGCGTCTCAATGAGGTACTGCTGTGCGGATTCGTTACTCGGATCGACACTCAACACGTCGGCGCAACCCACGATCGCCCCGGCGATTGAACGCAGCCACGGCGAGCGGGCATGTAAGGCGCGCTGTATAGCCTGAACGGCGTCGTATCGAAGCTGGTCGTCACCGGTGGCAACAACCACACTTCCGAGTGCCCGGATCGCTCGACCCCAATGGTCGCCGACGGTCGGAATGTCAGACCATTTACCGTCGACTCCTCGACGATTGTGCATCCGTCCATCGTCAGAGATTGCATTGAGAACAAAGGCGAAGTAGGTGCTGGTCAGGACGTCGACAGCTGCGTCGTTGGGCGTTCTGACGGTGAGGGTGAGGGCTCGCGCGGTGTCATCTAGACAGTAGCCGTGTTCAATGCGCACGTCGTTGCCAAGGCAGTGCTCAAAGATACCTAGTGGGGTGGACATCCGAAACAGATGCTGGAACGGGTGAACCTGTTCGGTGCTCGGGTAGTTGATCGTCGGTGGGGCATCGATGAGTGCTGTAGCGCCAAGTTCCATGCGTGCTTCAGAGCGACGGGGGCGTTGTCGATCGGCTGCCGAAACGGTTTGGCGTACTTCATGGTGTCGGGTCAAGGCCATCTTGCGGTCGCGCAGATCGACTGTCGAGGCTACGTTGCGTCCCAGAGTGAGATAGCGCCGGGCGACGTTCGGCCATAACACCGCGTCAGCTTGGCGGTGGGCAATGTCAGCCATCTGATTGGCGAGCTCGGGGTCGGTAAGTACGCGGTGCATCGCCGCCCGAAGTGCCAAGGCATCACCCTGGGGGACGACAAGCCCGGAACCATCGGACAGAACTTCTACTGCGTGCGGAAATTCCGTTGATATGACAGGCTTTCCAGCCGCGATGGCCTCAATCAGGACACCTGAAGTGACTTGCTCTTTGGAATCGTATGGAAGAACGACTACGTCAGCTTGAGAGACCTCGTCTTGCAGCTCGGCCAAGGTGAGGTAGCGATCCTCGAACTCGACCATGTGCTCCACGTTCATGGCCTGTGTTAGGGCGACCAGTCGTTCCCGGTAGATTTCGCCGCGTCGTTCCTTCACACGTGGATGAGTTTCACCGACGATCCGATAGCGCGGCACCGGGCTTACGTCGTGCATTCCGCCTAGCGCACGAATCGCCCACTCGATTCCCTTACCTTCACCCAGCAGTCCCCAGGTAAGAAAAACTGGACGTTCGTCATCGCGCTTGCCCTTGTTGCCGCTGCGTCGGTTGTCGCGAGCTCCATGGGGAATCACTGTGACGTCCGAAGGATCGATGTTCCAGCCGTCGATGAGTCTGTCCTTGGCCGTCTGAGTCATCGTGACCAGGGCGCTTGACTGCTGAGTGATCTGACGCATGACGGAGTGCTGGTGCGGGCTCGGATGTGTCAAAACCGTATGCAGCACAGTGAGAATCGGGCGTCGAATCAGTTTGAGGAGGTCAATGATCTCGGCTCCGTCGAGGCCACCGTAGATGCCGTACTCATGCTGGACGATGACGAGATCATGAAGGTTGAGGAACTGCGCCACCCGCATGGTGGAATCGACGTTCCCGGCGATCAGGCTCGGCTCGTGAAGGAGCCAATCTTCATCGTGGCTCTGCGCGACTCGAACGATGGAGACGTCGCCGCCTTGCTCGAGTAGGTTGCTGCCGAGAGCATGTGCGAAGGTCGCGATTCCGCACTGTGCTGGTGGATACGTCGAAAGCATGGCGATGCTGAAGCCCATGATGATTCCCCCTTGATGGACGAACTTTCGAGTGCAACGTGATGAACTCGCGGCCGTCGTGATGTAGCTTCTGCGACCGAGTCGCACGTACGGGCCAAAGCGGCCCGCATTTGCACGCTAGCAGCCCTTTCCGGCCCAAGATCTATTTCGACCGAAGGTCGGCTAGATGCTGGCTGAGTAGACATATTTGATCACCGAACGGGCGGCGCTATGTGGTGACACTTGCTCTAAATTGTTTTGGCAGAACGGCTTTAAGCCCCAGCCCACAACCCACAATGTGCATCTGGATGTCGCCATGTACGGAATGCTTCACTCGTCACTTGTCTCCGAAACACAAGCGCGCAGGGAGTTCGAGGCTGAAAAGTCGCGATCTGTAGCCATTGCCCGTGAAATGCGTGGGGTGGCTCGCGCTAAACGACGGGCGGCTCGAGCGCAGCTGAGAGTTGACCGGGCCAATGAAAGCCTTCGCCATCATGACGAGCGCATCATTGACCTCCGAGAGGCGGTTGTTTTAACGAGGCACATCCATGCACCACTGCCATGGTGACCTGCGGTAAAGCGCGCCCGGAGGGAATCGAACCCCCAACCAGCCGGGTTCAACTGTTAGGTTCGTCAGAGTTCATGTTGTGCTCTGACCTGCGGTTATGTTCCGTCGACGTCCACGGTAGTACGTGGTCATTCGTCTAGCGTTGCTGTCAAAGTTGCTGTCAACTTTCCACAGTCTTGACGAGCAGTAGAACGAAAGAGCGAGACCCCCGAGCGCTCGGGGGTCTCGCTGTTTCACCTGATCGGCTGCCTTATTTAATGCCAGACCGATCCGCGTTGCGCACCCTCCCAGACGCGTAACGCGGGAATCTTGTTGGTTGAAATCCTGAGCGAAAACGACCAACAAGACGATTAGAACGTGACCGTGGTCAGACCGTAACCGGAGGTGGTGGCGTTACCGCCGACGAGGGACGTAGCCAGCGGGACGCGTCCTGCACTATAGGCCGCATAGCCATAAGAAATCAGCGTGTACGTCAAACTGGTTGCGGCGGTAGCCTCGTAACTCACCATCTGCGGCATCATCGAACCCGCCGCAGTGAACAAAAGGTGGTGACGGGTCGACAAGACGGCGACCTGATCCTCGAGGGCGCCCGTTCCCAAGTTGGTGGGAATGTTCGCATCAACGACGCAAGGGATGCCAAACAGGAACCCCTTAATTTGGAAGTTATCCAACGGGGCGGCAGTGTTCGGCTGACCTTCAGTCTGACCCGAGTACACACCAGGAGCGCCCATCGTGCCGAACGCGTTCATGGACACGTTCCCACCCGTCGTAGGTGTAATGATCGGGCGACCCTGAGAGTCGACCTGCTGCGCCAACCAGTTAAAGCGGCGTGGGTGGAGGGCGATCAGATCAGCCGGGCCCACATTGTTCCCAGCGGCCTCGATCGAGTTGATAGCCCCCGTTAACTTCTGCCAGAACGTCGTCGTTGTCGCAGCTGCACCGAACGCGGCCGCCTGATAGACAGACGCGGTGTTACGGAAGCCAAGAACCTCGCCGGACGAGCCGGTCCCGTTGATAATCTGGCGGTCCAGTTCTGACACGTAGGCACCACACAGATCCGCCCAGACGATCTGGTCAAGCCCTGGCGTACCCCGCTCGAGGGACTGACGTGAGATCGCCGCACTGCCGGCCAGAGTGACGACTGGAACAGTCACATTCGACCATGCTTCATCGGTTGCGCTCACCGTCGAGTTCTCAGTCGCCTGCGCCGCAACACTCGAGCCCGTGGTTTCACGCGGCAGGATCAACGACATCCCCGAATCTGGGAGGTTCCGTCCACCCTTGGCGCGGATCGCGTTAGCGACCGGACCCGCGGCGCGCGCAATCAACGCAGCTTCGGCGATCAGGTACTGCGGTGGGACAAGTCCAGCGAACGCGGAAGTGCCAGCGGCACGCGTCGAAACTTCACCCTCGACGACAGTCTCACGCGAATGACGAGCGATACGCTCACGCGCCTGCCAATCACCACGCTCGGCCATGATCGTGTCGCGGAAAAATGAACGAGGTTCTTCCCGATCCTCCCCAACGACCGCGTTCATTTTGGTGTAGGTACGTGCTTCGCGGGTTACGCGACTAACTTGGTCGTAGGCAGGCATTGCGCGCTCCTCGTGAACGATGGGGGAAACTTTGTCGGCCTCTTGGCGACGCTGTTCATTGATTCTTTTGTCACGCTGCTCGACGAGCTTCGCTCGCTTTGCATACGCGTCTTTTAGCTGCGCCAACTCCATCGCCGCAGCACCATGGGCAAGTCCAGCGCGCTGCTCGGCGGTCGAGACGTCCGGTGACCTAAGGCCACGGAGAGCCCGCGTCCGATGCGACTTCAAAGCATCTTCACAATCGGCGAGCGCATTCCACGGGTCCTCCGTAGAACTTGGATTGCCATACCTGAGCTCAATTTCTGAGCCAGTTAAAACGTGGGTCATAAAGACTCCAAGGATTAGACAGGTCAAAGCCCGTCAACGAATGGGGATATGCGTCCGCGAGCATTTACGCTTCAAACGGACAACGGCCGCATGGTGACGGCTATCGGTTGCGCGGATAC
>CAIKEU010000036.1 GCA_903826575.1 uncultured bacterium
AGCCGATGTAGAAGCCGGTCCGACCAGCGAGCAATTGATGGTGATCAACTCCGTCGCCCGGCATCTGTGGCGCGTGGATCCCGCCACCTGTTCGGCGGCCGCTCCAGGCGAGATTGCGGCGGAAGTCAGCGATGTGTCGCTGCGTCGACGCTTTGTTCAACTAGCGATCGTCGTGTCGTTCTGTCGTCATCCCAAACTTTCCGAACAGGTCGCACGCGTAGAGAGTTACGCCGCCGCATTGGACATCCGCGGCGACCAACTTGATGTGCTGCACTCGTGGATTAGCAGATCCACCGAGCAGGCGAGTGCGGATTTTGTTCGGACGTACGACGGCTACATCCCGCTGCTGTCTGACACCGTTGCCCCGCCTACTGGCGATGGCGAAATCCTGCCGGAGTTGGAAGTACTTCGTGAGCTCCCCGGGGGGACATTGGGCTGGGCATTCTTTGAGTTTTATACCAGGAATGGGTTTCACCTACCAGGGCCACACACTCCGGAACCTGCCTACTACATCAACCACGATATGAATCATGTCATCGCGGGCTACGAGCCAACTGGCCCCGGTGAGGTGTCACTCGGCGCCTTCAAACTTGCGATGAGTGACACGGACGCGAACTGGATGGCGTTCATGGCAAACTTGCTCATTCACGAGGCGGGACTGTTAAAGCACGGTTCAACGTCACAGTTCATTCCCTACGGGGGCGACATCTACCCTGATGCGCAGGGACAGGGCGTCATGCACCTACCTGGGGCTGCGGACATGTTCGGTGAGGCGCTGGAACGCGGAGCCGCCACGACGAAAGACTTCAGTCACGCCGATCATCTCGCTCTCGCGCACCGGCAACTGGCCGATATCCGCGAAGAGTATGGAGTGATCCCGCGCTCTGATGGCATTGACGGTGGCCTAGGAATCGGCCTCGACTAGATAGGCAGTCCACTAACTAGGACTTGAAGCGGCGGACTTCTTGTGGCCACCCACATGCTTCGGCAACCCTGCCCGCCCAGTATCTCGCTGCGTCATCGTCAGCAACGTCGACGATCGTCAGTCCGCCCACGAATTGCTCGGTGTCTACGTAAGGCCCGTCTGCGAACGTGAGCGTGCCGCTCGTCGCGGCAGCGCTGAACGCCTTCTCGGGCTCCTCTTCAAGGCCACCTGCGAATACGTAGACACCGGCCACCTTCATGTCCTCGATGACAGCGCGCCCAAGTGGTCCGCGGGAACTGAACCACTCCGGTGAGTGATCCCCGACCCACTGCTGGTTAAAGAAGATGATGTACTCGGCCATGAATGCTCCTGTGGTTGTGGTGACGCTGATCGAAACGAACGAGTGGGGGCCACCCGAAGGCGACCCCCACTCGTAAGCTTTACCTACTTGGCGATGCGAATGAGCTTCTTGTTGATGAACTCTTCGATACCGAGAGTTCCAAGTTCGCGACCGAAACCTGAACGCTTCGTTCCACCGAATGGCAGCTCGGGAGCGTCAAGGCCAACACCGTTGATGAAGACCATGCCCGTATCGAGCGCGTTGGCTACGCGTAGAGCCTGCTCTGAATCGGTGGTGAACAGGTATGAGCCGAGGCCGTATTCGGTGTCGTTGGCAACGCGGATTGCCTCTGCCTCATCTGCAACGCGGTGCACCTGACCGATTGGGCCGAACAGTTCTTCGCGGTAGGCAGGATTGTCCGGGGTGACGTTGGTGAGAACGCCAGTCGGGATGAAGTTGCCGTTGATGTCGCCCGACGTTGCCAATGACGCGCCGGCGGCAACTGCGCGCTCGAGCTGATCGGCCAGCATCGCGGTGGCGCGAGCTGATGAAAGTGGCGTGGGGGCACCAGCGGCCACCATCTTCTCGGTGTACTGGGCGACGAAATCGTCGTACAGACCATCGATGACGATGACGCGCTTGGCTGCGTTGCACGCTTGGCCGGTGTTGTCGATGCGGGCGAATACCGCTGCGTCGACGGTTGCTTCCATGTCGTCTGTGCTGAGCAGGATGAACGGATCTGAGCCACCAAGCTCGAGTACAACCTTCTTGAGATTGCGGCCGGCGATCTCGGCTACTGCGGCACCCGCACGCTCTGAACCGGTGAGCGAGACGCCGCGGATGGCCGGGTGAGCGATCACCTCAGCGATCTGATCGTTCGTTGCGTAGATGTTGACGTAGACACCTTCTGGCACGCCGGCTTCGGTGAACAGGTTGGCGATGAACGCGGACGACTCAGGGCACTGAGGCGCGTGCTTGAGAAGAACGGTGTTGCCGACGACCAAGTTCGGGCCGGCGAAACGAGCGACCTGGTAGGCCGGGAAGTTCCACGGCATGATGCCGAGCAGCGCGCCGACGGATGAAGGACGCATGAATGCTGACCCTTCGCCATCCTCAAGTGCAATCGGCTTGTCAGCCAGTAGCGCTTCTGCGTTGCGACCGTAGTACTGGAAGATCGCACCGCTGAATTCCGTCTCGCCCACTGCGTCGGCGACGGGCTTACCCATTTCGCGGTGGATGATCTCGCCGAGTTCGGCGGCACGCTCGATGTGCAGGTCTCCGATTCGCTGCACGATGGCGGCACGTTCGGCGATCGACTTCGCGGCCCACGCGGCGTGGGCGCCTGCGACGGTGTCGACGGCTGCGCGCACCTCGGCGTCGGTGGCGGTGGGGTACGTGGACACCAATTCGCCGGTGGCCGGGTCAACGACTGCGTACTGATCCATGGTTCTCCTCGTGACTTCGTGTTGGAACGGCGGTTCCTGCGGCCCCTGTGGGCGCCATGCCCCGATCGTACGGGTGCCCAGCGGAGTCGCGCTATGGGACTCGGGAAATCACGGTTCTTGTCGACTGTTGCTGGGCGGTGCCGTCGGGATTCCTGACCTGCGGTAACTGCAAACCGATGCGAGAGTTACGGCTATGACTGTTGGGTCGGTGACGTCGTCTGGCTACCCGGTGGCTCGCCGTCGGGCCGGAGCCGTCTCGACCACGCTCAACATCGGCCTCGTCGCAGTGTTCCTGGCAGTGTTGCTTTCGTTTGCTGTCGGGGCGACGGCCCTGACCCCCCACGCACCGAACTGGTTGCTCCTCATCGCGCTCGTAGCGCTGGCAGTGGGCGTACCCCATGGAGCAGTGGATCATCTGACGTTCCGCGGTGCCCTCACGGCTCGGCAATTCACCGCACTCGCTCTGATCTACACCCTCGTTGCTGGTCTCGGAACCGCTGCGATCATTGCCGCGCCCGTTCCTTCGTTTCTTATCGTGCTCGCCGCGACTGTTTGGCACTTCGGCACCGGCGACGCTGAGGCGACCTCGGCGCTGCACGGGACGCCTCCCGAGTGTGGCCTAGCCCGCGTAGTGATCGCTCTGGCGCTTGGCTCAGCCCCCGTCCTGCTGCCCCTGACATCACCCGCGTCAACATCGACACTCGCGCTCATCGAGCCGCACCTCGCGCAACTCGTCACCCCCGTGACGATCGTCGTCGTGCGAACAGTGGTGTTCGTTGTCATCGGTACCGCGCTCTCGATGCTCATCCGGCGTCACCAGCATCGCGCCGCTCTCGAGCTTGTTGCGCTCACCGCCCTCGGCTGTCTGGCAAGTCCGCTCTTGGCGTTCGCCGTCTACTTCGGGCTGTGGCATGCGCTGCGCCACACGGCCAGGCTCGCGCAGCACACGTATGGATACGTGTCAGTGAAGACGATCGGTCTGACGTTCAGGCAAGGCATTCCGTCGCTCATCGGCTTGGTCGTCGTTGTTGGGGTGCTGGTGTCTCGATCGGTGTCGTTCGCCTCGTCCGGGGCATGGATGTGGTTCGGCTTGGCGATCATGTGGGGACTCACCATTCCGCACATGGTCCTAGTGGCTGCCTTCGACCGCCGCGGACGATCAACCTCAGCGAAGTAGTCGGTCTTGCACCGCGCGGCTAGAAGTCGGTTATTGGGGGCAGGCCGGGGAACCCAAGGGACGGCTACTGAACTGTGCTCATCGATACGGGCTCGGCGGCTGAGTGGTCGTCGAGGCCGGAGGTCCGACGCAGTCCCTTGCCACCCGTGATGGCGAGCACGATGACGAAGAACACCGCACCCACGAGCACAATCATCGTTCCGCTGGGTACGCCGGCGAAGTACGACAGGTACATGCCCAGCAGGCCACAGATGGCACCCACGATTGTTGAGTAGGCAAGCATTCGTCCGAACGAATCAGTCATCATGCGGGCGATCACGGCCGGAATCACGAGCATGGCGGCCACGAGAGTGACACCGATGATGGTCAAGGTGGCCAAGATTGCCAGCGACAACACGATCATCAGCCCGGCTTCAACCCGCGACACACTCACACCTGACACATCAGCTACTTCGGGGTCGAAGGTTGAGAACAGCAGCGGACGATAGCGCAAGAAAACGAAGGCGGCGGTGATGAAAATTACTGCGACCAGGCCAATGATCTGCACGGGAGTGATTCCAAGAATCGAACCGAACAGCGCGTTGTCGAACGACGGACCTGAGGTGCCGAATTTGGCGAAGAGCGCCACACCGAGGGCGAACGATGCTGTGGTGACAACGCCGATAGCAGCGTCAGCGCCCAATCGACTTCGACGGGTGACTTGCGTGATGGCCAATGCGCTGACGATTCCCCAGACACCGGCGCCGAGGATGTAGAACTGCGCGGCAAACAACTGGAAGGCCGCGAAACCACCGAACACTGCGTGCGAGAGCCCGTGCCCGATGTACGACATTCCGCGCAAGACGATGAATACGCCGATGAAGCCGAGCAGCGCGCCCGATAACGTCGCGACGACAAGACCCTTTTGGAAGAACGCAAACTGCAAGGGTTCAACGATGGTGTGCCACCAGTCCATTACACCCGACCCCTAATCACGCGATGTTCTTCTGAACCAGCACCGGGCCGCCAGAATCGACGACAACGGGCATCCCCAGGTGCTGCAGAACTTCCATGCGAGCTCCGTACGTCTGTTCAAGTACGTCTGGAGTGATGACCTCATTGGGCGAACCATCGGCGATGATGCGACCGTTCACGCACACCAGATGAGGCAGGTGAGCCGCCATGCCATTGAGATCGTGGGTGGTGAGCACGATGGCCATACCTTCTTCGTGCAGATCAGCCAATAAATGCAGCACATCGTGTCGGGTCGAAACGTCGACACCACTTGTGGGTTCGTCGAGCAGCAGCAACTGCGGCTGGCGCAGCAGTGCCCGGGCCAAGAACATGCGCTGCTGCTGACCACCTGATAGCTCGCGGATGTGACGCTCAGCCAGATCGCCAATGCCAAGCCGCTCGAGCACCGAGTGAACCTCTGCCTTTTCAGTCTTCGACGCCCACGGCAATACCCGCCCCTGCGTGCGCGACATGAGCACGCACTCAAACACCGTGATCGGGAAGTCCCAGTTCACTGTCTCAAGTTGAGGAACGTATGCCGTCGCCATTTTCGGCGAGCGAGTGATCGTGCCGCCGGACGCATCTAGAGTTCCGAGCAACAACCTGAGCAGGGTGGTCTTGCCCGCGCCACTTGGCCCGACGATTCCGGTGAATTGGTCTTCGTGCACATGGAAGTTCACGTCATGAAGTACATGAGTGTTTCCGTAGCCCGCATCAACGTTGTCGAGACTGATGAGAACCGGACCAACGCCTGTGCCGGTCACTGTGGGTACGTCGCATTATCGATGGGCTTGGGCTCGTTGCTGACGTTGTCAAGATTGGTCGTGGTGCCTCCGAGGCCCTTCACCATGGTGATGTAGTCGTATTTCATAAGCCCGAACCAAGAGTGTTCGGCATCGCCCGGAACGCCAGGAAGATCGTCGTCGCGCAACGTGCTCTCATACCTGGCGCCGGTGGCGTCACCCACTTCTTGCAAAACCTTTGAGGGGAAAACCTCCGAGCCAAAGATCGTGGTGACCTTCTCGGCCTTCACTTGCTCGATAAGTGCCGCAACCTCTTGCGGGCTGGGGTCACTAAAGTTTTGCGGCTGAATTGCTCCGATTACCTGCCACCCGAAATCCTTCGCAAAGTAGGCGTAGGCGTCGTGATACGTGAGCAACTTGAGGTTGCCGTTGGGCACCGTCTGCTGATCTTTACGCAGTGCGTCTGATAGTTCGGTGGCCTTAGCCTCGAATGCCTTCGCGTTCGCCTGGTACGTGGCCGCATTGGCGGGGTCTTTCGCGGCCAAAGTGTCGGCGATTACCTGGGCGTACTTGATGGCGTAGGCGGGGTCGGTCCACAGGTGTGGATTCGGCTTGCCGCCTTCCTTCGGGAACGAGAAGTCGTAGATGTAGTCGCTCTCGGGCAAAACTTTCGTGCCGATATCGACAATCTCAGCGTCGGGCTTCTTGTTGGTCTCGGCCATCGTTTGCGTTGGGTCTTCGAGTTTGAGCCCGTTCACGAAAATCACGTCGGCGGTGCTCAGGAGTTCTGCTACCTGCGGGGCAGGTTCGTAGGTATGCGAGTTGGTGCCCTCAGGCACGATGCCCTCGACCTTCGCCTTGTCACCTGCCACAGCAGCCGCGATTGAGGTGATCGGCGCGACGGTCGTGGCCACAACTAACTCACCCGGCCGGGCGGACGAGCCCGCAGTTGAAGGGGTTGTGTTCGAGCCGCAGGCGGCCAACACCACGGCTAGCAGCGGTACAACGACTACTACGGATCTGTTCATGTAGTCATTCTATTGGCACTCAGGTGCAACTGCAAAAGATGTGCAATAAGTACGTCGCATCAGGTTTCCCGAGCACGACTCCTGTGTACTTTCGATTCCGGTAAACACCGAAACGGGCGGACGCCACAAGATCGTTTCGAGGGTCAGTTCGTTGAAGATCGTCCGGATCGAGGCCGCGAAACTGCTAAGTCATTTGTGGGGTCGTCGTAGACGCCGCCATGGAAATTCCACAGTCATAACCGGTACGGCAAATAGTGTTGATGGCACTGGGGAAACGTCAGGCGAAGTTGAGGAGCGACGCGCGTGCCTTAAGTAATCACACGGTGTTAGTGCGCCTGAACGGGAAATGAATAAGTCTGGTGTCCTAGATTTGATCTTGGGGGAATCATGAAACGACCCAGCTAGGTAATGACTACCGTGGCCGCTGTTGTGTCCGTGTTTGTTGCAGTGATTTCGCCTGCAGTGCCCGGCGCAACCGCGGCCGCTGTTGCAAGCCAGTGTGACAAGATCCCCTGTGGCCGGACGATTTACTACTACCTCTTCGGATATTTCACGAGCATGTCCGCCTGGCTCAACTATCACTGGATCAAGTCGTATCCCTTGAGCAAGTCTCAAGGAGTTGCCGCACACGAACTTGGCCATATTGCCGGCTTGGACCACACCAACAGATGCGTCCTGATGGTGCCCAATAGCCCCGCAAGGGCGAGTTGTGGCATTTCAACACCGCAAACAGATGACCGCAACGGCATCGCCGCCATGTATTGAGGACGGAGGACCCCTTGAAGCGCAGAGGAAAGTTCGCGATCGGTGTTCTTGTTGGACTTGGTGCGCTGACCGTTGGAGCGCTGACCACACATCCACTCAAGGAAGTCGTCGACAGCTCCTGGGCCAACGCATACCCAACGACGAAGGAAATGGTTGCCAACGCGGACGCAGTGGTGATGGGCACAGTCGTGGGAGTGGATGGAGTCGAAGTCTCGCCCCAAGCGGACAACCTCATCTACACGAACTATTCCTTCCGCGTGGATAAATGGATTGTCGGCTCGGGGAGCTCAACAATCCTGCTTCACCAGATGGGTGGCGCCGCCGGCCTTCGGGAAGTCTCAGTTCCAGATGACCCGCCCTTTGTCGTTGGCGAGAGCAACGTCCTGTTCTTGACGGAGTACGCACCGGGCAAGTACTACGTCATGGGTGGTCCCACCGGTCGGCTCCAAGTGCAGAACGGGACGGCAAAAGTGATGGCAGGTAGTTCTCTCCAAATCAAGCCCGGAAGCTTGGACAACGTCATCCAAGGGATCGCTAGCGTCAAGACGGCTCCGGCGCCCTAGGTCTGTTGTGGCTTGGGAACCGACTGACAGGACGGGATTGCGGGTTGGCTCGCAGGGTGTGCACGGACTTGCTGGTGGTCGCGATTGAGGCGTGCCCGAGCCGGTCCCCAACCACCTCCAAGTCTGCGCCGCCGGCGAGCAGCCAGGATGCGTGGGAGTGGCGCAGATCGCGCAGGCGTGGTCGGGCATCGAGCCCGGCCCAGCCAAGGCGAAAGAGTGTTTCGATGATTTGCAACAGATTTGCCACAGATGGGCCAAATTTAGGGGGGTGCCGCAGCCCTGCCACAGCTGAAATGGAACGTTTTGACACGTTCGGACACACTTCGAAACGGGGTGTGTGATTCGTCAAAACTCTTGAAGGAGAGGAAAGATCCCTCAAAAGAAGGGAATGTTGTG
>CAIKEU010000037.1 GCA_903826575.1 uncultured bacterium
CGATAGCGCGAGAGTTGAACGAGGAAGGCCACCCAACGTCTACGGGCAGCGTTTGGGTTGGGCGCGGCATAAGCAAACTGTTGCTTCGGGCGAGCAATGCGGGGTTCATCGAGGAAACCGTGACCGTTGACGGTAAATCTAAGGCGAGGATTGCCACTGATGGGAATGGGCAGCCGATCAAGGGAACATGGACCCCACTGCTCGATGAGGACACGTATTACGCAGTGCGGAACATATTGACTCGTGAAGATCGGGTGATGACTCGGGGTGGGCAGCGGCGGTATTTGTTGACCGGTTTGATGGAGTGTGGGAAGTGCGGCGCGTTCATGGGTGGCATGAAGATGAGGACTACTCGGTACGTTTATAGGTGCAGTGGGGCTGGTTGTTATTTGACGCGGCCTGTTGCGCCTGTTGACGAGTTGGTTACTGAGGCTGTGTTGGAACGGTTGCAAGCGCCTGAGTTCGTTGAGGTGATCGAAACGCCAGTCGATGTGAAGCTTTTAAGAGAACTCAACGAAATGGAAGCCGTTCTAAGGGAACGTATGTCGGGCTTAGGACGTGACCTAGCCGACGGACTACCGATCGACGTAATCAAAACAGCCACAAAACAAATCGAGACACGACTAGCCGACATCGAAACGCAACGCACACGCATGATGCAAGGCTCACCATTCGCCGGACTCGTTGGCCGTGATGCGACCGAACGATGGGGACGGTTGAGCATCGAACAGCAGAAGCAAGTTGTGAAGGCGCTCATTCGGATCGTGGTCTTACCGGCTGGGGCAGGCCCAAAGTTCGACCCGACACGTATACAGATCCTGCCCAAATAGAAAGGGACGGGGCACCCTTACCGAGAGGCACCCCGCCCCAAAATCGTAGGCCCCGTCTACGGTGGAGGGCCAACGATCACAAACATCAGCCGACGATCAGAACGACCGATGCTTGAGCCAATTACGCAATGCGAACAATCGACTTCCCATAAGGGAAACCCCAATCGAGACGCGTGATGCAACGCAGCGCTACACCATCGCGACCGAACTCCGATTCACGACTCGTCTCGACGACTCCATCGGTGCGGATAACGGCAGCGATACGAGCAGCATCAGCGACGTAGGCGACATTCTCAGGGCAGCCAGCGGAAGCGAACACCTGCACACCTGCGATCGTCCGTACGGGGCTTGTAGTGGTTCCTACAGCCTGCATACCGACACCTAGCGAGGCACCGACCATGTGAGCGGGTGGAGCCGTCTGGGGACGTGTCTGGGCGAACTTGCTCCACGTACGAGGGTGCATGTAGATCGCGTTCGCTGACGCGCCCTCAGTTTCCAGTTCACTGATTGCATCCATGTACGGATTCAGTTCGGTGATATCACCCGTGAGGTCCGTCACCGAAGCATTAGCGAGACCGTTCGGGCCGATTCCGTTCGTGTCACCGATGAAGAACGCCTGATCTACCTCTTTAGCCAGCGATGAGACTAAGCCTTGTCCGACGATCTGCTGTGCGGCCTGATCGTTCGCGGCCTCGGAAGAGATCACCGAGTAAGCAACGAGTTTCGCTGGTGTGACGACGAGCATGGACGGGGTGATCTCTGAGTCAACGAGAGGTGCGAGTTCTGCTGTCCAGTGTGCCTGCCCATCTTCGATGACGGGGAGGTGTACCTGTGTGCTTGCAGTGTTCACTCGGGTCATGCCGCTATTGAGGACGACGCTCTGACGGAACAAAGGGTCGATGATGAGCGTGTTGAAAGTGTCGATCGAATACAGGTTGGTGGTCGTAATGTCTGACATTGCGTATTCCTTAGAAGCCGTAGCAGCACAAGCCGCAGTCAACGAGTGCTGGGTCTAAGCGACACGAGTTCGGAGTTACTGTGAAGCCACCCCAAGTGACCGTGGGGTCATCCCATGTCGCGTCTATCGCGTCCCACAAAATTGACATGTCTTGTCCTACCGGATGAGTAAAAGTGTTGAGGGGATCGGCTCCGAGGCTCGCAATCCAGAGCCGCACCAAGGCCGACGCTCTGGAAGCAAGTCTACCTGAAAACGGTTGACCATTGGGGTGAGGTTCCGTCGGGTACGTGTTGGCGTGAGCCTTGATCGCCGCTTGGTGTTCTCTTGCGTAGGTGCGGTTTAGCCGTGAGCAGGTCGTCAACGGTTTGCTTTAGGGCAGCA
>CAIKEU010000038.1 GCA_903826575.1 uncultured bacterium
CCGACGCAGATTGCCGCCAACATGACGAACCCTGAGCGGTTCGTCGTGGGTCACCCGTTCAATCCCGTCTACCTACTGCCTCTCGTTGAGGTATGTGGCGGTGAAAAAACGGCACTGTGGGCAGCGGATCGGGCCACGGAGGTTTACGAATCGATCGGCATGCGTCCACTGCGTGTTCGCAAGGAGATTGACGGCTTCGTTGCCGATCGACTCATGGAAGCTCTCTGGCGTGAAGCCCTCTGGCTCGTCAACGATGGCATCGCAACCGTTGAAGAAGTTGACGACGCGATCCGTTACGGCGCAGGGCTGCGCTGGTCGTTCATGGGCACCTACCAGACGTACCGGATTGCTGGTGGCGAGGGCGGAATGCGTCACTTCATGGCGCAGTTTGGACCGTCGCTGGCGTGGCCGTGGACTCACCTCATGGACGTCCCAGAGCTCACGGACGACCTACTTGATCGCATTTCGGATCAGTCCGACGAGCAAGTGGGCGACATCGGAACCCGTGACCTGGAGCGGTGGCGCGATCGCAGTCTGATTGCCGTCATACGAGCGCTACGTGGCGTGCCTACGGGTGCCGGTGAAGTGCTCGCCCAGCATGAAGATCGACTTCGTAACGCGTAATCGCAGTTAGCAGGGAGCGCCGACTGAAGGTGTGCTCAAGGCAATCTTGGCCACAACCTTCAGCGGCGATCCCACTACGTCGCCTCGTACTCCTACGAGGTCCCCGTTGCCTGTTGCGCCGGTCCAACGACCAGTACCCGCTATGACAGTGAGCGGTCCGTTAATGGTGGCTCCACCCTTACCGTCGGCTTTGGTGCCACCGTCGAAGCGCATCACCAATGTGGATCCGAATGTGTCCTTCAACGTGATGAAACCGTTGAATGGCCCACTGCCGTTTGAGTAAGCGACGTTGGCGACATCGGTGACCTCAACGGGGCCGCCGTCGTAGGTGGACTTTCCGGTCAGTCGGATCAGTCCGAACGAACGTCCGTCGGGATTTGATGTGATGAGTCGTTCGCTCGGGACTCCCATGAGATCCGCGGTGAAACCAGTGTTGGTCTTGCCGATGTCTTCAACGCAGGCGGTAACGCGCGGCATCGACCGCGCCCCATCGTGGATGTCGACATCCATGACGTACGTAACGGGGCTTCCCACGGGTAGACCAGCCGCGCGCGTGCCGAGGACGGTTCCGACGCCGGTTGTGTTGGCGAATTGGCCGGTGCCGCTAAACGCCTTGAGAGTTCCGCGCACGGCGGTGGAACCATCCACATTGAGGGTTGCGCCGCCCTTGTAGTCAAAAGCGAGTGCGTCGCCATTAGGTGCGATGAAGTTGATATCTCCATGGAATGGCCCGGTTCCGTTGACGTATTCAAGACCCGCAGTGATCTCCATGTTGTACGGCTGACCGTCCACATCGCTGATCGTTGCCAACTTCACTGTTCCGTACTGCAAAGTCTGTGAGGTCCCGACGGTCGAGAGGAAGTTGGCCCCGGGAACTGGACTAAAGACCGCAATGGCATGAAGGTGACGTGCATGGCTGTTCCGATGGGCTGTTGCACTCCCGGTTGAACCCGCCGTGCCAACGAGGGCCAGAGCAATCACTGCTGCAGTGGCGATGTGTTTGCGTACCTTCATCATGAAATCCTCGGTCAGGGCTGTGAGATGTGGACAAGCAGTCTTTATTCCCTCTAACTCTCTCGTGCGAATCTCCCATGGTGACTATCGAGCCGCTCAGGTTTTGCTCAGTTGACACACGGTCGCGTGACAGATGCATCAGGTGACAAAAGCGCAGCGTGAGCGCAGAGATTGCTGTATTCGGGTGTAGGCGCGGGCTATCGGTGCTGCGAAATCGGCTCGTTACGAACCAGTGTGACGAGCTGCAACCACGGTGATGTCGTCGCGGTGCCAGTCGGTGGACCGCTCCCTGAGTGCGGCAAGGAGTGACGGAACGAGTTCGCCTGGATCGTTGTCCCGTGATTGAGCGACCACTGATGAGAGCAATTCATCGTTAACGTCTAATGCCTCCTGACGAGCTTCGACAAGCCCGTCGGACCACAGCAGCACGACATCGCCTGGATCGAAACTCGAACGTGACGTCGTCCACTCTCCGCCCAGGATTGATACCAGAGGCCCGGTCGTATTGAGTTCTCGGCGTCCGGCTACGTCCCCATTCGGAAGCAGCCAACCACTCGGATGGCCCGCGTTTGCCCAAACGATCTCGTTGGCATCTGGATCGAGGACGACAATGATGGCCGTTGCGAACCGGCCGTCAACTGCGTCCGAGAGCGAGGCTGCCGCTCGTGAAAGCGCCTGAGCCGCATCCGCTTGCGACCGAAGCGCCGTGGTGATCACTGAGCGCAGGCGCAGAGTGACCAGGCCCGCGAGTTCGCCGTGACCAGAGACGTCGATCAACACCAATGCGGTACGTCCACCGTTCAGGATGACCGGACCCCACCAGTCACCGGCAAGTACACCCTCGGCCGGTTGCACCTGACCATGAATGACGACGCCATATGCGATCGGGTCAGTTTGGGTAGCCAATTCCGCGCGCAGCGCGCTGACGACTGGGCCCTCTTGGGCGAGCCCCTCATCGGCTGCTCGTGCCGCGTCAGCCTCAGCGACGATGGCACGCCTCATTGCTTCGGCGTCAACACCGGCGGCGCGGAGCTCGGGAGGCCCGCTGGGCTTGATGACGTGATTGCGATTGCCGCTTTGTGCAACGTCACGCAGTTGGACTCGTAGGGCATCAAGTGGCGTGAGCACCCATCGACGAAGCAGGAGGTAGGCGCCCAAGAGCAACCCTAGAAGTGTCAATCCCGATAGGATCAGAGTGATGGTGAGACGACGCGCAAGATCACTGATGTGGTTGAACTCGGCCGTTTGCCAGTTGTCGACCTCACGTTGAATGCGGGCTGTCTGTGCCGCCACCGGTGCGTATCCTGCGGTCGTTTGCGCGGTAAATGCAGCTACCTCCGGATCGGTGAATTCGGCCACCTGTCGACGTGCAACGGCAGGTTCGACGATGGACGTGAGCCACGTACTCGCCTGGGATTCCAAATCGACAATGGCCGTCGGAATTCCGGTGTCGGCAGTCACCAGCAGACTTAATGAATCGACGTCAGAGGTAACTCGTTCCCGGGCTTTTTGGTACGCAGCAAGTGCGGTGGGGGTACCGGTGACGACGAACGATCGTGATTCGCGGTCGACGCGGTCGTATCCGACGACCAGGTCCGCGGACAATGTGGCGGCTGGGGATATCTGTTGTGTCACCAACTGGGCGGCATCGCGTAAGTCGGTGTATGCGTTGGCGACGATGATGGCCAGTGCGAGGACGGCGACAGAACCGATCGCGGCTAGGAGCGCGACGCGTCGGCGCAGAGTTGTCTTTCCGTCATCCACTGGTCCAACGTACTGACAACCGAGGCCGCATATCGAGATTGAGACCCTCTAGCGGGCCGGGCGACCCATCCACCACACGCGCGTACCGTCAGGCAACGCGAATTCCACCCGTTCGGTGAAGCCACGGTTTTCATAAAACGTGATGTTGTCGACCTGTTCGGTCTCCAGCCAACTGGGCAGGTGTGCCTCGTCCGCGAGTGCGAAGGTGGGGGCTAGAACGGCCGAAGCCAACCCTTGCTTGTGATAACGGGGATGGGTGGCCAGCACTCCGAGGTACCAATAAGGCCGAGGCGGTGCGTGCTTCTCGAGCTCCTCTTCGTAGATCTCGAGGCGCTGCCAGGTTTGCTCGCCCACCTGCCGTCGATAGTCGGCCCATACAGCCGCCTGAGCGCTGTGGTCGTCCGTTGACCTGACGTTTGCTGCCTGCGTTGTGACCTCGCGCAGCTCCCAGAGCGCGGCGGCACTGCAATCATCGGTTACCCAGACCGTTCCATCGTGCACTCGTGAATCGAACAGTGCTCGGGCGAAGTACGGATCAACCCGTGCACGGTCTCCGCCGGTAATGAACTCCCAGGCAGGGTCGGTGACAAAGGCGGCAACCATCGTCTCCACGACGAGATCAGCGTCCTCGGGCCTTGCGCGGCGAATGTTGGGCATGCCGTCACGCTATCGCGCCGTCTAACGCTTATCTGAACCCTGTGCGTGCGCGCCGGCAAACAACCTCATAAGGTCACGTCATGACCGATCGCACGCCACAACTGCGCGACGCCCTGACCCGACTGCCATCGTATGCGGCTGGAAAGCCGCCGGTGGGAGCAACAGATCTCACGCCGTACAAGCTGTCGAGCAATGAGAATCCCTTTGGGCCGCTGCCAGGCGTCATGGAGGCCATCGTCGATGCGGCCGGCGGTATGAACCGCTACCCCGATCCAATGTCGGATCGGTTGGCTGAAGCCTTGGCTGAACGCCACGGGGTTACGCGAGATCATGTCGCTCTCGGCACCGGGTCTGTTGGCATTCTTCAGCAACTCGTTCAGATCACGGCTGGGCCGGGCGATGAGGTTCTCTACGCTTGGCGATCGTTCGAGGCGTATCCGATCATGACGATCATTGCCGGTGCGACGCCAGTTCAAGTTCCGTTAGGTCCGGGCCATCGGCACGATCTTTCGGCGATGGCTGATGCGATCACTGAGAACACCCGACTCATCATGGTGTGCACGCCGAACAATCCGACGGGTTCAGTTGTCCATCAGTCAGAACTCGATGAATTCCTCGATCGTGTGCCCTCGAACATCCTCGTCGTCATCGATGAGGCTTACGTGGAGTTTGATCGCGACCCGCTGTCGGTTCGTGGCTTGGACACCTATCGCAACCGGCCGAACGTTGCCGTGCTGCGGACTTTTTCCAAGGCCTACGGTTTGGCGGGTATGCGCGTTGGCTTCTGCATCGCTCACACTCGAGTGGCGAATGCACTACGACAAACCCAAGTTCCTTTCGGTGTTTCGTCGTTGGCTCAGGCCGCGGCCATTGCATCAATCAATGCCGAAAATGAACTCATGCAGCGCGTTGATCACCTTGTTGCTGAGCGGCATCGCGTCGAAGCTGCGCTAGCGCAGGAAGGATGGGATTTACCGCCTAGCCAAGCGAACTTTATCTGGTTGCCACTTGGTGAGCGGATCGGTGAATTCGTTGACATCTGCGAACAGGTGAACCTGTCTGTACGTCGTTACGCCGACGACGGTGTTCGCGTGACCATCGGCGAAACCGAAGCTAATGACCGACTTCTGACTCTGACTCGATCTTTCGTACCGGACGCTCGCCACTGACCACGAGGATGACGCCCGAGACGATGATCGCACCACCAATGATGACGCCCGAGGTAAACGGTTCGGCCCTAAACAGCCAACCGAGAAGTACAGCGACGACCGGATTGACGTACGCATACGTGCTGATCAACGACAGGGGTGCGTGACCGACCAGCCAGACGAACGCTGTGAAGGCGATTAGTGATCCGAACGTCACGAGGTAGAGCCAACCAAGCCACGACCTCATGGTGGCGTCGGCAAACTGTGTGAAACTTTCGCCGCGGACCATGCCGAAGATCGACAGAAAAATACCGCCCGCCCACATTTCGTAGGTCGTGAGCACGAGTGGATTCTTGGGTACATCGATGCGTTGTTGAATGAATGAACCAAGTGCCCACACGAAACTTCCAGCGACGATGACGAGCGACCAGAAGGTGCGCTGCAGCGGGGTTGCACCTCCGACGGAGGCGACGTGATCCCCGGGTAGCACGAGCACTGCAACACCAACGAGTCCAATGAAGACACCGAGTAACGTCACACGCTTCGGCCTGTCACCGGTGGCGGCACGGAGCATCACAATCCACAGTGGATTAACCGCGACAAGAAGTGCGCACACACCACTGGGTACGTACGCCTCGGCAATGGCGAGGTTTCCGTTGGCTATGCCCAAGAGCATCACTCCAACGAGCATCGCCCCGGCTACCTGGCGGCCACTGACGTGGAGGGCCGACCAGCCGTGACGAATGACGACGAACGTGGCCATTGCACTGCCAGCCACGAGGAAGCGTAGACCTAGGGCCATGCTCGGGGGCATTGATTCGATCGCCAGGGCGATGCCGAGGTAGGTCGATCCCCAGACGATGTAAACAACCCAAAGTGCGGACCAGATCGCGCCCGACGAAGCCGCCTTAGGCTCGCTCACCTGAGTTGTCACTCCCCCATCATGACGGGTTGGAGCGTGATCACCCCTTTGGGGCTAACTCCGTGTCCGAATGTCGCTAGTGGGCACCGAGTGCATGATCAAAAGTGGACGAACTCAGGGCAGGCTAAGTAAGTCGCCGCGGATTTACGCGGCGGGTTGCTCGCCAGAAGTTAGGTAAGGCTCGTCTTGGCGAGGGATGTCACATCACAGCGG
>CAIKEU010000039.1 GCA_903826575.1 uncultured bacterium
CGCCACGACACACACATGTCGATCCACGGTGACGAAAGCATTCAGCTCATCCGCGTTCTTTACGTGGACGACGACGAAATGATGCGCGACATTGTTGGTGAGCATCTATGTCCCGTCATGAATCTGCTCAGCGTTTCGAGCGTCGCAGAGGCCATTGAGGCACTCGCCACTTTTGATCCGCAGGTTGTTCTAACCGACCTGGACTTGGGGCCCGGCCCAGACGGCACCGACCTGATCGAATTCCTCGCGACCGAACACCGGCATATCGCCAGGGTCATCCTGTCTGCACATGATTCACAATCATTGTCGGAAATTCGCGGATCGGTCATTCCAGCGAACACGATGTACCTAGGCAAACTGAAGATTCCGTCGATGATTTATGTTGAGCTCGCAATTCGTTCGTGCCTCAAGGAACAGTCCGTAGGGCGTTCATAGTGGCGGCCACATGATCGGCTTCATAGACCGACACTTCCCAGAATGGAACGAGTGGCGCTCCGCCCGGGCGAAGTGGATCGTTTCGTGGAAGATCTGGGCTTTCTGGCTTCCTGGGGTGTGGCTCGGAACGGTTGCTATTGAATCGGCGAGCCACGAAGAACCCATCCCTCTGGTTTCCGGCCCCACCGCCTCACTCGTGGGCCAACTGGTCGGTGGTGCGCTGCTTTGGCTAGCGTCCGTCACCTGGCTCAGGGGCAGATTTGTCCGGCCTGTTTCCCTGACCATCGTGCTTGCCACGTGGTTTGCCTCGGGTGTGGCAACCTACGTCACTACAGACCTGCTACTGCGCGTGATGAATTCCTCGCCTGAGATCGATGCGCCAACAATATTGCTAGCTTATGGTGCCAGCGTGATGCTGCGTTGGTTTACCTCTGTAGCTGTGCTGGCTGGATTCGAAGTTCTGCGCAGCAAGAGGTTGGAGGAGCGTCAGTCGCTTGAGACTGAGCGTGACCTGTTAGCCGGTCTTCACAGCTATGCAGAAGCGATAGACGTTGAACAGCGTTCATTCATCACAACAATCCTCCAGCCACGCATCAACACGCTGCGCACGGAAATTGACTCACTTCTTGGGGCCGGATTCAGCCAGCCAGAGTCATTCGATCACGTCCGGGAGATCGCCACAGATGCCTCAAACAAAGCCAGATCGCTGAGCCACGCGATCGCTTCGATGGATTGGGCACCAATCAAGCCGAACACTCCTGAGGTGACCCCACGAAGCGCCACGGAGTGGGCAGCCGAATTCTTCGGATACCTGCCGCGAGTTCTTCCCGTCACACTGTGGCTTGTCTTCGTCCAGTTGACGTGGGCATGGACGAGCACCGACCTGCCAAGCACCATCGTTCTGATTTTCATTCAGACTGTCGTGATCGTCGGGTTTCTTGCATTCGGACACGTAGTGAAACGCCTGATGACGTCTGCCCCCTGGGCCCTACATCAAGCCTTTACGCACGCTCTTTTCGCCGTCACTTGGATCGTTTTGTGGAGGCTCACCTTCGCCATCGCCGTGCTGTTCGATGTGCCTAATCCAAAAATCTTTGTGCTCACAACGATCACCCGCACCGCATGTCTTCTCATTGGAACATCGCTCTTGTGCTTCATCATCGTGATGAACAAGACAGTCACCGCGGCCTTAGCCACAAGCAAACAACGCATTCGTGCGTTGCGGTTCGAAAGTGAACAGATGGTAGCCGCAGCCCGTGAACGCTATGCGACATTGCTCCATGGCCCAATCCAAGGGCGATTGGCACTGGCCTCGTTCCTGCTGACAGAACTCAGTCCGACAAATCTTCCCCACCGCCCAATTTCAGAAGCGCAGAAGGTTCGGCTAACCCAAATCCTCGACAGTGTGCACAGTGAACTGACGTCGCCGGCTTTCAAAAACTCAGACCATCAGACATTCTCAGAATTCTTGGGCAAAACTCAGTCGCTCTGGCTCGGCCTTGTTGAGCTCGACTGGTCGATCAACGATGAGGCTCTCACCAGGATCGCGGCAAATCCGCGAGTGACTCGAAACCTGATTCAGTTGTGTGACGAGGCCATCAACAACGCTAAGAAGCATGGACGAGCGCGCCGCATTCGAATCATCATCGATTTCCCTGATCACTCAACGAATGCTGTCGTGCGAGTGCTTAACGACGGCCTGCCACCTGTGCCGAAGGTTGGCTCAGGACTCGGAAACCACATGTACTCTTCCCTGACTCTTGACTGGACGCTTCGAGCCATCGAGCCGGACGATTCGGGCTTCACGACTGAGTTGAAGCTGACCGTAATCGCTGCCCCGCTGTCAGGCCAGACAGGCCTTTCGCGCCCATCACCTCGAGATTCCCGCGCATCCGCCGATCTCGTTTCGGCCGGGGCGTAAAACACAGCAGATGACCCTACCGATAAGGTCACTGCCTGAGCTACGCCGCACTCAATGCGAAGCGACGCAACACGTAGCCGCCACCAGTAATCGTAGTAGTAGAAAGATTGTCAAAGCCGGACTCGTCGAGCAGCGGTCGCAACGTCACATTACTAGCGTCCACAGAAGAAGTACCGGCTAGGTACAGCACTCCCCCAGGTCGGATCGCGCGACGGATGTTCGCAAGCGCAGCAGAGACATACTCATTGTCGAGGGCCATCACAGCATCGCCAAGCAGTGCCACGTCGATGCTGTCGGCTTCTAGATCGAGGCGCGTGACGTCCGCGGTAATGAACGTGGCACGGTCCTGCACTCCTACCTCGGCAGCGAGCTGACGCGCATCGTCGAGTGCATCAGCCGCACCGATGGAGATGCAGGTTGCGTCGGCGACATGGCGGATCAGGGCGAACCCCACCAGCCCGGAACTGCTGCCGATATCGGCCACGGTCTGACCAGTGGTCGGCATGACGCCCAGTGCGGCGAACTTTGATCCCATCTCGACGACAGCAGCAGCTACATCGGGCCACGATTGATCAACCGAACTCATACGACAAGGATACGCGACAAATCGGGCATTCCATGTGATCGATCTCAGGCCGTTACGGACAGCCAGAGTCACGTTGCATCAAGACTGACTCAACCAGCCTCAGCGATTGTTCTCCTCGTCGCACTCCTTGCAGAAGCTTTCACTGGTACTCCCTAGTCGCGGCCAGCGAGCCAGCCATCAAAATCGTCTAAGGTACAAACCGTGTCATCTGAGGGCCCCGCAGCAGCACAGGCTGGAGCACATTCGAACTGAACGGACTAGACGATGGTTACGTAGAGTAATGATACGCGGATTGACTTACGATCTTGGCTTTTGTCACCCCAACGGAGTAGGACAGAAATTGGGGTACCGCGCCGCGACTCGACGGGACCATCGACTCGCAGATCCTGACGCCCGAACACGAACCAAGCCGGGCGGGGCCGAATTCGCCCCTCTTGCTCCTGCGCCTGGATTCGAACCAGGAACCGCCCGATTAACAGACAGACCATCAACGTATTCATACGTCCATTGAGCACGCATGCGTGTGCAATATCGTCACATTTGTCCAGTCGGTTGCACCCTGTACGTGACACGTTTCGTGACACGTTTCGTGACACGTTTCGTGACACGTTTCGTGACACGTTTCGGCATCACGAATGTCCGACTGAAACAAGGTTGCAATTGGTTCCCATACCCCGCACGGCCGAAGTCGCTCCCACGACACTCGCGGCCTGCGGACGTGGATTCCTTTGATGGCCGAACGGGTCTCGACCATTGTCACGATACATTCCTGCGCTAACCAAGAAGTCCATGTTGGGAGTTGGTTCGACTAACGCTCAACGGCCACATGAACACAGAATTGAATTCATGAACGTGGCGCTTTCGATGGCTTACGCTGTCGCTAAATCACGCACTACAGCATCAAAACGAGGTGAAGAACGACATGTCGCTTCAGCCAGCGTTCATATGGGGGCTACTCATCGGCGGCCTAGTCGGAGTCGTGCTTGAACGCGTGGTCGGTCGACCCGTAGATCGGTTCTTCGTCGATCCCCTGACACGGGCTTGGGCAAGCGACCAGGACCGTTCAGGTGCGTGGAAAGCAGCTCAACGCGGATTGAAGAAACGTTCAGCTGCTGCCGCGGACCAGTATCGAAGCGCAGCCTTAGCGGAGCTGACGATGGTCCAAAACGCAGCATGGGGACGAGCGATGAATGGTGATGTGAAGGCTGGCACTCTGGTTGTTCGCACGGTCGAACAGAAATGTCGACTACTCGGGGCGTGAGCTGTTATCGCAGGCTCGTCTGGCGAGTATTCGCCTTGGTGTGCTCATCAACCGAGACCATCGGAACCTTCTGCGCCTGCCACCCAGACGCGTGCATCAACACGAGCTTCCCGTTATGCAACAAGTAGACAGCTGACGTAGACACACGCTTAATGAACATACGTTCAGGCTACGCCCGCCAGCGATGAATGGTTAGCGTGAAAGCGAACAGGTTCCCAGACATGACTCTGGCCCACCCATCCATGAAGGACAGGCAGGCCAGAGCGGAATTTCTTGTCTCGCTAACTGTTGCAGGTTCCGTCAAGTTTTAAATCATGGCTTGGTCCTGGGCTACAGAATGCGAACAGATAGGGCAGAATCGTCGTCATCGAGCGTCCGTTCTGCTGGTATGACACCGTCAGACCACCATTTGAGTACTCGTCGGATTGCCCCGCTGCGTGCAGTTGGATGGCGAACTCAGGGCTGACGTCTTTAGAGATGGGCGCGTCTGGCAGCCAAGCCGTCTTGCAGTCCATCTTTATCTCAACCGGTTTGGGAAGGTATCCCATCGTTTCGAGTGGTTGGTCAGACAAAATGAAGAACGGAATACCGGTCTTAAAAGTGTCCTTCCAACCCCATGCCGTTAGCGTTAGGTTCGGCGTGGGTTCGTTTAGCTCGATTCCGGTGATGACAATTTTTGTCGTCGCGGGTGACTGGTTACAGAGCGGAATGTCCCCAAAACTTGTATCTCGTCTCGGGAAAAGAACGTGTTGGAATAGGGGATTGGGACCGAAGCCTAACTGTGGTTGCGGCCGCTGAAACCAGGCGACCGCAACCACAGCAACAAGAGACATTACGATGACGGCTGCGCCCAATCGCTTCATCAGGCAGGGTGGACTTCAAACTGTGTCGAGCTGCTAAGCCCCTTTGAACTGTTGAAGCACATAACGCCTGGTCCTTGTGGGCCGACAGATCCATCCGCTCCTGCCGGACCGGTCGAACCCGTCGCACCTTGTGCACCAGTCGATCCAGTGTCACCTTTGAACAATGTTCCGGCAGCAAAGTCCGCAGCAGTCAACGAACCGTTCTTCACCTGCGCACCCGTCAGCGTGTTGTTCGCTATGTCCGCAGCCGTAATCGACTTGTCTTTGATCTGCGCACCAGTGATCAGAGAGGCGGCTGTCGCGGAGATTGTTGACGATAAGACGATCGCACCAACGATCGTGAACACTGCTGTCCCACGTGAAATCTGCATGAGTGATCCTTAATGCTTCTCGCAGGCGATGCCGTCTTTGTCACGGTCAAGCCCCTTGTTTGCCGTGTACGCTGCCGCGTTCACTTTGAAGTTGGTCACAGGGTCAGCAACGAGCTGCTTCTTCATGTTGCGGTCCTTCGCAGACTTCGACTTCGCGACCCCATGCGGGAACACTTTGTTCAACGCTTTGCAATTCCCCTACTTCTTCGCCGCGGTTGGTGTCACCGCGTGCGCGGGAACAATCGAACCTGCCATGAGGATCGTGCCAACGATCGCTGCGATAACTGGTCCACGTGAAATCTGCATAATCCTGTCCCCACCCACGACGAATTGATCATGTGCAGACTATGCGCGACGTGTTAAAAGGGTCAACAGTCAGACAAGATCATTACACTTGTCCGCGTGGCAAAACTCATCGTCACCCTCGACGACCTAGGACCTCGTGCAGGTTCGGAGTTACCAGGCGATCGGAGCATGCGGCAAAATCACGTGCACTATGGGCTGGGTGACGGTGGCAAGCGCCACGATTCCTGCCGGAAAGACAAGCGTGAACACGAACGCGGTGTTTGTGTCGGGGACGTCGACTGCGGTCATTGTCTGCATCAAGGCGAACAACCGGCCCGACGTGGCCTGCTCGTAGCCGGCTGAATAGCGAAAAGCCCGCCCCTGCCCGCTCTAGAGTTGTGCAGGGGCGGGCAGTTCATCTGGCGCGGTGGATGCCTGCGGGGTGGGTAGGTGCTCGCATTTCGAGCGTCACATCCGCTCAGTCTTCGAGCGTCGTCGACAATTTGTCTGCCGCGAGAAGGATCTTCAACGCGGACAGACCGTCAGCGCGGTACTCCGGTACGCAGTTGGTGCTATTCGGATTTTCACAAGGTGCTGATGTTGTTGCGTGTGCGTGGCAAAGTGACGGCGTAGCCAAACGTTCGCCCGTGGCCGCCGCGTACCGCACGAAAGTCCTCCGGACGCTCCTCTTTGCAGACCCGATGAAGAGTGATGGTGATAAGAACACTGGCTAGTTCTGAGTTCTGATGCTGGGGGCGCGGTAGTTGCGTGGGCACGGGAGTCTTCCCATTTGCTTCGTGGTCACGACAACTGGATTCGCCGTCCGGACTCGGACCAAGGCCTGTTCTCCACGCAAACAAGGCATATGACAATGTCATCAGGAGTTTGTGCGGAGCGGAAGACATTGTTTGTAATGGCGGAGTCCTGAACACTCCTGTTCCACAAGGGGGAGGCAACTTCAGTCATGTGCACCCAGATTTCGAGTACGACAATTACGAACAGTGCGAGGCGTCGCACACAGCGACTAAGTTGGTCGCTCGGAAACCTATCGCAGGGCCAGTCCTTGTTGGCTGCAACGTCTCAAAACTACAAGCGTGACGCCCGGTAGGCATTAGTAGTGCGAGGCGCGATCCTAGAACCTTGGAGACCGCAGAATTGTTGATAGTGCGGTTGCTATTCTGCGGTCTCCTTTCGGATTTGACCTACAGCGAGACATACCAAAATCCCCAGTGTTAACCAGACGTAGCAGTTTGAGGCGAAGACTCTCGCAAACCAATCAGAGTCGATCGTGTGATCTGCCATCCGAAATTGCCAGATCAGGTTCGTAGCCATAATCAAGTCCAAGATTGACACCAAGAGCAACGCGACCGGATCTCTCTTGGCGTTGATCGTTAACGCCACACTTATGACAAGCACCCAAACCCAATGGTGTGTCCAAGAGACGGGTGAAATCAGGAGCGAGGTAGTAGCGAGTGCCGCCACGGCCCGGATGCGCTCATTCGGATCGGCAATGTCATGCTCTTTCAACGCTCTAAATAGCAGGGCCAAGACGGCGACGGCCGATAGCAACCACAAGGCCGTAGCCCCTGATCCGTCGCCAACGATCCGAACCCACGCCCCTTTGAGTGATTGGTTCCCGATGTATCCGGCCCAACCTATACGGTCGGTAGCAAAGAGAGTTCGTGTCCAGTACTCGATGCTGGCCGCAGGAAGTACGACCCCTGCAAGTCCAGTCACCACGGCTACTGTCGCGAGGGTTGTCCACACTGATCGCCAATTGCGCTGCCAGATCAAGTACGCAACAAACACCGCGGGTGTCAGCTTGATCGCAATTGCAATCCCGAGAAGCACGCCCTTCGAGCGCCCTTGCACAATCAAGAGATCAACGCAGACAATCACCATGAGCATTACGTTCACTTGGCCGTAATCAAAGGTTGATTGGAAAGGATCCAGCCTTGTCGCCACCCCTGAGGAACCTAAGACCAAACAGACGATTCCGAAGCGTCCAAAGAACGCGAGCTGATTGCCGCTTAGACCTCGCGACCACGCTACCCATGTCGTAATCGCTGTAGCCAGAAACGAACCGACGAGCAGGCTGAACGCGGCCACCTTAAAGCTCATCAGCGAAAACGGAAGCAAAACTAAGATGGCAAACGGTGGGTACGTAAATGGAAGTTTCCACTCGGTCACGTAGACGCCATATGGGTTTAGCCCTTGCGCCCTCCAAAGTTCAATGGCATCCCTATAGACGCGGAGATCGAGAAGCGCTGTCGGACTGAAGTTACGAATCACCCCCCATACGGTGATAAGCCAGCACGCTCCGCCAACGACGGCCAGAACCAAGAGCCCGAGCTTTTGATTGCGAGACAGCGACTTGTTGTCTTTCTCGTTAACTGCGGAAGACACAAGAAATGATAACCCGGCCCAGACGGCTAATGAGCGAATCACTTCGCCGTGAGGTTTGTCCTTGATTTTGATCGCGGGCGGGAAGTTGTTCTGATCGAGTGGGTATTGGCGGATGACGTTCAGCTGAGTCGCAAAGGAGTCACGCACTTTTAACCTCCCGGTAAACGCTCGCTCGACTGACGCCGAGGATTCGCGCAACAGTTGGACACGTCGTGTTCACGTGCCTCGTACATCGATAGTGCGAGTAAACGTTTCTCTTCCGTCCACGCTCCAGCGGGCCGAACATTGTGTGAGGAGTTACCCCTGTTGCAGAGGGAACCACGGACGGTTGTTTATAGCGCGCAATTCCGGTGGTCTGCGTGGTAATTTCACGCGCATCACACACAACGGGGGAGTAATGGTCGAACAAAACAATGAAGGTCCATGGGATGCCGAATGTTGGACTCTAGTGGAAAAGATTCGTGTCAGTGACGATATTGATTTCGTGCTGTCCCATGTTGAGCACCCGGACTCTCCGGTGCGTCTCAAGGTGGCCGGCTGGTTCGATTTGGGTGATGCACACTGGCGATCGCACAACCTCGACCCCAGTATGTCTCCGTTGCCTAGTCACGCGCCGATGCCCGACGATGTCGCTGCCATTTTGATTCGTGACACTGATTCAAGAGTGGCCACTAGTGCAGCATTGCGGGTCAACGATCTAGCACTCTTGATAGACGTAGCGCTCGACGCGAGTGCCAATTCTGACCTTTCTGAGTGCGCGATGAAGCGGATCGTCACCTTGGATGGCCTTGATGCGTTTCTAGCCACCTCTGGTGATCTGCGTTCGACGCGCGGGTAAACCGTCGCCTCCACCAAGTACTTACACAACCGCAGAGTTGGCAACGATTCGAAATCATGTGTATCGCTCGGACCACGCACTCGCCCACGCGTTCATGCTGAGTTTGCATGGGCTGCGAAGGTCAGAAGTCCTCGGTCTTCGATTCGAGGACTTCTCACAAGAAGGATGGGTCACCATCGCTCGTTCTCGTCCCCCATCATCAAGAAAGCAGATAACGACGGAAGATACGAAGTCCAAAGCGTCCCGCAGAACGATCAAGATCGACGAAGAGACCCTCTCTGCCATCATGCGTGACAGCGCTCGACGAGGGACACAGGAGGGTTTTGTGGCGGTGGACGAAGCGGGAGGACCCATCTCGTCGGATCGCTACACAGACCTTTGGAGATCACTAGTGGCTGAAACGGGCTTACCGGTGCACAACTTCCTTGTCTTGAGGCGATCGGTGGAGACTGCGATGAGGGACAGCGGCGTGCCCATTCACATCAGCGCAGCAGTTATGGGCCACAGCGAACTGATGTCGATGAAGCACTACACAGCCGCACACCAGGAGCGAATCGACACGGCCCACGAGTCCATGAACGCATTGTTGGACCGAAGCGTGTGACACGAATGTGACACGAAATTTGCTGTACATCGCTGGGTTCTGCGTTTCCGCAGGTCAGACCGGTCTTTCTTGCTCCTGCGCCTGGATTCGAACCAGGAACCGCCCGATTAACAGTCGGGAGCTCTGCCGTTGAGCTACGCAGGATCACTAGCACGTTCGCTAACACTGCCCACATTCCGCGAGCAGCCAGATGAGGATAGCAATAGCGGGTCGGGTCACAGAAATCGACCGGCCCTTGCGGGTGAAATTCACCGAGCGCGGCTAAACCCCAAGGGATGTTCGCAGCGTGGCTAGGGCCGCGTCGACCCGCTCGCGAACGTCAGGATCGGACGAGTCGACTCCTGAGTCGAAGACCACCGACCAGCGAAAGTCCGTCTCCCCCGGCACGCGACGAGCCACGAGACGCGCTCCTCGATCCCCGTCCACTGCCACATGATGTTGGACGACGATTGATGCCATCACCTGCTCGCGCACAACCGCTCCTAGGACCTCGAACTCGCCTTGGATCGGGACCTTGATGAGCCGTGGCGATCCTCCCGCGACTTCCTGATATGCCACCTCGGCGAAGGTATCCGGCCAGGTGACACGCAGAATCAAATCCCACGAGAGCTCGGCTGGCTCAAAACCCTCGGGCAGAAGTAGCTCAGCCTCCGTCGCGGCGAGCCACGACGAGCCACTTGGCGCCCACGCCAAGATTCGCCTGCCAGATGCCCGCGCTTTCAATTCAGCGGGAATACGCTTTCGCATCACGTGTTCGACACCTGCTCACGCAAGCCGCGTCGATACGCCTCTAGAGCCAACACATCGGCGAACAGCGCTTGGTACGTGTCAGGGTCGGACGTCGGCTCAACTCGTTGAAGCCGCGCCTTCACATCGGTGATCCGACGCGAGGCATCAATCTCGAGCAGACGTGCCAACACCGATTGTGCGTACCGGTAGTCAATGTTCATCGCCGGGATCGGGTCGACAGCCAATTCGTGAACCACAGAGCGAACAGCATCGTCCGGGCAGGCAGCCAACACCGCATCAAGCCACGCGCGTCCGTCGAGGCCCGAGGCAGCACCGCCTGCATCAACGATGGCTTCGTGAACGGCTCGATACGCCGGCGCGCGGAAGGCATCCGATTCAAGCGCATCAACCCACGTGCCAGCCACCAGTGGGTGCTGAAGTGACACCTTCAATGCTTCACGCTCAACGGAGGCCACTGCATCACGCGGATCAGGACGAGGCAGGCGCGCAGTCGTCTGGCCGTCCTCATTCGTGGTGGATGTCGGAACGGCTGGACGCACAGGCGCGGCGGGCTGCGATCGGCCAGCTGATTGCACAGCCCGCGACACTTCCTCAACGGGCATGCCAAGCCAGCCGGCGAGCATCCGCGAATACTCCGGCCGCAAAGCCTGATCACGAATCCCCGCAACAACAGGAGCAGCAGCCCGTAAGCCGGCGACACGCCCCTCGGCTCGATCTAGGTCATGCCCGGCAAGCGCGGCCTTAATCGCGAATTCAAACAGCGGAACTCGCCCATCGATCAACGCCTGCACAGCCTCAGGCCCACGAGCAATGCGCAGCTCACACGGATCCATGCCGTTGGGCTCAATTGCGACGAACGTCTGCGCAGTAAACCGCTGATCCTCAGCAAATGCACGCAACGCCGCCTTCTGCCCTGCTGCGTCTCCATCGAAGGTGAACACCACATGGCCGGTAAAGGTGTCGTCATCCATCAGGAGGCGGCGCAGGATCTTGATGTGGTCGGTGCCGAATGACGTGCCACAGGTGGCGACGGCTGTCTCCACGCCCGAAAGGTGTGCGGCCATAACGTCCGTGTAGCCCTCGACGATCACGGCCTGCTGCTTCTTCGCAATCTCTTTGCGTGCGAGGTCGAGTCCGTAGAGCACTTGGCTCTTCTTATAGAGAGGTGTCTCTGGCGTGTTCAGATACTTCGGGCCTTCATCATCGTCACGAAGCTTGCGGGCACCGAAACCAACGACATCCCCAGACAGATCGCGGATTGGCCACATGAGTCGGCCGCGGAAACGGTCGTAGAGCCCACGCTGTCCGCCGCGGACAGCGAGCCCCGCCTCAACGATCAGATCGTCACTGAACCCTTTGGAACGCAAATGCCCGATCAACACATCCCAGCCAACCGGTGCGTAGCCAACTCCGAAGTGGCTAGCCGCATCACGATCAAAGCCACGCTCAGTCAGGAACGTGCGTCCGATCTCTCCCTCGGGAGTGGCCAGGCGTGAGACGAAGAACTCGGCAGTGATCTTGTTTGCCTCGATCAGCTTGGTGCGATTCGAAGCCTGACGACCGGGCGTCGCCGTACCCTCGACGTAGCGAAGAGTGATGCCGTAGCGGCCCGCGAGCTTCTCGACCGCCTCACTGAACGAGAGGTGATCCATCTTGCGCAAGAAGCCGATCACATCACCACCCTCGCCACAGCCAAAGCAGTACCAGGCACCTTTGGACGGGCTGACGTTGAAGGATGGGCTTCGCTCGTCATGGAATGGGCACAAGCCCTTGAGCGATCCCCCTCCTGCTGATTTGAGGGTGACGTAATCGCGGATCACCTCGTCGATCCCCGCCTTTTCGCGCACGAGAGCAACATCCTCGTCACGAATTCGGCCAGCCATACCCTGATCCTACGGAGGTTCGGCAACACTGACGAATGCTCATTCACAATCGCTGCAGATACTAGATAAGCCCTTATGATCTTGGCTGGCGTGAGCGGTTGCGTTCGCACTAGCCCGCGGGCTTGTAATGACGACAGCGATATCAACGGGCTTATCGACGACGCTCGACAGGCACGTCAGGGTTAGGCGACTGCCCGGGGATAGCACCGGTCGCTGCATCCGTCACAGACACAGCTTTTCGCGGTGCGTGACCCATGAGGCTTGCCTGACGAGCATGTGGTGGCATCTGACATCCGATTCGAGTGTGCTCGGTGACCCCAGTGGTGTCTGGTCGACGAGCTCGATAAAGCACGTGAGGCGCCCACCATTGAAGGCCCGCGTCGGGATGGTTAAAAGTTCCCGAGTAAGACATTCCGAGCCGTTGCATCACCGCCTGCGACTGGATATTCGCCGGAACCGTGTACGACACAACTTCATCGAGATCGAGTTCACTGAAGGCGAAAGCGAGTGAGGCGTTGGCAGCCTCAGTGGCGATGCCCAGCCCCCACCAATCCGGCAACAATCTCCAACCCAGCTCAACCAATGGTTGACCATGCTCGAACGGCATCGCATATCGCGGCTGCGCCAGCCCAACGAAACCAGCAAATGCGCATGTTCCACGTTCAGATGCGCGCACGTCAACCGCCCAGAAGGTGTAGCCATGCCGCTGATGATGATCATCAAGCCGAGCCATAAACCCGTCGGTCTGGGCGTCCGTCATCGGCGATGGGAACCACCGCATGACGCGGGGATCAGCATTCATCCGAGCGAACGGCGCACGGTCTGAGTCCTGCCAGGCCCGCAAAAACAGCCGAGGCGTCACCAACTCGTGCTTCACAAATACCAATTCCCCCGTAAGTCACCGCCTACGGATCGTTTCAGACGGCTAACACCATGATCAACCGGCCGAACGGTTGACCCACGCCATCACACTTCGATCAGTCAGACTTGCAACCTGATCGACGACAACGCGTAACCGACTCGTGTCATCGGGGGCCTTCTCGTATAGATCATGAAACACCAGGTCAAGATCGTTTGTCGAATCCACCATGAGGGTCTTTACCAATTCATGGATAACTTCGCGCTGTTGCGCGTAAATAGCCTCTGCTCCAGCCCGCTGCATCACCCACAGATTCGCAATGGCTTTGAGCACGGCCACCTCCATCCGCTGCTCGCGCGGCACGATCAGGCTCGCCCCATAACGCGTTAGCCGCCCAGGGCCAAACTCTGCCCGGGTGGCCTCATCAGCGGCCGTGCACAGCCGGCCGATCAGCGATGACGTCATATCTTTCAGCGCAGCAAGATCGCGCAGCGATCCGTCGTAACCCGCAGGCCACCACGGCAGCACGACGAGCCGATCAAGTGCCGCCGACAGCTCACCTGCCTCAGCGTCAGCGGCATACCAGCCAGCTACGTCGAGGAGCCCCTCCGGGTCATGAGCCCGGCCAGCCCCCGGCAACGCGCGAACGTCCAAATGCCCGCTGACGATCGCATCTTCGAGGTCGTGGACGGAGTAGGCCACATCGTCAGCCCAATCCATCACCTGGGCTTCAAAACACGTCTGACCATCCGGTGCGCCGGCGCGTAGCCAGGTAAACACGTCGAGATCATCGTCGTACACACCAAACTTGCGCGTTCCCTCATGTCGCGGCCACGGATACTTCGTAGACGCATCGAGCACGGCTCTAGTGAGATTGAGCCCCGCCGGCTGATCGGGACGAGCAGTGCCCTCGCGCCCGAACGTCTTGGCCTCAAGCCGGGTGAGCAGTCGCAACGACTGCGCATTACCTTCGAAACCACCGATGTCGGCGGCGATCTCGTTCAAGGCATCTTCACCATTGTGACCAAACGGTGGGTGGCCAAGGTCGTGCGAGAGGCAGGCCGCCTCAACGAGATCCGGGTCGCAGCCAAGGGATGCACCGAGTTCGCGACCGATCTGCGCACACTCAAGCGAGTGCGTCAGTCTCGTGCGCAGGAAGTCGTCTTCACCTGCAATGACTTGGGTTTTCGCAGCCAGCCGTCGCAATCCTGCAGAATGCAGTACTCGCGCGCGATCGCGAGCGAAGGACGAGCGTCCAGGCCTTTTGTTTTCTTCCGGGATCCAGCGTTCCTGATCACCATCCGAGTAAGCACTCATAGACGTTTCGTCACCGCCCTCACTCGTCATGATGCATTCACAATCTGCGTTACATCGCGTCGCTCAACAAGCCAGAAGTAGAGCAACCCACCCGTCTCACGCACGACGTAATCAAAGGTGAGCGCCGAGCCATCGCCCGATTGCGTAGGCGAGCCGTGAGCGTCAATGCCGAGTGCGCGCGCCATCGCCAGCGAGCGGGCCGTATGGGCGGGATCAGTGACGATGGTTGCCGACGTCCATCCCTTGGCCTGCATGACATGAGCTACAGCTTGCAAACTCGACAGGGTGTCGCGCCCGGTAGGCACCGCGGTGATATCGCCACGCGGGATGCCCTGCTTCACGAGCCAATCCTTACCCGCCTGAGCCTCAGTGGTCTTATCCCCCGACTTCTTGCCACCGACGGTGGTGATGTGCGGGGTGATCTGCTCGTTGTAAACCGCAGCCGCATGGCTGAGTCGCGCCTCCAACACCGGGCTCGGTTTACCCCAGAATTGCGCGGCGCCAAGCACGATGCTCGTATCGGTAACGGTTCGATCATCGTTACGTGCGGCATAGAGCACGTTAATTAACGCAGCCGCAGGCACTGCAATGAGCGCGACGAGAAGTAGACCGACAATCCATCCAAAGAATCGTCGCACCGGATGCCGGCGCTTTGGTTCGTCTACCACTCCTACATCCTCGCTGATCCCACCCACAGTCAGCGAGTCAGACCCACCTTCATACGTCCACACGTCTCAGCGGAACGAAGGGAGATATCAATCAGCGAGTATCAGAACTCGCTGCCGCTAGGGCTGCGCGGCCGGCTTCCAGTCGAGCGATCGGCACCCGGAACGGTGAGCACGAGACGTAATCGAGGCCCACCTTGTGGAAGAAGTGCACTGACTCCGGATCCCCACCGTGTTCACCACATACGCCCAACTTCAAATCAGGACGAGTCTTGCGTCCCTCCGTCGCTGCGATCTGGACGAGACGTCCTACCCCATCGATATCAAGTGATTCGAATGGCGAAACCGTAAACACACCCTTGTCGAGGTAGGCAGCGAAGAACGCCGCCTCCACATCGTCTCGGCTGAATCCCCAGGTGGTTTGGGTGAGGTCGTTGGTGCCGAAGGAGAAGAACTCGGCGGCCTCCGCGATGCGATGCGCGGTGAGGGCCGCGCGTGGCAGCTCAATCATCGTGCCAACGGGAATGTTCAGCGCCCGGCTTTCACGCTCAGAAATTTCTTTAATAATTCCGCCTGTTTCATCTGCGACGAGGTGAAGCTCCATCACCGAGCCGACCAGCGGCACCATGATTTCAACCTTCGGCGTACCGCCAGCATTGAGACGGTCTACAACAGCCTCAGTGATCGCACGTACCTGCAATGCGAACAGGCCCGGCACCACCAAGCCAAGACGCACACCGCGAAGACCAAGCATCGGGTTTGACTCATGTAGACGTTCCACGGCCGCAAGGAGTGCAAGGTCGTTAGCATTCGGGCTGCCCTGCTCATGTGCGATTGCAACGCGAACAGACAACTCGGTCAGGTTAGGCAGGAATTCGTGCAGCGGCGGATCGAGGAGACGAATCGTTGTGGGCAATCCATCCATCGCTTCTAGCAACTCGACGAAATCCTTGCGCTGCAAGGGAAGCAGCGCGGCGAGCGCATCGTCACGCTCGTCTGATGTCTCAGCCAAGATCACACGTTCAATCAGGACGCGACGATCACCGAGGAACATGTGCTCGGTGCGAGTAAGACCAATACCCTCGGCGCCAAGGTGACGTGCGCGCAATGCATCTTCCGCGGTGTCAGCATTCGCGCGAACTCGCAGCCGTCGCGTGCTATCGGCGTGACGCAGTAGACGATCAACTGAGCGAATCAGCGCCGCCGATTCCTCATCAGCCATGGCGATCGCTTCGTCCACCCCATGCTCGAGGTAGGTGACGACGGGTGACGGCACAACGGGCACCTCGCCAAGGAAGATCTCACCCGTTGATCCGTCGATGCTGATGACATCACCTTGACTGATCAGCGTGGTATCAACGCGCGCCTGTTGTGCGTGCACGTCTACGTCCAGCTCTTCAGCACCACACACACATGTCTTACCCATACCGCGCGCGACGACGGCGGCGTGACTCGTCTTACCTCCACGCGCAGTGAGGATTCCGGCCGCGGCAATCATTCCTGCGAGATCATCGGGATTCGTTTCGCGACGAACCAAAATCACCGACTTACCCTGCTCGGCCCACTCGATTGCGGTGGCCGAATCAAACACCGCATGGCCAACGGCCGCACCCGGCGAGGCTGCCATCCCCTTGGTGAGAAGGGTAAGTGAGTCGGCCGCACCGAACTGCGGGAACATCAGCTGCGCGAGCTGCGCCCCGGTGACTCGATCGAGAGCCTCGTCCTCGGTGATTAAGTTTTCGTCGACGAGTTGGGTTGCAATGCGGAAGGCTGCTGCGGCCGTGCGCTTACCCACACGGGTCTGCAACATCCAGAGCTTGCCTCGCTCAATCGTGAATTCGATGTCACACAGATCGCGGTAATGGGTTTCAAGCCGACGCATCACCGTCATCAGTTCTCTGTGCGCGGATGGCTGCATCTCAGCCAAATCGTCCAGGCTCAAGGTGTTGCGAATACCCGCCACAACGTCCTCACCCTGCGCATTGGCAAGGTAATCGCCGTAGGCACCCGATGCACCCGTCGATGGATCTCGCGTAAATGCAACACCCGTACCCGAATCTGGGCCAAGGTTGCCGAAAACCATCGTGCAGATATTGACGGCCGTACCAAGGTCATGCGGGATCCGCTCACGACGACGGTAGAGACGTGCGCGATCGGTGTTCCATGAGTGAAAGACTGCGCGGATTGCAAGGTCGAGTTGCTCGCGCGGATGCTGCGGGAAGTCGATTCCGCATTGGTCGCGAACGATCTCTTTGTACGTGTGCACGAGGTGCTGAAGATCGTGAACGTCAAGATCGACGTCCGATTCGACGCCCTTCATCGCCTTCGCCTTTTCGAGGGCGTCACTGAAGAACTCACCCTCAATATCGAGCACAGTCTTGCCAAACATCTGAATCAGACGACGGTAGGAATCCCACGAGAAGCGCTCGTCACCACTTGCCTCGGCAAGGCCAACAACACTCGCATCGTTAAGACCAATGTTAAGAACTGTTTCCATCATTCCGGGCATGGAGAACTTCGCACCCGAACGCACACTCACCAAAAGTGGATCGTGGCGATCTCCGAGCCGTCGTCCAAGTTGGTCTTCAAGTTGACGCAACGCTTGGGTCACTTGAACGCGCAACTCGGGCGGCTCTTTACCGGCGACGAGATACGTGCGGCACGCTTCAGTGGTGATCGTGAATCCGGGAGGCACCGGCAGCCCGAGATTCGTCATCTCAGCAAGGTTCGCTCCCTTACCGCCGAGTAGATCCTTTGCGTCCTTCGAACCTTGACTGAAGTCATAGACAAAGGTCGGTGTCGGAGCCATTGATTCACGCCTTTCGTAAGGGATCACCACGTGCTGCGCATCGCGTTCACGCAAGAACGGGATGGGCCACGATAGCGCGAACGTGACCTATCGCACACGGTGCACTGCACCAACCGTTACATGTCCGGTGATGTTTCAGTGCAGTGAACTTTTGACGATCGTTCCCCTAGGCGGGATACATCGTCGAACGGCTGAGATTCCTTGTGATTTCAGGCGTATGCAAGCGGTTACGGATCCACACATCCGCGTCGTTGTTAGCCGCCGGAGACGGAGAGTTCTGCGGCAGAAATATCGTCTAGGAAACCCGTCAGATCATCTGGGTCGTCGAGCCAACGATCCGGGAGCGCCACTTTCTTACCCGGTTGCGTGCGACCGCGCGGCCCTTCGCTGACTTCGCCCGGCCATGGCTGGTCGAGGTTAAGTTGTGAAAGTAGCTCATCGATCTCGTCGAGGCTTGATGCCAGTGCGAGTTGGCGTCGGATCTCACCTTTAACCGAGAAGCCCTTCAGGTACCACGCGATGTGCTTACGGAAATCACGTGGCCCAGAGATCTCGCCGAACACCTCGGTAAGCAATTGCGCGTGATGACGCATCACCTGTGATACCTGTCGCAGATCCGGATTCGCCGGGATCTCGTGACCACTCATCGATGCCGCGAGCTGTCCGAACAACCACGGCCGGCCGAGGCAACCACGTCCGACGACGATGCCTGCCGCACCGGTGTGCTCCATCATGCGCCTGGCATCTTGATGCGTCCACACATCACCATTACCGAGCACCGGGATACCAAACGGCTCAAGCTCTTCAACCAGCCGCGCGATCGCATCCCAATCGGCGTGACCTGAATACAACTGACTCGCGGTGCGTCCATGTAGTGCTACCCAGGCCGCACCTTCTTCGGCAGCGGTACGTCCCGCCTCCAGATACGTCAGGTGATCGTCGTCGATTCCCTTACGCATTTTGACGGTGACGGGAGGTGCCGGTTTGCCCAGCGCCTGAGCCGTTTCGTTCGCAGTAGTGACGGCATCGTGAACGATCGCGCGGAAGAGCCCGCGTTTCCACGGCAGCGCTGAGCCACCACCCTTGCGCGTTACCTTCGCGACGGGGCAGCCGAAGTTGAGATCGATGTGATCGGCACGATCCTCCTCGACGAGGAGTCGCACCGCGTTAGCAACCGTTGTGGGGTCAACTCCGTAGAGCTGGATGCTGCGCGGTGATTCGTCGGGATCAGTTTCGATCATCCGCATCGTCTCGTCGTTGCGCTCGACGAGTGCTCGCGAGGTGATCATCTCGGTGACGTAAATGCCGGTGATTTCGTTGTGCGTTGCTGCTCTGGCTTGCTCGCGGGCCAAGCGTCGGAACGCGCGATTGGTGATGCCAGCCATCGGCGCAAGGACGACGGGTACTCCGCCGCGCGCGAGAAGTTCGTAGCCAGGTTGCACGTCGATTAGTGTCCCACGGTTGTTCGATCTGGCCGATTCCGTTCGCGCGAGGCATTCGTTTGCCGAGCTTGCTGCGGGTTCGCTGCGGGTTCGCTGGGCTGACCTGCGACGATTACGCGACGTAACCGCGATCACGGAAAGTAGTTGCAATCATTGGGGATTCGGGCTTGACAAGGTTTTCGCACACCCGTACTATTCATACATGTGTTCGATATCTGATGCGTCTCTCGGCGCTGAGTCAGTGGCCGAGTTGGTGGCCTCTGCCCATCTGTCGATCACACATCTTGCCAAGCTTGTCGGTGAGGAAGTCACCAACGGATTTACCTGCGATGAGTCGGCTGCGGCCCTTATGCGCGAGGTTGAGCTGCTCAGTTCCGTAGCCGATTTAGCGAACGCGGTTATCGCTACTCGGCTCGCTCGCATTGAAGCCTCGGGCGCTGCGATCAATGAGGGTTGGTCGTCGTCAACGCGTTGGCTTCAAGCAACCTGTCACCGTTCTGAACGTGAAGCCCGGGCATCAATTGGTCGTGCGCGAGTGCTACGCGATTCCTTCCGCGCGACGCAGTTGGCGTGGCTTGCCGGTGAGGCGTCCGGCGACGCGGTTCGCGAGATCACCGCCGAGGTTGGCAAGGCGGCGCGTGCCCTCCCCCATGAGCAACGCGAGGCCGGTATCGCGATGGCTCAAGAGATCGTCCTGCCCGTTGCAAAGGTGGGCACAGTTGCCGATGTTCGCACCGTCATTGAAGGCTTAAAGCTCGGCATCGATCCAGATGGTGCTCGGCAGGCCGAGATCGACGCGTATGACGATCAGTTCCTCACCTTCACCACTGTCGGTGCTGGCGTCGATGTCAAGGGCTATCTCACGCATGAGACGGCTGCCATGGTGCAGACGGTGCTGGGCCAGATCGTTGACGGGTGGTACCGCAGCGGGTCCTTGGCCCCTGCGGATTCGGGCTACGAGGGTGAGACTCAGGCGCAGCAGCGCCGACGCCAGCGTCTGCGCCGCAGCCATCTGTCTGCCATTGCTTTGGAGAATCTTGCCGAGCGCGCCTTGGCTGGTGAGTTCGTTGGCTCACATCATGGGGTTGCACCTCACGTGACGTTGACGGTTGATCTCAATCTGATGAGCAACGAGCTCGGCGGCCGGCTTCACATTCCCGGCATGGAATCCACAACGACGGTCTGCACCCAAACCGCACAGCGCATGCTCTGCGATTCGGGCGTAACGGCCGTGGTGATGGACAACGAGACGAGTTCAGCAAGCAGCCCCCACGACATCGCCTCACGGCTGTTGAGTGAATCTCGGCGAGTGCTATGGGTCGGGCGTGAACACCGCACGGTGCCACCTCGATTGCGTCGAGCATTGGAAGTCCGAGATCGACATTGTGCTTATCCGGATTGCCGAGTTGATGTCAGTAGATGTCATGCCCACCACGTTGTGGAATGGGAACACGGCGGATTGACCGATCTCGATAACTGCATCCTGCTATGCCAACGCCATCATCGGTCGGTACATGAGGGTGGAGCAACGATCGCGGCCGTCGGTCGTGATCCGCGCGCTGCTGGCTACTGGTCGATCAGTCCACCAAAGAGGCGACGATGGTAGGTATCTTCCACGGCAGCGATGTCAGCAGCCGACTAATGCGCGTGATCCCCTTCAGCCGATGCAATCGCATCGCGATCAGTCACGCCCGGAGTTCCCAGCTTGACGCCTGCGGGCAGCGCCACGTGCACATCGTCGCAGTCGTCTACCGCCACAGTTCCGTGACGCACGACGAGCGAGAGCACATGCCCGCCGGTGGTTCTGTCATCGCTGAGGAAGTGCAAGTGATAGCCGGGAACTTCAACGCCCGCAGTCGCATCGGGGAATCGGAAGCCAAGCAATGTGCCACGAGCATTAGGCACATGCCACGTCGTCTGGTGAGCAACAACGTCGACAAGGGGTGGGTAGGGCGGTGTTTGGCGAGCAACACTGCGCAGGCCAATATCGTCAAAATCTCCGTCGATCCTCACCGCTACTACCGATGCATCGGGTGCGGCAAGGCTGTCGATCAGTGCAGTGAGGTCGTCCCACGCCATCGGCTCGTTGATCTCATGCGTAACGCTAGGGGTAAACATGCACGCGACAGCAAATGGCGTACGTGTGGTGAGTGGCACTTCGCGCAGCACCGTGTCGCTGCCAGCCACCCAGGCATGGCCGTCGAGGATCATCAGCTCACCATCGAGCTTCTGAATCGTGCCGATACCCAGGTCGCCCATGCGCATGACTTCGGCCAGAGTGATGTCCGAGTCGTACTTACCCTGCAGCAGTGCGTCGATCGTGCCAGCCTGGACCACCTGATGCTCATGCACCGGATCATGATCAAAGCCCGCACGCGTCAGAGCACGAAGATGCAGCGCCCCGATGAGTCGGTCATCGACGATGTCGCGAGCCATCGAAGTACTCCCCTAGCAGCCAGGAAGACGGGCAGCGAGCCAGCCCACAATGGAGTCAAGGCCAATGCGCTCTTGTTCCATCGTGTCGCGATCGCGAACGGTCACGGCCTGATCGTCAAGAGTGTCAAAGTCCACGGTGACGCAGTACGGGGTCCCGATCTCGTCCTGACGACGATAGCGACGGCCAATTGCACCGGCATCGTCGAAGTCGACGTTCCAGTTCTTACGCAGATCGGCAGCCAAATCGCGCGCCTTCGGCGAGAGATCAGCATTGCGAGACAGCGGCAGTACAGCCACCTTCACCGGAGCAAGTCGCTTATCGAATCGCATCACTGTGCGGGTATCAACACCACCCTTAGCGTTTGGTGCCTCATCCTCGTCATACGCCTCGAGCATGAACGCCAGCAGAGCGCGAGTGAGTCCAGCAGCCGGCTCGATCACATAGGGGAACCAACGCTCATTGGCTTCCTGATCGAAGAAGCTGAGGTCAACGCCCGAATGCTCCGAGTGAGTCTTCAGGTCGTAATCGGTCCGGTTGGCAATACCTTCGAGCTCAGCAAATTCCGAGCCACCGAAGTTGAAGCGGTACTCGATATCTACCGTGCGCTTGGAATAGTGCGACAGCTTCTCTTTGGCATGTTCGTAGAAGCGCAGGTTGTCGGGCGAGAGACCGAGGTCGAGGTACCAATTCCAACGCGTCTTGAGCCAGTATTCGTGCCACTCCTCATCCGTACCGGGCACAACGAAGAATTCCATCTCCATCTGCTCGAACTCGCGCGTGCGGAAGATGAAGTTGCCGGGCGTGATCTCGTTACGGAACGACTTACCCACTTGGGCAATACCGAACGGTGGCTTCTTCCGAGCGGTGCCAGCCACGTTCGCGTAGTTCACGAAGATGCCCTGGGCCGTTTCGGGGCGAAGGTAGTGAACGGACGCATCATCTTGCACCGGCCCCAGGTGGGTCGAGAGCAGGCCGTTGAAGTTACGCGGCTCAGTGAATTGACCCTTATTGCCACAGTTCGGGCAGTTGAGCCCAGCCAAACCACCCTCGGGGGCGCGGCCGTGCTTGGCCTCATACGCCTCGATCAAGTGATCTTCGCGGAAACGCTTATGACATGCGGTGCACTCCGTCAACGGGTCGACGAACGCTTCGAGGTGGCCAGAGGCAGCCCACACCTGTGGGGCCAAGATCACCGCAGAGTCGAGGCCAACGATGTCATCGCGGGATTGCACCATTGAACGCCACCACTGGCGACGAATGTTTTCCTTGAGCTCAACGCCAAGCGGACCGTAGTCCCAAGCGGAGCGAGTGCCACCATAAATCTCAGAGCAGGGGTACACAAACCCCCGACGCTTGGACAGGTTGACAACGGCATCGACGCGATCGAGGGCCATGATTATGTGCTCCATCCGGCTGGTATGTCGGCGAGAAGTATTCGGATTAATCCCAGCCTACTGGAACGTTTCGTAATGCCACTCCAGAGGCCGTCGCACGAATGGTCGATCAATCGCAATCACATCATCGAAAAGCTCACGTAGCACCGGCTCAGACTCGCGCGGGCACACCGGTACCGCAAACACCGTCGTAGCAGCACCGGCATCACGAAGCAGCGCACCCATCGCGCGCGCGGCCGTGCCGGTCTCAACTCCGTCATCAATCACAACGACTGTTCCACCAGCAATACCCGACGGAAGTTCGCCGCGGAATTCGTACAGCTCAAGCTCGGGTAACAGACCCGTTGCCTGAGCTGCTTTCGCAACGGGCACACCACCGGGCGCGATCGCGATCTAACACACTCAGCGGTCAGCCAATCAATCAGCAGTGGCGCAAGTTGTTCACCGGCATCGGCGAAATCACGAAATGTCATATCAGTTCATCAACTCATCTGGCGATTGCGCGATCATGCTCACGAAATCCGTCACGCCGACTGCGGATCGAGAGGTGAGTACCTCAAAAGCCGATGCTTCATCCTCGGCCGACTGCAAGAAAACCGCACGAAGTTTGATCTCATAGTTCCCCAAGGCACGTCGATAGCTGCCAACATCAGTCCACTCATGTGCCAGCACCAGCACGCTCGCCTCGTCAACCGCACGTGCAACCCAGCCCCGAATGAAGCCGGGGCTAGCGGCAAAGAGTGCGAGAACCTCGCGCGCGTCTACAAGGGCGTGATCGAAGGTGGGGTAGCCAACTATCGGCATCCGATGTCGCGTTACAACTAGCACTCCCCCAACCTACGCCCGTTAACCCGATCTGACGTAAGGTGAGCGACGTGCCAGAAAGTAAGCGCCACCCCGCCCGGCGGCCAACCCAGCGTTCGGCCAAGCCGTCACATAAGTCGGCGCAATCAACATCGGGTAGCGCCAAAGCCGGCTCATCGAAATCCGGTCAGTCGAAGAGTGCGTCAAGCAAGGCGTATGCGCCCGGTTGGCGGGGATCGCTCGAGCGCGCAAGTGTCGGGCCGCTCTTTTTCCTGAACTCTCTGCCCCGCTTACTTGTGCCGTTAATGCTTGGCGTTCTGATGATCATGGGCTTAGCTTTGCCATGGCACTGGACCGGTATCTTCCTGCTGATTCCGGCCGCATTCCTCGGCTGGCTGATGGTGCTGTCGTGGCCGCTACTGTCCACAGCAGGAAAACTCGCCCGCGCCGGAGCAGTTATCGGATTGATCATCGGCTGCGTTTTGCGCGTCACCGGCCACCTGTAGACCGCGCGTTCCGCGTCCACGCCCCGCTTCACGTTCACGTCATGGCGCAGGCCCGCCGGGAGACATTCACCAGCCAAAACGATATTGACAATCGTTTTCATTTAGGACAACAATCGCACTGTGGCTCTGTTCATCGCGATCTGCACGGTGTTTTCCACCGCCCTCGGTGGCGTTGTGGCATTGCGCGCCCGCGATCGCATGCACCTCGTGCTCGGTGTGTCGGCGGGAGTGCTTCTGGGGCTGGTTGCGTTCGATCTTCTGCCAGAGATTTTCAGGTTGTGGTCCACAACTTCTGGCGCCGATCAAAAGGTGCCGTGGACCATGGTGGCCTTCGTTGGCGGTTTCCTTGCACTGCACGTCATTGAACGAGCCGCCGGCATGCACGAGCCGGCTGATCACGATTACGGCGATCACGCGCACGACCTCGCCGGTTCGCTCGGTGCCTTAGGGCTGATCGCTCATTCACTCCTAGACGGACTAGCCATCGGCCTCGCGTTCCAGGTGAATGCATCTGTCGGCTGGACGGTGGGCATCGCGGTACTGGCTCACGACTTCGCCGATGGACTCAACACTGTCACCCTCATGCGACGAGCGGGACATGACCGGCGTCGAGCAATGATCGCCCTTGGATTCGACGCCCTGGCTCCCGTGCTCGGCGTGCTTCTGGCCAGCTTCCTGAATCCGTCTGATCAATTCCTCGCCCTGTACCTCGGCGGATTTGCCGGGCTTCTGACGTACCTGGCCACAGCTGACATCTTGCCCGAGGCCCATGCACATCATCCGTCGCGCATCACCATGCTGATGACGGTGATCGGCGTTGCATTCATGTACGTCGTGTCGGTGTTCTCATGAGCGATCCGATCCGTCGCAGTACCAAACAGCGGGCCGCGATCTACGACGTTGTACAGCAGTTGCCGAATTTTCATAGCGCTCAGGACATTCACGCTGAGTTGACGCAACGTGGATCCCGCGTCGGCTTAAGTACTGTGTATCGAGCCCTGTCGGCGATGGCCAACGACGGTGACGTTGACACGCTGCTGCGCGATGACGGAGAGACGCTGTATCGGCAATGCGCCGATTCCGCTCACCATCACCATCTGGTGTGCCGGCAGTGCGGTGCAACGATCGAAGTTGATGGCCCAACCGTCGAAATTTGGACCCAACATATTGCTGCACAACATGACTTCGACGACGTGAGTCACACGCTGGAAATCTTTGGGCGCTGCCCACAGTGCCGAGCAGGTTAACTCTTAATCTGGCTATTCATACGGGTTGGTCGGGGTCGGCACCGGTGTGACGGTGTGCGCTTGGACGTGTGCAATTGCAGTCTCACTTTGCGTTCCACCACCGGGTAGCCATTGGCCAATCACAGTCACCCATGAATTGGTCGGTGGAACTGGTGTCGGCGAAGACGAGGAGTCTGCGCCAAGTACCAGAATCTTTGTCACGGTCGCATCGGCCGCGCAACAGGTAAGAGTCAGTCGAGTTAAGTACCAGCCACCGTTGGGTGCAGATGTCGCAAACCCCGTCATCGAGATATTACGTCCCACCAAAGTCTTACCGTCATCCCAAATCGCCCGCGACGCATAGTCGTTGAGCGCCAATGCAACTGGGTCACCCGACGGTAGCGGTGGCGCCTGGGCCGTCGCGGCCGGCGCCGTGGTGACGGACGATTGTCGCTCTGCAGTGAAAGCGCCAAGGGCTGGCGGCGCGATCAGGAAGATCGCCAAAATCGGAACCACAAGCAACCATGCAATGCGCGGCGCAGGATGGGATTCGGCATCTACCAGGTGCTCGCCCTGCCCAGCCAACTGCGCATCCCCTGCCTGCTCGCGTCGCGCCGTACGCCACACATCTGCAAGTTGGAGTAGCCCAAGAACGATCAGAATCACACCCGAGGCGATCAGCCACGGCTTCAAGGACTCTTTGACATAGCGCAAGTAGATGTCTTGGGAGGTTATGCGCAAGAGCGCACCACCTATCAGGATCATGATGATCGAACCGACGTCACGGCTCACAGCAGCCACCAGCCAACGAGGCTTGCCGCGATGACCGCGACGACGAAGGTGGTCGGCGCAAAGCGTGCGGCAAAATGACGACCAAACGTACCCGCTTGCAGCGCAACGAGTTTGATATCGACCATCGGTCCAACTACTAAAAATGCCAGTCGAGCAGTGAGCGAAAATTGCGTCAGTGACGCGGCAACGAAAGCGTCGGCCTCACTGCAAATGCACAGAACGACGGCAAGTACAGACAGTCCGAGGATCGACAAGAGCGGCTTGTCCGACACAGCCTGCAACCACGACGGTGGTACTACGACATTCAAGATTGCCGCGGTGATCCCGCCAATGACCAGGAACCCGCCAGCGTGTAGAAAGTCGTGAGAGGCTGTCCGCCAGAAGGTTCCGAACTTCGTATCGGCATGAAGGTGGTCTCGCTGCGGAATGTGGAGCCACTCACCTTTTCCGAAGGCTAACCACACCCAGCCCATCACCACCGCAGCAATCAGCGAGGCGACCAGTCGAGCCGCAGCCATCATGTGATTGTTAGGAAACGCCACGAAGGTCGACACGATCACAACAGGGTTGATCGCCGGACTCGACAGTAGGAACGCTAGGGCCGCAGCAGGAGAAACTCCCTGCGCCATCAATCCGCCGGCGACCGGAACTGACGCACACTCACAGCCAGGGATGAGTACGCCGGCGGCCCCAGCAACAGGAACGGCAAGGGCCGGATTCTTAGGTAGCACTCGCTCGAAGAACGCCGGCGATACATATGCCGCGATGAGACCCGAGAGCACGACCCCCAGAACCAGAAAAGGTAGAGCCTGCACAACGATCGCAACAAAGACGGTAGCCCCCGCTTCCCATGCAGGTGCTTGGAACAAACCAACTAGCCAATGTTGAGCGAGGATGAAGATCGCAAGCCCCGCAATGAAAAACTCAATTGCCGTGGGCTTCCAACGTCTAGTGACAACCTCGGTCATTGCGACGGCGGCAGACTGTGCGGTGGGTCAAGCCGCGGTGCAGCGAGTGGTCCGGCAACCGGCGGTAGCTCATGGGGAACGGCCCCACCGTAGCGACGATCGCGAGATGCGTACTGCTCACACGCCCACCACAAGTGACGTCGATCGAAATCTGGCCACAGGGTTGGAGCGAAGACCAGTTCGGCATAGGCGGCCTGCCAAATCAAGAAGTTACTCGTCCGCTGTTCCCCGGATGAGCGCACAAACAAATCGACATCTGGCATGTCGGGTTCATCGAGATATCTCGCAACAGTCTTCTCGTCTACCTTGCGTGGATCCAGACGTCCCGCAGCCACCTCGCGGGCGATCGCGGCCGTGGCGTCGGCGATTTCCGCGCGGCCTCCGTAATTGACGCACATCGTCAGCGTGAGGGTCGTGTTCTTCGCGGTGAGTTGTTCGGCTTGTTCAAGTTCGTCGATCACGGACTTCCACAGCTTCGGCCGACGCCCGGCCCATCGCACTCGGACGCCGAGGTCGTTCATCTCATCGCGGCGACGACGAATGACATCGCGGTTGAATCCCATCAGGAAGCGCACCTCGTCAGGCGATCGACGCCAATTCTCCGTCGAGAACGCGTACGCGGAGATCCAACCGATGCCTAGTTCGATCGCGCCGTGCACACAGTCGAGCAGACTTGCTTCGCCGGCCTCATGACCCGCCGTTCGCGGAAGTCCACGTTCTTTTGCCCAACGCCCATTTCCGTCCATGACGAGAGCAACATGCCGAGGGATCAGTTCAGGCTGAATCTTCGGCGCGGTCTCCCCGCTCGGATGCGGGGTCGGTGGACGAACGGGCACGACCCCATCGTGGCACTCCTACCTACCGTCAGGTGCACACCACCCCCAAACGGCGGGTCTATGCGCCGTTGCGCTCCACGAACGGCAGGCTGCGTAATCCCCGTTCGAGCTGCCAATTGAGATATGCAGCAATTAACCCTGAAGCTTCTCGCCGGGCTCGACTTTGACTCGCATCAGCGGTATGCCAATCGCCGGCGAGCAGTGCTCCAAGAAGCGTGAACGTCTCAACTGCGGGTGCCGCTGATCCCGGTAGCCGGTCCTCGGTACATAGAGCTCCACCGGCCGCCACGTTGAAGGCACTGTGCGGGCCGGTGACTCCGCACCGCGCACAGGCGTCGAAACTGGGCGCCCATCCGGCCACCGCCAGAGACCGCACAAGGTACGAATCCAAGATTAGTCCCGGGTCGTGTTCGTTGGTCACAAGTGCGCGCAACCCGCCGACGAGCAAGAGGTACTGCTGGACGGTTGGTTCACGTTCCTCCGCAGTGAGCCGCTCAGCGGTCTCAAGCATCGCCTGGCCGGCGGTGTAGCGGCTGTAGTCGCCCACAAGGGCAGCCCCATAGGAGCTGAGGATTTCAACCTGGCTGACACCGTCGAGGGTTCGACCCTCATAAAACTGCACGTCCACATGACTGAACGGCTCTAATCGAGCACCAATACGAGACGACGTCTTACGCACGCCTTTAGCGACGGCTCGAACCCTGCCGTGATCGCGGGTGAGGAGGGTAACAATCCGATCGGCTTCGCCCAATTTCTGGGCGCGAAGCACGATTCCCTCGTCTCGATACAGACTCACCTACCCATTGTCTATCGACATGCCGACGATCATGGTGCTGCCCCGCGCGTTTGCGCACAAAATTCTCGATACGGTCTGGGATGAGAGGGACCGACGAGCGGGATTGAGGACAACAATGACATACGAACCCAAGGATGGTTGGCCAGAAGAAACGGCAGCCAAGGTCGCACAGGTCGACGAATCACGTGACAGCCGCACGTTCACCGTGCGCTTTGATCAGGCATCCGTCAGAAGGGCCGTCATTGCGACGGTAGGCATCTTGGTCGCATTCTCAATTCTCAAGTGGCTGTGGGATTCAGCCGGTCACTTCATCTTCCTATTCATGCTGGCCTGGTTGCTCTCGATAGCTATGGAGCCAAGCGTCGCATGGCTTGCCAATCACGGGATCAAGCGTGGATTGGCAAGTGGCCTTGTCATCTTGGGCATCATCTTGACCACGGTCGCTTTCGTCGTTCTGTTCGGTGGGATCTTTGTTTCACAGTCAGCAGATTTGATCAAGGGATTCCCCGATACCGTCCACAACCTCGTTGTGTGGATTAACCACACGTTTAATCTCACCCTCGATCCCAACCACATCTTGAACTCACTTAATATCGATGCGGGCAAGATTGCTGAGTTGGCCAGTACATTCGCCGGCGGACTGCTCGGAATTCTAGCCCTAGTTTTCGGCGGCCTTTTCGACACGTTGACCATGTTTGTCTTCGCCTACTATCTGTCCGCTGACGGTCCGCGACTTCGTCGGATCATCGGATCGTGGCTTCCAGCCAGAATGCAGAAAGTATTCGTTACAGTCTGGGATATCGCGGTCATTAAAACTGGCGGCTTCGTAGTTTCCAAAGTGGTTCTTGCCGCCCTGTCCGCACTATTTCACGTCGTAGCCTTCTACCTAATCGGAGTTCCGTTCTGGCTTCCGATGGGCATTTTCGCCGGCATCGTTGCCCAGTTCATCCCCACCGTCGGCACATACATTGGGATAGCGATCCCCGCACTGTTCACCCTTGCCGTTGATCCGATCAAAGTTGTTTGGATCATCGCCTTCGCCACGATCTACCAGCAGATCGAAAGCTACGTGTTCACCCCGCGCGTAAGCCGGGCCACGATGGACGTACACCCCGCGATCGCTTTGGGAGCGGTCTTTGTCGGCGTTGAACTCTTTGGTCCCATTGGAGCGATCATTGGTATTCCGCTGGCTGCAGCAATCCTGTCCATCATCGAGACGTATCGGAACAGGTACGAGCTCGTACCCGAGCTCACGGCTCGCACCCAAGGGGAAAAGCACACCGAGGACGAATTCGCAGGTGATCCAAACTTCGTGGTTCCCGCCGGCAAGCCGCTAACCGGTATCGCCACCCCTGACGATCCGACCGACGACCTGAAGGCGCTCAAAGACAAGGGCGAAAAATAGCTACTTTTCGCTCTGCCACGACGAGTCGAAAAGTAGCTAGAACCCCAGCTTGCGAAGTTCGCGCGGGTCTCGCTGCCAATCTTTGGCTACCTTCACCTGCAAGTCGAGGTGAACCCGCGTCCCCAAGAGTGCCTCGATTTGTTGACGTGAGGCAATGCCAATGTCGCGAAGTCGCGAGCCTTTGTGACCGATGATGATGGATTTTTGGCTATCACGTTCGACATAGAGGCCGGCATGAATATCGAGCAACGGATCGTCGGGGCGACGACCTTCTCGCCAGATCATTTCGTCAACGACGACTGCGATCGAGTGGGGCAGCTCGTCTCGTACACCTTCAAGTGACGCTTCGCGAATGAGTTCAGCGACCATGATGTATTCGGGTTCGTCTGTCAACTCACCGTCCGGATAGAGCGCGGGACCAAACGGCAAGAGCCCGACGAGCAGATCCGAGAGCAGTTCCACTTGGTCACCGGCCAACGCTGAAACAGGGACTACCTCAGCCCATTCGAATCCGAGTTCCTCACCTAGTCGGGCCACTTCGAGCAATCGAGCGCCAACTCCGTCCGGAGACGCCGCATCGGTCTTGGTGACGATGGCAACCTTGGGGGTTCGCGTGACGGCCGCTAACTCCTTGGCAATAAAGCGATCACCCGGGCCTACGGATTGATCGGCGGGCATACAAAAACCGATCACATCCACCTCGGCCCACGTCTCGCGGACAACGCTGTTCAGTCGTTCACCGAGCAGGGTGCGCGGGCGGTGCAAACCTGGAGTGTCGATGAGGACGAGTTGGGCATCATCGCGATGAACGATCCCGCGGATTGCGTGCCGGGTGGTCTGCGGCTTACTTGACGTGATGGCAACCTTCTCCCCCACCAGCGCATTGGTCAGAGTGGACTTACCCGCATTGGGTCGACCAACGAAGCAGGCGAATCCAGATCGAAAATCTGACGACTGCTTACCGATGGGGTTCTTACTTTCAGGGTTACTCACAAGATTGATTGTGTACTACTCGAGGCGTGTGGGTTGCGGCGCGTGGAAACGAAGCCCTGCAAAGCCAGCCCAATGAGCACTAGTGCGGCACCCGCCCACTCGATTGGCAGCAAGTGCTCGCCCAAGATGACGACGCTTAGAACCGTCGCAATGACGGGCTCTGCGAGAACAAGGGTTGTGACTGGTCCGGCCGATAAATGCCGAAGCCCGCGACCGAACAGGACGTACGCGACCGTCGTAGCCGCGAAGCCGAGCCACAGAACCATCGCAAGACCCTTCGGGGTGCCGATCCACCCGAGTGGCTGGCTGAGCAAAATCGGCACCGAAATCAGCGCACCCAAGCCAAACGCCGATGCCATCACTTCATCGCTGCTGTGCCCTGAATTGATCATGTGTTTCGCACCAATCGTGTACAGCGCATAGCCAGCACTCGCCATGAAACTCAGCACGAATCCAAGAACGCTGATGTGCGACACCTCGATCCCAGCACCGATCAAGAACACCAAACCCATGAGACAGATCGCAGTAGCCACCACCCATCCCAGAGTGGGCCGATCCTTGAGCACTAACCACGAGAGCAAGCCGCCGAGAATCGGCCCCGTACCGATCGTGACTAATGTTCCAAGGGCAACCCCGGTCTGAAGTAACGCACCGAAGAAACACACTTGGTACATCGTCGTCATCAAACCAGCCGCGACTCCCCACGGTGTCTTCCACAGACTGATCGCGCCACGGCGGGTCGCGCCAAGCAAGGGCAGCACGGCCATCAGACCACATCCACCGATGACAATTCGGGCTGCACCGACACCAAGTGGGGTCGTACCCGTCGGGCCTAGCGCTTGAGCGATTCCTGTCGTTCCAAACAAACACGCCGCACCCAGAACCGCGAAAACAGCCAGAACCCGGCCGCGATGATCCTGATCACTCACGAGACTGCACTCACGAGACTGCACTCACGACACAGCACTCACGAGACAGCACTGACGAGCATGTGGCCGGCCGGCGATACAACCAACACCGGAACGTTCGGCCCACCAAGCGCGCGGATTTCAACTAGGTCCTGCTCAGTAACTTCAGCATCACTGCGAACGATCACGATCGCCTCGATCCCACGCGATCCTGAACTTGCCGCTTGCGCAACAGCAAGGCCAGCAGCCGAGACCGTAAGTCCATCAAGGGAAACCGTCGAAGCCGAATATGTACGTCCAGTTTCGTCACGAAGGGCGGCACCCTCAGCGGCACCAACGCGCGCACGCGCTCCTCGGGCAAGGGTGACGAGTTTGGCATCCTCAGGGCTTAGGTCCCCGCCGGTCAATTCACTCACCAGCGCTATCCAATCTTACTGAAAGGGGTCGAATCACTTCGGTGGGTGCGTGATCCTCGTCGGGTACGGCCAAGACAGTCGCGATTCGGTTGCGACGACCGTGGGCGGACTCAGCGGTTAGCGTCCAATCGCTAACTCTGATCTGGGCGCCAGGAATCGGCACCCGGCCAAGCCGACGGGCCAGAAGGCCACCAACAGTGTCGACTCCTTCAACCTCAGCGTCGATTCGTACACCGATGAGATCAGCAAAGTCCTCGACGTGCATACGCGCCTGAACTCGGAACGAACCGTCGGCACGAGACTCGACCTCAGGAATTTCAGTGTCGTACTCATCGGTGATTTCACCAACGATTTCTTCAACGACATCCTCAATCGTCACCATGCCCGCGGTACCGCCGTACTCGTCAACGACCACAGCTAGGTGCACCCGCGCGGTCTGCATGTCCTTGAGAAGATCGTCTGCACTCTTACTGTCCGGAACCATGACAACCGGCCGCATCAGGCTTGAAACTGATTCCGTCATTTCCGCGTCGTGATATTCGAACGTTCGTCGAGCCATATCCTTCAAGTAGACAACCCCGACGACATCATCGATGTTTTCACCGATCACCGGGATCCTCGAAAAGCCGCTGCGGAAAGCAAGTGACAATCCCTGACGCAGTGTCTTGGTTGATTCAATGACGACCATTTCAGTGCGCGGCACCATCAGCTCGCGAACGATGGTTTCACCAAACTCGAAAACCGAGTGGATCATCGCTCGTTCGTCGTCCTCGATCACATCACTGTCGCCCGCTAGGTCAACGAGCTCGCGGAGTTCAGTCTGCGATGCGAACGGGCCCTCACGAAATCCCTTACCAGGGGTGATCGCGTTACCGAATAAAATCAGCAACCGCGTGATCGGTGACAGGATCGCGGCTAACAACGTGGCGATGCCAGCAGAACGCATGGCAATTGTTTCAGAATGTTGCGCACCGAGGGTCCGCGGAGCGACACCCAGAGCGATGTACCCAACGATCGTCATCACAATCGCCGCTTCAAGTACTTGTAGCCACACTGGTCCTGGCATCCGCGCAACAAACTCGCGAGTTACGAGCACTGTCGCGGCGGCAAGTAGCGCCATGTGACAAAACAGAAGCACATTGACGTAGCGAGCTCGGTCGTCAAGCAGTGGCAGAAGTCGAGCCGCACCTTTAACGCCCTCGTGTTTGAGCTCCTCCGTGCGCGCACGCGACACTTTGCCAATCGCCGTTTCAGCTGCGACCAAGAAGGCTCCGATCACGATGAAGGCGGCCGAAAGCACTAACGAGATCACATCAGGCGTCATCGAGCCTCACCCGCCGCAGTCCACACCGTCAGCAGTTCGCCCTGAAGTCCAAACATTTCCGCGTGCTCGTCGGGCTCAGCGTGGTCATAACCGAGCAGGTGCAAGATTCCATGGGTTAGAAGAAGCGCGATTTCGTCATCGCGGGAGTGCCCCGCTGCCATGGCTTGCGCTTGCGCAACCTCTGGGCACAGCACGATGTCACCGAGAACTCCCAGTTCAGACTCCTGGCCCTCAACGCCCGGCCGCAACTCGTCCATCGGAAACGACAGCACATCTGTCGGTCCGGGTTCATCCATCCATTGAACGTGCAATTCCGTCATCGCGGGCACATCGACCAACACAATGGAGAGTTCGGACTCGGGATGCACGAGGAGGCGATCCAACATGAAGCGGGCTTGGCGCACGAGAAGGTCGACGTCGATGTCGGCGTCGGTCTCGTTGAGTACTTCGATCGTCATCAACACTGACCTTAGCGAAGACCTCGTCGACCTTGGGGACGTTGCGCGGCATCCGCCTGTTTCGCGTCGAACTCCGCGTACCGATCGACGATCTTTCCGACGAGTCGGTGACGCACGACATCTTGACTATTCAGTCGACAAAATGCGATGTCATCGAGACCTTCAAGAATGCCCTCAACAACCTTCAAACCACTGGCCGTACCGGAAGGTAAGTCAACCTGCGTCGTGTCGCCGGTGACAACCATCGTCGAGCCGAAGCCCAACCGGGTCAGGAACATCTTCATCTGCTCTGGCGAGGTGTTCTGCGCTTCATCAAGAATGATGAACGCGTCATTGAGAGTGCGTCCGCGCATATATGCAAGTGGCGCCACCTCGATTGTTCCGCTCGTCATCAACCGCGGGATCGAATCCGGATCGATCATGTCGTGAAGCGCATCGTAGAGCGGACGAAGGTACGGATCGATCTTTTCTGACAGCGTGCCCGGTAGGAACCCGAGTCGCTCGCCGGCTTCAACCGCCGGCCGAGTCAAGATGATGCGACTGACGGCCTTCGCCTGCAAAGCCTGAACTGCTTTCGCAACAGCCAGATACGTCTTACCTGTACCAGCGGGGCCAATACCGAACACGATCGTGTTCACGTCGATCGCGTCAACATAACGCTTCTGATTGAGAGTTTTAGGACGGATAGTGCGGCCGCGATTAGACAGGATGTTTGCCGTTAACACCTCGGCGGGGCGCACCTCACTGTTTTCACGCAACATGCCGATCGAACGCTCAACCGATTCACGGGTGAGCCCTTGACCCGTGCGCACCACGGTGAGAAGTTCAGCAAAGAGCTGCTCGACGAGTGCCACTTGCGTGGCCACACCGTTAACAGTGATTTCGTTGCCTCGAACATGGAGATCGACAGCCGGGAAACTGCGCTCAATGACCCGCAGGTGCTCGTCGGCGGAGCCAAGCAGGCTCACCATGTTGATCGATGCTGGAACGATGATCTTTGCCTGCGTATCTGTTGCTGTGGTCATGAGTGCCGGCCTAACGCGGCCGATGCTGCCTTTCGAAGTTGTGGACCGCTTTCACGGGCGACGGGGTAGTCGTTGTCCCTATCGTAAGGGCACAACACCCGGACGCGCCCAGCAGATTATCCCGGCGGCCAGGTAAGGCTCCGACCTGCAAGAACGTGCGCATGCACATGGCCTACCGTCTGCCCGCCGTCTGATCCGGTGTTGAACACAACCCGGAATCCTTGTTCGAGGCCCTCTTGGGCTGCAAGTGTGGAGATCGCCGCGATCAGCTCACCGGCAAGTGCCGGATCCTGCGCACCGAGCTGCGCGATATCAGAACTGTGGACTTTGGGAATGACCACGATATGCACGGGCGCCTGCGGGGCGATGTCGCGAAACGCGAGCACCCGGTCAGTACTCAGTACCTGGGTGGACGGAATTTCCCCGGAAACAATGCGACAGAACAAGCAGTCAGAGTTACTCATGACCCAACGGTACTAGTCATGGCGTTGGCTCCGAGCATCGTCACCATCGGCCGGTCAGAGCTGACACAACCGCGATCGCGGCACCACCTGCGGTTGACGTGCGGAGAACATCAGGCCCCAGCCGAGCCGGACGCGCACCAGCCTCGACGAAGGCACCGAGTTCCTCATCGGAAATCCCACCTTCTGGGCCGACAATGAGCACGACGTCAGATGCACCCTGCTCCCGCGTGGCTAACAACTGCGCATTCAGGGGCGAATCAGCGCTTTCGTGAAGTACGTACGCGACACCGTTCGACACAAGCGTTGCTCGGATGCGAGTCGCTACTGCTGCCGTTGACTCGATCCCAGTTATCTGCGGGATGAACGCTCGTCGCGATTGCTTCGTCGCCTCCCGTGCAGTCGTCTGCCACTTGTCGACACCACGTTCGACCCTGTCGGCTTTCCATTGGGCAATGGACCGCGAGGCGGACCACGGAACGATGACATCCACGCCAACCTCGGTCATTAGTTCGATGGCCAGATCGGCGCGATCACCCTTGGCCAGCGCCTGGACGACGGTGATGCGCGGACTCGACATCTCATGCACCACAACACTATCCACGGACATCACAAGTTGATCGCGACCAATGACTTCTACGACAACACCATGGGCAACCCGACCGAAGCCATCACTTGCCAGCACCGGTTCGCCGACGGTGAGCCGTTTAACGGAAACGGCGTGACGACCTTGCGCACCAGAGATCAGAACGCGTACCGAATCCGACGCATCATCGGGAATCTGCTCAACAAGAAACAGTGGTGCCGTCATGGTGGTTAGTGAGCCAACTACATCGCGAAATGGACTACGAGTGGAACGCGTCGCGGATGCGGGAGAAGAATCCGCCCTGCGATGAGCTTTGATGAAGTGTCGGCTCAATCCGTTCCTCGTTCCGGATAGCTGCCAACTCACGAAGCAATTCCTCTTGCCGCTCGTCAAGTTTCGTCGGTGTGGCAACCTCGATGTGGACGTAGAGGTCGCCACGGCCGCTGCTGCGAAGCCGGGCAGTCCCTTTCTGGCGCAGCACAATCCGCTGGCCAGACTGCGTGCCAGCTTTGACCTCAATCGTCTCGTCACCATCAAGGGTGGTCAGCGGGATTGCCGTACCAAGTGCGGCAGCAGTCATTGGAACTGTCAGGGTGCAGTGCAGGTCGTCACCTTCACGCGTGAAGAACTCATGCTGCTTCTCAACGATCTCAACGTATAGATCACCGGCCGGACCACCACCTTGACCGACTTCACCTTCACCACGGAGTTGAATGCGAGTGCCTGTCTCAACACCCGGTGGGATTTTGATCGTTAACGTGCGTCGCGTCCGTACCCGGCCGTCGCCGGAACACTCAGGGCAAGGATGTGGAATCAACGTGCCGAAGCCCTGGCATTGCGGGCACGGACGTGACGTCATCACCTGACCGAGAAAACTGCGCTGGACCGACTGAATCTCACCGCGCCCCTGACACATCGTGCAGGGAACGACGTCGGTATTGGGTGCCGTTCCCATCCCCGAGCAGTCGGCGCAGGCAACAGCGGTATCCACTGCGATATCGCGAGTCCCACCGAACGTGGCTTCATTGAGGTCAACTTGGAGGCGAATCATCGCATCCTTACCTCGACTGACCCGCTGGCGTGGCCCCCTGGACTGTCCACCGAAGAACGCGTCCATGATGTCGCCGAAGCCAAAGGTCCCCGGACCGAAACCACCGGCTCCCCCGCGCGGATCTCCGCCGAGGTCGTACATCTGGCGCTTCTCGGGATCAGAGAGCACCTCGTAGGCGGCCGTAACATCTTTGAAGCGATCCTGAGTGGCTTCGTCGGGATTTACATCCGGGTGCAATTCGCGGGCGAGTTTGCGATACGACCGTTTGATTTCTTCCGGGGTCGCGTCACGCGATACGCCCAGTACGTCGTAATAGTCAGTAGCCACGGCGTATCACTGCTGCTCAGTCAGGATGCGACCGACGTAGCGTGCCACCGCACGTACCGACCGCATCGTGCTCGGATAGTCCATTCGGGTCGGACCGACAACACCCATCTGTGCCACTACTTCATCTCCTCGGGCGTAGCCCACTGTGACAACTGACGTAGACGTCAGCCCTTCCACTTCATTTTCATGACCAATGCGCACGCTGAGCGAATCACCTGACATGCTCTCACCGAGCAATCGCAACAGCACCATCTGCTCTTCCAGCGCTTCCAGAACCGGACGGACCGAACCGCCCCAATCCTCGCCGAAAGCGGCCAGATTGGATGTACCGGCTAACATCACTCGCTCTTCGTGGCGCTCAACGACCGTCTCAAGCAGGCTTGCGATGATGGCCGAAACCCCGGGTCGTTCATCGGGTGAGAACTCAGCCACGAGGCCACTCACCTTTGGCGCCACGTCGACCAGACGAATACCCGTGGCAACCTCGGAAATCCGTGAGCGAAGTCGCGCTAGTAGATCGTCGGAGATAGGGAATTGAATGTCGATCACCCGTTGCTCAACGCGCCCGGTGTCGGCAATCAGGACCATGAGAACGCGCTGCTGCCCAAGACCGACCAATTCAATGTGACGTACCGTCGAACGGGTGAGTGACGGATACTGGATCATCGCAACCTGATGGGTTAGTTGCGACAGCAGTCGAACCGATCGCTGCATCACATCATCAAGATCCACCGCACCGTCGAGGAACGATCCGATGGCCCGCTTCTCCGCCCCCGACAGGGGCTTGACCTGCGAGAGACGATCGACGAAGACGCGGTAGCCCTGATCGGTCGGGATGCGCCCAGCACTGGTGTGCGGCTGTGCGATCAAACCCTCATCTTCCAGCGCGGCCATGTCGTTGCGAATAGTGGCAGGGCTGACACCAAGCGAGTAGCGCTCGACAAGAGAGCGTGAGCCCACGGGCTCGTGGGTGGCTACGTAGTCCTCAACGATGGCGCGCAAGACAGCAAGGCGTCGATCCTCCGTCACGCACCCTCCAACCCGTATTTGGCACTCAACAGTCCAGAGTGCCAAGTCTACGGGCTTTGACGCAAACACTCATTTCGACGCGAAATGAGTCGATTCGATCCATCCCACTCGCTACGGTAGAGGTGGTAGCTCGCACGGGGCGGGCGAAAGGGGATTCACATGAGCTTTCCACCGCTTCCGCCAGAGGAACCGAACGTCAACTTGCCTGGTAACGGCTCAGTTCCTGAGCTCACGCCGCCCGCAGTCCCGCCAGTCGTCCCGCCAGTCGTCCCACCAGTCGTCCCACCCGGCGGGGCAACTCCGCCGCCTGCTCCACCGTCCGGACCACCCGTCTACCCTGCAGGTGCCGGCGAACCGGTGGGTCCTGCCAACAATGGCGTCAGTGTTGGCAACGCCTTTAGCTGGGCCATGACTGTTTTGCAAAAGAACTTGGCGACCTTCATCTCGCTGGCCGCGGTCGTCATGGCTATTTACCTCATCCAGCATCTGGTCGGGAACAACATCGGCAATCAACTCACCCAAAACTGCGGCAATGGAGGAGTGAATACCGGTGGCGGAATCGCCCTAGGACCGGCATGTAACGCTGGTGTCTTTGCTGGACTCGGCATCAAATGGTTGCTCAGTTTGGTACTCGGAGTTCTCGGTGCACTGGCCTCAATCGGTGTCTACCGTGCCGCTCTGCGACGCACGGAAGGTGTGGAGCCGTCATTTGCGATGTTGACGACAGGTGAAAATCTCGGACCGTACATCATCACCGCACTGCTCTACGGCCTAGCCGTCACCTTAGGTCTCATTGCATGCTGCATCGGATCTTTGGTGGTCATGTTTCTCTTCCAGTTTGCACCGCTCTACTCACTCGACAAGGGCGCCGGTGTCGGCGAGGCGTTCAGCCGTAGCTTCAATGTGGTGAAATCCAATATCGGCGCTGTATTGATTACAGCGCTCATTAACTTCATCTTGGCGATTATTGCGAACACGCTGTGGGGAATCCCGACTTTGCTCACTTTGCCGTTCACTGCACTGTTTACCGCGCACATTTACCGTCAACTCAACAGCGAGGCCATCGCGCCGGCCTAGATCTCAAATGCATCAGGGGCGCTAGCTCAGTAGTTCTATTGCGGGCGATTTACCTACTCGGTGAGTAAATCAATGGCAAGGCGATCTGCGAGCAGGCGCCCCTTTTGCGTGAGCGTCACTCGGCCCGTCGCGGCCCAATCGGAGTTCACCAGGCCGTTGTCCGCAGCAACGTCAACGACTTTGAGTTGCTCGCCTGACAGGCCGGCGGCGATAAGCCCGTCCTTCAACCGAATCGCTAACAAGATCTGCTCATCACGTTGTTGATCGCCGGTCAGGATCTCCCTTGCTTGTGCAGGGCTTAACCCAGCTTCGATCCGATCACCGTAAGCGCTCGGATGACGCACATTCCACCAGCGTGTACCCGCGATGTGCGAGTGCGCACCAGGTCCGATCCCCCACCAATCATCACTGCGCCAATAAGCAAGATTGTGACGACATTCGCCACCGGGCTTGGCCCAATTGCTCACCTCATACCACTGAAATCCTGCTGCGGTGAAAGCAGAATCGGCCTGGATGTATCGATCAGCCGCGACGTCATCATCGACATCTGAGATCTCACCTCGACGGACTTTGCCTGCTAGCCGCGTGCCATCTTCGACGATCAGCGAGTACGCGGACACATGATCGGCCCCGCTTGAGATGGCTGCATTGAGAGAGCGCGCGAAATCGTCACTGGTCTCCCCCGGCGTGGCATAGATGAGATCAACATTGACATGCTCGAATCCTGCCGACTGAGCTTCGTCGATTGCCTCGATCGCACGCCCCGGCGTATGCGTTCGTTCAAGAACCTGCAGGACATTCGTAGCCACACTTTGCATTCCGAATGAGATGCGCGTGAACCCCGCTGATCTGAGCAAGCCCAAAGATTCAGGGCTAACCGAATCCGGATTTGCCTCCGTCGTCACTTCAGCATCGGCCGCCAAACCAAACTCGTCGCGGATGGCGCCAAGCATGTCCGAGAGATCCTGTGCCGGAAGAAGGGTGGGAGTACCGCCCCCGAAGAAGACTGTTGAGACGGGCACATCACGATCACCCAGAACCCGACGGGCTAGCCGCACTTCCGCCATTGCCTGAGCGGCATAGCCACTCTGCGACGCAGATGCCCCTAGTTCGGACGCAGTGTAGGTGTTGAAATCGCAGTAACCACAACGACTTGCGCAGTATGGAACGTGAACATAGAACGACAAGCCCCGCTGCCCAAACGCTTCGGCGGATGCGGTTGGGAGCGCACCATCAACCGGAGCCGGTTCGCCATCAACTGGTAGCGAAGGCACTGGTCTTCACGCAAACAGAGCTCATGAATTCGGATACATCGATTCGATGACATCGGCAAACGTGGTTTCGACAACCTTGCGCTTGATCTTCAGGCTTGGCGTGAGTTCCCCGTCTTCAACCGACAAATCGCGGGGCAAGATACGCACGTCCTTAATTGTCTCCCAGCGGTTAAGGCCTGAGTTGAGTTCGGTCATTGCATCGCGAACCATTTTGTCGATCTCAGGTGATGCCGCCCACTGCGCCATACCACCGTCGATACCGGCCGCCTTAGCAACACCAGGTGTGACGTCCGGATCGAGGGTGACAATGGCGGTTGCGTAGTTTCGTCCGCTGGCATGCACGATGACATTGCCCAAGATCGGACAGAGAGCCTTGAATCTCGATTCGATCAGAGCTGGCGCAATGTACTTACCACCGCTGGTCTTGACGAGGTCCTTCTTGCGATCTGTTATGCGAACGTAGCCGTCATCGTCAATTTCACCGATATCGCCAGTCGCAAACCAACCGTCACCGATCAGCACCTCAGCAGTAGCGTCGGGCAGATTGTGGTAACCACGCATAATGCCGTCACCTCGAAGCAGGATCTCGCCATCCTCAGCAATACGCGCTTCTGTGCCCGGGAATGGCATGCCGACTGTGCCAACCCAGTTGTGGTCAAGGCGTCCGACACAGGCGCCCGCCGAGGTTTCGGTGAGCCCGTAACCCTCGAGGATTGGTAGCCCAACGGCGGCAAACCACATACTTACGTCCTTGGACAGCGCTGCCGAGCCCGAGATCATGAAGTCGATGTTTCCGCCTAGGCGTTCACGAACTTTACCGAGCACCAACCTGTCCGCGATCTTGTGCTGTGCGGATAGAGCGAATGGAACGGACTTACCAGCCAGGGTCAGTTCGGCAACCTGCGTACCGATGCCAATAGCCCAGTGATAGATCGACGCCTTCGCCCCGCCCTCTGACTCCGTGGTCGATTGAACTCGGGCGTACACCTTTTCGAAGATTCGCGGCGCCCCACCCATGAAGTTTGGCTTTATCTCCGCCAGGTTATCGACGATCTTGTCGACGCGGCCGTCAACTGCAGTGGTAAAGCCAAGTTGGAGCTGTGCGGAGATGAGCACCTTGCCGAACGAGTGCGACAACGGAAGCCACAGGAAGTGCGTCTTGTTGAGCGGATCGGTAATCAAACCCATCGCATCAATTGCCGCACCCTCGTACGTCCAATTCTTATGCGTCAGTTCAACGCCCTTGGGCTTTCCGGTCGTACCTGACGTGTAGATCAGGGTGGCGAGATGATCCGAATGCACGGCGTCGTTGGCCCGTATCACCGCATCGGGATCGGAGGCCAAAAGTGTGCGACCGCGAGCAGCGAGATCGTCGAGCGTGATTACCCACTCGTCAGTACGAACAGCGGGATCAACTCCGGCAGTGTCCATCATGATCACACAATCAACACCACTGATCGAGGCGCGTTGCTCAAGTAACTTGCTCAGTTGCTTAGCATCTTCAGCCACAACGAAACGTGAACCCGAATCACTAATGATGTACGCAACATCGTCAGAGTTCGTAGACGGATACACCGTCGTCGTCGCCCCGCCGGCGCACATCACTGCAAGGTCGGCGAAGATCCATTCGAGCCGCGTGGTGGAGGCAATCGCGACTCGCTGTTCCGGCTGCAGGCCAAGGGCGAGAAAACCAGCTGCGAGATCGACAATGCGCTCGCTACTGCGTGCCCAGGTCCACGAATCCCAACCTGTCGCCGTCGGCGATCGAAAGGCCTCATGCGCTGGAGTTAACTTGACCCGCGAGAACAGCAACTCACCCATCGACGTCGCTGGAGTGGGGAGCGATTCAGGCGCCACACTTAAGCGACCAGCACTAGGAACCGCTGACTCGGACACGACGACCTCCCATGCAGCTCTGGATCATCCAGAGTTCTCGTACGGAAGCGTAGTGGGACAACTGGTCGCTTGCCGGACTTTGCGAGCACATCCGCGAACGGAAATTAAGCCTGCGCGAGAGTTACTTGGGTTTGGCCGGCGATTCGTCAGTGGACAACGCCGCGATGAACGCTTCTTGCGGCACTTCAACCCGCCCAACCATCTTCATGCGCTTCTTACCTTCCTTCTGCTTCTCAAGCAGTTTGCGCTTACGGCTGATGTCACCGCCGTAGCACTTGGCAAGAACGTCTTTGCGGATTGCTCGGATACTTTCACGCGCGATCACCCGAGCACCGATCGCGGCCTGAATGGGCACCTCGAACTGCTGGCGAGGGATCAGATCCTTGAGCTTGCCGGCCATATGGACCCCGTAGGCATAAGCCTTGTCCTTGTGGACGATCGCGGAAAACGCATCGACAGCGTCACCGTGCAGAAGGATGTCGACCTTCACGAGGTCTGAGGCCTGCTCGCCGGTGGGTTCGTAATCGAGTGACGCGTACCCACGAGTCTTTGACTTCAACGCATCAAAGAAGTCAAAAACAATTTCCGCCAGTGGCAGGGTGTAGCGCAGCTCGACGCGATCCTCAGACAGGTAATCCATCCCCATGAGGACCCCGCGTCGGGTCTGACACAGCTCCATGATTGCGCCGACATAATCACTTGGCGCCAGAATCGTAGCCCGGACGACAGGTTCGTTTACCTCAGAGATTTTGCCCGAGGGGAACTCGCTCGGATTAGTAACAATCAGCTCGCTACCGTCGTCCATCCGGACGCGGTAGACCACGTTGGGAGCAGTAGAGATTAGATCGAGATTGAACTCGCGCTCAAGGCGTTCACGCACGATCTCAAGGTGCAGCAAACCGAGGAATCCGCAGCGGAATCCAAAGCCCAGTGCGACCGACGTTTCCGGTTCGTAGACCAGCGCAGCGTCGTTGAGCTTCAACTTGTCGAGTGCGTCGCGAAGCAGCGGATAGTCCGAACCATCGAGGGGATACAGCCCCGAGAAGACCATTGGCTTGGGATCGCGGTACCCGCCAAGCGCCTGAGTCGCTCCGCGCAGCGAAGACGTAACCGTGTCACCGACTCGCGATTGACGAACATCCTTCACGCCCGTGATCAGGTAGCCCACCTCACCCACGCCGACAGCTGCCGACGGCACCGGCTCAGGGGAAATCACGCCTACTTCGAGCAGTTCGTGCGTGGCGCCGGTACTCATCATCGAGATGCGCTCACGGGTGGAAAGTTGGCCGTCGATGACACGCACGTACGTCACAACGCCGCGGTACGTGTCGTACACGGAGTCAAAGATCATGGCTCGTGCGGGTGCATCCGCATCGCCGATCGGCGCAGGAATTAGCTTGACCACTTCGTTGAGAAGTTCGCCTACGCCAAGACCTGTTTTGGCACTCACCTTGAGGACATCGGCAGGATCACAGCCGATGATGTGCGCCAGTTCGGCCGCATACTTTTCGGGCTGAGCGGCCGGCAAATCAATCTTGTTGAGGACGGGAATGACCTGCAGGTCGTTTTCCAGTGCAAGGTAGAGGTTGGCCAGCGTCTGCGCCTCGATGCCCTGGGCCGCATCCACCAGCAGGATCGCGCCCTCGCATGCAGCTAAACTGCGAGAAACCTCGTAAGTAAAGTCAACGTGACCGGGCGTATCGATCAGATTCAGGATGTACGTCACACCGTCATCGGCGGTGAACGGTAGCCGCACAGCCTGACTCTTGATGGTGATACCGCGCTCGCGCTCAATATCCATCCGGTCGAGGTACTGCGCCCTCATCTGACGTGAGTCGACGACTCCCGTGATCTGCAGCATGCGGTCGGCCAGCGTCGACTTACCGTGGTCGATGTGAGCGATGATGCAGAAATTGCGGATCACCGAGGGGTCGGTCGAACCCGGCTTGGGTGCAGACGAGTTGGCCACGTGAGTCAGTGAGTCCTTACGAAAGAGTGCGGGGTTGGTGCGTACGGGCTCCTCTATCGTCCCACGAACCGGCCGTCACGCCGAACCGACATGACACCTACTATGACTGTCGTGCTCTCGGTGACCCGACGAGGTTAGCCATCCACCCGGACAAGGGTCCGAGCCATATCAATCGTCACCGTGCGTCATCTAGGCACGGATTTGTCCGGAGTACCCCCGAACAGGTACCCTGACGAGTCGGACCTTCGGCTCTTCGTGGGTTCGCACCTTCCGGCACGACCACCCGTAACGAAAAGGCTCCAGCACCGTGGCGAATATTAAGTCGCAGATCAAGCGCAACCGTACGAACGAATTGGCACGCCAGCGTAACAAGGCGACCCGTTCGTCCCTGAAGACCGCAGTGCGTCGCTTCCGCGAAGCCGCTGCGGCTGGTGACGCTGCTGCTGCTGCCGAGTACGCACGCGCTGCCACTCGCCTGCTTGATAAGGCAGCGAGCAAGGGTGTCATTCACAAGAACCAGGCTGCTAACCGCAAGTCGGCTATCGCCTCACAGGCATCGTCACTCAGCGCCTAACTAACGCTTTCAAAAGCGCCGTCCCTGCGGGGGCGGCGCTTTTTGCTTTCCCGTTTGTCAGCGCGATCGGTTGTTGACGATGGTGATGAGCGCGCGTTCAAGCACGTAGGTGCCCTGATCTCTATCCAATCCCTGATCTGACATGTCACGACCGTCCACCGCGCGACCTTTAACTGCCGCATCCGCGATCGAGATACCGACGATCGCAGCTGCAACCGCAGACGGATGCCAACGCTTGGCCTGTTCGCGAATGTCTTTGACTTTGAAGATCGGTACGCCAGCCTCCTTGGCTACTTCTGCATCTGAGGCACCGCGCGGCGATGCCGCGACCCGACCCAGCCCACGTAAACCCGATGCAACAGCAGCCGATAAGAAAGGCCCCGCCCCCGCATCGTTGACCAACACCCATCGAGAGCGACGCATCGCCTCGACGGCCCGGCCACCGAGAACCGCATCTGAGACAAGGTATCCGGGAACATCGGCCACGCCGTCGTAGTACGCCGATACTGAGTCCGGGGTGATCGGATCGTCAGCAACATCGCTGACAAGTTGCGCACATGCCGCGGCCAGGGAGCGCGAATCGTCGCCGACGGCCCGGCGAAGCACATCCATCGCCTGTGGAGTGGCAGCTCGCCGAAGATCTTTAAATTCACGGGCAATGAAGTCGTCTACCGCTCGGCCTTTGATTTTGTCGCAAGCGGCCACGGTGAAGTCTACAGCCTTGAGCGCATCGCTGACTTTACGTCCCCGAACGCCACCGGGGTGCACGACCACGAGCCGCACATCGCCTTCTCGAGCCGCAGTAAGAAGAGTCTCGACCATCACATCATCAGCAAAGTCCGCGGCGTAGACAATCACGACCGCTGCGTCGCCAAAGAGGTTAGGCGAACAGGCCTCAATCAGTGCGCCGAGGGCTTCATCACTGGTGACGTCAACGTCACGTCGCTCAATCTGCGGGTCCTCGACTCGTGCATGCGCCATTACCGACGCAATAACCCGCTCGGCTTGAAAATCATCCGGACCATGCGCGAGCACCGCCCGTGAGGACGCTACCTGTGCCGAAGAAGCACCCGGTGATTTAGCGGACGACCGCTTGGCTGGTGGAGTCATAACCCCTAGAGCATGTCATGGCCACCCGACAGGTGCGGCCTACCCCCACGACCCTCGTCGAATGAGTTGCAGTTCGCCTGTATTCGCCTTGACCACGGCCAGATCACCGTCGAGATCCGTACGTCCAACGATGGCACCTACCGCTTGATATGCATGCACGGTGCCCGGCCACGGATGGCCATAATCGTTGTTAAGACCAACACCAATCAACGCAATTTTGGGTCGGGTGATTCGAGCCCAGTTCGGTGATTGCTTGGCCGAGCCATGATGTGGGACTTTGACAACGTCGACAGCCGTGACCCGTCCACTTGCGAGCACAGCATCCTGCGCCGCAGTCTCCAAATCACCGCCTAGAAGTGCCCTCATTGAGTTGACCTTGGCCAGGATCGTCACGCTGGCATTGTTCGGATCAGAGCCAACACCGCGAAGAATTCGTTGCGGCCATAGGACATCCATAACAACCGGCCCGACCTGGAAGACATCTCCTGGGGCGGCATGACGTTCCGAAATACCCGCCGATTCGGCCCAGCGATAAACGCGGCCTGCCTCGGTGGCCGGCTCGGATAGTGGTGAAACTTCGAGAATGGCTGGGCGAGTAATCGAAAGCAGTCCCGGTAAACCTTCAACATGATCCGCGTGAAAATGGGTTAGGACAACCATCGGGATTGCGGTAATTCTTGACCTCTGGATGCAGCCTCGCTCGGCAGCCGGATCAGGGCCCGTATCAACAGCAATCGCGGTCGCATCGTCAATCCTGATGAGCGCCGAATCCCCCTGTCCGACATCGCACATGATCATCTGCCAGCCCGCAGGTGGCCACGCGGATGCCGTTGTCAATGGCTGTGAGACAGGGGTTGGCACACCAAGTGACAGCGCGATGCCAACGGCGATCACGGTTATACACAACCGTCGAATCTTTCCGGCGGGCGCAATGATCAGAGCGGCGATTCCGGACGCAACCAGCAATGCCATCAATCCAGCACCTTCGAGTCCACTCGTCCATGGAATCGGCGGGAAGTTCGCCGCTGTCCATCGAGCGATCGCCGATATGGTCGCGGTTGCCCAACAGGCCGGCAGTACGACAATCGCAGCCAGGCTCGGATTTACCACACCCACAGCACCGGCAATCAGCCCGAACGCCGTAGCCGGGAAGACGCACGGCTCTGCACAAATATTCGCAAGGATTCCGCCGAGCTGAAGTCCATTACCGAACCACACCGATACCGGTGCAACGATGACGGTCGCGGCAAAGGCAGCTACGCCCAAGGACGTAATTGTGCGGCCGAACCTGACAAGAGGCGATGACGGCGGTGGGCGATCGGCTCCCCTGCGAGCAACGACAATCAGCGCGGAAGTGGCCAGCACAGACATCGCGAAGCCAGGTGAGATTGCCAAGAACGGATCCACCAGTACCAGCGTGCACACGGTAGCGGCCAGAACCGCTTGCGCCCGAAGCTTGAGTCCAAGGCTCGTGGCCGCAAGTCCAGCAATCGCCATAAGAGCCGCACGATCCACCGATGGCGCAGGCTGCACCACGATGACGTAGGCGACCACGCCACCCGCGACGGCCAGGAGTTGACGTCGGCCTCGTCGCAATCCCGATGTGCGCAGCAATCCGAGCCAGACGACGATGACAATGCTGATGTTTCCACCCGAGACCGCCGACAGGTGAGACAGTCCACTATCTCTCATCGCCATCGACAACTCATCGGACATCGCAGTGGTCTGTCCGACGACAAGGCCAGGCAGAAGTCCGCGCACATCGTCAGGCTGCCCATGCACACTGGCAGCGACTGAGTTGCGAAAGACGTCGGCGACAACCTGCCACCAAGGCGCTTGGCTGGTGATCACCGTCGTTTCAGCGCGAACGTAACCCGCAACCCCTCGCAATGGCTCACCGGGCCGGACGGTGCCGACGATATGCACGAACGCTCCAGGGATGAGGCCGGCGACAGGTCGTCGAAGGTCTAGTTCCACCGGCAGATCCGCCACGATTACCTGACCACCGATGTGTTTCCAGTGACGAAGCGTTGCTCGGCATCGCCACGAATCGTCCATGCGTCGTGACCCGCTAGTGAGTCCAGATCGACGTTCCGGTGACGTATTGATCATGAGGTCGGCTTCGACGCGCAGATGGTGTTGTGCTCCGAGTGACTGGGCTTCGGTAGGCAGTGGATCGGCTTGAAGTGGCATCACCCGCCACGTGACGACCACCGCACACAGGACGATCACACACGCACCCGCGACACCTGCTCTTATCAATTCAGGTGCAGAACCACGTGACTGTATTGATGAGTGACCCCAGAGCCGCCCAACCGCCGGCAGGAACCAGACCGCCATCAGCATGGCCGACGCCGCAGCTACGGCCACGCCCCACATCGTGGGCCACCCGTGGCCAGTAATCAGGAGCAGATCCAACGCGGTGGCAACCCACACGCACAGGGCCGCACCGATCGGTACCCACGAAGTTCGCGGCGGCTGCGTCATATGCGAACGAGCGGTTTCAACCGCTCGAAAGTTCGCTGCCCGATACCTGAGATCTCTCTGAGTTGGTCAATTGCGGTAAATCGTCCATGCTGATCACGCCACGCAATGATGCGCGCTGCCATAACCGGTCCGACACCTGGGAGAGCATCAAGAGCCGCAACATCGGCGGCATTGAGATCCACCGGTCCACCACTGGAACCCCCACCGGAGGACGAAAGTCCTGAAGATGTTAAACCAGATAGCGGCATCGCGGTCGGAATTTTATGCGAGACAAGGATTTGTTCGCCATCAACGACTCGGCGAGCTAGGTTCAATCCACCGCTTGATCGTGAGGACATCAATCCACCGGCTGCTTCAATTGCATCTGAAACACGCGCGCCGGCGGGGAGCGTCACCAACCCAGGCTCGTGCACCTCACCGAGGATTTGGACAACAACGGTCTGCATCACTACCGATGACGTAGTTGCCGACGACGCGATCCCCGACGAGATTCCAGACGATGTACCCGGGGGTGGAACGCCGCCTGAATTCACCCCACTCGGCGCAGGTGACGAACTCACGTCGTTGCTTGCTAAGGCAATCGAGGATCCCGTCGCCATCGAGATGACCGCAGGAGTCGTCATCGTTGACATGTGTGTGAGTACCCACATGACAAGCGCAGTTAACGAAATGGCCACCACAACTGGTCGCAGTGAAGCGGCACCCCACCTTTCCCACTGGCGCACACCAACCGAATCCCGCGATTCATCGAGATCGTCATCAGTGGCCAGAACTTTTCCATCGCGAAGAGCCATCAACCGAGCTCGGGCTTGGTCAGCATTGATTCGACGACGGGGACGTGGCAGCACCACACGACGATAAATTCCCCGAACTCGCATCAGAGACGGATAACTATGCGATGTGGGAAACCGCGCCACATCACATGACTGGGGATATCCCGACGGCCACCATGCCCGGACCAACATGAGCACCGACCACGGCGCCGACCTCACTGACAGTTATCGAGGCATCGGATATCCGTGCGGTCAAGAGCGTCGCCAGCGTGGCTGCATGCTCGTCAGCATCTAAATGTTGCACAGCGATATCGCAGTGACGGCCCGCCGCACGCTCGACCGCACATTCGGTCAGTCGAGCCAACGCTTTGGACGATGTGCGCACCTTCTCCAATGGAACGACGCGACCATCAACGAGCTCAAGAATCGGCTTGACCGCAAGCGCCTGCCCAACCACAGCCTGGGCTGTTCCGATGCGGCCACCACGTCGCAGATAGTCCAAGGTGTCCACGTAGAACAGCACGCTGCTGACCGAACATCGCGTCAGAATGGCCTTGCTCACCTCGTCGCCATCGGCGCCGCCGGCGGCAGCCGTCGCTCCGTCGAGTACAGCAAATCCCATAGCCATACCAACAATGCGCGTGTCTAAGACGGTGACGGGGATCGGCGATTCGCGCGCCGCAAGAAGTGCCGAGTCGTATGTCCCGCTCATGTCTGCCGACAGGTGCGCGGACACAACCTCCTGCGCTCCCTCTTCGGCGGCTGCTCGATAGGCACGCAAGAAGCTCTCCGGCGATGGACGCGAAGTTGTAACCCGTGCACGCCGACGTAGCGCGTCAGCCACGTCGAGCGCGGTTATCCCCACACCATCGTCAAAGGCCTCACCGTCAATCACAACACTCACGGGGACAATAGTGACCTGACGAAGCGCGATCACATCCGCGGGCAGGTAGGCGGTCGAGTCGGTAACGACAGCAACCCGCGCACTCATGACGCGAGACTACCTTTCACGTCGAACGTGCAGATCACTCGCTCACGATCCAGGGACGATGTTCACCAACTGTGGCGGACGAACGATCACCGTTCGAATACTCGCGCCGTCCAGAGCCGCAACGACGGCGGGGCTGGCCAGCGCGAGTTCTTTGAGGTCCGCTTCCGAGATCTCGGGTGAGACGTCAAGGCGATCACGAACCTTGCCCGCCACTTGGACAACACAGACAACGGAGTCCTTCACCAGCAGAGCAGGATCTACATCAGGCCAACCCGAGAGTGCAACGGTTGGCGCGTGACCCAGACGTTCCCACATCTCCTCAGCGGTGTACGGAGCGACAAGCGACAGCATTTTCGCTACCGCTTGCGCCGCCTCACGTACCGCCGGATCAGCCGGTCCGACGCCACTGTCGATGGCCTTGCGGGTGATGTTCACCAGTTCCATTGTCTTGGCGACAGTCACGTTAAATCGATATGACTCAACGGCTTTCGCCGCGTCGTCAACGGTACGAGCAACAGCCTGACGTAGTGCGAGATCCCCACCAGAGAAATCGACGCCAGGCTCACTCGTCACATCACCCGACAACCGCCATGCGCGGGCGAGGAATTTCTTCGCCCCGGAGGGTGACACATCCGCCCAGTCAATGTCGTCCTCTGGCGGGCCAGCAAACACCATCGTCAAGCGCACCGAGTCAACGCCGTTTTCAGCGAGCTCGTCGCTTAACCGCACGAGGTTGCCGCGCGACTTGCTCATAGCCGAGCCGTTCATGACGACCATGCCCTGATTAAGTAGGCGGGTAAACGGCTCGTTGAAGTCGACCATCTCCATGTCGTTCAACACTTTGACGAAGAACCGTGAGTACAGCAGGTGCAAGATGGCATGTGTGACACCACCGACGTACTGATCAATGGGCATCCACTCGCGGGCCTGCGCAACGTCAAAAGGTCCGTCCGTCTTGCCCGGATCGAGGTAACGCAAGAAGTACCACGACGAATCGACGAACGTGTCCATGGTGTCAGTGTCGCGCTTGGCTGCCTCGCCACAGCGCGGGCAGGCGACATTGACCCAGTCAGCCGCGCCACCTAACGGCGAGGTTCCCTTCGGCTTGAGGTCTAAGCCCTCAGAGGGTGGCAGTGTTACCGGGAGTTGATCCTCAGGAACCGGGACTTCACCACAGGATGGGCAGTGAATGATCGGAATGGGCGTACCCCAGTATCGCTGACGAGAGATCAACCAGTCGCGCAGTCTGTAGTTAACTGCACCCTTGCCGAGGCCACGTTCTTCCAACCACGCGATCATCGCGGTGATCGCCTCAGCCTTGTTCAATCCGTCGAGGAAATCCGAATTAACGGCAGGACCATCACCGGTGTACGCGTCGCCCTCCCAATCCTGCGGTGGCTGCACAACAGTGGTGACGGGAAGGTCGAATACCTTCGCAAACTCGAAGTCGCGTTGATCATGTGCAGGTACCGCCATGATTGCGCCAGTTCCATAATCGGCCAGCACATAATCGGCCGCGTAGATGGGGACGCGGGCACCGTTGACCGGATTAATCGCGTGACGATTAAGGAACACACCCGTCTTCGGACGGTCGGTCGCTAGGCGATCAATATCGCTATCAGCTTTTATCCGCTCGAGGTACGTAGTGAACTCGGCCTCAGACGTGGTCCCGGCCGCCAGCTCTGCGGCCAGTGCAGAATCTGCAGCAACAACGAAAAAAGTGGCACCAAAGAGAGTGTCTGGACGAGTCGTATAGACCGTCACCGGTTCGTCACGTCCTTCGATTTCAAACGTGACCTCAGCGCCAGTGGATCGACCGATCCAGTTGCGCTGCATCAACAGCACCTTCTCTGGCCAGTTACCTTCCAACTGATCCATGTCGTCAAGCAGGCGGTCCGCGTAGTCAGTGATCTTCAGGTACCACTGAGTCAACTTGCGCTTGGTTACTACAGAGTCACAGCGCTCACATCGACCGGCTACGACCTGCTCGTTCGCCAAAACTGTTTGACAGGTCGGACACCAGTTGACTGCCGAATCCTTTCGGTACGCCAAACCACGCTCAAACATCTTGACGAAAAGCCATTGGTTCCAGCGATAATACGCCGGATCAGAGGTCTGCAGAACGCGATCCCAGTCAAAGGAACACGCGTAGCGGCGCATGGACGCTTTCTGCTGGGCGATGTTCTCGTCCGTCCACCCAGCTGGATCGACATTGTTCTTGATCGCCGCGTTTTCCGCCGGCAGACCAAACGAGTCCCAGCCGATCGGGTGCATCACGTTGAAGCCCTTGAGGGCCCAATAGCGCGCAATCACATCACCCATCGCATACGCCTCAGCATGACCCATGTGCAAGTCACCCGACGGGTACGGGAACATGTCGAGGACATATTTGCGCGGACGGGTGTCGTCGGGCCGACCACTACGGAATGGCGCGATCTCATCCCAGACCGGTAGCCACTTGTCTTGAACCGCATGTACGTCGTACACCTCGCGGCCATGTGCGTCCTGCGTGCTATCGATCTGCGTCATAACTCATCTCTTGAATCACTTGGGCATCATTTCCGCGCGGTCTACTAACGGCTCGCTACGCACTCAGCTAGCGTCGCGTCCAATTCCGTCAAGAACCGATCCGCATCAGCCTGAGAGAACACTAGCGGTGGTCGAATCTTGAGATTGTTGTTGTACAGCCCGGCCGTACCGATAAGGATATGCCGTCTGCGCAAACCATTTACCAATTGGAGCATCAGCGTCTCGTTCGGCTCGCCTGTCTCAGGTACGACTAGTTCGACGCCGATGAACAGGCCGTCACCACGGACCTGTGCAATCTGCGGATATGCCGCGGAAATCTGGCGAAGGCCGGCACGCAGGTACTCACCCACATGCGCCGCATTGGCCTGGATGCCCTCGTCCCTGATCACATCCATAACTGCTTGCGCCGCGGCGATGGCGGTGGCGTTACCGCCGAACGTATTGAAGTAGCGCAGGTCACGTCCGAACTTTTCCATCACTTCAGGGCGCATCATTGTCGCGGCAACCGGATAGCCATTGCCCATCGGCTTTCCAACGCACACCAGATCCGGAATCACTCGACCGTCTCGGACACTGTGCCGCTCAAAGCCCCACATCTGAGAGCCCGTGCGACCAAAGCCTGGCTGCACTTCGTCAGCGATGTAGAGCCCACCGGCTTCATGAGTCACGTCCACTGCGGGCTTAAGGAATCCCATGGGATCAGAAAGGACGCCGTCAGAGGCGAAGATCGAGTCGACGATCAACGCGGCGAAAGTGATGCCGTGCGTTGCAAGATCACCAATCGCGCTACGCACCTGCGTTGCGAACCATTGGCCAACATCGTCATGTCCGGCTTGCTGCACACGACGCGCATCCGGCACATCAACCACACGTACCCACTCGGGCAAACTCGATAGGCCACCGAGTGATGGTGAGATAGCAGCAGCCTCGGTCGTGACGCCGTGATACGCGTTACGAGTTACAACAACGCCCCTGCCACCGGTGTGGTACTTCGCAATCCGCAGCGCTAAATCAACTGATTCCGAGCCGGTGCACGTGTACATGATGTGCCCGATCTCCGCTGGCATGGTGGCTAAGATTTGCTCGGAATACTCAACAATTCCGCGATGAAGATAGCGAGTATGGGTACTGAGTTGGGCGGCTTGAGCGGCGATCGCCGCAGCAACTCGCGGATGTGCATGACCCACACAGGGCACGTTGTTATAAACGTCGAGGTACTCCTGACCCTTGACGTCGTACAGGTGCACCCCATTCCCCCGAACGAACTCAATCGGTTCGTCATAGAAGAGCCGATACGCAGGGCCTAAGACATCAACGCGACGACGGACGAGATCAGCATGCTCGGGTTCGAGGGCACCAATGTCCTTCAGATTGAAGTAGTTTGACGGTCCCACCTGGCGGGGCTCAGCCATCGCGTAACCCTTCGTGCGGATCTCGGTTATCAAGTAATTCAAGGGCGATTGTTGCGCTTTCCAGAGTACGCGAGGTGTACTCCGCGTTTTCAGGATTGGTCGCGCTCAACCATGAACCAAGCAGCAGGCGCTGGCATAGCCGCGCCCGCACCAGCGATGGAAGAAGTGCCCACTCGTCATCAGTCAGTGGCTGCTCAGCGTGGAAAGCGGACGCGAGGGCATAGGGGTTTACCCACGGATCCTGATGCCGCCGTCCGACATCGACCACATAACTCATCGCCAACCCGACGTCTGCAACGAGTGCCGACGCAACGACATCACCGAAGTCGAGGATTCCAGCAACCGCATCGGTGTCGGATTCGTTGACGAGCACGTTGTCGCTATTGAGATCGTTGTGAATCACTTGTTGACGCATGGATCGCAGAGCCGGACCTGTCCTCTGGTCGTAAATATCGAGTTGGCTGGCGACCAGATTGCGCGTGTCGGGATCGGCGATATGTCCAAGCAATGGCCGCAGCGTACCCACCTGCGCTAGGTCCCAGGCGATGTAACGAGTCGACCCCTGATGGACAAAGTCGCTCAGCGCAGCATTCAACCTGCCTAGCCATCTGCCCCTGCTGGCTGACTGCTGCGCACTGAGAATATCCAATGTGGGGATGCGGCCAGGTAACCACGTCAGAAGACGCGCGTAACGTGGTTCGCCGTCCATTCCGGCGACCAACGTCAGCAATTCATCATCGGAATTGGGGATCACCTTCGGGATCGGGAGTTCGGCGTCACGGCAGCAAGCGTGTTCCAGAGCTCGTACCGAAAGATCAATGATGTCGAAGGAATCCGTCGGGTTCGCAACCTTCAGCAGCATGCGCCGACCGGATAGATCATCAAGGACGTAGGTGTCGTCACGCTCAGTATCTAGCCGATGGAGGTCGGCAACCTCGATCCCAAAAGACTCGGTTGAAATCGCGCGAACTCGCATAGGTGTCAGCCTCGTGAATGCCGCCGCCAAGCTGTCATCAATGGGGGGCTCAGACACAGGACCACGCTACCTTGCCACCACGCATCCGCTTGGTGGCACGCGATCAGGCGTTAGAAGAAACCTGTTCGACCGGTGCGTCGATAGAGCCGAGGCCGCGTCGACGGCCCGCGGTGAGAACCAACGTCAGCATGGCGCCAAAAGCCACCCCGGCGAGAGCAAATACCCACGGCAGAAATGATGGGGTTGACGACGTCGAAATCGATGTGGAGGACATATCCATACCGGGCATGCCGGACGCGCCCGAAACGTTGTCGCCGAAGCCTTGCCCCTTTGGAATGGTGAATGTCACCTCGGTCGAGATGTCGTCACCCGACATGTTGTCCGAGCCGACCATGTAATCGCCATGATCATTTGCCTCCAAACCAACACTTAATGTGTGGTCACCATCGCCAAAGTCACGGGTAGGAATGAAAATCCATGAGCCATACGCGCGGCCGACGTCGTTTCCATCGATCGTGAGGTGGGCGTGACCCTGACCCTCGACATAGCCCTGTCCCACCGACTGGGGAGCGAAGGTGAACTTCGTCGTGGTGATGTGAACGTTTATTCCGCCGCCCATTGAGTCCCAGGCCGCTGTCGCTGAGACCGTGGGCGCGACGTCGGCGCTCAGAGCGTGCGATTTGCCACCATGTGCCGAGGCCCCAATGGGTGTAAAAACGACTGCAGCCGCAGCAAGTGAGCCAACGAGCACCGAAATCCGACGCACAACGAACCCCTCCACAGATGAATGATCATTTTCAGGGTACGTGGCTGTTGTGCTGTACGCGAGCGATCTTCGCCTAATCGGGTGATCGAACCGTAACTCTGTGAATCCATCACATGCGGACCACTCGTGGATCGATCCCGGTAAGGTGTCTTTCACTGCCTTACGTCATGTATCTACATCTGACGGGGCTCTAAGGGAAGGTTTCGCGAGCATGTCTGACGACCGTCCAAATATCTTGGTGATTTGGGGCGACGATATTGGAATCTCCAATCTCAGTTGCTACAGCGATGGCCTGATGGGTTACCGCACCCCGAACATCGATCGCATCGCTAACGAGGGTGTGCGGTTCACCGACTACTACGGTGAGCAGAGTTGCACTGCCGGGCGCGCAGCCTTCATCACCGGTCAGAACCCGGTTCGCACCGGCCTGACCAAGGTGGGCCTACCCGGATCGCCGCTAGGTTTCCCGGCCGAGGATCCAACCATTGCCACCGCACTCAAGGCGCAGGGTTACGCCACCGGTCAGTTCGGCAAGAACCACTTCGGCGACCGTGACGAGCACCTGCCGACAATGCACGGCTTCGACGAGTTCTTCGGCAACCTCTACCACCTCAATGCTGAGGAAGAGCCCGAGCTCGACGACTACCCGACTCCAGAAGACTTCCCGAACTTCAAAGAGCGCTTCGGACCACGCGGGGTTCTCCATTGCTACGCCAATGGCGACGGGACGCAGCAGATCGAAGACACCGGACCGCTGACCAAGAAGCGTATGGAGACGGTCGACGAAGAATTCATCGCGGCCGCAACACGGTTCATCGAAGAGCAGGTTGCCGCTGGCATCCCATTCTTCGTCTGGTTTAACTCAACCCACATGCACTTCCGCACCCACGTAAAGGCGGAGAGCAAGGGTCAGTCGGGTCGCTGGCAATCGGTCTACCACGACGTCATGATTGATCACGATGGTCAGGTTGGTGAGCTTCTCGACCTGCTCGACCGACTCGGCGTCGCTGATAACACGCTGGTGATTTACTCAACCGACAACGGCCCACACATGAATTCGTGGCCGGATGCAGGTACCACGCCATTCCGTGGCGAAAAGAACACCAACTGGGAAGGTGCGTACCGAGTGCCGGCCGTCGCGCGTTGGCCAAAGCACTTCCCAGAAGGCAAGGTGCTCAACGGCATCATGAGTCACAACGACTGGTTCCCAACGATGTTGGCTGCGGCCGGCGTTGATGACATCACTACCCAGTTGCGCAACGGTGTCGATCTCAACGGAACCACCTTCAAGTCGCACCTCGATGGTCACAACCAACTCCCCTACCTCACAGGTGAAGTTGCCGAGAGTCCTCGCAATTTCTTCTTTTACGTCACTGACGACGGCGACCTGTGTGCACTTCGTTACGACAACTGGAAGATCGTGTTCCTCGAGCAGCGCGTGCAAGGAACCCTTGCAGTGTGGGCTGAGCCGTTCACGCAATTGCGGGTGCCGAAATTCTTTAACCTGCGAACGGATCCCTACGAACGCGCTGACACTACGTCGAACACGTACTACGACTGGCTGATGGACCATGCCTTCCTAGCGGTGCCGGCTCAGGTCTTCGTGGGACAGATGATCCAGACGTTCGCCGAATTCCCACAACGTCAAAAGCCAGCCACCTTTGGCCTCAGCGAAGTCATGGCAAAGCTGCAAGCAGGCATGCCGAGTTCATGACGCACGAGCAAGCCCAGATCATGTCGGCAGCGGGTAGCAATCCGCCCGCTGCCGACATGATCTGGATCCCATCGGGAACCTTCACGATGGGATCGGATCGTCACTACCGCGAAGAAGCGCCCGCACGAGATGTGTCTGTAGATGGCTTCTGGGTCGCGCGCACTCCCACCACAAACGCTCAGTACGCCGAGTTTGTTGATGCAACCGGCTACGTCACTGTGGCTGAACGCCCACTCGATCCCGCCGCTTTTCCTGGCGCACCGGCAGAGAACCTCGTGGCCGGGTCGATGGTGTTCGTACCAACCTCCGGCCCAGTAGATCTACGTCACCTCAGCCAGTGGTGGGTGTGGACGCCAGGTGCATCATGGCGGCATCCCGAGGGACGTCATTCGACGATCGACCACAGGGCCGACCACCCGGTTGTACACCTGGCTGCCGAGGACGCCCAGGCCTACGCCAACTGGACGGGCTTGGCCCTCCCAACCGAAGCTCAGTGGGAACGAGCTGCACGTGGGCACGCCAAGGGTGCGTCGTACACCTGGGGCGATGAACCTGAGTCGGCCGGCACACCTCTAGCAAACTACTACCACGGCGCGTTTCCTTATCGACATGCGCCAGGGTACGGAACAACGACACCGGTGGGCACCTTCCCTCCCAACGATTTTGGTCTGGTGGACATGGCCGGGAACGTATGGGAATGGACGAACGATTGGTACGCCGAAAAACGATTCGCCGACGACGATTCGTGCTGCATCCCGAGCAATCCCCGCGGTGGCAGCGAGCAAGACAGCTTCGACACGAACCAGCCGCAGTTTCCCATTGCACGGCGGGTTATTAAGGGCGGATCATTTCTTTGCGCGGACGAGTACTGCTTGCGGTACCGGCCAGCAGCCAGGCGGCCTCAGCCGATTGATACGGGTATGAGTCACATCGGTTTTCGATGCGCCTTTAACCCAAGCGCGCCTACGCCCTAAACACCAGCGCGTCAACAACGGGGCGTTGATATTCCGAAATCGGGCGATCAAGGCGCACGAGTGGCCCGCCAACAGTTCGTCTGATCAACAGTGTGGTCGAGGTGCCGCCGTCGAGGGCAGTTGCCTGAGAGGCACCCAGAGCTTTCATAATCTCCGCGAACTGGTGGACGGTCGAACCTCCCCAACGAGTTCCATTGACAGTCGCTCGCCCAGACACGGTCACCACTAGTTCGTCACCATTGGGCAGCCAACCGATCGCCGATCGTGGCCGCAGGTTTTCGTCACGTCCAACACACGTCGTCTTGTTAACTCCCTGCGAAACCAAGGTGCCACCAGAGCCAACCACAGCTGCTGGATTTACAAGCACCGCGTGAGGCCACGCGCCATCAGACTGAAGGACCGCAGATTCGGAAAGTTTGACCGTCACGGCATCACCGACCCGTAACGCGGCAAGTTTGGCATCGTAGGGACCCGCGGGAGCAGTCAGCCACCACTGATTCATCGCCGGACGTGACCGACCAACCGAGCCACGCTTTATGGAAATCACCTGACCATTGGCGACAACAATGGTTCGGGGACCATACGGGTGCGCCCGCTGGCCCCAGACATACGAGTACGCAGTGACACCAGATCCGAGGGTTTGCCAGTTGACCCCCACGACCGGCACACTGCCATGCGAACTGACGATTCGTCCGTTCAGGATGGTGACGGCCGGATGCGCACTTTGTGAATGCGCGTCGATCGCGATCCCATTGATGCGAGTGCTCGTTGCCTTAAGGATGACGCCGTCACGCACCTGCGACTTTTCTGGGATCCCGCTGACGTTCGGGTCAAAATGGCCCGCGTTAATCACAACGACCGCGCGCGGATCGCGAGCCACCATGGCGGCGGGTGTGACCGCAGCGCTCATCGTTGGTGCGGTCACCGCACCTGGAGTCAGGGTGCCGCGCGGGATTGTCACGGCGGCCACGCGCGTCTCGTTCAGCGGATTGGATTGATGACCAGAGTCCCACATCGAAACCGAAGCACCCCCGGGCAACGCATACGTCGACGGTGTCGTCTTCAAGATTGTCGAGTTCGGCAGGCAGCTGGCCGCTTGAGCAGTCGGGGCGACCAGCGGACCTAGCGATGGCAGCAACGGCACAAGGCTGGCCGCAACAGTGGCGACGAGCACGCGGTTAACGAATTTCCCCCAACTTCGCATACATCGAGAATCGGCATGGCGACCGGGAAACCTGAGGCCGGTACACCTGATCAGGTGTCTTCGTTCGGCCCCTTTTCGCTTTCTTGGGCAGCCCTGACCTCTTTGAGAGTGCGCTGCCAATAGGGAACGGTGACGAACAGGATCGCAAAACCCACAAGTGGCCCGGTGAGAAATGACATGAAAGGTAGGTAGCGAACCGCGAAATAGCCAAAGAGATTCGCCACTACTACCGTCAATGCGAACTTCAGCGACCACGCAGCCATGTGGTGAGCCTAGCCGGTCGTGACGGCGAACCTAGCTGATGGCAATTCCATCAACGCTGACGCGCTTGCCTGTAGAGGTGACAACAATCTTCACCTTGCCTGTGCGAGGGCTAAACCGAATCGAACCCAGCAGCGAGCGCTGCGCGGCTCCAGGCTTCGCCAGAGAGACCGCGCCCACCTTTGCGGCACCAACGTAGACGTCTACGGAGCCACAGGTCGGACACGTCCATGCCACCAGCGAAAGTGAGGTCATCAATCGGACTTTCGTAGTGGTCAGCGACGAGCCTTTGATCGTTGCAGTTGATCCGGTTGACCCCAGCCAACCGGCATTCACCGTTGAGACCCAAGAGTTGGCGCTCGAACGTAACAAGGCTCGATCATCCATCGGGATGGTGGTGCACGTTTCGGCCGACCAGGAACTTGCTACCCCACGTGACGTGCGGGTCATCGCCGAGAAGCAATACCGAGTGTCACTGCCACCAGAAAAAGTCGATGTACGAGCGTGCGTACCCGTCACAAGTGGCGTGTAGGCAGACAACGCGGCCCCACCAACCGACGTACGGTAACGAACGTCTACGGCGGCGACGTTCGCCATTGAGTTAACTGCCCAGGACAGCGGTACATCGGACCTCAACTGCTGAGCCGATAGAGCCGTCATAGCAACTGCTGGCGCTGGGATCGCCGCAGATACAGTGGCAACAAGTTTGCCCGTCTTCAGACCTAAATCCCCCAACGAGCCGGTGAGGATCTGCCCCGCGGAGTTCACCGCGACCGCCATCGGGTAGTACGCATCGCTGATCACAACTGTCGGCGTCGAGCCCGGGGTGAGCCGGAACACTCGATTCGCATAGGTGTCGGCGACTAGCACATTGCCGGCGGGATCAATCGTCAGGCCTTCTGGCCCAGCGAAACCGGTCGCCACTTGCGTCACTGCACGTGAGGCGTGATCAACCCGATATACCGATCCAACGCTGACATTGGTAGCGCTATCGATTCGCGAATCTGAGACGAAAACGTCTCCGGCGGCATCGACCGCCAAGCCCTTCGCGAAGGTGAAACCTGATGCAATCGTGCTCTGAACACCTGCTCGCGTGACTTTCACGATGTCATGGACGTCAGCAACGAACATGTCACCGGTCGCGTCTACCGCAACGGCCGCTGGGTTGGTGAAATGAGCACCCACGTCGGTTTGTATGCCCGCAGACGTGATTTTTTCGACGCGGCCATTGAGGTAATCCGCAACATAAACATTGTTCGCCGCATCGACAGCCACTCCGAGCGGCGAGCGAAAGCCGTTACCCAGTTGCGTGAACGTCGGGACGCCATACACAAGTGACACCTTGGTGACGACGGACGCAGCGTAATCTGAAACATAAACATTGCCGGTTGCATCAACCGCAAGTCCCGCCGGGGTTGCAAAGCCAGTGGCATAAACCGAGGTCGGCGACACGGCTTGGGCAGAAGCGGCGCCCACGCCCAGCGGCGCGATCACTGCAACAGAAAGCGCCAACGCCGCGGCAACTTTCGGGGTGGTACGTCGCTTTGGCAACAGCATGTTCGGTGGGCCCCCGCGGTCGATGTCATGAAAAAGTGAAGAAGGACGATCGTCCCTCGCACATGAACTAACCCAATTAGGACAACATCAGAAACTGCGATGGGCCACACGAAAGTGCCCGTTTCAACTCGGCTGGCCCACCAAATCAGCGAAACTTGAGACTGTTGATGTTCTGGAGAACCACAACAGAATTGGTCAAGTCACCCACCGCAGTGCACAAACACGTGCTGACACCAGTTAGCGTGTTCCCATGTTCACCATCATTGTTATCGGCATAGTCCTGGTTTTCGTCATCGGCGTCATTGGCTGGCGCATGCTTCGGGGCGAAGACCCACGCACCGGCCGTAAGGATTGAGTCGCGATCGCTCGCCTAGTTGAACGCGCATCCCCCGTAACCCATTCGACGAAAGTTGGAGCCATCGTGAAGCGCACGTCTCCCCGCCGGCTGTTGAACATCGTCGCGAGCCTTGTGCTGATCGGCGGTTTGGCCGGCTGCGGAACGAGCACAGGGGACGGAGCCACTCCAACATTGAACACAACTGCGAGCCCAACCAGTCCGACGCCAGACTCGCCGTCACCGTCTGCCTCGACTAGCGCCGAGCAGACGGTGCTGACGATGAATGTCCAAGGTTGCGATGCGTGCACTATCAGCGCGATTCAAGTGGGCCCAAAGGACCATTACTTTCAGACCCCATTCGTGGCCGCGGGCAGAGTTACCGGCACTCAGGTGACGCTAGCAGTTCCGACGAAGTACACCAAAGGCATGTATTTCACTGCCACCTGCCAGACGGGGCAGTGCAATTCAAGTAATGCCCAACCCGTCGTTGTACTGCGGTACCCCAACCAAGCTGTCGGCGCGACGGTCGGCGACGCCGTGGCTGCAAGCCAGACAATGGCTTCGATGTGCTGGGCAGGAACCACTGGATCCACCGCGTCATTTTCACTCACGACAACGACCTTCGCGGACAAAGACCTTTCGGGCAATCCCATGATGTCTATGCGAATTTGGGCAAGTCCTCAGATCGACGTAGTACCCGGAACGGACGCAACCACCTTCCACGGCGGATTAGGTGCCCAAGACTTTCTGCACTGCTAGGCGACGGAGTCGTCACCACGTCGGCTGACCTGAATACGCAGCCCGTCGTAGGACGATACGAGATAGCCGATAAAGCGCTCCTGATCAGCATCGAGGTATGCCTCGCGAATATCGCTGAACCAAACGTCCTCAAGAGAGGACGAATTGAACATGGGCCACGACGAGCCCCCGTCACCCATGTTCTCCACCAAACCCACCGGCAGTCCGCCGAAACACAGCGTCGCCGTCCAAGCAGTACCCCGAGGATTCGGGTATTCGTGGACGTTCTGCAATTCCCAACGGTTTACAAAGCCAATCCGTGGTTCGAACTCGCGGCTCTCCGCGCTGATCTCTACGCTTCCCACAGTTTGAAACATCAGTGCCACCCCCCACTTAGTCCTGCATGTGCCTTGGAGCAGCAACGCTAGGCCCGTGGCCACAAGATCACAACCGCAGAGAGTGAATAGTTCATAAACGCAGAGTGAGAATTTGCCGCTATCCCCGCAGGCAACCTAAGCCACACACATGCACAAGACCAACTTGACGAAAAACCGGGGATGATTCCCCGGTTTTTTCGTTACGTGGAGCTGAGGGGACTCGAACCCCTGACCCCCTGCATGCCATGCAGGTGCGCTACCAGCTGCGCCACAGCCCCGTGGTGCGGGAATGAGCATATCTGCACTTGGTGCCCGTGGCGAAATCGGCCCCGAGATGTGCCACGTTAGCCCTCGTCGCCCACAACTTCCTCAGGTAGGGAGCGGGCATTGTGCTCCACAAGGCGCCAACGTCCGTCGCGCTGCTCCTCCAGGACTGACCACGCACAATTCACGAGCCCACCAAGGGATGCCCAATGTTCAATGGGCAAACCCAACAACTCACCGATTCCAGCACGGGCCGCACCACCATGAGTGGCAACAACCAATGTTCCCGATTCCGGGAGGCCCGCAGCATGTGAGAGAACAGCCAGCGCAACCCGGTTCGCAACTTCGCCGCGAGACTCCCCACCCCCGGGTTTGACGTCCTCACCATTGATCCACCGGTAAAAATCATCGCCGTCTCGATCGAGAATTTCTTGACGGGTTAACCCCTGCCAATCACCCGCGTACGTTTCGCGTAGCGCCTGATCTGTGTGAACCGGCAGCTCAACGATCTGCGCTAACGCTTGAGCCGTTGAACGAGCCCGATCGAGATCGCTGGACACGATGAGATCCGGGTTCAGAGTTGCCAAATCTCGTGCGGCTCGCTCGGCCTGAAGAACACCAACCTCGTCCAACGGAACGTCAGTCTGACCTTGAAAGCGATTCGTGGCATTCCATGCAGTCCTGCCATGTCGCCAGAGAACTACGCGACGACCACTCATGGCGAAGGTTCAGCCGTCTTAGGTCCTGTCACCGACTCCGGCAATGGAATCCGGCTACCGTCTTTCCAGAGCCGTTCAAGTCCGTAATACGTACGTTCTTCCGAGTGCTGAACATGCACGACGAAGTCAACGTAGTCGAGCAAAATCCAACGACCGTCACGCTCACCCTCGCGGCGCACCGGGTCAACATTAATCGCATCGAGCGCCTCTTCGATCCCATCGACGATCGCTCGTACCTGACGGTCGTTGGAGGCTGAGCACAGAAGGAAAACGTCGGTGATTACGAGGGTTTCAGATACGTCCAAGGCGACGATATCCTCGGCTAACTTATCGGCGGCTGCAGCCGCAGCGATCATCGTCAATTCCAACGCGCGTTCTGACGCCGCCACAAAAACCCCTTAAATCCACTTACTGACGCGAACCTCGCGCATATGTCGCGCAGGTTCGCGCCTTGCTGATCTTACGGCTAAAACGTGCAACCAGCCCTACCCGGCGGCCGGGCTAGCGGTCGAGCCAGCATCGCCACCCAAGACAACAATCACGTCGGCAACGGTTTGACCATGTGTTGCCGAATGCACATCGGTGCTTGGAACCCCCAATACGGAGGCGATATCGACGCCCCAGCCAACAGAAGTCGCCGACGCATCTGGCACCAAAATGGTGGTCTGAGCCTGGCCAAACGTTGCTGCGTTTCCACCGTTCACATACGAGTAACCGGCCTCAATCAGAGCCTTGCGGGCCGCGGCCACGGGCGCTGGCAGACCAACCCCGTTCTGAACGAGAACGCGCACCTTTGAGTTAGGCCCCGGGACGCGCAGTGCATCTGGGAACAACGTTCGAGCCATTGCCGAGGTGGCGAGGATGTTAACTTTCGTTGCCCCGATCTGCGCGGCCCCCGCGGGGAGCACCGGCAGCGCCCGACAGACCGTCTTTGCGCTCACCACCGCCTCGTGCAGCCGGACCAAGTAGGCAGCCAATTCGGATGATGGGATCGTGGCATGCGAAGACGCACCCAAGCTCGTAATGATTTCTTCCATCTTGGACTGATCAGATGGCAACTGAGCTAGGACGAGTCGAAAGATCCGATCGAAGCGGGCCATCTGAGCTTCTTCAGGCTCACCAGGTGCCCGGTAAGCGGCATAGGCTGCAGCTTTTGGTCCCTGCAGAATCTGACCTTTACCCGCTGGAAGGACGACTTTCTTTGTTCCGTCGGGTTGAACCTCGACCACTTCAACGTCCACATCGGTGGTTACTCCACCTACCGCATCCACCAGTCCAGAGAACGCCAGCGCATCCATCTGTAATGAACCGTCAACTCTTATTCCCGTGACATCGCTCAATGCATTGGCACTCGCGTTGCTATCAGGTAGTGACACCGTTTGACCGAATGGCACTTCACCAAGACTGGCCACATCAACGAGAAGACTGGACGGCACCGAGATGTCATTGGCCGTTCCCGTCGGGCCACCCACAGACGTTAGGGCATTACCTATGGAAATCGGAAGTTTGCTGTCCTTCAGCTGAAACAGAAGAGTCGGCTGAGTCAGCACCGAAGCCGTCGGAGTCGGTGTTGGCTTCGGGGACGGATCCACGCTGGTGGGATGGGACAGCAAGAACCACGCCAGCGCTAAGAGCGAGACCAAACCAAGCACGATTGACGACAACATGACTAACCGACGTCGCGAAATTTCTTGCGGCGTTTCGGCCGGCTCCGTGGCGACTGAGTCGTCCGTCACGAGGACGTCCGCGTATACAGTGCCTGCTTTTCAATGTATTCAAGGACCGAATCGGGAACCATGTATCGAATTGGCTCACCGGCCCTGACCCGTGAGCGGCAATCAGTTGACGAGATAGCCAGCGCAGGTACTTCGATCAACGTAACGCTTCCTTGCGGTAAGCCCGGATCGGTCAACACATGCCCCGGTCGAGTAACACCAATGAAATGGGCCAGTGAGATCACGTCACCGCTGTCATGCCACGTCGCGATATTGGCCAGCGCATCAGCGCCCGTGATGAAGAACAAATCCGCGCTTGCGTCTTCACCATCAAAGATCCGGTGAAGGTCTCTGAGGGTGTCGACCGTGTACGTGGGTCCAGAGCGATCGATGTCTACGCGGCTGACCTTGAATCGCGGATCACTTGCGGTGGCAAGCACCGTCATTACGTAACGATCTTCGGCACTGGACACCCCATCAGCAGATTTTTGCCATGGCTGTCCAGTTGGGACGAATACCACCACGTCGAGTTCGAACCGGTGAGCGACCTCCGAGGCAGCCACGAGGTGACCGTGATGAATGGGATCAAATGTCCCACCCATCACTCCCACGCGAGGCACGACGAACTCGGTCAGCGGTCGATGTTGATGCGGGTAACAATCCACAGCAAGAGGAGGAAGACAGCCAACGTCCCGGCGCCGAAGTACCACTTTGACGGCATGTCTACGTGCTCGCCCGCCACCGCCTCAGCGATCGTGATCAAGCTGCCCATATCCAGTCTCCCAACATCACACCGTTGTTATCGAGGTTTACCCTACCAACCGAATACGCGGCTAAAGGTAACGGATCAGCCTCGAATTTGACCGTCACCGGTGACGATATAGGTCGTACTGGTGAGTTCACTGAGCCCCATTGGTCCTCGGGCGTGCAACTTTTGCGTCGAGATCCCAATTTCTGCGCCAAATCCAAATTCACTTCCATCAGTGAACCGGGTGGATGCGTTCACCATAATCGCCGCGCAGTCAACACCGGCGATGAACCGTTGAATCGACCTCGCCGAATCGGACACGATTGCCTCCGTATGACCAGAGGACCATCGACGGATGTGGCCAAGTGCATCGTCAAGGCTGTCAACGATCCCGCCCGCAATATCGAGTGAGTAGTACTCGGCTGCCCAATCGTCATTGGTTACCGGCGCACAGTTGATTGCCGCGTCCGCGGCATATGCCTGCATGCGCTGATCGCCGTGGATCGTGACGCCCCGTTCCTTCAACGCCGACAACGCGCGCGGCACGAAGCGCTCAGCTATCGAGGCGTGCACCAGGAAAGTCTCAGCGGCATTGCACACGCTCACTCGCTGCGTTTTAGCGTTGACCAAGATCGCAACTGCTTTATCGACATCCGCATGTTCGTCTATGTAGACGTGGCAGTTGCCGACCCCGGTTTCGATCACGGGAACTGTCGACCCCTCGACAACGGATGCGATCAAGCCCGCGCCACCGCGCGGAATCAGGACATCGACTAGGCCGCGCGCCGTCATCAAGTACTTAACCGAATCGTGCGAGGTCCCTGGCACGAGGCTGATCGCGTCAGCCGGGACATGCGTCACCTCAAGCGCCGAGCGCATGACATCAACGAGGATGCGATTCGAGTTGTGCGCGGAGGACGAACCGCGCAGCAGAACTGCGTTTCCACTCTTGAGACACAGCGCAGCCGCATCAACTGTGACGTTCGGACGAGCCTCGTAGATCATGCCCACGACACCCATCGGGACGCGAACCTGACGAATCTCCAAGCCGTTAGGGACGGTGTATCCGCGAACAACTTCGCCCACGGGGTCACTGAGTGATGCGACATCGCGGACGGCATCGGCTATCGCGCGCAGACGTTCGCGATTCAATGTGAGGCGGTCGATGATGGCGGGATCCGTGGCCGCGGCAATCGCTGCGGCAACGTCAATTCCGTTCGCCTCGACAATCAGATCGGTGGACTGCTCGATCGCATCAGCGATCGCGTGTAACGCTTGATCCTTCTGCTGACGGGTGAGCGTACGCAACGTGACGGCTGCCTGTTGACCCAGCCGAGCTACCTTAAGGACCGCATCACGGTCTACCTCACCAGTCATGACCTCAGATTATCGGCAGCTCACTGATGAATGAGCACCATGTCGTCTCGGTGGACGACTTCACGTTCGTAGGCCGGCCCCAATTCACGCGCCAACTCCCGAGTCGAGCGACCTAGGAGCCCCGGTAATTCAGACGAATCGAAGTTCACTAGGCCGCGAGCAATCACCCTGCCTGCTTCGTCAACGATGTTGACCGGATCACCCGCGACGAACGCACCTTCAACGGCCGTGATTCCAGCTGGAAGCAGGGATAGCCGCCGCTTCACCACCGCATCAACCGCACCTTGATCGAGGACTAGCCGGCCGTGAGGGGAGGTGGCGTGAGCAAGCCAGAGCAGGCGTGTACCCGTGCGCTGACCGGTTGGATGGAAAAGGGTTCCCACAACATCACCGCGCAGCGCAGGCGCCGCCTGAGCCGCAGACGTGACCACTACCGGGATACCCGCTGCTGTCGCGATCCGAGCGGCCTCAACCTTCGTCACCATGCCGCCGAGCCCCACTCCTGAGCCGGTGCCGCCAACTGACACTCCGTCCAGATCGGCAGGGCTCGCAACCTCAGGAATCAGAACTGAGCCAGCCTTCGTCGGCGGCCCGTCATATAGACCATCCACGTCCGATAGCAGCACCAGTAGATCGGCGTGCACCAGATGTGCGACGAGCGCCGCGAGCCGATCATTGTCCCCGAACCGAATCTCGTCGGTGGCAACGGTGTCGTTCTCGTTGACGATCGGCACCACGCCGAGCTCCAGTAGGCGGTATAAAGTGCGCTGGGCATTGCGGTAGCGCGCTCGACGAGTGACGTCTTCAGCCGTCAACAAGACCTGCCCGACAGTTCGTTCATGACGGGCGAATGCACCCGTGTAGTGCGCTAGTAACAGCCCTTGGCCGACACTGGCGGCAGCCTGCTGGGTGGCTAGATCGCGCGGTCGCTTTGTGACTCCGAGCGTTGGCAGTCCGGTTGCGATTGCGCCCGAGGACACCAGAACGATCTCAACACCGGCATCAACACGAGCGGCCAGAGTGTCCACGATGCCGTCTACCCGATGCGGATCGAGCCCACCGTCGGCCGACGTCAGAGACGACGAGCCAACTTTCACGACGATGCGACGCGCGTTGATCACGACGTCGCGAATGCTCGTCACGGTACGTCCTTTCGCGCTCGACGAATCTGCGGCTCGATGTTACTGGAACAGCCGGTCGTCCGAGCCGCGCGGACCAGCCAGCGGCGTTCCCGCCGCGATCGTCGGCTCCCAGCCGAAGAGAACGGCGTTGTCCTCCGGACCGATCACGACGTCGACACCGGCAACGGCACCTAGTTCAAGCAGTTTGTCTTCGACACCAAGCCGGGCCAGCCGATCGGCCAGATAACCGACCGCTTCGTCATTGGAGAAATCGGTCTGGCGCACCCAACGTTGCGGACGTTCACCCCGCACGCGGTAGCGCACCCCTTCAGAATCCTCTTCGCGAGTGACAGTGAAGCCGGCATCGTCAACGGCTTTCGGCGTAATGATGATGCGCCGCGTTTCGACAAGGGGCGTGGCCGCCCTAGCCGTTTTGACCATCTCACCGAGCGCAAAACCAAGTTCGCGCAAGCCTTCGTGAGAAACGGCCGAGACGATATAGACGCTGTAGCCGAGGTCTTCAAGAACTGGCTTGACGAGCTCAGCCAAATCGCGAGCCTCAGGAACATCGACTTTGTTTAGAACGACCAGCCGCGGACGATCGCTGAGATCACCCTCGGTGCCGCCGTATTGCTGAAGTTCATATTCGATTGCTTCAAGGTCCGAAACCGGATCGCGCCCGGGATCTAACGTCGCGCAGTCCAGGACGTGCGCCAGCACATGGCAGCGCTCGACGTGTCGAAGGAATTGCAGCCCGAGTCCCTTACCCTCGCTGGCACCGGGGATCAGCCCTGGCACGTCAGCGACGGTGAACACGGTGGCACCGGCCGTCACGACTCCTAGGTTTGGCACCAGTGTTGTGAAGGGGTAGTCAGCGATTTTCGGCCGCGCAGACGAGATGGCTGCGATGAGCGACGACTTGCCCGCACTGGGAAATCCCACGAGCGCCACGTCCGCGACAGATTTGAGTTCCAGAACAACGTCGTGAGTCTCGCCCGGCTCACCGAGGAGCGCGAAGCCAGGAGCCTTGCGACGGGTACTGGCGAGCGCGGCGTTACCGAGGCCACCGTGACCACCCTTGGCGATCACCGCTTCCATCCCATGGGAGACCAGATCCGCAAGCACCTCCCCGCCGGGAGTCATGACGACGGTGCCCGGTGGGACTCGCAGGACAATCTCCTGCCCATTTCCACCATTGCGGTAGTTGCCCTCACCCGGGCGACCATTGCCGGCACGGCGATGCGGCCCGTGGTGGAACTCAAGCAGCGATGTGACGTTGGTATCGACGGTGAGGCGTACGTCGCCACCGTGGCCACCATTGCCACCGTCAGGCCCGCCGAGCGGCTTGAACTTTTCACGGTGAACCGACATACACCCGTGACCACCGTCACCACCGGAAACGTGCAGTACTACTCGGTCTACGAAGGTCGTCATAGCTCAGACCTCCTGTGCTGATGGTGACAATGGGATATGTATGAAGTGTGGCTGGTGAAACACAAAAGGCGAGCCGTTCGGCCCGCCCCTTGAGCTGCGTCATTGCGTGACGCGATGTCGTGAATGGATTCGGTGTTACGCGCCGACCACGTTGACGACGCGACGTCCACGGCGGGTGCCGAACTCGACAGCACCCGGGGCAAGTGCGAAGAGAGTGTCGTCCTTACCGCGGCCGACATTCTCACCTGGGTGGAAGTGCGTACCGCGCTGACGCACGATGATTTCGCCCGCGTTAACGAGCTGGCCACCGAAGCGCTTCACGCCGAGACGCTGGGCATTTGAATCGCGACCGTTCTTGGAACTGGACGCACCCTTTTTATGTGCCATGACTTAGGATCCTCTTCCTCAGGCGCCGGCGATGCCAGTGACGCGCACCTTGGTGAGCTGCGCGCGGTGGCCCTGACGACGACGGTAACCAGTCTTGTTCTTGTAACGAAGGATGCGGATCTTCGGACCCTTAGTGTGCTCGACGACCTCAGCAGTCACGGTGATAGCGGCCAAAGCCGTGGCATCACTGGTGACTGCAGCGCCGTCAACAAGCAGCAAGGTGGGCAGCGTCAACGTGGAGCCAACCTCACCATTGATGCGGTCAAGCTCAAATACGTCGCCGACAGCGACCTTTTCCTGCCGGCCTCCGGCGCGGACGATGGCGTACACCGTGGATCTCCTTTACGTGTTCGGGAGACGCCCACCACAGATCCCCGCAAGCGGGTGATGTTGTGAAGGCATCAGTAGTGCACAGGGCACCGAAGGATAAGAGTACGAACCCTGCGCCCCTCGGGTCAAACCGTGAGCTATGCGTCCCCAGCGTGATCGGACGAATCGGACGAGTTTGGCTCAGTTGAACCGGTGGGAACACTTGCCGGTCCAGCAGATCGAGTGGCCTTACGCGGTCCACGTGCCCGTGGCGCCGGAGTTGAGTCCAGCTCGACCAAACTAGCGCTGACCTGCGATGTCACCGTAACAACGGCCGGTGCCGGGGATGAAACCACGACAATTGGTTCCGATGTCGGCGTCGCGGTCACGGTCGTCACCGGGCTCGATCCGCTTGCCCGCGTGGCTCGACGTGATCCACGCTTGCGCGGGCCCGAGTTTTGGGTCGCATTCGAATCGGCTGAGGCGACCGGCACACTAGCCTCGGGCGCAGCCGGCGCTTGTTCCTGTGTCGGGGAACCTTCCACGCTCTTCGGAGCTGCGTCGGCCCCGCTTACATCAACGCTAACTGAGTCAACTGAGTCAGTCGTGGTTGAGTCAGCCTCGCCGTCCTGGGCAGGGCTGGCTTCAACGATCGTTGACTTGGCAGCGGCCGCGTGAATGCGTTCGAGTACTGCAGAAACCTCGGGATCAATAGCCCGCGGTTCAACTTCACTTGCGCGGCTTCGACTACGTCCACGTGACCGACCACCTGCGCCCTGACCATCACCATCATGACGGCCACGAGGGGTGGATTCATCGTCCTCGTCGAAGGCAGCCTTAGCTACAACCGGCTCGGAATGGATGTGATAACCACGACCATGACACGCGTCACAGGACTCACTAAACACTTCGAGCAGGCCCTGCCCAATGCGCTTGCGAGTCATCTGGACAAGACCCAGCGTCGTTACCTCCGCAACCTGATGCTTTGTGCGATCGCGTCCCAGACATTCGACGAGGCGTCGAAGAACGAGATCGCGATTACTCTCGAGCACCATGTCGATGAAATCGATAACGATGATTCCGCCGATGTCACGCAGTCGCAGCTGACGAACGATTTCTTCCGCAGCCTCGATGTTGTTACTCGTCACAGTCTCTTCGAGGTTTCCACCCTGGCCAGTGAACTTGCCGGTGTTAACGTCGACGACAGTCATCGCTTCAGTGCGATCGATGACAAGCGACCCACCTGATGGCAGCCATACCTTGCGGTCCAACGCTTTTGCGAGCTGCTCATCAATCCGGTAGGACGCAAACATGTCGCGCGGCTCGGTCCACGTGGTGATGCGCTCAGCTAGATCTGGCGCTACTCCCCCAACGTAATCGCGGATCGTGTCGCCGATTACGCCGCCTTCAACGACGAGCTTGCCGAAGTCCTCATTGAAGATGTCGCGAACAACCTTGATGGCTAGATCAGGCTCACCATGCAGCAGGACAGGAGCTGAACCCTTTGAAGCTTCTGCCTTGGCTGAGATGTCATCCCACTGCTTGGAAAGGCGCTCCACGTCCTGACGCAGTTCCTCTTCAGAGGCTCCTTCGGCGGCAGTGCGAACAATCACGCCAGCATCTTCGGGCAGTACAGAGCGCAGAATCGTCTTCAAACGCGAGCGCTCATTGTCAGGCAGCTTTCGGCTGATACCAGTCATTGACGAGTTCGGCACAAACACTAGGAATCGACCGGGAAGCGACAACTGCGCCGTGAGGCGAGCACCCTTGTGACCGATGGGATCCTTGCTGACCTGCACCAGAACCGGGTCCCCCGGTTTCAGCGCCAATTCGATTCGCTTGGAAGCACCTTCGAGCCCGGTAGCATCCCAATTCACTTCACCCGCATACAGAACTGCGTTACGTCCGCGGCCTACGTCGATGAACGCAGCCTCCATGGAGGGCAACACATTTTGGACTCGACCGAGATAAACATTGCCGATCATTGAGGCGCCTGAGGACCTGTTGACGTAGTGCTCAACCAGGACGTTGTCTTCAAGTACGGCGATCTGCGTACGGTCGTCGCGCTGACGCACCACCATGACGCGATCCACTGCCTCGCGACGCGCCAAGAACTCAGCCTCAGTCAGGATCGACGGACGACGACGGCCCGCCTCACGACCTTCGCGACGACGCTGCTTCTTAGCCTCTAGGCGAGTAGATCCCTTGAGAGCGTTGGTCTCCGAGGTACGGCTTCGTGGCTCGCGGACTCGCACAACCGTGTTCGGGGGGTCATCCTGGCCAAGCTCAGATGCGTCACCCGTCCCACGACGCGCCCGACGACGGCGGCGTCGATGAGTACCATCGCCGACACCATCTGCATCACCGTCTACTGCCCCTTCGCCCTCTTCGCCATCGGCGGCATCAGAATCCTCCGACAATTCTGATTCGTCCGAGACACCGTCTGAGCCGCCCCGACGGCGACGACCGCGACCACCGCGGCGACGGCGACGGCGGCGTGGGCCTTGCTCATCGTCATCGGACGTTTCACTTACGTCAGATTCAGACTCATCTGAGTCATCGTCAGCGATATCCCCGTTGAAGCCGTCACTAGCTTCGTCGTCCACTTCGAGCACATCAACAGAGGCAGTGACATCGTCCTGGTCTGCGACGACCTCGGCGGCTGGCGTCGGCTCAGAGGACTTGCGTGTGCGACGGCGAGCTGGAGCAACTGCAGCCTCCGGTGAGGGGGCCTGGAACATGAGCGAGGTGGCTGTTGCAGCGGCCGCCGTTGCAGCCGCAGCAGCGGCCACTTCTTCAGCCGCAGGGGCGGAGAAGTCTGGGATCGATGCGGCGCTCTTGCGGGTGCGCTTTGGGGCGGGTGCCGCCGACGGGGCGTCAACTCCTGCCAGCGGAGCGGATAGTTCACCCGATTCGTCACCGAGACCGGCAGCTGACTTCTTCGCAGCTGACTTCTTAGCGGCCGTCTTCTTGGTCGCTTTTACGGGCTGTTCAGAGTCCAGTTCTGTCGCGTCGCCGACGGCGTTTGCGGGCGCGGATTCGGCGGATTTCTTTGCTGTGGTCTTCTTCGCTGTGGTCTTCTTCGCGGCCGACTTCTTAGCCGCGGTCTTTTTCGCCGGGGCGGCGCCCTCGGCAGAGGTAGTTACTGCGGTCTCGCTGGTGTTCGACAGTTCGTCGCTCACTGATCATGCTCCGATCCGAACCCTTGAACACCCGTGGGTGCCCCTTGAGTTCACGTCACCCACGCATGGGTGAAAGCCAATGGGATGTGCAGCCAACGTGCCCATGTGACGGGAACAATTGGTGCACCGAATCGGCCTAGCCGCGATCGGCCGCAAATGGGTCCGTGACCGCATTCAGTACGGTCTGCCCACTCACGTCTGCGACGAGCGGGCCCTGTGCCAGCCGAGTCACCCTCACGGGTACCGGCGGCACGAGGTTAGCCACGTGTCGCAACGCAACAAGAACGTCATCGGGTCGAACGGACGGTGTTACGTGCCGTACAACCAATCTCATTATGGCACAGTCGGCCATCTCTTCCGGCGAGTGGATTCCCCCTTCGGGCGAGTCGCCCCCGGGATCGGCCGGCGTGGCCGGGAGCGGAACCTCCACAGCCACGACGGGACCGCGGGCGTCAAAGGTTCGGATTCCGTTCTTGGTAAGCCGCTCGACCATGACCTCTTCGGCCGCCATGAGTGCTTCGGCAGCACTGCGCGCGGTTTTCACACTGACCCCCGGCAGTTCGAGCTCCCAGACGCTGGCTTCAAGACGTTCAATGAAGTCCGAAGTCTTACTCGAGACAACCTCGATCACATCAAGTCCCGGTGGCAGCGCAGTATCGAGAGCGAGCCGAACCTTTTCAGGATCAAGCATGGCCGTCACGGCGATCTCAACGTACTCCGCCTCGCTTGCGGTACCTGTCGGCGCTGAGTTCGCATACGACACTCGAGGGTGCGGATTGAAGCCTTGGCTGTAAGCCATCGGAACCCCAGCGCGGCGCAGCGCACGTTCAAATGCCCGCTGGAAATCACGGTGACTCGAGAACCGCAACCGACCGCGCTTGGCATAGCGAAGTCGCAATCGTTGGACAGTTGGGGCTACATCACGAACGGGAGCTTGCCGTGGACTCACGAGCTAGTTTCCGCCACCAGATCGCCACCACGCGAAGGTAGCGCTGGCATTCCCAAGAGAGTGGCACCAGTCGGGCCAACCTGGATTTCGGTGTCCATCTGGCCGCACACTCCACAGTCAAAGCATGGTGTCCACCGGCAGTCCTCTACGGCAACTTCCTCAACCGCGTCCTGCCAGTCTTCCCACAGCCAGTCCTTATCGAGGCCCGAATCGAGATGATCCCACGGCAACACCTCGGTGTATTCACGCTCGCGCAAGGTGTACCAGTCGACATCGACAACATGCCCTTCTAGTGCTCCCTCAGCGGCGAGCATCCACGCCTCGAAGTTGAAGTGCTCACTCCAGCCATCAAAGCGCGCACCCGCGCTCCAAACTCGTTCGATGATCGCACCGACGCGACGATCGCCACGAGACAACAAGCCTTCAACAACGCCCGGCTTGCCATCGTGGTACCGGAAACCAATCGACTTGCCGTACTCACGATCGTTGCGAATCGCGTCGCGCAACTTACGCAGACGAGCATCCGTCGATTCGTGGTCTAACTGCGAGGCCCACTGGAATGGCGTATGCGGCTTAGGAATGAAGCCACCGATTGACACCGTGCAGCGAATATCCTTGCGCCCACTGGCTTTACGACCAGTCTCAATCACACGACGGGCAACCTCGGCGATCTGAAGAACATCCTCGTCCGTTTCGGTGGGAAGCCCGCACATGAAGTACAGCTTGACCTGACGCCAGCCATTTCCGTAGGCAGTAGCCACGGTGCGAATCAGATCTTCTTCTGTGACCATCTTGTTAATGACGCGACGCATCCGCTCGCTGCCACCCTCGGGGGCAAACGTAAGACCGCTGCGACGCCCGTTGCGCGTGAGCTCATTTGCCAGATCAATGTTGAACGCATCTACCCGGGTACTTGGAAGGGAAAGCCCCGTCTCAGTACCTTCGTACCGATCGGCCAAACCCTTGGCAATCAAACCGATTTCACTGTGATCTGCACTGGACAAACTCAGCAGACCGACCTCTTCGTAGCCAGTCTTTTCTAGTCCGGCGTCGACCATCTTCGCGACCGTCTCAGCGCTTCGTTCACGCACCGGGCGAGTGATCATTCCGGCCTGGCAGAAGCGACAACCGCGAGTACATCCGCGGAAGATTTCAACGCTCATCCGCTCGTGCACACTTTCAGCCAACGGGACGAGCGGTGCCTTCGGGTAAGGCCATTCGTCGAGGTCCATCAGCGTGTGCTTGGAAACTCGCCACGGGACACCTGGCTTATTCGGGGCAACCCGGCGAATTCGACCATCGGGCAGATACTCAACGTCATAGAACGACGGGATGTAAACACTGCCCGTGCGCGCTAGGCGCAGGAGCAGTTCCTCACGACCACCTGGACGACCTTCGGCTTTCCAATCGCGGGTCACATTGCTGATCAACAGCACGGCCTGTTCGCCGTCGCCTAGAACGGCCGCGTCGATGAAATCCGCGATCGGTTCAGGGTTGAAGGCAGCATGTCCACCAGCGATGACCAACGGGTGACGCTCGTCGCGATCGGCCGCATGAAGCGGGATACCGGCAAGGTCCAGGGCCGTGAGCATATTGGTGTAACCGAGTTCGGTCGCAAAGCTCAAACCGAACAGATCGAATGCGCCCAGGGGGCGGTGGCCGTCGACAGTGAACTGCGGAACGCCGGCCTCACGCATTAGCTTCTCGAGATCGGGCCACACCGCGTAGGTACGCTCGGCCAAAACATCTTCACGCTCGTTGAGCACTTCATACAGGATCTGTACGCCCTGGTTGGGAACACCCACCTCGTACGCGTCGGGGTACATCAAGGCCCAGTGAACGGCTACGTCGTTCCACGGCTTGATCACAGCGTTAAGTTCGCCGCCGACGTATTGCACGGGCTTACTTACCAGCGGGAGAAGGCGTTCCAGTTCGGGAAACACACTCTGCACGTCATCGCTGAGGGCATTGACGAGCAATGCCGACGATGTCTCGCCAGGCAGTATCGAAGCAGTCACGGGGCATCCTCTAGTAGGAGCTGAAAAGCGCGGTCACGACGTAGCGTCTACCGCGATCGGGTCAACGCCGTGCCTATCGTACCGACTTATCGCCTGGGGCGAATCACTACTCTTTTGCCCGCATATGAACGTTGATCAACAGGCCTATGGCGAGCCAGTTGGCGAACATCGATGAGCCGCCATAGGAGACGAATGGCAGCGGCACGCCAGTCACCGGAGTAATTCCGAGGTTCATCCCGATGTTTTCAAAGGCCTGGAATGCAAACCAGGTGGCGACGCCCGTTGCAACGAGGCGTCCAAACAGATCTGATGCGCGCACAGCAATGTAGATCGCCCGCCAGAGGATCACTGCCAGCAGAACCACGATCGCCACCGCTCCAACGAATCCGAGTTCTTCGCCTGCCACCGAGTACACAAAGTCCGTCTGGTTCTCGGGGACAAAGTGACCCTGGGTCTGAGCTCCATGGAACAGCCCCTGCCCGAAGATGCCGCCCGAGCCGATGGCGATGCGCGCCTGCGTGGTGTTAAAGCCGATTCCGTGAGTGTTGGCCGTCGGATCGGTGAACGCGGTGAACCGATCCACTTGATAGGGGCTCAGGATTCCTAGCTTGAACACGAGGAACGAGACCAAGACTCCAGCAACGATCAGACCGATCAACCATCGAGCTGGGGCACCCGAAACGGCAACGATGGCCAGGACCGCACACGTGATCACCAGTACCGTTCCGAGATCAGGCTCCAGCATGATCAGTGCGATTGGTACTCCGGCAACCCCGAGCGCGTAGATAACGTCGATGTCTCGAGGCTCTGATTCCGCGTCGCGCTTCTCCGACAGAATCATGGACATACCCAAGATGATTGCGATCTTGGCGAACTCCGACGGCTGGAAGCTAAATCCGCCTGGCAGCAGGAACCATGCCTTCGCGCCATTGATCGTGTGACCGAGATGTGGAACGAGCACCAGCACAAGACCGACGATCGAGATGCCGTAGAGAATCGGCGTGTACGCGCGCAAGAGCCGGTAGTCAAAGCGCGAGATGACGATTCCCAGCACCAACCCGACAGCCAGGTTCAGGATGTGCTTCTTTAGATAGGACGACGGATCTAAGCCCGCATCGGCCTGCTTACTTCGCGTCGCAGAGTAAACAAGCAGCGCTCCGATGATGGACAGCGCGAGAGCCCCGCCAACGAGAACCCAGTCCAGACGTTGAAGATACGAGGTCGACTTGCGCTTGGCCAACGTCGTTGGATAAGCGATCGTCATCGCCTAATCACACCAGACGAACGCGATCGGCGACGCGGCCGAGAACGCTTCTTGACCAACCACCCGGCAGCCACCGGGACGAGCACCACACCTGCGGTCGACGACCCAGAGGGGGTCTGACCGACTGGGGTTGCTGCTCCCCCGCCTGAAACTGGGGTCGCATCGTGAAACTCAGGGTAGATCGGCTCACCGTTAACCGTCACCTTGGGGAAGGTGCTGGTGGGCTCGCCGCCGTACAACACTGATCGTGCTGGATTGATGGACGAACCATGAATGCCATAAATAGCTTCGTAGATCTTGCGCACACTCGGTGCACTCGTACCCGATCCAGTGCCGCCCTGCGACACCATCATCACGACGGTGTACTTCGGATGGTTGGCCGGGGCGAAGGTTGCGAACCAGGACGTCGACTGCTTGTTGGAACCGGCCTGACCAGTACCTGTCTTTGCCGCGATCGGGATCTGGTTCAGCGGGAACCCTTGGAACGGACCATAACCCGTTCCGAAACTTTGGCTGGTCACCTCCGAAAAGGCAGAGCGCAGGAACTCCTGATTGGCTGCCGTGAGCGGAAGTGAGCCCACCTTCTTCGGTGCGATCGTCGTGACGACGTGTCCGTCACCGCGCATGAATCCCTTGGCGATCTGCGGCTGCCACACGGTGCCGCCGTTTGCCAATGCTGAGTACGCCACCGCCATCTGCAACGGGGTCACAACCGTGTCACCTTGACCAATGGCCATGTTCACCGCGTCACCACCGCGAAAAAGACCGCCGTTCGCACACGCATCGGCCGCATATGCCTGAAGAAGCGTGGCTCGCGGTAGGTCGGTCTTAGCCACTTCCGGGTACCCATCACGAGCTCGCGTGCACCATGAATCGTGCAACTGTTTGTTCTGGAGCGTCTTGAACTCACGTCCACCGACCCGGCCGCGTGACTCAGAGGGCAAGTCGATCCCAGTACGGCGACCTATGCCATACGCCTGAGCCATCGCTTCAACCGGATCCTTGGGATGTGCACCCGGATTATTGCCACCAGCCTCAAGCCACCACTTGTAGGCCACCTGGTACCACATCGTGTCGCAGGAAACCGCCAAGCCCTTCGATAAGGAGAGTTGGCCATACTCATGTGACTCGAAGTTCTTGAAGACGCGGTTACCTACCTGGTAGGACGACGGACAATCGAATTGATCGGACGAGGTGTAACCGTTCTGCAGTGCCGCCGACGCAGTAACAATCTTGAATGTCGATGCAGGGGCGAACTGACCCTGAATTGCACGAGACGTCAACGGCTGGTTAGCAGACGCAGCAGTCAGCGTCGCGTATTCCTTGGAGGTGATTCCGCCTACGAACAGTGACGGATCGTAATTCGGATACGAGGCCATCGCGAGCACATGTCCGTTGGTGTTGTCCATGACAACGACTGCGCCGGAATCGGCACGATAGTTACCGGTGCCGTTTGGATCCTTCGTAGCCCGCGCTTTATCGATCGCTGCCTTGAGTTGTGTTTCGGCAACCTGCTGCAACTTGGCATCGATGTTCGTGACGAGATCTTCACCAGCAACCGGCGTCGTTTGACTCACCGTTCCGGTGACCGAACCGCGTAAATTCACGGTCACTCGCTTGATACCTTCAACACCGCGCAGTTGCGTGTCGTACTCCGACTCCAGGCCCGCACGGCCGATCAGATCCGTACGACGCAGCCGTGGACCATTGGGGTCGAGTTTTCCTGCCTCCATGAGCGCCTTTTGATCTGCAAGTTCACCATCGGTGACAGGACCAAGGTAGCCAAGGATGTGCGCCGCATTGACTGCAAACGGCGCTGGATAAACCCTGATCGCTTCCAAACTCGCAGTAACGCCAGCGTAATCAGAGCGCCGCTCCATGATCTTGAGCGCAAGATCTTCGGTGATGTCCTTTGCTACCGGAACCGGCTGGTACGGCGATCCATTCCAGCAGATCGGCGGCTTGGCATGGGCCTGCTTACCGCACAATTCCAAGCGATACGACAGCATCGTTGGGGTCATGCCCAGGGCTGGTGCTAATCGATCGATAACGGCCTGACCGTGATCCTTTTGTGTGTGCAACGCTTGTCGATCAACACTCACGACAAGTGAGGTTCGATTCGACACCAGTGGTCGTCCCACCTGATCAAGGATCAGCCCGCGGGCAGCCTGAGTTTCAATCGAGTGAACACGGTTACTGGACGCCTGCGCGGTGTAGACATCGGCCGACACGATCTGCAGGAAGAACAGCCGACTGATCATGGTGATCAGCAGTGAGGCGATAAGAATGCCCAACACCATCAGGCGCAGAGTTGATCTATCACTCACCGGCAGATCCACCCTTTCCGCTTGATCACCACATGGGCATGGTTAAAGACTCTTACCCACCTCGAGTCGCTCTGTAACCGAACGTGTCGACCTAATCCGGTACGACGGCTCGCCCAGTGACGAGGTTCCTCATCGTGACGAATGCCTCATCGCAGACTCCCAGACACCACCATGACAGTCGGAGGCGACCTGGTTACGCCCAGTTTACGTCGAAAATCACGGTAATCGACCCGCCGGCGGTGCAACGCGGACCCACAGCCACTTCACCAGCGGAACAATCACCGCCGCGAGCAGTGCGCCGTAGATCAGCTCACTTATCAAAATCCCCGGCACCCGAGACCAGGTGACGTGCGGATCGCCGACGATTCCGCCCACGAGCGTCCCTGCCAGCATCGTCAGAGCACAGGTCAAACTGCTGAAAGCGCAGATCAGGAACAGGGGACGATCGGGGTCTTCGCCGAAGACACCCGCTGCGAAGCCAGCGAGCACCAGGACGAGCGCTGTGATGCCCAACGTCGCGATCGACGGCGGCGCCAAATCAATGAGCATTCCGGCCACGAAACCAACGATGGCTCCGCGCACACTACCTGCCACCAACCCGATAGCGATCACGGTCACCGCAACGACGTTGGGGACTGCCCCTGGTAGGTGCAGCAGCGGAAGAACTGTTAACTGAAGGAGAACAGCGGTAACGGTGAGAGCGACCGCGAGCATGACTCGAATCCACGCCATCGTCAGAACCTCACGACGATGGCGACGGGGCCGATGAAACGTCCGGCGCTACCCCATCGGAAACTGACGGGGATTGTGCACCCGATGACGGGACGGCACCCGTCGTCGGCTGAGTGCTCGAAGACGGCGAGGCGCCTGCCACCTGTGGAAGCAGAGCATCACGCGGATTTGTCCGCGGCGGATCCACAATAACGCCGACCAGATCAAGGGAGTTCACGTCGACGAAAGGTACGACCGTGGCCACCCGGGTCAGCTGCCCCGGGCTGCCGCTGATCTCGGTAATCGTGCCAAGGGGCAGCCCGGGCACATAAATCCCACCTCGGACCCCAAACGAAACCAGCCGATCCCCCGTGCGAATTTCGGCAAACGGATCTAGGAGTTGAAACTCCATAGATTTTGCTTCGCCCGTACCGTTGAGGAATCCAATAGACATCGAGCGCTCCACCCGAGCGCCTACAGTCGATGTTGAGTCGACGAGAAGTTCAACAGTGGCATCAGTTTTTGTCACGCGAACGATACGTCCGACTAGCCCCTGACCCGTAATGACGTCTTGATCCATCTTGATTCCATCGATGGACCCTGCATCAATGGTCACTGTCCACGCGAAACCCTGGTCCGGACCGACGGAAACGACCTGCGCGGGGACGACGTGATAGTTTCCGGCACCTGCGATCTTGAGCAAATCGTCGAGCTCCCGAGCCCGATTTTGAGCATATTGCGTCGTCGACAACTGCCCCTGAAGTTCTTGATTCTTCTGACGCAGATCGGAGATCGTTTGATCTTTGCTACCGATGCTTCCAAGCCCAGTAAAGAAGTCTCGAATAGGCCTGGTTATGGAGGCCACCGCATTTTGAACCGGTCCGATCGCACCTTGGGCTCCCGTGCGGACTGTGGCGCCACCGCCTTTAAGGCTCAGGACGATAAGGGTTAACGAGGTGAGGACGAGCAGACCAATAATGGTCCGCAGCCTTCTCGATTCCCGCATGTACCCATGCTCCCCTACTCATGCAAGCGCCCGCGACATTTTACGTCGCGGGCACCTACGAAAACTTTCGTCGCGATGACGATTAGTTGCGCGGCTCCGAAATCAGGACCTGCTGGAGTGCCTCAAACTCCTCAACGCACTTACCCGAACCGAGGGCAACGCAGTCGAGCGGATCTTCAGCGATAACGATCGGCATACCAGTTTCGTGCCGCAAGCGTTCGTCAAGGCCGGAAAGCAACGCGCCACCACCGGTTAGAACGATTCCGCGGTCCATGATGTCGCCAGAAAGCTCCGGCGGGGTGCGATCCAGCGTGGTCTTCACAGCGTCGACAATCGCATTTACGGGTTCGTCGATCGCCCTGCGAATCTCTTCAGCCGTCACGACAACGGTACGTGGCAGGCCGGAAACCAAGTCGCGGCCGCGGATTTCCGCGTGTGGTTCATCAGGGGCGGGGAAGGCCGATCCGATCGCCATCTTGATTTCTTCACTCGTTCGCTCGCCAAGCATCAAGGAGTATTCCTTCTTGACGTAATTGATGATCGACGCATCTAGCTCATCGCCGCCGACGCGAATTGAGAGCGACGTAACAATGCCGCCGAGAGAGATAACAGCCACTTCCGTGGTGCCACCGCCGATGTCGACAACCATGTTGCCGGTCGGCTCGTGGACAGGAAGGCCGGCGCCGATTGCCGCCGCCATCGGCTCTTCGATGATGTAGACCTTGCGGGCGCCGGCAGCATAGCCAGCATCCTTAACGGCGCGTTGCTCAACACCGGTGATACCCGAAGGCACGCATACGACTAGGCGCGGCTTGGCGAGGTGGCGACGCTTGTGGACCTTCTGGATGAAGTAGCGCAGCATTCGCTCGGTGGTATCGAAGTCCGCGATAACGCCATCCTTCAGAGGACGGATCGCAACGATATTTCCCGGGGTGCGGCCGATCATCTTCTTGGCCTCAGCACCTACAGCCAAGATGCCGCCGGTGTTGGAGTTGATCGCTACCACGCTTGGTTCATTCAGAACGATGCCGCGGCCACGGACGTAGACCAAGGTGTTAGCGGTACCCAAGTCGACGGCCATATCGCGGCCGATGAAGGACAGGTTGTTGGCCATACGTGGGGAAGCCTTCCAGTGGTCTATCGGTAAGCGAACCCATGCCTATCGTCAGTGATAGATCATCGTGCTAGGCACGCTCAATTACGAGGTACCCCTATGGTAGGCCGATACCTAGGGTGTACGTCCAATGCCAATGCGAACCATTCGTCACACCAAAACCTCACGTCACGGCCGTTATAAGGCTTTGACCTGCGAAGACGCCCAAATTATGGGCTGAAGACTCTTTTACAGATGTGGGAAAAAGAGTTTGATTTCACGAGCAGCGGACTCTGGTGAGTCCGAGCCGTGGGACACGTTCTCACTCATCAGCGTGGCAAGATCGCCGCGAATAGTGCCGGGGGCGGCCTTGGCGGGATCAGTGGCACCCATCATCGCGCGCCACGACGAGATCGACTCGCGACCTTCGATAACCGCGGCGAGCAGTGGGCCAGAGGTGATGAAGTCGACAAGCTCGCCGAAGAACGGCTTGTCACTGTGCTCGCCATAGTGCTCCTCGGCGATTTCGCGGGGAAGGGTGCGCAGTTCGAGGGCCACGATGGTGAAACCCTTACGTTCGATGCGCGACAGAACCTCGCCCACGAGTCCACGGGCAACACCATCGGGCTTAACAAGGACCAGAGTGCGCTCAGACACAGTTTTCTCCTGATGTTTCCACCAATTCGGGAAATGAATGAGGTGGGGGTGGGCAGTAAACTTTGAGACTCACTGATCCGCCGGACCAGCCTGTCGCCACAATCTTACGGTCAGACTCCACTACTCATCGCCTCCGGGGTGGCCAGTCGTCGAGTCACTCGAAGGCTGCGTCACTCCCGCTCGAGTAGCGGCAATCCGATCTGCCTTACCTCCGTATATGACGGCCGTGACCCATACGCCAAGAAAGACCATTCCAATGATGGCCATCGCTGGTTCAACGATCGACGACAGCAAGACCAGAATCTGCATACCCCAACCAATGCGCACGCCCCCTGGACGACGCGAGGCGCCGGCCGCTAACACCAGGAGCACCGCAAGCCCTGCCAGCAGCCATGCTGTGGACGCACCCCTTCCTTGCGTGAGTGCGACAGGGATAGCCAGTGCGACGAGTACTGCCTCCATAAACAGGATCGCTGGTGCAAGAACTTTCATCGACTGGCCATCAGGGTGTCAGGCCTCTGTGCGGCCAAGCAGTGCCCGCGCCTCAGCCGCAGTGACCACTGACCCCGTTATCAGCACTCCGGCTCCACCAACTCCTGACGATGCTTCATCGGCTAATTGGATACCCAGTTCGATGGCCGCAGAAAGCCGAGGCACGACGCGAATTCGGTCTGCGCCGAAAATCTCCTCGGCAAGTTCGCCGAGTGACTCTGCGGACATTGCGCGAGGTGATGAGGACTGCGTGATCACGGCCTCGTTGAGGACCGGCTCAAGAGCCTCCAACAGTCCGCGCGCGTCCTTGTCAGCGAACACCGCGAGCACGCCAACAAGGTGAGTGAACTCAAATGCATCGTCCAAAGCGGCCGCGAGCGCCGCTGCGCCATGCGGATTGTGCGCTGCATCAATCAGCACCGTTGGACTTCGACGGACAACCTCGAGTCGAGCTGGAGATGTGACCGCAGCGAAGCCATCGCGCAGAAGATCGGCCGACAACTCATGTTCGCCACCGCCAAGAAATGCTTCTACGGCAGCGAGCGCCGCACTCGCATTTGACGCCTGATGAGCACCGAAAAGCGGTAAGAAGATGTCGTCATATTGAGCCGCTAACCCTTGCAGACTCAGCAACTGACCACCAATTCCCGGCAGCCGCGAGACGACACCAAATTCCAGACCCTCACGTGCCAAGGATCCGCCAACGTCGGCCGTCTGCGCCAACAGGACTGTCGCGGCCTCGAGTGGTTGCGCAGCGAGGATGACGAAAGCGTCGGGCTTGATGATTCCCGCCTTCTCGTTCGCGATCGTCGCGATGTCGTGACCGAGGTACTCCATGTGGTCGAGGCCGATCGGCATGACGACCGCGACTTGACCATCAGCAACGTTCGTCGCGTCCCAACGTCCGCCCATGCCAGCTTCCACGACGGCAACATCGACGGGCGCATCCGCGAAGACGGCATATGCCAAGCAAGTAATCGCTTCAAAGAACGACATTCTCGGACCACCCGCCGCGACGCTTTGCTGATCGGCGAGATCGAGGATCGGCGCAATATCGTCGTAGACGCGGACGAATCGTTCCATGTCGATTGGCTCACCATCAAGGCGAATTCGCTCGCGGATGGTGTGCAGGTGCGGGCTGGTGTATAGGCCGGTACGAAGCCCCACGGAACGAAGTAGCGATTCGGTCATCCGAGACGTCGACGTCTTGCCGTTCGTGCCAGCGATGTGAATGACGCTAAAACTTCTGTTGGGCTCGCCGAGCAACTCCATCGCCAGTGCAACTCGATCAAGGCTCGGCTCAAGCTTGGACTCGGGCCAGCGCTCAAGCAGTTCTTTCTCGATCGCTACGAATCGACGAAGGACGGCCTCAGCTTCGTCGTCGCTCAGCGGGGGCGCCTCAGCGAACTCATCTGCCTGCGACTGTTCATCATCGGGATCAAACGCCGGGCCCAATCCCGAGTCGTCTTCATCGTCGACGGGGAGCCCCAGATAGTTCAGTGGCGGATCGTCGCTATCGGCAGCCTCATCATCGTCGTCAAACTCATCGCCGTCAGTATCGGCTTCATCAAACTCGGCTTCGAAATCGTCAAATTCATCACGTGGGCTCACGGTTGCAGATCCTACGGGGCCGCGCGCCGCTGCGACGACTTTCCGCGCGGTGATACGCGGTCGAAGGATAGTGATTTGTTCCCTAAGATGATGCTCCATGAGCACACCTGCGTCTCACTCACGCGTCCCAGAAAAGCCCACCATCGACGGAGTCGAGGACAGATGGGCACAGGTGTGGAGCGACGAGGGCACCTACACCTTCGACGCGACCAAAACGCGCGAGGAGATTTACTCGATCGACACCCCGCCGCCGACCGTCAGCGGTTCGCTACACGTAGGTCACGTCTTCTCGTACACGCACACCGATTGCATCGCGCGATACCAGCGGATGCGTGGGCTAGAAGTCTTCTACCCGATGGGCTGGGACGACAATGGTCTTCCCACGGAACGTCGCGTCCAGAACTACTTTGGTGTTCGCTGCGATCCGTCTCTTCCCTACGACGCAAACTTCGAACCGCCAGCCGAGCCAGGCAAGGACCAGTTGCCGATCTCGCGCCGCAACTTCGTCGAACTTTGCGAGCGGCTAACCGTCGAAGACGAAAAGGTATTCGAACAGTTGTGGCGCCGGCTCGGCTTGTCGGTTGACTGGTCGCGCACGTACCAAACCATCGACAAGCGCGCACAAGCCGTTTCGCAACGGGCCTTCCTGCGCAACCTTGAACGAGGTGAGGCGTATCAGTCCGAGGCACCCACGCTCTGGGACGTCACCTTTCGAACTGCCGTTGCCCAAGCTGAACTCGAAGACCGTGAACGGCCGGGTAACTACTACCGCATCGGATTCCCAGCCCCGGATGGTTCACGCATCTTCATCGAGACGACGCGCCCCGAGTTACTGGCCGCCTGCGTAGCACTCGTGGCGCATCCGGACGATGAGCGATACCGGCCGCTATTCGGCACGACGGTTCGCACGCCACTATTCGACGTCGAAGTGCCCGTAGTCGCTCATCGGTTAGCCGATCCCGAGAAGGGTTCCGGTATCGCGATGATTTGTACGTTCGGTGACACGACCGACGTCACGTGGTGGCGCGAACTGCAATTGCCGACTCGTCCGATCATTGGCTGGGACGGTCGGATCCTTCCCGAGACCCCTGAGTGGATCACCACCGAACTCGGCCGAAACACCTACGCCGCAATCGCCGGCGCTACTGCGCACACGTCCAAAGAGCGCATGGTCGAAGCACTCGGCGCAGCCGGATTCGTCGAGGGCGAGCCGCGCCCCACAACGCAAGCGGTCAAGTTCTTCGAGAAAGGCGACAAGCCACTCGAAATCGTCACCACGCGTCAGTGGTACATCCGCAACGGTGGCCGAGATGAGGATGTGCGTGCGCGGCTGGTCCAACGCGGCGCCGAACTCAACTGGCACCCGCCGTACATGCAGGCTCGCTACACCTCCTGGGTTGAGGGGCTCAACGGCGATTGGTTGATCTCACGTCAGCGATTTTTCGGCGTGCCACTGCCGGTGTGGTACCGACTTGATGAGCACGGCAATCCCGAGTACGGAACGCCGCTTATTCCATCCGACGATCTACTTCCCATTGATCCGAGTAGCGATGTCCCAGCCGGATACAGTCCGGATCAACGCGGAGTTCCGGGCGGATTCATGGGCGACCCCGACGTCATGGACACATGGGCTACCTCGTCGCTGTCACCACAAATCGCTGGTGGATGGACAATCGACGAAGATCTGTGGCAGCGCCTATGGCCATTCGATCTTCGGCCGCAAGCACACGAGATCATCCGGACGTGGCTGTTTTCATCGGTCGTGCGCGCGCACCTCGAAGACGATGTTTTGCCGTGGAAGAACGCTGCGATCAGCGGTTGGATCCTCGATCCCGACCGCAAGAAAATGAGCAAGTCAAAGGGCAATGTGGTCACCCCGCTCGGCCTGCTCGACGAGCATGGCGCCGATGCCGTTCGCTACTGGGCTGCTTCCGGGCGTCCGGGGACGGACACTGCCTTCGACGTCGGCCAGATGAAAATTGGTCGACGGTTAGCGATCAAGATTCTCAACGCGAGCAAATTCGTGCTGGCAGATGGCGTCAGCATGCCCGAGGATCTCAGCGTCATCACCGACCCACTCGATCAAGCCATGCTGGCCGTTCTGGCCAACGTCATTACCGACGCCACCGCGGCCTTTGATGACTACAACTACGCACGCGCTCTGGAAGTGACCGAAACCTTCTTCTGGGCATTCTGCGATGACTACGTCGAGCTCGTGAAAGAGCGTGCGTATGGGGTCCGTGGCCCCGAGGCAGCTGCTTCAGCCAAGGCTGCCCTGGCGGTCGCTTTGTCCGTGATGCTGCGACTGTTCTCCCCGGTCTTACCTTTTGTCGCGGAAGAAGTTTGGTCGTGGTGGTGTGAGGGCAGTATTCACCGTGCCGCCTGGCCGACCGCGGACGAATGTGGAGATGCTCGCGGTGACGCCGGAACGGTCGATGCCGTAGCAACCGTCCTATCGGGAGTTCGCAAGGCAAAGAGTGAAGCGAAGGTGTCGATGAAGGCTGATGTGAGCGAAGCAGTCGTTACCGGGCCGTCGCAGGCACTTGACCGCGTCCGCTCTGCCTCGGCGGATCTGGCTGCGGCCGGAAGGATCGAGCAATTACGATATGTCGAAGGATCGGGTCCACTTTCGGTGGATGTGACGTTGGCCTGATTCTCAAGACTGTCACCCGACTGGCCGATGACACGTGCGTGGGTTCATCAACCACGCGCATTTCATCGTGATGATTCGACGATTAACCGCTCGAAAACGAGGTAGCTGTGGCACGCAAGACCGACTCGACTCCCGCAGGGGAGCCATCTCGTGCTGCCGCGATCCTGCCCGGTGTGCCGCTTCCTGAATGGGCACTGTCGGGTGAAGAGTTCTTGCCTGAGCTCGACACTCCAGAACTGACCAGCCCTGCGGTGGCGCTTCCTGCAATCAACGAGCCAGCGAACTCTACGGGGGCTGATCTGGCAGACGTGAACCTCGATGGCCTCAGCATCTCTGAGATGGAAGCTGCGATCCGAGAATTCTCCGCCCAGATCACTGCGTCGCCGGTTGGAGCAACCTCAACACCGCTGGCGCCGATCCGCACGTCAGTTCTCGATGATCCAGACGAGCAAGACCCGCAGCCGGTGGAGTTTGCCGTTCCCGGTTACCCCGAGACCCCTGCAGTACCGCAGGTACCTATGCCACTTGAACAACCGGGCTACCCGACCGAGTCGTACAGCGGGCCTGTGGTGATGGCTACCGGCCCCAGCTCGACACCGACGCCGGTGATCCCACCGCCCCCTCCCCCGCCCGTCAATCGGTCTGCGTCAGCCCACCCGTCTGACACGCCAGCCGTGACGTACAGCGAACCAATTCGCCTCGACCTACCGATGTCCGCGGTCCTGGCCCGCGAGTTCACCCGAACAATCCCCATGAACACCAGCCGATCGGTGGTCACGCGTACCGCCGTCGAGCCAAGCCCCACTTTCGTGGTCGCTACTGAGACCGTTACCGTTCCAGTTTCGGTACCGGAGGTCGCAGCAGCATCTCTGGTGGCGACTTCCGTGGCAGCTGCTGCGCCTGCATCCGCTCGCGTCGCACCACCGGTCGAGATTGCGCCGATGACGACTACCCCTGCCCTCACCCCGGACAGTGTCGAACTTTCTGAAGAACCTTATGCGGCCGCACCGAGGTCCGGTAATAGACGGCTGCTGACCTTGATTGGACTTGGCGTCCTGCTGGCCTTGCTAGCTGCCGCAGCCGCGTTCTTCATGCCAGGAATCCTCAATCCGACGGACACGCCGGCGGCAACTCCCTCAGCCAGCACAGCCGCAACCAACTCGGCTCCGTCTGCTCCGGCCCCGATTACCCCGGCGAACTTCCTCGTTCAAACCCCGGACACAATCGGTGACCTCACCCGCATGTCTGGTCCGATCGATCTGTCCTTACGTGCCGCCACCACCGCATCGGCCATTCCCGGCCTCGGCAAGGCGGTGAGCGCGGTCTATGGCAATGGCACGGTCCCTGCGGCGACCGTTATTGCTTGGCACGCGGTTACTCCGCCAGCGGCTTCGAGTGTTTCGCAGGCCTTCGCCGGCTTTCAGTCCTCAGCTAAGACAACGGTGACGAACGTAGCGGGAGTCTCAAGTACCGGGCTGCCCGGTCAGATGAGCTGCGGGGAAACGACCATCAACGCCACCCCAACTACGTTGTGCTTCTGGGCTGACCCAGGAACGTTCGGATCCATTACCGTCGTCGCCCCGAAGACTCCGGCAGACGGCGCACTCACGGCCGCGGAGATTCGTTCCGCTGTCGAATACCAGAAGTAACTAGAGCGACAGCTGGGCTACGCGCTCTTCTCGCGACGTTCGCGACGCGCGGGTATGGCGTCCCGCGGGATCAATGTTGGTAGCACGTTGTTGGCCACGACCTCACCGTTGATAACGACCCGGGCGACATCATCGCGACTCGGCACGTCGTACATCACGGAGAGCAAAACCTCTTCCATGATGGCTCGCAATCCACGAGCGCCTGTACCGCGAAGGATCGCCTGATCTGCAACGGCCTCAAGGGCATCCGCAGTGAACTCCAACTCGACGTTGTCGAGTTCGAAGAGACGTTCGTACTGACGCACCAACGCGTTACGTGGCTCTGTGAGCACCTTGACGAGGGCATCGCGATCGAGCGCAACGACGGAGGTGAAGAC
>CAIKEU010000040.1 GCA_903826575.1 uncultured bacterium
CCTATACCGGACACCCGTTCCACGAGACTCAACCAGATCACACAATTTCGACGAGAGGGAACCACCAATGTTGCGCATTCTTTTCGCACCAAAGACCACCGTCCATGCTCACTGCGACCTACCCTGTGGCGTCTACGACCCAGCTCAGGCTCGCATCGAGGCACAGTCCGTCAAGGCCTGCATCGAGAAGTACCACGCATCTGATGATGACGTTTTCAAGGGCCGCGCTGTCTCCATCAAGGAAGAGCGCTCAGACCTCGTCAAGCATCACCTGTGGGTGCTCTGGACTGACTACTTCAAGGCACCTCACTTCGAGAAGTACCCGAATCTCAACGGCCTGTTCAACGAGGCCACCAAGCTCGCCGGTGCCGGTGGCACCAAGGGTTCGCTTGACGTCGCAGTTGCCGACAACCTGATCGCGAAGATCGATGAGATCGCCGAGATCTTCTGGGAGACCAAGAAGGCCTGATCTCATCAAAAGACCCCTTGACCCGTCTACACGAGTCAAGGGGTCTTTTGCTGCCGTCACAATTCCGTCTTGTCGGCCTCGCACGAGCGAGGTCACACATCTGTCCAGCGTATGTCGAGCGACAGTCCGACGAACTGCGCCCACGGTTGCAGCGATTCCTCGATGGCGCCGCGATCGCGATCGCCCAGAGGCCTCAGCGGAATGACCGTGACTAAAGCCTTCTTACCCTTCGTCATGCGCGTCCACGTGCCCAGAACTCTCCCCCCTCGCACAAACGTGGACCGAAACACTCCATTCCCGCCAGGGACTACGGCGTCGAGGTCGCCAGGCTCGAGCATGAGGCTGCGATCCTTATAGCCGAGCAGATATTCATCGAAGCCGGGCAGAGCATGCACGTCGTCGTCGAAGGGCAGTGCGGAGTGCTCGTCGAGTAGTCGCGGGTCAAGATACACAATCGCACCAGCATGTTCGGCCGTCGCGAGCGAGTCACCTGCCACGGCTATTCCACGTCGCGACTCAGTTAGCGTGAGACCCGACCACCCGGCAAAGTCTTTCAACGATGTAGGCCCATGGCTTCTGAAGTAGCGAATTGCCAGAATCGCCAATGCTTCGTCGGGCTCATGCACAACCGGATCTGGCACCCATTCGTCGAGTAAGACGAACGTCTGCTGACCGTCGATATCCGGTGCAGTAGCGATGAGGCCACGCACACTCGCGTACACGATGAGGTGATAACCCGAGTTATTGGAGATGGGTATGCCGTGGCGGGCCAAAGCCTCCAACAGATCAGATCGAGACAACCGACCGCCGCCGGCCAACTCCTGAACCATGACGTCCATCGCACGTTCGGTGATGGAATCATCGAGTCCTAACTCCGCACGACGTCGCGCACTGGCACGAAGCGTGCGGACTCCTGTCGTTGTCAGCATCCAGTGGGCGTCGCGTGCGGGAACGAGGTGAACAGTGCGGCGCATAGGCCACGTGCGAATTGCTTCGCGTTGCTCGAGTGCTGCAACAACATCGGTCGCGGTTGAGCCCGGCAGTCTCACACCCAGCGACCACAGTCCACTGGCATAGTCTTGCGATTGCATCGCGCCGAGGTGAGTGACGACATCTCCGACTGACTGGGGCGTTGCCGAACCCGGCGGGCGGGCGTGCAGGAGCAGTGCAGCCATCCGGATCCGTCGCACATCGTCATCGCTGAGGTTGATCACGGTTCACTTTCCCATGCATGGAGCCCAGCAAGACTGCACTAAGGGCGTGAGTGGTACCGAACATGCCCCGGTCGTAACCACCCACTGCTTTTCACCATGTGGTACCACTCACGCATTCACCAGTAGGGATGAAACCGAGGTATCACATCTGGTATCAGTTATGTAATGCTGGGGATATGGCAATGACTTTGCGTCTCTCCGACCCCGACTCCGCCGCACTTGCTCAAAGGGCTGAGCACGAGGGCCGTTCTCAAGCTGAAGTCATCACCCAAGCCGTTCGTGAGTACATCGAGCGCGCGAGTCGACGCGAACTTCTCGAATCTGTTCTTGACGACGAATTGCCTCGCTACGCAGAAGCTCTCACGCGACTAGGCCAATGATCTACCTCGCCCTCGAGGAGTTGCTTTACGTCGCAGAGCGGGCAACCGGCGGACCCATCGAATTGCGCGACGCCGGTCTTCTTGAGGCTGCTGCCGCTCGTCCACGTGCGAGCGTTTTCGGAGAAGACACCTACCTAGATCTTCATGCGAAGACAGCTGCCCTACTGCTGTCCATCTGCCAGAACCATGCCCTGATCGATGGCAACAAGCGCCTCGCCCTCGCAGGCACGATCGCAATGCTCGGTGTAAACGGTTGGCGACTCAATCTCACCAACGACGAGGCCTATGGCGTGATTATCTCGGTTGCGACGGGAGAGCTTGTGAGTGTCGACGATGTCGCGGATGTTCTTCGAACAGGATCTGAAGAGAAGGGATGAAGTGCGTCTCAGGCCGAATCGTCGGGCATCGGATCATGCATCATCGGATCGATGGCCTGGCTATCCCATCGTTCACCGTGCAGCGCCCGCCCGGTGAGCTCCTGCATGCGTGCGTAGTCATGTGCCATTCCCGCTAAACCACCGGGCATATGGCCGCCGGCGAACCAGTCAAGCACTACATCGCCACCATGGGCGCGTACCGCTTGTGCGTATCGTGCCGCTTGCTCCGGTGGTGTTCGAGTGTCGTACTCACCCTGATTCAGCCACACGGGTGCACGTAACTCATGGACGTATGAGATCGGAGATGCATCGTGCCACCGTTGGGGATCGTTCTCGTAGCTGTCTCCGATGAACCCACGCCATGCAACCTTGATCGGCGGACTCATCTGCTCGTAGGCACTCACCCAATCGGCAAGGGCGACATGGGCCAATCCCCCGGCGAACCGATCCGGCAATTTGGCCAAGGCCATCAGCGTGAGGAATCCGCCATAAGAAGCACCAGTGATGAACAGCGATTCGCTAGCCGCGAGGTCATGTTGCACAAGCCAGTCAACAGCGGCTGAAACATCGTCGATCTCGCCCTGTCCAACACGTCCCCAGTACTTCTCGCGAAACTCGCGGCCGAAAGTGACGCTTCCTCGATAGTTCAGACTCGCGTATACCCAACCGTCGTCGATCCACGCTTGTGCAGTGGCGTCATAACGATCGATCGCCACCAGATTCGGTCCACCGTGGACTTCGAGAATTGTGCCCTTGCGGGCAGTGGGATCAGCTGGAACGCCTACCCACATCTGCACTCGTGTCTGATCGGAGCTGGTGACCAGGTGCGACGTCAAAACTGCAGCTGGCGGTACCGGTTTGGGCGCCAGCACTACCGTCGACTCCAATCCACCCGTTGACTCAAGGATTTCCAGCGGTACATTCCAGCGGCCTCGCACCAATCGACGAGTGCCGTCAGGCGCGTAGTACGACGACCAGATCACCGGGAACTCCGAGCCGGTGTCCGGCTCAAAGAACGAGCCGGCTGGATGAGCTATGCGGACCGTTTCCCCAGAGTTCAGATCATGCTCGTACACCTCGTGAACGCCGTCGTTCACATGAACCATCAGCAGCCGGCCGGAGGCAGAATGCCAATCCAAGGCAATGACATCGCCCTGCACCGCGGGCATGGAGATATCAATGCGCTCACCAGAGATGGGATCCCACACAGCGGGGCGAGCGAACCCGGAGGCTTCCGTCGAGACCAGGATGCGGGCATCACCCGACTGCTGGGCGAAGCGCACCGGGCGAACCGGTCCGAATGGACCGTCGGAAAGTGTCGCGACAATCTCGGTGGTACCAACGTCCACCACCGTGACCGCGAACCGACGAACGCCAGGGTTATGGCTTGTGGTCTCGAGGGCGGCGTAACGAGCATCGGCCGACAACATCCCAGACCAAGCCTCGTGCTCGGAATGGAAAATGACACGTTGACTCTCGGGATCGTCAACCTTGGTGAGAACCGCTGAGAACCCGGCTTCATCGGCCAAGGTGACCAGAATCGTTCGCCCATCAAGAGCACAGTCCACACCTCGAACCGTGTACGGCAGACGCCCCGGTGTCAGGTCTAGCGGATCACCATCGCTGGCCCATGCGGAGATGGGGAAGGCATGTAGGTTACCCACCTCTGATCCGGTGGGGTCATATAAATCGATGATGTACGCCCCATCCGTGGTGACAGCCGACGCATACGTCACCTGAGGAAATTCCACTGGAGTCAGCACACGAGTGACACCACTCCAGAGCGACATCGATAGCCCCTCGAGGTCCTGAGTGATCACGACGGCAAGGTCCGCATCACCACGTGCCGGCCGAACGACAACGGGATATGGACTGCGTAGCCGCAACGCTGACGACGATTCCAATGCAGGTCCTTCCAATTCAGACTTGGTCAGCGTTGTGGCAGGCAACTGCGTGATAGTCAGTGGTGCGAAGTTCAGGTATTGAAGAACAAACGTCCGTCGCTTTCCAACAACGACTTCGAAATGCACAACCTGTCGGCAGATCGATGGGTGACGGCAGATCACCCTCAAGCAGGATTCGTTTCCTCGACCTCTCAGCCCTCGGATCAGGCAGCGGAACGGCTGAGAGCAAGGCTTGGGTGTAGGGATGCTGCGGTGCTGAGTAGAGAGTGTCGGCGTCGACGTACTCGACGATACGCCCGAGGTACATCACCGCCACCTCATGACTTACATGTCGCACTACCGATAGATCGTGGGCGATAAACACATAGGCGAGGTTCAACTCGCGCTGCAGTTCCTCGAGCAGGTTCAGGATGCCCGCCTGCACACTGACATCCAATGCGCTCACCGGCTCATCAAGCACCATGACCTCCGGCTCAAGTGCAAGGGCGCGCGCAATTCCGACTCGCTGTCGCTGACCACCGGACAGCTCATGCGGATACTGCTGCAAGACTGACGAACTTAGTCCAACGAGATCTAGCAAAGCGGCTGCCCGCGCCGATTCACTGCCGCGGGCAAGACCATGTAGTCGCAACGGCTCTGACACAATCGCCTCGACAGACTGCCGAGGATCCAACGAGGCGTATGGGTCTTGGAACACGAGTTGAATGCGACGCCGCGCGGCTCTCAACTCTCGACCCGACATTGCACTGACATCAACACCGTCTAGCAGTACCGATCCAGAAGTCGGCTCGATGAGCCCGACTAAGCAGCGGCCCACCGTCGACTTACCGCAGCCCGTCTCACCAACCAGTCCTAACGTGCGCCCACGTTCAAGAGTGAGAGAGATTCCGTTAACGGCTTTGACCGACCCCGTAACGCGCCTGAGAACCCCACTACGAACCGGGTACTCCTTCACGAGGTGGCGCACGTCGAGTACCGAGGTCATGAGGCGCCCCCATCGATCGCAACACGATGGCAGCGCGCAGTGTGGCCAGGCCCGGCGACGATTGACAACGGCAGTTCAACATCACATAGTCCGGCGACAACTACGTCACAACGGGGATGGAAAGCACAACCGGCGGGGCGGTCCGCGGGTGATGGCTGGAACCCCGGAATGCGATAAAGCGGCTGTGACCTGTCACGAGCGTCAAGCCGTGGAAGTGAGGCAAGCAGGCCACGTGTATATGGATGCGACGTCTCGTAGAACAGGTCGTCAACGCTGGCCTCCTCGACCACGCTGCCCGAGTACATGACCAGCACCCGGTCCGCAACTCCCGCAACGACGCCGAGATCGTGGGTGATGAGCATGAGTGCACTATCTGTTCGGTCCTGTATCCGCTTCAGCACGTCGAGTACCTGCGCCTGCACGGTGACGTCGAGGGCCGTGGTCGGTTCGTCGGCGATAATCAGATCCGGTTCGTTGGCCACGCTCATAGCGATGAGAGCGCGCTGCCTCATGCCACCAGAGAACTCGTGCGGATAGTTGTCGACCCGAGCCGACGCCTGCGGAATCCCGACGAGGTCAAGCAACTCAATTGCTCGATCCCGGAGCTCCGCGCGCGAACGACTGGAATCGTGTACGTGAATCGCCTCTGAGATCTGTTTGCCCACAGTGTGAACCGGGTTGAGTGCAGTGAGGGCATCCTGCGAGATGATTGCCAGTCGCCTGCCCCGCAGGTCTCGCAGTGTGGATTCGGATGCGCCGAGAAGTTCCTGCCCCAGGAAACGTACCGAGCCGGTCACCGTGGCATTTGCTGGCAGTAAGCCCATGATTGCTGAGCACGCCAAACTCTTACCCGAACCCGATTCCCCCACAACTCCCAAGGACTCCGACGGATCTATCCGAAACGAAACGTTACGAAGAGCAGCAACATCGCCCTCCCGATACCGAAAGGTCACGCAGAGGTCTTCAACCTCCAGTACCGGGTTCACGTTCGATCCCGTCGCGATGACCTGCCAGCACCGGAGCGTGGATCTGCGGCATCACGCATACCGTCACCGACAAAGTTAACGGCCAGAACCGTAGTCAAAATAAACAATCCGGGGAAGTAGAGCAGCTACACCTTGGGTGTCCCAATAAGTCCTGAGGCCTGACTGAGCATGTTGCCCCAACTGCTCTGAGGTGGCTGAACTCCAAAACCTAAGAAGCTCAGAGTTGATTCCACGATGATCGCGCCCGCCACAGCTAAAGCCACGTTGACCGCAATCACCCCACTGAGGTTCGGCAGGACATGACGCATCAACACCTGCTGATGAGTGGCACCAATGACCCGCGCCGCATCGATGAACTCACGTTCGCGCAGTGAAACCACTTGGCCACGGACCACTCGGGCGATATAGGTCCACCCGAGGAGAGATAGAACAATGACGATGGACACCGGACTCGGACCAAGACCCTGCAGCGCTAGTGCGAGCAGGGCAATCGCGGGGACGACGAGGAAGAGATCTGTGATGCGCATGAAGACGTCATCAACCCACCCACCCCTATATCCGGCGACGGCTCCGACGAAGACCCCAATCGCCGTCGAGATGAGTGCGACAGCGATTGCCAAACTCAGTGACAATTGCCCCGCGTACAGGATCTCGCTCAGGTAGTCACGGCCAAGCTCGTCGGTGCCAAGCCAATGCTCCGCGGACGGAGGGACCGGGCCTAGGAGTAAGTCTTGTTGATCCTGCGGGAAGGGGGCCACGAATGCGGCGCCGTAGCAGGCGATTGCCAGCAGCGCGAGAATCACGGCACCGAGCACAGCTAGTCGGTGACGTGAGAACCGCCGCCAAAAACCGGGTCGCTTGACTGTGGCCCCTGAAGCGGAGGCCGGTGCTGACGTTGGAGAAGGCTCCGGAGAAGCCATCGGAGTCGTTCCCGTCGTTGGCCCGGAAGCTGGCATTGGCGTCGACGTCACGCGACACGCACCCGCGGGTCAAGCAGCCCGTAGGCGATGTCAGCTAGCAGGTTCAGGATGATGACGGCCGCACCGGTAATGACCATCCAAGGAAGTAGGACGAACACGTCTCCCGCAAGCAGCGAGTCAAGAAAGAGTCGACCCATGCCCGGTATGGAGAAGACCTGTTCGGTGACTAATAGCCCACCGATGAGTAGAGCCGAATCAAGAGCCACAACAGTGACGAGTGGACCCCACGCATTTCGCAAGGCGTGGTTCCACACAACCCGGCTCCGAGGTACACCTTTGGCACGCGCAGTACGCACATAGTCACTGGATAGCGCGTCAAGCATGGAGGCTCGCGTGAAGCGGCTCCAGACTGCAACAAGTCCGACAGTCAAGGTCAGCACCGGAAGCACCATGTGACGCGCAGTATCTATGAACGATGGGTCCTGCCCGGGCGATGACAGTCCGATAAAGAAGAATGCTGGTTTATCCCATCCAAATGCCTGTTGGGGCCACACAGCTAAGAATTGGATGAGTACCAAGCCAAACCAGAAGGCAGGCAATGCTAGCCCGAGATAGGACAGGCCGGTGAGCGCATAGTCGGAGAACGAGTATTGCCTTACTGCCGACCAGACTCCGATCAGCACCGCCGCGATGGTTGCGAACACCACTCCCCACACGAGGAGTTGGAGTGTCACTGTCAGCGCCGACTCGATCATCGGTCTGACCGAACCCTCGGTTCTACTACTTACGCCCCAATCACCCGAGAGGAAGCCCGTTAGCCAACGTCCGTACTGGGTGAAGATTCCATCATTGAGACCGAGGCGCTCTGTCTCCCGAGCGATTACTTCGGGGTCACGGATCGCACGCAGCTTTAGGAGGGGGTCAAAGACGGTACGCACTGCCCAGAAAAGCAGGAAACTTCCCACTAGCAGCACCGGAAGTGAATAGAGCAAGCGTCGAACTGTAAACCGGAGCACGCCGCCCGCCCCCTTCCTGATGCTGAAGCTCGGTTACCCGTCACCAGTCTTACGACTCAAATGGGCAAGATGATGATCTGCGTCAAGTGTCGACGCAGATCATCATCTACCTCATCAGGCTACGAGGCCCCACTGCTCAAGGTTCCAGAATGGTCCCTCCGACGGATTGATGGAGGTAGGACCACCGATCTTGTCGAGAGTGAGCAGAACATTCGGGATCGCGGCGATCGGAAGTGACGTCGCTGACTGAGCAATCAACTTGTCCCCGGCCTGCGTAGCAGCAAGACGAATGTTCGGATCGGTTGCCGTGTCAACTGTGGCGAGGACCTGGTTCAGGCCAGGAACATCAGTCCGGGAGTAATTCAGTCCAGAGAACTGGTTCGCATCGCTCGGAATGTTGCCCGAATCAAAGGCGAAACTGAGGCCCGGGTCCGGGAACGTGGTGACCAGCGTCCAGATTCCGATGTCGAAGGTGCCATCAGGCAGGATCTTTCCAAAGATATCGCCGGCAGACGCATTCTTAATCGTTAGACCAAACCCGGCGGCCTTGAGCTGCTGCTGCAACACCTGCTCCATGAGCTCGCGACGCTTGTTGCCCGTCATAGTCGTGATGGTCAGCGTGGCTGGCTTGCCATCCTTGGCCCACAACCCGTCTGCCCCCTTGGCCCAGCCATCAGCAGTCATGAGCAAGACGACCTTTGCTAGGTCAAGCCCATAGACGGAGAAGTCTTGGCCACCGAATGCCGAAAGAAGTGGTGGGTAGAAACTCTGCGCTGGGCTCTTAACGTCCAGAGGGCCGTAGATTCGACCAACAATGGCGTTGCGATCGATCGCGTAGCTCAGGGCCTGACGAACAGCGACTGACTTGAGCAGCGGCTGAGCATTGTTCATCCAGAGCGCTTCGAGGTTGCCCGAGGCAGGCTCGACCTGAATCTTGGAGCCGGGGATTCCAGCCTTGATTTGATCGATCGCATCGAGCTGCGGTGTTGGGTAGAGAGCGTCGAGTTGTCCGCTCTTGTACGCCTGGAATGCCGCCGCAGTATCAGCGGTGAACTGGAACACGACCTTGTCCAGCTTGGGCTTGTCACCCCAGTAACCGGCATTCGGAGTGAGAGTGATCGACTCCCCCTTCTTCCATGCCTCGATAACCCACGGGCCACCACTCCAGGTGTAGCCATCCTTCATCAAGGCCGCGCGATCCTTACCCTCCAACAGGTGGCTGGGCAGTACTCCACTCGAACCGCTGAACAACAGCTTCCAGGCGGCATAGGCCTTATCGAAAGTTACGACTGCGGTCTGCGCGTCAGGCGTTGCAATATCTTTGATGTCGGAGTAGCCGGTCTTGTCGAGGATGTCTTTACCGTCACGAATCTGCAGTGCGGTGTACTTCAAGTCAGCCGAGGTGATGGGTTGACCATCGGACCAAACCGCAGCGGGGTTCAGTTTGTACGTCACGGTCTGGGGCGGCCCAGCACTGACTACCGGCTCTGAAGCCATGATGCTGGAGATCTGCGGCAACCAGTCATTACCTTGCTTGCGCACGTTGTAGACCACGGGAATCGTCGTCACCTGAGCCATGTACGAGCCCCAGATCGAGCCGGCGCAACTGGCAATCCAGTCCATGCAGTCGGGCTCCTGCTCGGCCCCGATAACCACAGTTCCACCCTGCTGGAGTGCAGCGGTGCTCGCAGACGCACTGGTCGCTGGGCTACTGGATGTGGACGGATTACTCGACGTACCGGAGGAACAGCCCGCTAGCACCACAGCGGCAGCGGCGAGTCCGGCCATCCACACTCGAAGCGACCGGGGTGATCGTGCCTGCGACGGTAGTGGCCTCACTCGAACCTCCATGAAATGCACTCGATTCCGCGTGAAAAAGCGGCTTTCCCGAGACCCTAAGCCACCTGCCGCGTCAATGCAAGGAAACAAGACAACAATATAGTCACGCGTCCTGACTTAGACGCAGGCTGTTGTGTTGTACTCTTTCCAGCGTCTGGAGAAGGGATCTCGGCTGTGGCTGAATACGGCATCGGCTCGGGCGATACTGAGGCGATAACTGACGGCACCGGAGCCACGCAGGCAGCGGGTACCTCAGCATCGAAGTCAAATCGTCCGCGCAAGCCCCGCGATAGCCTGAACAAGGCACTCATCATCGATGCCGCCCTTGTCATCGCCGAGCGCGACGGCCTCGAAGGATTGACTTTTCAAGCCCTCGGCAACGAACTCGGAGCGCATGCCACCTCCATCTATCGTCACTTCCGCGACAAGGACGAGTTTCTGCTTGAGATGCTCGACACCCTGCGTGACCGCTCGTACGGCGACGCGATCGAACCGACGGGCAACTGGCGCGAAGATGTGCGCTTACTCGCCGGACATATCCGCGCGCATTACCTCCGGTACGCCCAGTTCGCTCAACAGATGTCGGTCCGGTCAACACACCGTCCGATCGAGTTTACAAATCTCGAATTAACCCTCGCGGCGCTCGACCGAGCGGGGCTCACTCCCGACGAAGCGGTGATTTACACCCGCCTTCTTGGCAACTACATTCGCTCGATGTCCAGTTTCGAGGCCGCCGTCACTTGCCTGGAGCCCGAGCTTCGAGCCAAAGATCGGATGCAAATGCAGTTTGGGGCCCAGGCGCTGGCCCTCGATGAATTCCCGCACCTTGTTTCGGCAGCAACCTCGCTGCTTCCCTTGGACGACCCACGGATTTTCGACATCGGACTCGAGGCCATCCTCGACGCTATTGAGGCGCTTGGAGCTAGCCGTCGATCGAACTGAGGTAACTCAACGGTCAGATCGTAAGTGCGGACTGCTGCACGACGCGTTCGATAATCCGCGCCAGCCACGTTCCCCGTAAGCCCACGCTATCGATGTCAAGCCATTCGTCACGAGCGTGAGCACCACCGCCGCATGCGCCGACTCCGTCAAGGGTAGGGACCCCGACCGAAGCGCAGAAGTTACCGTCGGAGGCTCCACCAACAGCAGCTGTTTCAACGCGACCCATACCCACTTCAAGGGCAATCTCTTGAGCAATGTGAACCAGCTCAGCAGTCAACTTTTCCTCGAGCGGTAGCCGGTTGATACCGCCGGACACTGTCACGGTGACGCCCGCGACATGTACCTGCCGACCGCGCACTGCATCATCAATCCGGGTTAGCTCGGGTTCTGTCCACGCGCGAACATCAACGTGCAGGGTCGCTTCTGCGGGCACTGTGTTTGCGGTGACACCCGACATCGCCTTCGTAGGCGTCACCGTTGTTCCATCTGACGCGTCCTGTAACCCGACCAAGTCCGAAATCAGAGCAGCCATTTCCACTGTCGTGTTCGCGCCGCGTTCCGGCTCCAGTCCTGCATGTGCTTCGAGACCTGTAATCGTGAACTTATAGAGACCGACACCTTTGCGTGCGTTCTTGATACCACCACCTGGCGCCGCCGGTTCGGGTACGAGCACTGCCGCGGCCAATGGTGCGTACTTCTCGATAAGCAGCCGACCGGTTGGCGACCCAATTTCCTCGTCACCCGTTACCAGCAGGCCCGCGTTCGCCGGCACCGCACAGTTCGCCAATGCAGCAAGAGCAATTATCAGCCCTGCTTTCATATCGAAAACCCCTGGGCCCGTAACGATATCGCCACGGACTGCAAATGGGATCTCGCTCAAGGTGCCGACCGGCCACACCGTATCGAGGTGGCCGACGATGAGTACCGATGGCGACGCCATAGGTGCCAGATACAGATAAGGAACACCGTCGACGCGATCAATGACGGCCTGACGTCCGGTGTACTTCAGGACCAGATCTAGCAGTGTTTGAAAGCCGCGCTCCAACGACTCGAGATCACCGCTTGGCGTTTCGATCTCGACCAGTTCCTGCAGGCTGTCGATCAATAATTCGCGTGTTAGTTTCACGCAGGTACTCCTGACGCGAAGAAGTCACGTAATGCCGTGGCAGTGAAGGCGGGGGCTTCTTCTGGCACGTAGTGATCGCTTGGAGCCGAAACACCGGCCACCGACGTGGCAAACTCTTTCCACACACGCACCACATCGAAGTTGCGGCCAACGTAGCTCGAGTCACCCCACATCGTCAGCAACGGAATGTCGATTCGATTGCCGGCGACACGATCGGCACGATCGTGAACGAGATCGATCGTGGCTGCAGCTCTGTAGTCGGCACAGGTTGCCGATACATGCGCCGGGTCACGGAAGACCTCGGAATAGGAGGCGATGACGTCGGTCTCCATGTCGCCACCTTCGACACGTCGACCACGAAAGCGGCTCGCGATCCAAGCGTCCGGATCAGCGTTGATGAGCCGCTCCGGAAGCTCTGCTGACTGACTCAGGAAGAACCAGTGAAAGTAGGTCTCAGCCATCGCTCGATCAACATTTTCGAACATGTGCAGAGTTGGAACGATATCGATGACCGCAATGCGCTCAACCCGTGACGGGTGATCAAGGACCATCCGATGGGCTACCCGTCCACCCCGATCGTGGCCCGCCAGGGAGAAGGACTCAAACCCTAGTAGCCCCATGAGCGATACCTGATCAGCAGCCATTGCGCGTTTGCTGTACGTCACGTGCGCAAGGTCGTCCGGCGGGGCGCTACTGGCTCCATAACCCCGTAAATCAGTGACTACCACTGTGAAGTCCGCCGCCAACACTGGTGCTACGTGTCGCCACATGAGTGACGATTCGGGATAACCATGCAAAAGTAAAAGCGGCGGTCCGGAACCTGCTGTGAGGGTACGAATACTGATGCCTTCGACATCAATCAGTTGGTCGTTAAATCCTTCAAAGTGGGCGCTCACCGCGCTACGCCCTCGGCGAGAAACGCGGCAATCACAGCGTCAGTGACAGCTTTCGTTCCGCATTCGCCGCCCAGATCCGGAGTCTTGATACCGGCGGCAAGAACTGACTCGATCGACCGCTCTAACGCCTTCGCGGCCGCGGCTTCACCTAGATGCTCGAGCATCATGGCTGCGCTCCAGATCTGCCCAAGCGGATTGGCAATCCCTTGACCAACGATGTCCGGAGCGGACCCATGGATTGGTTCAAACATTGACGGATGACGTCGCGTCGGGTCGATGTTGCCACATGGGGCTATGCCAATACTGCCTGCGAGTGCGGCAGTGAGATCGGAGAGTATGTCGCCAAACAAATTCGAGCCGAGGATCACATCGAATCGTCCGGGGTCGAGCACGAGTAGCGCTGCAAGTGCGTCAACGTGATAGCGCGTGAGTTCAACATCGGGATACTGCATCGCAACCTCAGCCACTACCTCGTCCCAAAAAGGCATGGTGTGCACGATGCCATTGGACTTAGTCGCCGAGGCCACTCGGCCTGAGCGCGTGCGTGCAAGTTCGAATGCGTAGCGAGCGATCCGCTCAATCCCGACACGCGTGAAAACAGCTTCCTGCACCGCCTGCTCATGTGGCTGGCCCCGAAAGATGCGCCCACCAATCTCGGAGTACTCACCCTCAGTGTTTTCGCGCACGGTGACGACGTCGATCGCGGCACGTGATGGCGCCAGTGGGCTTTCGACACCCGCCAAAAGCCTGGCCGGTCGCAACGAAACGTACTGATCGAAACTTCGGCGGATCGGAATGAGCAATCCCCACAGTGAGATGTGGTCCGGGACATCAGGTCGCCCAACTGCCCCCAGCAGGATGGCGTCACTCTTGGCGAGGAGTTCGATGCCGTTGGAATCCATCATGGCACCGGTCGTGAGGTAGTGCTCGCACCCCCAGGGATACTCCTGCCATTCCAGTGAGAAGCCGGACTCACGCGAAACTACGTCCAGCACCCGACGAGCGGCAGCCACCGTTTCAGCGCCAATGCCATCACCTGGGATCGACGCGATGGCATAGGAGGGGCGCTCACTCGCAATCATTCCATTAGTCTATGGAATTGACTATGCAGCGGCAAGGGCGCTTATCCTCAGGCCTCAAGTGCGGCCATAATGCGATCCACTGATTGCTCCGTACCTTCTTCGTCGCTGCGCACTGTCACGTCGTAGACCAAGGGATGCAAGTGGCACAGCTCATCGCTTCGCCGCGCAAGTCCTAGCGGCCTTCCCTCCAACTTGCCGTCACCTCGGGATGACTCCCGTCGCTCAAGCTCAGCGAGTGAGCAAAACACTCCCACCGTGAATACTCGGGCACCGCTTTCCCTAAGAACCTGCATCACATCCTCGAACCATGCAGAGTCCTGGAGGAAGTGATCGATAATCAGATTCGTACCGAGGGATAGGTGCGCACCCCAACTGCGATGCACGCCCTGGAGCAATCGTTCACCATGTGAGTTGAAGACGACGCGAACGCGTGGGCCGCCACCGTGCTTACCTTCGGCGTCACTTTCGTCCACGTACTCCCAGCAAGCTCGACCATCGAACGGTACGCGAGAGACCAGGCCAGTGACGTCTGCGCCTTGCAGTGTGACGAAGCTGATCGGAAACAATGTGGGGGCAATAAGCACACCCAAGTCGTCGTAGGCCACACACGCGAACGCCGCCTCGGGATCCCCATCCGCCACATCAGTGAGCCGATCCAACAGGGCATGACACAGAGTCGACTTACCTGAGGAACTCGGGCCATTGACCAGAATCACCAGCGGTGCCTTGCGATGCCGGTCAGTCTCAGCGGTCGTCATTGCTCTCACCCTCGTCGTTACCGGACGTGCCCGTCACCGAAACTCCAGCCACCAAACGTAGTTCGACTGCCACCAGCACACCAGCGCTGCGCGTTCAGACCAGCGGATTGCGCACCCTTAGCGCCGGGAATCGGGTGAAGTCACGATCCGAAGTAAGCAGCTCTTGCACGCCATGGTCAAGGCACAGCGCAGCGATCCGCGCGTCGTGAGTCACTCCCCCCACAACGCGCCCACTGACCATCAGTTCACGGATCGTTGACATGTGCCGGCTCGATTCGTGAAGGAGTGTGGCTCGCGGGCTGGCG
>CAIKEU010000041.1 GCA_903826575.1 uncultured bacterium
CGGATTTGGGACTTGCCAAACCTGCAGCCCATGACCGGTGGTGCAAGTTAGAACTGACTCAACTGCGAAGCTGATCCAACCTGCTGGCGCGCGGCGCACCAGCCTGCCGTACGGTCTCACTGTGACGATCGCAGATACTCGATGACCGCACTGATCGGCGGCCTACTTGCAGCCCTGTGCTGGGGTACGGCAACGACGTTCGCCTCGCGCGGCAGTCGGATCGCTGGCGCTGCGCCTGCTTTGGCGTGGCATGTCGTCATCGGTTCGATTTTGATTACCCCGTTCGTGCTGGCGAATCCGAACCCAGCACCGCAGGGTGGTCAGTGGTGGTTCCTGATTGTTGCTGGCGTCGGAAACGTCGTCGGCTTGCTCTTGGAGTTTCAGGGTTTTCGAACCGGACCCGTGGCAGTCGTCGCCACTCTTGCTTCGCTTGAAGGTGCTGTTGCTGCAATCGTGGCGATGATCACCGGCGAGCGTCCACCGATGGTCTTTCTCGCGCTCTTGCCCATTCTGGTAATCGGACTTGTCATGGTGACGCTGCAGCCGGCCAACGTGACGTACACACGTAAGCAGTGGACGCAGGCCGTTGCCTTCGGCGCTGCGTCGGGTTTGTCGTTCGGTCTCAGCCTATTCGCGACGGGACGCGTTTCGGAGAGTGTTTCAACTGTGTGGGCGGTAATGCCGTCACGCATCATCGGCGTCATTGGCCTGACGATTCCGCTTCTATTCTTGGGGAAATTGCGGATCCCGCGGGCGGCGATTCCATGGATCGTTATCAGCGGTGTGGGTGACACTCTCGGCTTCGTCGCGTTTGCCATCGGAAGCGCACATGGCATCGCGATTGCGGCCGTGCTCGGCTCCCAATTCGCTGTTGTTACGACCGTCTTGGCAGCCATCGTTCTGAAGGAGAAGCTAAACGCGCGTCAATACGTGGGTGTGCTCGTCGTTGCATTAGGGGTCGCAGCGCTAGCTGCGATCAGAGTGAGTTCGTCGTAAGCGAGGAAATCAGGCGGACTGGCCACTCGGTCACTTGCGGGCAGCGTCGCTGAGCGCGACGATTTGGTAGTTACTTCGAAAACGTAGGGAATCATCATGGAGCAGCGCGAGTTCGTACGTCTTGGTCGTAGTGCATCGGTTGTTGGCTTGGGGTGCTGGCAGCTCGGGGCTGACTGGGGTCACGTTGACGAGGCTACGGCGATGACGATCCTGCATGCGGCGGCTGATGCGGGTGTCACCTTCTTCGACACCGCCGATGTCTATGGCGATGGGCGAAGCGAGAAGTTCGTCGGACAGTTCTTACGCGAGCGCGCTGGCGAGAATCTTTTCGTCGCAACTAAGACGGGGCGCCGTGCGAACCCGCATGAGGATGCGTCATTCACTGAGGCGAACCTGCGTTCTTGGATTGGACGCTCCCTCGACAACCTTGGTGTTGATCGACTCGATCTCGTTCAGTGGCACTGCCCGCCGGAGGCGACCCTGGCTCGTCAGGACATGTACGACATGTTCGACACCTTCACCAACGAGGGTTTGATCGCTGGCTATGGCGTCAGCATTGAGACCTGTCAGCAGGCACTCGATGCGATCGCACATCCGCAGCTCAAGAGTGTGCAAATCATCGCGAATGCGTTCCGGCTCAAGCCATTTGAAGAGGTGATTCCAGCCGCGTCAGCTGCGGGCGTTGGGATCATCGTGCGTATTCCATTGGCCAGCGGATTGCTGGCGGCGAAATTCACGGCAGCATCATCGTTCGGGGATGACGATCACCGTCACTACAACCGCAACGGCGAAATGTTCGACATGGGAGAGACGTTCAGCGGGGTTCCGTTCGAGCTGGGTATCGCGGCGGCCGCAGAGCTTGGGGCACTTGCACCTGCGGGTGTCACACCGGCGCAGGCGGCAATCCGTTGGCTCGTCGATCAGCCGGGCGTCACCACCGTCATTCCCGGTGCATCGTCAGTGGCTCAAGCTCAAGCAAATGCAGCCGTTTCTGCTCTCGC
>CAIKEU010000042.1 GCA_903826575.1 uncultured bacterium
GGGTCTACGAGTGTGACCGTTTCAGGTCGAAAACCTAATTGCACCGGTCCCGTAACGCCCCCGAACGTTCCCGGGATCCGGCCAGCGGACGTTGTTAGGCCGTCGGAAGCGATCGTTGCGGGCAGGATATTCATCGGTGGTGAACCGACGAACTTGGCGACAAAAACGTTTGCTGGCTCGCTATAAAGAATGTGAGGAGGTGCCAGCTGTTGGAGATGCCCATGCCGCAGTACCGCCACTTGGTCGGCCATGGTCATGGCTTCGACTTGATCGTGCGTGACGTACAGGGTGGTCACAGCGAATTCGCGCTGAAGGCGTTTAATCTCCGTCCGCATCTGGGTTCGCAGTTGTGCGTCAAGATTGGACAGTGGCTCGTCCATCAGGAAGGCAACGGGCTGACGAATGATCGCACGAGCCAATGCCACACGCTGGCGTTGGCCACCCGAGAGTTGTCGAGGCTTTCGACCGAGATAAGGCTCTAAATCGAGAACTTTCGCAACCCTGTCCACCTTGGATGCGATTTCGTCCTTGGACGCCCCGCGGATACGAAGGGGGTAGGCAATGTTGTCGGCGACTTTCATGTGTGGGTACAGCGCGTAACTTTGGAAGACCATAGCAATGTCGCGGCCACGAGGCGGGACGTTAGTTACGTTCCGTTCTCCGATAAACACGCTGCCTGTCGTTGGTTGTTCGAGGCCCGCTGCGATCCGCATTGCCGTGGTTTTACCGCAGCCAGACGGACCAAGCAGCACTAGGAACGTACCGTCGGGTACTTGAACGTTGAAGTCCGCGAGCGCTTCGACACCGTCAAAGCGCTTGCTTACGTCGTCAAACCGGATCAGCACCGTACGCAGGCCCTTCGTCCAGAACTGGTCTCGTCAAATTCCTGATCGCAACCTTCGTCGCAGGTGAGAGGCATGTCAAGGGAAGTAACGAAACTGTGTTGCACTTTGTGACTAGGAGTTCGAGCGACATCTCCAAATGAGTTGTAGTTCATGAGAGTCGGTAGTCGTGGGGATTGACAAGTGTGCATCTGTGATTGCACGGATGCATGATCGACGGTTCGCATAGCCGAACTTTGCACACTATTCATTGCTTACCTTGAATCTCGCCGCGAACTGGTCGCACGCCGCGTGCACGAAACGCGGTTATTGCGGCACCGACTGCGCCAGAGTCCTCACCAAGTGTTGCCCGTATCAATCTTGGTGGGTTGGATCGCGACATTGAGCAGGCCAGGTATACCTCGCCTAATTTCTTCCACCAAAGCCCGCTTGAGGTGCCAAGACCTCCGCCGAGTACGAATGCGCCTGGGTCAAGCACGCATGCGATGAGACTGAGTGCGCGCCCCAGCGCAAGAGCTGAGGAAGTAGTGATTTCGTGGGCGATTGGGTCGCCCTGATCAGCGAGGATGGCCACGGCAGACGCTGGATCTATGCCGGTTGCCTCCCGATACCGCACGGCCATTCCGGCACCGGATGAGTACGATTCCAAATTCGCGGAGTCACTAGCAACCAAACCATCAACGGGTACTTCGCCAAAGGCAATCGCTTCACCTCGCTGGCCTGCCCACGTCTCGCCGTTGATGACGAAGGTGGACGATAACCCCGTGCCGACGGTCACGTACATAAAGCTGTTCAAACCGCGCCCGGCTCCAACGCGCGCCTCAGCGATTGCTCCGCAACGGACATCGCTCTCGACCGTCACTCGCCCGAGAGGTGCAAACAGTTCCGATGGTTGGGTTGTCCACTCCATCACCTCATTACTCGACAGAACGCCGTCGGCAGTGACGTACTCAGGTACGCCGACACCTACACCGTCAATCTCGAGGCCGCCGGATTTCGCCTTCTCGTATAGGCGGCTAGCCACATCGAAACTAATCGCGAGCCCGGGATCCCGATGTCCACCAACGAATGTCGATTCACGATCCCGCAGAACCACGCGACCATTCGGATCGCAGACCACAGCGGCCACCTTGGTGCCGCCAATGTCGACACCAAGTGTGTGTTTCAGTCCAGCGAGAGCCATGCTAAGAATCCGTTCGACGGTTCTAACTACATCAGGTGCACGTTATGCGTTGAGGTAACCGGGTGCGCTACCGATTGTCACACGCGTGGGTGCGGCACTTTGATTCATGAGCCGATAGGTATGCCCTGCGGGAACGACCATCGAGTCGCCTGCGGCAACTAGCTGCCAGTTCGACGATTCGCTCTCGGGTGTATTGACGTGGACGACGCCATCAAGGACGTGTAGGAAAGCATCGCCATCATGCTGACGTTCGCCGGTGCGATGGCCGGGAAGAAGCGTGGCCTCGATGACAGTCAGATGCTCAGTCGAACAGACGATGCCAACTTGTAGGGCGCCCTCGGCTCGATAACGAAGATCCGCACTGCGCATGTGATGCAAGGTCGCTGATGCCTCGATGCGATCGCGATCCATCGGCCAGTTCCCAATGACCTCGGGCTCGCCATAGAGCGAATGCTCCAAGTACTCCACTGTCTTGGAGTACGCGGACGATGAACCGGTAGACGGCGGTGGTGAGAAGAACTCAAGCACACGCACAGGTTCGGTTCCCCAGTTGATGCCGTGATGCCACGTATCGCGGCGAAAGAAGACGTACTCGCCGGCAACCGCGCGCCTCACTTCGCCGGTTTTCGGGTTCACCATTGCGATAGTTCCACTCAAAACGAGATACACCTCGTCGGCCGCAAAAACCGTTCTGTTGTCTGGAGAATGACCAAAACTCCCGCCGACGGGTAGCGTGAAAATCAGTGCGTGCAAGGTTCCAGACGAGAGTAGAACCTCGTCACCAACAAAGCCGGAATCATCGTCGCCCCAGAGATGATGGATGACGTTGGGGGGTCGCAATACGGTGGGCTGGTCGTACTCCGGTCGCGGTGTTGCCCGACGCGCCATGATGAACCCTCCGGTTGTTGATGGTGCTAGTGGTTAGTTTCGAAACAGTGACGTGGTGAAGCGATACGCGTCACCACGGTAAGTAATGCGGCCTGCGGAGATAACTCGTTCCGACGAGTCGACCGTGATCTCGTAGCCAACAAGAACGGGTGCGCCCACGATAAGACGAAGAACATCAGCGATGTGCTGGTTCGCAGCATCAGCCTGCAATGTGTAGTCGCATCTGGCCGGAACTAGATCGAATGATTCGCTGAGGATGTCGAACATCGACGCATCCGACAAGTCGATCGACTCAAGTCCAGGGACCGTCTTGCTCGGAAAGCAGATCGATTGAAGGGCGATGGGCACGTCATCCAACAGCCGAAGTCGTTCAATCTCAACCACGTCGGACGCTGGTGCGAGCCCCATGTGTTCAGCCTCATCGATAGTGGCTTGGCGCAATCGTTGCGTGAGCACAATCGAGCCGGGTGTCAGGCCTCGCTCGCGAGCTGCTTCGGAGAAACTGCGGAGGGCATTGGAACCTTCGCTCAAACGTCCGTTAGTGACGAACCAGCCACGGTTGGGAGCCGACTCCAAAAGCCCAGCGTCGGCAAGTTCAATCAGCGCCCGACGAAGTGCCGCTCTGCTGATGCCGAGTTCCTCGGAGAGCGCGCGCTCCCCAGGCAGCCGACCACCTTGTGGCCATCGGCCAGCGCGGATCAAATCCTGAAGCGTTCGGTAGGCGGACAGCACTGGATTTCTGCTCAGTGGAGCATCAAACGTACTGGTCGCCATGGAACACCACTATAACCATCTGGTTCCAAATCGCGAAAGTGGTTGACGTGGACATACCAGTTGGGCATGATCCGACCTACATATCGACGATTCGAGCATGGGGACGGTGACATGGCTGCGCAACCGCTAATCCGCGTGGGAGTCGTGGGCCTCGGTCTGATTGCTCAGGGCGTGCACCTTCCCAACCTTGCCACCCTGCGGGACACCTATCAGGTTGTGCACGTCTGCGACGTATCCATCGCACGGGCGCAGGCGGTGGCGGACGGGCTACCAGGCCAGGTGCGCACAAGTGCAGACTGGACGGATCTCGTCGCTGATCCGGACGTCGACGCGGTGTTCATTCTGACGCCAAGTAGTCATGGAGACGTAGCGATCGCGGCGCTCAACGCGGGCAAACACGTGATGAGCGAGAAGCCGCTGGCGTACTCGATTGCTGAGTCTGAGCGAATTGAAGATGCTGCTCGCGCGAGCGGACGTGTGATTCAGGTCGGGTACATGAAGATGTACGACCCGATTATCGAGCGAACCCGTCAGGAGTTACACGAGCTGGGCCAGATTCGAGTTGTGCGGATTACGGTTCTCCATCCAACCGATGAATGCCAGTTCGAACATATCTCGTTGATTCCGTCAGTGAATCCCGACCCAGCCCTGCTCGATCGCGGCGTTCGATATTCCGCTGATCGATTGATCGAAGCCTTAGGTGACTCAGCGCCGGGGATAAAGGCTCTCTACGAAAATGTCTTGCTTGGTTCCGTCGTCCATCAGATGGCATTGCTGCGGGCATTGGGTTTTGGGCTACCGACGGAATTCGATTTCGTCAGTGTCGATCCACTCCTAGGCGACCTTAACCCCGACGGACCACCTCGCATCCTTGCTGTTGCCAAGTTGGCCAACGGCGCTCAAATGCAACTGTGCTGGAACTGGGTTCCCGACTACCCGGAGTACACCGAAGACGTGACGGTCTTTGGAAGTGCGGGGCGGATGCAGTTAGCGATGCCTGCGCCGTATCTGCCTGCCCATCGCGCTTTCCTTCGTGTAGAGCGGCTTTCCGGCGATGAACGTCTGAATGCTGAATACTTCTCGAGCCACAAAACAGCGTTCGTGGCCGAACTCGAAGCATTTGCGCGATGCGTTCGTGACGGAGAGACCGTCGTGTCTGATGTGGCAGGCTCGATCGAGGATGTTGCCTGCCTTCAGCGCCTGCTGATTGCCGCCGGTGCCCGCGAGGGTGTGCGCACCATCGTCGAAGTGACCAACGAGCCGGCCGGGACATCGCAATGATCCGACTTGGCAACGCACCTGTCAGTTACGGCGTTTTCGGTACAACGATCGATGGCGCATCGCCAACGGATCTACTGACGAGCATTGCTGCTGCGGGCTATCACGGAAGTGAGCTTGGTCCGCCCGGGTTTTTCGGAACACCCGCGCAGACCGCGGAAGCTTTTGCGGCTGCTGGTCTTTCGGCCGTTGGAAGCTATGTGCCAATTCACTTCGCTCTTGACGATGCAACGGTTGCCGACGATCTAGAACGCATGGCGATTACGTGTGCGGAGCTGGTTGCATGCGGGGGTGGCCTGGCGATCCTGGCTGATGAAGGATCTCCCGAACTCTTACTTAACCCGGCGCGCGCATGGGACGACCGATCGCTGGCACTCAGCGATGAAACGTGGGCCATTGTGATTCCGCGCGTGCAGGAGGCAATTGCGCTTGCTGCCTCCTACGGACTTGAGTGCGCCTTCCACCCGCACATCAGCACGTACGTCGAATCACCGTGGGAGGTTCAACGTCTGCTTGATACGACCGATATGCATCTCACTCTCGACATCGGTCACATGAAGTTGGCAGGCGCCGACCCGACGGAATGTCTGGCTGCTTGGAAGGATCGAATCCGACATGTGCATATCAAGGACGTTGATATGCACGTCATTGATGCGGCCAAGAGCGAGCGCAGAACTGATTTCGATGAGTGGTGGTCGGGTGTCTGTACACCCCTCGGCCAGGGTGACGTCGATATCGAAGCGTTCGTCGAGTCCCTACTCGGTGGCGGTTACGACGGATGGCTTGTGGTGGAGCAGGATCGTCGTCCGACCTCGTTAGCCGAGTACCCAGTTGTTGCTGCCGAGCAAGAAGCGAACCGCGTTTGGCTCGCCGAACTTGTTCAGCGCAGTTTGCCTAGGTCAGGTGACGATGAAGCCTGAGCTAGTTGTCTTTCCGGATGCTCGTGAGCTTGGTCGAGAGCTGGCGAGCGAGATTGCCGAGGGAATCGAAGCAGCGCGGTCCGATGGCCGCCGCTACCTAGTGGGTTGCCCTGGTGGACGGAGTCCGCGAAGCACATACGAGGCGCTCGTCGAGATCGTGAAAGAGCGCAACCTTGACTTGAGTCATCTCACCATTGTGATGATGGATGACTATGTGATTGCGGATGAAGCGGGCGCGTTCATAGCGGTTTCTCCAGAGGAACACTTCAGTGTGGCGCGGTTTGCGTATGACGTGATCGTCGGCCCTTTGAATGCGGCAGCGCCGGATGGGGGAGGAATCCATCCCGACAATGTGTGGTTCCCGCACCCGGCCTCGCCGGCGGACTATGACCAACAGATCTCCGATGCCGGTGGCATCGACTTGTTCATTCTGGCTAGTGGTGATTCTGATGGGCATGTGGCATTCAATCCGCCCGGAACGTCTGCAGATTCCCGCACCCGGATTATCGACCTCGCGGACACCACCAGGTCAGACAACCTGGGCACCTTCCCCGAATTTGGGAGCCTCGAGGACGTACCCCATCACGGTATAAGCGTAGGAATTGCAACGATTCGAGAACTTTCCAGACGAGTCGTTCTTGTCGCTCCAGGATCAGCGAAGACTAAGGCAGTGAAACGACTTGCCGTCGCATCTACGTATGAGAGTGATTGGCCTGCGACAGTTCTCAGCGACTGTTCCCGACCTTCTCTGTACGCAGATACGGCAGCGATGAACGAAGAGCTCGATTCCTAGAAATGAATGTGAGTCAGAAAAACAGTCACGCCACACCATCGAAGAGAGGTTCGGCAATGAATAACACATCCGCTCAGGTACGAAAGCGAGAGCCACGTTCTCGTCTCCGGTCACGACTGGCGATCGTCGCCGGTCTAACCATTCCTGCATTGGCATTGGCCGCGTGCAGTAGTTCTGGGGGAACCACAACTCCCTCGACATCAACGAGTGCTTCAAGCTCGGCCGCGGCCGAACCAGTCACCCTATGGGTGCAAAGCGGTGACGGTGGTTCAGATGCGCTACTCAAGGGCTACGCAGCTCTCAACACCGCATTCGAAGCCGCTCACCCCGGCGTAACAGTGAAGTTCACGGTCAAGAACTTCAATGACCTCGTGAATACGCTCAAGCTTCAGTTGTCAGGCAGTAACGTCCCAGATGTCACCCAGGTGAACCAAGGCTACGGTTCGCTCGGTCAGCTCGTTACCGATCAGTTGGTCAAGCCACTGGACGACTCGTCCGCCAAGTACAACTGGTCTGCTCGTCAGTCCGAAGCTCTGCTGAATCTCGATGGTGCCTTCAGCCCGGATGGCAAGTCGATGGGTAGCGGTTCGCTCTATGGCGTTGCAGCCACCGGAGCTTGGGTCGGCCTGTTCATGAATTTGGATAACGCTAAGAAGTTGGGCATCACCGCTCCGCCCGCCACTCTCGCGGATTTGGAAGCAGACCTTGCCAAGGCCAAGGACGGCGGCGTCACTCCGCTCGTCTATGGAACAAGTGATGGCGGTACGCCGATCTGGCTGATCGCCAACCTCATCATGTCGCAGGGCTCACCCCAGCTGCTGACAGATATCGTCAACGGAACCAGTGCCACCCTTCCGCCGGAGGTTCTCGGTGCAGCGCAAACGTTGAAGAAGTGGGCCGACGCTGGCTACTTCTCCAAGGGTTCAGCCGCCTTCAGCGGTAACGACGCAGTTGGTAAGTTCGCGAAGGGCGATGGACTCTTCACACTGAATGGATCGTGGAACGTCTTCACCGCCGATAACCCCGCAGGCTTCACGCTTGTGCCATTCCCCACGGGAACTGCCGGCACGACCGCCTCGATCGCTACTGGTGACTTGCCCTGGTCGATTCCGGCTAAGGCCGCGCACCCCGACTTGGCTGCGGAGTACATCAACTTCATTACCGATCCCGCAAACAATGCCACTTGGGTCGCTAACGGTCAGGTTCCGGCATCGGTTTCGGGTACGGAAACGCAGTTGGTTGCAGACAGCAAGATCACCGGCGTCTCGGCTGATGCGATCACGAAGTGGTCGTCACTGGCCAAGGACGGAACTACCCTCCCGTTCCCAGACTGGGCGACCCCGACGTGGTACGACACCATTTCCAAGTCCGCACAGTCACTTGAAGCTGGTCAGATCACTCCAGAAGAGTTTGTGAAGGCTCTTCAGGATGACTATGGCGCCTTCACCACGAAGCGCATGGGTGGCTAGTACTTCCACACATGAGTACTGAAGCAGCACTAGCGAACACGCCGGTCGGAGGGGGACGTCTTCGGACGTCTCCCTCCTCCGTCGCGCCGGGTGAGCCGCGCAAGATTGGCTACGCGTACGTCTTACCTGCGCTCGTGATGTATGTGCTCTTCGTTTTGGCGCCATTCATCCACACGATCTTTTTGTCGTTCTTCTCGTGGGATGGGATCGGGCCACAGGAGTTTGTGGGGCTCGACAACTACAAAGACATTTGGAAGAGTCCTGTCTTCCGTAGTTCCTTTGTGCACTCGATAGTGCTGATTGTCTTCTACGCTGTCATCCCACTACTGATCGCGTTACTGCTCGTCTCCATCATGAACCGCAGCAAGATTCGGGGATTGACCTTCTATCGCACCGCGTTGTTCCTTCCCTACATCGTGGCCCCAACTGCAGTCGCAGTTATCTGGCGGTGGTTGCTGTCGCCGGACGGGCCAATCAATTCAGGTTTGACCGCCATCGGGCTCGGTGCCTTAACCCGGCCGTGGCTAGGGGATTTTACGTTCGCGTTGCCCGCGGTGGGGGTGGTCGGGACGTGGGTCATGAGTGGACTAGTTCTGGTCCTCCTTCTGGCCGGTGTTCAGAAGATCCCGACGTCTCTTTACGAGGCAGCGCGCATCGACGGCGCGGGTGCCTGGTGGGAGTTCTGGGCTGTCACTCTTCCGGGCTTGCGCTACGAGATTGCCGTCGTCCTAGTCTTAACGGTCACAGCGGCCCTGAGGAACTTCGACATCATCTACGTCATGACCTCGGGCGGCCCCGGCACGTCAACGATTGTTCCGTCGTATCTGGTTTACCAGCAGGCATTTATCGTGGGCTCGCTCGGAGGCGCGGCGGCCATTGGCTTCGTCTTAGCTGTCATGATCGCGGTCATCAACTACGTCATCGCACGCATTGGCGGTACGTCGTCATGATCAGCCGCCGCGACCAAGTCTTGGGCTATGTACTGCTATCGATTGCTGCGATCGCCGCGCTTGCTCCATTCGTCGGTGTCGTGATTTTGGCACTCGGTGAACCGGGTCAGATAGCTCCATCCCTGGACATTAGTCAGGCAACACACTTTGGGAATTTCGGTGACGTATGGAACATCGCGAGCTTTGGTGCGTCAATGAAAGCCAGCACCATCATCACGTTGACGATTGTGGTTGTGTCCGTGGTGCTGTCAGTTCCGGCTGGCTATGCCTTGGCCTTGGCCCATTTTCCAGGGCGGTCGGCGATCTTCTTCCTCTTCGTGTTTGGGTTGCTGATTCCACTTGAGGCAATGATCATTCCGCTGTATTTCGATATGCGGAAGTTTGGCCTAGCCGACAATTACTGGTCGGTGATCCTGCCCGACATTGGGTTCTCGGTGGCGTTCGGCGCTTTTTGGATGCGCGCATTCTTCATGGGCGTAGATCGTTCGCTTACGGAAGCCGCTCGCCTTGATGGTGCGAACTCATTACAAACCCTTATGCGGATCCTGCTGCCACTGGCCAAGCCGCAACTGCTGACGCTGGCGGTTCTGTTCTTTGTGTGGAACTGGAACGACTTCTTGCTTCCGCTGGTGATGCTTGCTGGGTCGGAGATCCAGACCGCACCGATTAGCTTGGTCTACTTCCAAGGCCAACACACAACTGACTTCACGTATCTTGCAGCGGGCGCGCTGATCACCATTGCACCCGTCGTGATCATTTACATCCTTCTTCAACGCTCATTTACCCGAGGTGTTCTTTCGGGTGCCGTCAAGGACTGATCCCCTTCCAACCTTTTTGGAGATTTCGGTGTCCGTTAATCCTGTTCGTGTAGGCGTTATTGGGCTGGGTAGCGTTTTCGAGAAATACGGCAAGCTCCTGAGTGAACACGTCATGGAGGGTGGCGTCGAGGTGGTCGATGTCTATGACGTCGTTGCGGAACGTCAGGATCTTCAGTCGGCTCGCTTTGGGGTTTCGTCGCCGAGTTCTTCCGCCGACGCCTTGATCGCCCGCTCTGACGTGGATGCAGTGCTTGTGTTGACCAGCATGCAGCAGCATGGCGATCTCGCAATTGCCGCCTACGAATCAGGTAAACACATTCTGGTTGAGAAGCCGATGGCGACGACGTTGGAGCAAGCGGCCCGTCTAGTAGGGCTGAGTCAAAACAGTGACCGCCACATGGTCTGTGCTCCGCACGTCCTGCTCTCGCCGACGTACCGAACCATGTACGACCATCTGCAAGCGGGTGCTATCGGTGACGTGAAGTTGGCGCGAGCACTGTACGGATGGTCGGGGCCATGGTGGGGTCAGTGGTTTTACAAGCAGGGTGGTGGTGCTCTGTTTGATCTTGGTTGTTACAACTTCACTAGCCTGTGCGGTTTCCTTGGTCCCGTTAAGCGAGTCACTGCTTTGGTGGGCACAGCGATCAAGGAACGCGTGGTCGACGGGGAAATGATGAAAGTTGAAGTCGACGACAATGCCCACGTTCTATTGGATTTCGGCAACGAGGTCTATGGCTCGGTGACGACGGGATTCACAATTCAGAAGTACGGCCATGCGCCGGCAATCGAGCTCTTTGGTCTCTCGGGATCAATGAATATGTTCGGAGACGACTGGGCTCCACGCGGATTCGAACAGTGGCGTAACGAGGCCAACTGTTGGGAATCATTTGACGAGACAGCGCCGAATTGGCCGTGGGCGGATGGCATCAATCACCTCATCGACTCCATTCAGCAAGATGCACCAACCATTACGCGTCCGGAGCACTCGTACCACGTGCTTGAAATCATGCTGGCCGCCCAACAGTCAGCACGTGAAGGCCGAGCCATCGACATCGTTAGTGATTTTCCCGCGCCGATCTATCCTGAAATCGGGATGGCAGATCCGCGCCTCGTTCACGATCCTTCCTGATACGGTCACGCACATGGTGACTTCTCCTTTCCTAGTTATGGGTACCCAAACTCCTACCTGCTTGTGGAATGATTCGGCCGATCCGCTAGAACTCGGGCAGGCGCTAACGTGGGGTGCTGTTGGGGCTACGTGCAACCCCGTTATCGCGCTTACTGCTTTGAAGGCGGATGCACCTTTGTGGCGTGATCGTATCGGCACCTATAGCGCGAAGAATCCGTCGGCAACCGATTCCGACGTGGGCTGGGCCATGGTTCGTGAACTATCCATACGAGCGGCCGAACTCCTGATGCCAGCCTTCGAGGAGCATCAAGGGATTAACGGACGACTTTCAGTGCAGACAGATCCGCGGCTGCACAGAGATGTTCATGCGATGGTTGCGCAAGCGGTCGAGTTCTCCCAGTTAGCACCGAACATCATCGTGAAACTTCCCGTCACGAGCGCCGGTGTGGCCGCGATAGAGGAAGCAACGTTTAGCGGTGTCTCGATCAATGCAACCGTCTCATTCACGGTTCCGCAGACGATCGCGGTCGCTGAAGCGGTTGAGCGAGGTCTTGATCGGCGAGCTGCTGCTGGCCTCGAGATCAGCAGCATGGGTCCGGTGTGCACCATCATGGTGGGGCGGCTCGATGACTGGATGAAAGTCGTGGGCGAGAGGGCCCAAATCTCGATCGATCCGGGGTACTACGAGTGGGCTGGAGTTGCTGCCTTCAAGCGCGCGTATGCGATTTTCACCGAACGTGGATATCGCACGCGCTTGCTCTCAGCCGCATTCCGTAATCACATGCACTGGAGTGAGTTTGTCGGTGGCAACGTCGTCATCTCTCCACCCTTTGCCTGGCAGCAACGCATCAACAACAGCGGTATCGGAGCCGTCAGCAGAATCGATGATCCCGTTGATCCGAAAATCGTCGCCGCTCTCTATGAAAACCTGCCCGATTTCCGTCGCGCCTATGATCCTGACGGAATGACCGTCGACGAATTCCTTGGCTACGGTGCGACAGCCCGAACGTTGCGACAATTCCTTACCGCGACTAACGAGCTCGAGGCATTTGTACGCGACGTTACGGTACCCAGTCCCGATTAGGAGAGCCTAGACACCGCGACGTTGCGCTAGGAGTGCGGAGTCCATAGAAGAACGCGCGGCTTTAACGGTTTCTAAGTCGCTAACCTCGGGCACTCCGACCTGCCAGAATGCGCCACCCTCGGTCCAGTCGCTCTCGCGAACTTTGACGACGATGACGCTCGTTCGCTTGTGGGTCCGTGCAACGATCAAGGCGTCAGCGAGTTCGTTGAGAGTGGATACCTCAGCGGCGTGAGCGCCCATCGCAGCTGCATGCGCGCGAAAGTCGACGCGCACGTCCGACCCTGGCCCTACTGAATCGCGAAGCATGTTGTTGTACGAGTTGCCGCCCTGCCCGACTTGAAGCCGCTCAATGACGGCGAAGCCCGCGTTATCGCACACAACCAAAATGAACTTGTGTCCGGAAAGGATTGACGCGTAGATATCGCTGTTCAACATTAGGTAGGAGCCATCACCAACCAGTGCGAAGGTTTGCGCCTGGGGTCTGGCCATGGCGGCACCCCAGGCACCTGAAATCTCGTAGCCCATGCACGAAAAACCGTATTCACAATCGAAGGTGGCGACGCCTTTGCTTTTCCAATTGATGTTCAGCTCTCCGGGTAGTCCACCTGCGGCGGTCAGGACGTAATCGTCATCCGCGGCGACTCGGTGTACCGCGCCGACTACCTGCGCATAGCTGAGAGGAAGTGCACCATCATCAGCGATGCGATCGGAGATGAACTCATCAAGGTCGGTCCGGCACTTGGCCGCATGTGCGGCCCACTCATCTGTGGTACGCCAATCGTCTAGAAGAGTTGATAGCTCATCGAGCGTCTCTCGTGCGTCGCCAACGACAGCGACGGCACCATGCTTTAACGCGTCAAAGCGTGCAGCATTGATACTCACGAATTGAGTATCGGAGGAAAACAGCGTCCATGATCCGGTGGTGAAATCTTGAAGTCGGGTGCCAACAGCGATCACGAGATCTGCCTGCGTAACAACAGCATTGGCCGCTGCAGCACCCGTGACGCCGAGTGGACCGGAGTAGGACGGGTGTGTCGCAAGCAGGGAAGATTTACCGGCCACGGTTTCGACAACAGGTAAGCCGTGGCGCTGGGCCACGGCGGCAAGAACGTGCTCGGCAAGCGAGTAGTGGACCCCGCCGCCAGCGATCACAACCGGGCGCTTGGAACTGCGAATGAGGTGCGCGGCCGTTGCTAGATCTTCTTCGTCGGCTCGTGAGCGCGGCACTGTTCGAACCCGCTTAGTGAAGAACTCTGTTGGATAGTCGTAAGCCTTCGCCGCAACATCCTGCGGTAGGCCAAGGAAGGCTGGACCGCACTCGGCGGGGTCGAGCATCATGCCAACGAGGTGAGGTAGCGAGGACAGGACTTGCGCTGGATCGGTAATGCGATCCCAGTAGCGCACGACTGGACGAAATGCGTCGTTTACCGAGGTTGATGGGGATCCAAAGTGCTCAACCTGCTGAAGTACCGGGTCGGGAAGCCGTGAGCTAAATGTGTCGCCGCTGATGAAAAGGACGGGGAGTCGGTTAGCCATCGCCACGCCCGCTGCCGTGACCATGTTCGTCGCACCAGGGCCAACTGACGAGGTGCAGATCAGGATTTGACGACGTCTGGTGGCCTTAGCGAATGCGGCCGCTGCCAGACCCATCCCCTGTTCGTTTTGACCCCGATACACAGGGATCTCATCGCGATGTTGTTCAAGCGAATGTCCGAGGCTGGTGACGTTTCCGTGCCCGAAGATGCCCATCACGCCAGGAAACAAGGGCTGTTCTTGGCCATCAATCTCAATGCGTTGAGCGATGAGGTAGCGAATGATCGCTTCGGCGCAGGTTATTCGCACGGTAGTCATGAGCCGACTCGGCCTTTCGCTGAAGTCATCGGGCAACGCGTATCGGTGGTTTGTGACATCCATGAGTCACGGATCCAATGATGATCAGGATCGTCACAGAACGACATGGTGCGTTCCTCGCCGGGACCAGCGAGGACATTGAGGAAGTACATGGGGTACTCCGGCGGCGCAACAGTGGGCCCGTGATATCCCTCGGGCACGAGGTAGATATCGCCGTCGCGTAACGACACGGTTTCGTCAACTCGACCGTCCACCGTGTACACGTGGAAGAGGCCGGTGGCAGCGGGATCGCCGTGCGGCCCGTCGCCGCGGCCCAGCCGGAAGTAATAGATCTCTTCATTCGTCGTGGGGCAGTCGGTTATTCCGTCATGTCGGTGAGGCGGCCACGACGACCAGTTGCCTCCCGGGGTTAGGACTTCACACACGTTGATCTTGTGCGCCCCAGTGAACGAATCGGGTGTGGCGATATTGGTCACCTGACGCGTTGACAGTCCTGAACCGCGAATCTCTACGCGGACATCCTCTGCCGGCGTGTAAACAACTGGGTGCACTTCTTCGGCTACGGCCGTGCACAGCGCGACCTCGCCTGACGCCCCACTGATAGTTAGATGCGAATTGACCGGCACATAGATCCAATCGGACACCGCTTCGAACACACCGCCTCGGCCGCGTAAGTTCCATGCTGTTCCGTCGATCATGACCAGCAGATCCTGCGCAGACAAAGGGACTATGACGCCCTCAACTCCAGTGAGCTTGTGCTCCCACGGGCCGGCTTCAAGCTCTACAACGTACATGCCACTGTACGTCCAGCCGGCGTCGGACGGAGTAACCGTGGCGAGCGTCTCAGTGGTAGCCAACGTGCCGTGAGGTCGATACCAAGACATTAATAACCATCCAGATCAGCTGCGCAGTCGGTCGTGTACCGGCACCATCCTGTCACTTCAGCCCGACACTTTCGCGACATCCTACGCGTCGATCTGAGTGCCTCGTCTTGATCATGGTGAAGCGCGGCCGAGACGTTGCGGCGACGAGGCTTAGCCTCTCGCCGCAATGCCTAACTGACACCTCCGCTGGCCGGAGCGAATAACGGCAGGTCCCAGATCCGCTGATCTTCGCGGCCCAGTCGCCACAAACCGATATGCCATCCGTAGGTTGTCGCAACGGACGCGGCGTACGCCTCGGATTGAACGTCAGGCACCCATATCTCGCACTGCGCGCCGGTCGAGGATGCAGCGAGTGCGGCCTGACACGGGTCTGTCGATTTCGTCGGGGTCAGCATCGTCGTTGATTCACCGTCGTCTGCCGAGTATGTGAGTGCAGCCGCATTCATGCGCGTGATGGTCGACAGCGCCCCGGAGTACTCGAACTTATCGCTGAACCCAATCGGGCAGACCCACTCCATGCTGACTACGCCAGCTGTTCCTGAATCACGCAAGAGAGCGCGCGCCGCAGAGCCGTTGGAGCACTTGGTTGTTGGCAACGTCGGAAAGGCTGCGGGCGCGTTTGCTGTGATCGGCTGACCGATCACTTTGTACGAGTACGCGGCAGAATA
>CAIKEU010000043.1 GCA_903826575.1 uncultured bacterium
CTTGCGCTGATTCAAGAAGGTCGGGATCGCGATAGCGGCAAGAATGCCAATGATGATCATCACGACGAGAAGTTCGATCAGGGTGAAGCCCTGCTCTGAGTTCTGCGTGGCCTTGCGAATGCGAGCGAGCATCGCCCTGTCTCCTTCACTGATGACCGGTTCTCAGGCAACTCTGTGGATTCCTTTTACGGAAACTGCGTTGTTGTCGAATCCCCGTCTTTTGTTTGACATGAGGGTTTTCGGCCGGCCTTTGACAGATCTTGAATATCTTGGGCTGAAACCCTGTAGCAGTTCACCCAGTTGGCCCAGCAGGAGGATTGCGCTGCGCACAAGAGCGGATCGCCGGCCCGTAGCCAGCGATCCGCTATGCGCCAACTGTGTTAGCAGCCCGTCGGTGGCGTGGTGGATCCGTCTACCGGCACGCCGTCTGCCTTGCTGAAGTACCAGGTCTCACCGGTGAGGTTGCTGTTGACACCCTGCACGCAATAACCATTAGTCACGGACTTGGCGGTGATGGTGTTACCGGCAGATGACGAGTACGGCATCGTGCCAGGCAGTGCCGCGTACGTGGTGGTCAGGCCAATGGCTGTGTAGTCACCATTCTTGTCCACTGCGGACGATTCAACGGCAGTTGCGGCGTTCTTCAGGTCAGCCTTGAGCTGGGTGCGGTAACCGTTCTTGCGCTGATTCAAGAAGGTCGGGATCGCGATAGCGGCAAGAATGCCAATGATGATCATCACGACGAGAAGTTCGATCAGGGTGAAGCCCTGCTCTGAATTCTGTGTGGCCTTGCGGATTCGAACGAACATGGGACGAGCCCTCCCCCTAGTTGTGGAGGCTATGACGCCTCCAGTACACCTAGGTGATCGACCGACCTTGAGCCATTCTTGAACTTTTTCGCGGGGCTACCGCGACGCCGCGCGTCAGCCAGCTACTTAGTTTGTCCGCCAATGAGATCAAAGATGCTGAAGATGGGCATGTACAGAGCGACGATCATGGATCCGACCAGTCCACCCAGCACAGCGATCATGATTGGTTCGATCAGGGCAGTCATCTGCTCGGTCATCGTGTTGACTTCTTCGTCGTAGAACTCGGCAATCTTGCCCAACATGTGATCAAGCGCACCCGTGTCCTCGCCAACGGCAAGCATCTGAACCACCATCGATGGGAACACGCTGTGCTGGCTCAGCGGCTCGGTTAGACTTTCACCTTTTCGGACACTGTCCTGAATCTCACGCACTGCCTTGGCGACGACAACGTTGCCTGATGTGTCAGCCACAATGTCTAGGCTTTGCAGGATGGGAACACCGGACGACAGCATGGTCCCGAGATTGCGACAGAAGCGAGCCAACGCAATCTTTTGAAACAGCGCACCAAAAATAGGCAACTTAAGTTTCATGGGATCTACGACGTTGCGAACACCTTCCCGATGACGCACGCGCATCCACACCACAAATCCGATAATGGTGAGCAGCGTTATCGGGATGAAACCGACCTTGAGAATGTTTGACAGTGTGACCAAAACTCGCGTCGGCAATGGAAGCGTGCCGTGGAGACTGTCGAATAATCCGGCAAATGTCGGCACTACAAATAACAGCATGCCGGTACACAAGACCACTGCCATAACAAGTACGGCGACCGGATACGTCATCGCTGATTTCACTTTGCCGCGAAGCTTGACCTCTGCTTCGTAGTTGTCGGCGATCTGCACAAGGACCTTGTCGAGGAATCCCCCAACTTCACCGGCACGAATCATGTTGACCATGAGTGGGGGAAAAAACCGAGGATGTTCAGCCATGCTGACCGACAACGACGAGCCAGCCTCGACGCGGGCGCGAATCTCACCAATCACAAGAGCGAACTTCTTGTTCGGCTGTTGCTCTTCGAGGATCGACAGCGCACGGAGCATTGAGAGTCCAGCATTAATCATGGTCGCGAACTGCCGGCTGAAGATCGATAGTTCCTTCAGTTTGACCGGTGCCCCCAGCTTTGGGAGTTCGATTTCCGTTTTAAGCCCGTTGGATCGCTGTTCGGTGATCTTCATGGGTGCATAACCCATGCTCTTGAGCTTGCTCGCAACCGCAGCCTGCGAATCTGCTTCGATCTTTCCAGTTACAACCTTGCCCGCACGATCACGAACCGAATACTCATATGTCGCCGTCGCTGCCATGACGTCTCAACCTTCCTATGCCCGACCGCAAAGTCGGCTGTAGTCCTCAACGTGATGACACTTATCCAGGCCCTGTTCGTAGGTGATCTTTCGCTCCTTAACGAGGTCGGCCAGGCTCTGATCAAGGGTGTGCATTCCGTGTGCGGCGCCGGCCTGCATGACCGAATAGATCTGATGGGTCTTACCCTCGCGAATCAGATTTCTGATCGCGGGAGTGACGACCAGCACTTCAGTAGCCACAACCCGTCCTTGAGCGTCTGAGCGCTTACATAAGGTCTGACACACGACACCTTGTAACGACATAGCAAGTTGCTGTCGCACCTGTTGCTGCTGGTGCGGTGGGAAGACGTCAATGATGCGATCGATTGTCTGGGCCGCGTCCTGTGTGTGCAGCGTGGCAAACACGAGGTGGCCCGTCTCCGCAGCTGTCAGAGCAACCTGAATCGTTTCAAGGTCACGCATTTCGCCGACCAAGATGATGTCTGGATCCTGACGAAGAACGTGCTTGAGAGCACTCGAGAAAGACCACGTGTCCTCTCCGACTTCGCGTTGATTAACGATGCAGTTCTTGTGCTTGTGAAGAAACTCGATCGGATCCTCAACGGTCATGATGTGATCTGTTCGCGTGCGATTGGCCAGATCGACCAGGGCCGCAAGAGTCGTGCTTTTGCCCGAGCCCGTTGGCCCAGTGACAAGAACAAATCCACGTGGCAGAGCTGCGAAATTTCCAATGCTTGAATGAATACCCAAGCTCTCGAGTGACTTGATTTCGTATGGGATAACGCGGAAGGCGGCCCCGACGGCGTCCCGCTGGCGATAGAGATTCACACGAAATCGAGCGCGTCCTGGAAGTGAATAGGCAAAGTCGAGTTCAAGTTCCTCTTCAAACTTTTCCCGCTGCGCCTGCGTCAGGATCGACATCATGACTCGTTGAATCACCGGAGCAACAAGCACTGGAAACTCGTCGAGTGGGACTAGCGCACCGGACAGTCGAATCGTTGGATGTGCGCTCACCGTGAGGTGCAGGTCCGACGCCCCTCGATCGAGCATTACTGTCAGCACGTCGACGAGAGACATATCGTCGCTCTGCACGGTCTGCTCAGTAGTGGCCCGAGAGGTGAGACTCGACATTACAGCGGGAATAGCCTCCTGCAGGGCGACGATCGGTTCGGGCAGGACCGGCTGCGGAGCGTAGACAACGGGCGCGGCCTCAGCAGCGACCGGCGTGTATACATCAATGGCTGGAGCGACCGACTGAGAAACATAAGACTCGATCAGCGGTTCGGCCGGCGCAGGAACCCATTCCTGCGGCGAAGCGGCCTGTGGGACGTACACCTCGGTGACGGGAACTGGCGGTATCTGCGCTGCGTACCCGGACGCGGCAAAGAACTGCTCAGGAGTGTCGACGTCCGGTCTGGCTTCCACGTGGATCTCCTCCGTAGTGCAGGTGCAGTCGCACCTTTCTCACATCCGACATCGGCCTATGGAGATCTAGGCTTGAGCCTTTTCGCTCGAACATCGACGCATCTAGCCGCCGGTCGATAGGTGTTTGCGCTAAGCGACAACTCGGAAGATTTCATCTAGGGAGGTAACTCCCTGGGCGGCCTTGGCCAATCCGTCTTGGCGCAGGGTGATCATCCCGTTTTCGATGGCGACCTGGGTGATCGAACTGACACTTTCACGTTCAACGGTCATTCGTTCGATTTCTTCGCTCACCGCCATCACTTCGTGCAGAGCGAGACGACCCTTGTAACCAGTTCTCGAGCAATTCGTACAGCCGACCGGACGGTAAAAGGTTGGGGCTGTGGTGTCAGTAAATTGGTAGCCAATTGCTGTCAACTGTTCCGATGTTGGCGTGTATGGCTCCTTGCATTTTGAACACAGCCGACGAGCCAGCCGTTGGGCCAGAACACAGTCAACTGAGGAGCCCACGAGAAATGGCTCTATACCCATTTCCGTCAACCGCGTAATGGCACTGGGCGCATCGTTGGTGTGCAGTGTCGAGAGCACGAGGTGACCGGTGAGAGAGGCTTCCACTGCGATCTGAGCTGTCTCATGATCCCGGATCTCACCGATGAGGACGATGTCCGGGTCCGAACGCAAAATCGAGCGAAGCGCTGACGCAAAACTCAGGCCAGCCTTCGGATTTACCTGCACTTGGTTGATTCCAGGCAGTCGATACTCGACCGGATCTTCAACGGTGATGATGTTGACCTCGGGTCGGTTGACCACGTTGAGCGTGGCATACAAGGTCGTCGACTTACCCGATCCGGTTGGTCCGGTCACTAGGATCATGCCGTACGGCTTGGTAAACGACTGTTCGAAGATCGAATAGTTGTGTTGTGAGAAACCGAGATCGGACAGGTCCAGCCGAGCAGTAGAGTTGTCCAAGATGCGCATGACAACCTTCTCGCCCCACACAGTGGGAAGAGTGGCCACGCGCAAATCAACCTTGCGACCGTTCGTGGTGACAGACAGTCGACCGTCTTGGGGAATTCGACGCTCTGCAATATTGATGTCGGACATGATCTTTAATCGGCTGATCACGCCAGCTTGGATGGAACGCGGCGAGCGCATCACCTCATGTAGCACACCATCAATTCGGTAGCGAACGCGTAAGTCGAATTCGGTTGGTTCGAGGTGAATATCTGAGGCCCGATCCTGAATCGCCTGCGTGATCAGGAGATTAACGTACCGAACGATGGGGGCGTCCTCGGTGATCTCTTTAACCTTGGATAAGTCTTCATCTTGCGCATCCACCAGATCCAGTTCACTGCTCAGGTCATCGAGTTCATCGCCCGCGCGGTAATACCTGTCAATCGCGGCGAGAACATCGGCCCGGGTGGCAACCACGGGACGCACATCGATATGCCCCATGGCGGAGGCGATGGATTTGATGTCGTCGATCGCAAAAACATTTGCCGGATCGGCCATCGCGACGAGCAATTTCCCCTCGTCAAAACCGATTGGGATCGCCGTATGCCGCCGAGCAACGTGCCCAGGCACGCGGCCGATCGCCGTCATATCGACCGCGAACTCCCCCAAATCAACAAATCGCATGCCGATCTGCGTAGCCAGTGCTGCTACCAACTGAGATTCGCTCAGGACACCCTGATCGACCAAAATCCGCCCGAGACTGCGGCCGAGACGTTCCTGCTCGCTGACCGCGAATGCCAACTGCTCAGGTGAAACCAGACGCCCTTCAATCAGGATGTCACCTAGTTGCTTCACGATCGCACCTTTCACCACGCATGCCGACGAACGTCAGAAAACGTCCTAGTCACCTGTTCGGCAGATTGGGCGCACTTCTAAAGCCATCCGCACCTCAAAGTGGCGACTCTCCGACTAGTGCAGCGGCCACGGTGCGCAACGCCGTAGCGGCTGAAGCCGTGTCCGGCAGCGACACACATGATCCGTCGGCGAAACACAACTGGACATGATGAGAATGCGGTTGCTTCAAAGCATCCTCGGCGGGGTTGTCGGCGACCACGGCTGCCGTCACTACGTCTATCGCAGCGGCCACCAATGTGCCACCCGCACTCGATACGTGTGGGACAGCGAGATACGGCAATCCAGTAGTCATCGACCTGCCCCGCTCGTGGTGTAGGCCTCAATATGGTCGAGCACACCAAAAAGCAACGCGAGCAGGACGGTTTTGACCGATTCCTTATCCGTCACATTGCACGCCACGATCGGCGTCGATAAGCCGAGCATCAATGTCTGTCGAATTGCATGTTCGGTTACAGGGTCAATGGTGTCGCACCGATTTGCAGCGACGACAAAAGGCACATTGGCCAAGTCGGTGAACGAGCGCAGAATGTTTGCCGCATCAGTAAAACTACTCGGATCCTGAGTATCGACAACGAGAACGAACCCAAGCATTCCGTCGCTGAGGATTTCCCACATGAAGTCGAATCGGGCCTGCCCTGGTGTCCCGAACAGGTAAAGCACCAAGTCACTGTCGATCGTGATTCGACCAAAGTCCATAGCGACGGTGGTTTCAGACTTCACGTCGCGCGAGTCATCACTGATCCCACGCTCGGTTGAAAGGACGGTGATTTCGCTGATAGTCCTGATCAGCGTTGTCTTTCCGGCAGCGAATGGGCCGGTCACAACAACTTTGACAGCTTTGCTCCCGTGCCTTTTGGCCCGTCGCGGATTCATCACAGGCCTCGCACGCCGGCGATAAGGCGCAAGAGCAACGTACGATTCATCGCCGGATCCCGCTTGAGAAGCTCCGCTGCATAGTTCGCCGGCGCCGTAGCTGTTTGGACCTGACCACCGCTGCGCTCAAAGCCGGAGTGATCGTGTGAGAGTCCCTGCGCGGCAATTACCTGACTGCCCAGACCCCCGGGCAGTGGCACGGCCATGGACATAGACGCACCAGAAACATCCCAACCGACTGACGCCGCCTCGTCTTGGCTACTCGAATCGTGCGACCGTGAAGACGCGCGAACCGCGTCCAAGGCGACATCTCGCGTGCTCCCGCCTACGGACCTGTCTGACGATGGTCTCGCACTCATCGCGGCGAAGGTGCTGACTCCCAGACCGCCGGGAGCTGGGGGCGATGCGGGCGGAACCACCTTCGAACGTGTTCCGGATGGCGCATCTTCAATCGACATAAGCATTGCGAATCGACGTTCAAGGCATGCTACGTAGTCCGGAGACGTTGGATCCTTAACGGTCAGCAATCCACGCTGTACCAGCCCCGCCAACGTGGATGTGACACCAAACAGGCCTGTGCCGGTGATTTCGGCGAGCTCTTGAACGCTGCGACGACCATCAACGAGAGCCATGACGGCCCATTCGTCACGCGTGACTGTCGGATCGGCAGCCACACCGGGGGCCAGCGCAAGCACCGAATCATGACTACTGATGGCGCTGTGAAGCTGGGACCACTGCCCATGTCGCTCGTGGGCGGATGACAGGGCGTCCTGCACGGCGACCAGGACTCCGACATCATCAGGGTCGCTGTGATCGGCGTTGAAGGCAAATTCGCCGTCTGACCACGTCAGCAACTCAGACATTGCGTCAGTGACTTGCTCACTCGCGGCTTGACGTACCACCTGCGCATCCACGGCGCCGGATTCAAGCAGGGCTCGGGCGACGCCGGTACCGCCGGCTACCACTCGGGCGATCGCATGGCGCAGGGCCGTATCGTCGACGGCACCTGACCCAATGATTCTGCGTGCGAGATTTTGTCGATTGAGATCGGCGCTTGCGCCACAAATCTGACCGTCAAGGAACCACACCACGCCGCGAGTCGGACGGCTCGAACCTAGGGCCTTCGTCAGTTCCAAAGCGCCTGACTTACGTGTCGACGCTAACAGCGAACACACGTCAGCTAGCCCAAACGCGTCAAGGGAGCCTTCCAATTTCATGTCCGGACCTCCCAACCTGGCTGACAATCATTGCGGTCATGTCGTTAGATCGCATCCCATGTTTGTGCCTGCTCACCGTTCCACCGGATGGAGTCGATGTTCGCCTCACGTAACGGTGCTTCATCGGGTTGCGACCGGAACTCGCTCTCCACTGACCGATAGGCATCCTGCGCGGAGTGCAAGGGTGGAACGGGCAGCGGTGTGTAAACAACGTTCATATCTGTTGCGGGCAGGGTTTGCGTCATCCGCTGGAAGATCGACGTTTCAGCACGATGTGCTTCGTATGCTGCTTGCGCATCGGCAATGGCCTGCTCGAACTCCACGCTAGGTGGGACTGGATGCGCTGCCCACGAGAATTCCCCCGCTGTCGACGCCGCCAAGATGCCAGCTATCACGGTGGCTGAGCGGCGAATCTCGTATAGGACGAGGCCGGACTTTGCTCCCAGCGCCGCGACCGCAACGAGAACTGCCTCCGATTCGCAGGCGACGAGGAATACCGTCCCATGCTCACCTTCGACGAAAACCTGTGACAGATCTCCCCTGCCGAGACCCTGAGCCGCCTTCTCGCCGAGACTCAGCAGGGCAGCCGACATCGCCGCAACCCGGTCCTCGTTCATGCCGTCGGGCAACACACTCGCCATCGGCAGACCGTCGAAACTCACGACGGCCGCGGCCTCCAACTCACCCACCTGTACCAGCAGGTCCGCCAGCGCCGTTTGGAGTTGCTCGCCACGGCTCGCTGAGCCACATTCGGACATTGCGCACCTCGCGTCTAGTCGCGGGTCAGGTAACCCGCTCCCAATGCTTTCGACCGCATGTACGCCAGTCTTGAGCCAGCGGCCGTCGACAAACCCAAACGGCAGATGTCAGGTAGACGCCGCGTCAGCTAAGGCGGAGGTAAGCCGAGGACGGATGGCGGCGGGGGCAACGTGCTGGCCTGTCATCAGTGCGACTTGCTCGATGCCTTGGTGGAGCAGCATCTCAAGCCCGGATGCCGATCGGCCCTTTTGCGCCTGCCATGCTCGCGCGAGTGGGGTCGGCCACGATTGGTAAACGACGTCCAGGAGGATGCCGGGCTGCGACGGTACCGCATGAGAAATCGCATCTGCAGCGCCGACCGGAACCGTACTGATGACCAACTCATGGCTCAGATCCACATCAGAATCCGTCCACGGGATAACTCGAGCCGCTACGCCTATCGCCTTAGCGGTCGCCACGATCCCATCGCATGCCTCTGGGCGGCGAGCAAGCACGTCTACTCGTTCTGCACCGAGCTGGGCGGCAGCCGCGACGGCTGAGCGCGCCGTTGCGCCGGCACCGATGACCAATACCGACGATGCTCGTTCACAGCCGATCTCAGCTACTGCCGCGACCATTCCGTGAACATCAGTGTTGAATCCGCGGCGTCCGCCCTCAGAAAAGATAACCGTGTTCGCCGCACCTGTGGCCACTACCAGTTCGTCCAGATCGTCGCACAGCGGGAGAACATCGGACTTCAGTGGCATCGTCAACGATGCGCCCACCCATTCGGGGCCCCGCGATAACACCCAGTCGGCAAGTTGCTGCGTCGTTACGTCGATGCGCTCATAAATCCACGGAAGACCCAGCAACTCGTATGCTGCACGGTGAATAACCGGTGAGAGCGAGTGGTTAATCGGGTGCCCAAGTACTGCGGCGCGACGGACAGAACTATCCGACATTCGCCTGGTACTTGCGCTTGAGCGCTAGGAATTCGTCGTAGGTAGTGGCGAATTCCGTCGTCTGTGTTGCCGGGTCAGTTGTGAGGAAGTAGAGCCAATCACCCTTGGCAGGATTGAGCGCGCCCTGTAGCGCCGCGTCGCCAGGCGAGCCAATAGGCCCTGGTGGCAAACCCTTGTGCTTGTACGTGTTGTAGGGCGAGTCGGTATTCAGCTGTTCGGCCGACAGCTGGAGATCTTGAGTCCCGAGTGCGTAGTTGACCGTGGAGTCGAGCTGCAACCGCATGTGCTTGTCGAGTCGGTTCGACAATACCCGGGCACCCTTGTCATAGACGGCGGGCGGCGTTTCTACTTCCAAAATGCTGGCCATGGTCACCAGTTCTAGCGGAGTGAGCCCGCGTGCGGCCGCTGCCGATTCAATATTGATGCTGGCTGCTTCCTTATTGAAGCGCTTGATCATTGCCTTGATGACATCGTCGGCAGTGGCCTTGGGTCCGAATTCGTAGGTGGCAGGGAACAGGAATCCCTCGGCATTGCCATTCGCGTATTTGGGTAATCCAAGGTCAGAGGCATGCCCATACGCCGCCTTCAAGTCGGCCAACGGTAGTCCGGTCACCTTGGACGCTGTCGTCAGGATCTTGTCTGCTCGCCAGCCCTCAGGAATGACTAGGCGCTTCACGTCACGCGCCGTCGGATCAAGCAGCAGACTAATGGCCGACTGTGCACTCATCCCCGAGCGCAGGTTGTACGTCCCTGGAGCGATACCCGATGAACGTGAGTCACCTTGTGCAGCGGTAACAAAAGCGTCAGAGGTGGCTACAACACCGGCACTGGCAAGCGTCTTTCCGATCTGACGAATCGAGTCCCCGGGATTGACGACGACACTGACCGTGCCGCTCCCATCACCTTCATAGTCGTTCGGGCCACCAGCAACAGCCCGAATCCCGACAATGGCCATGAGCGCGACGAGACCAAGAGCCACCAGCGAACCAATGATGGGGAGCACTGTGGAGCGAGCGACACCCGCGTGCTTCCCACCCTTCGGCGGATCGTCGTACGTCATCCGCAAGCCCAGTTGGCTCATGTCAGTCCCTAATCTCGTTTATCTGTCTTCATCAGATCGTCAGCGGCCAGTAGTACGCCTGGCGGTAACCCCGTTGCGCGCTCCTGATCGACGGCCTGCTGAACAATGATGACAGCAGCGGCCTGATCTATAACGTTACGTCCTTTTCGAGCGTCCCTACCAGCAGACTGCAATTGGCGGGTCGCCTGCATAGTGCTCATTCTCTCGTCAATCAGACGAATAGGCAGGTCGATGTGGTTCCCGGCTAGGGCGTTACGTAGATCACGTGCGTAATCGGTGGCCGCTTGCACCGCCGGGCCGTGCGCGCCAGCTAACCCAATGGGCAAACCGACCACTAGTTCCAAGGGTTCGTACTCGGCGACGATAGCCACGATCTCGGCCAGATCACGTTGTTTGGTCGAACGCTTGACCGTTGCGACCGGTACAGCGAGGATTCCATCCGGATCGGTACGCGCAACACCGACACGGACGCTGCCGACGTCGAGCCCGATGCGGATACCCCGCCTAAAGCTCTCGCTCACGCGCCTACCGTTGCGCGCACCGTCTCGCGCGCCGCGATAAAGGCGGCCTCGAGGCCGGATGCATCGGTGCCGCCGCCTTGCGCTACATCATCCTTGCCCCCGCCACGACCACCGATCGCCGGGAGTGCCGCTTTGAGTACGTCGGAGGCCTTGAGCCCGACCTCGCGGCCTTTGGCATTTGTGCCCACCATGAGCGACACCTTGCCGTCGGCCATTGCTGACCCAACGATCACTGATGGAATCTCGCGACGAACCGTCTCAATTGACTTATTGATCAACTCACGCAAGCCCTGGGCATCGGTTCCATCAGGAGCCTGGAACGTCCAAATCCGTGCATCACCATACGTCTCACCCAGGCCGATAAGGCCATCAAGGTTAGCCACCAGCGATGCAGATTTCATGACGGCGATTTCCTTCTCCGCATCTTTCAGACGCGACAGAATGGTGTCGATGCGTTCGGCCAATTCGTCCGGGCGGGCCTTCACGGTGTCCGCTAACTGCGCCACGATGAGGTGCTCTCGTGCAAGGAACTTGTACGCGTCCACGCCAACGAGCGCCTCAACACGTCGGACTCCCGCGCCGATCGAGCCTTCGGACAGAAACTTAATCAGTCCGATCTGGCCCGAACGCTGCGCATGCGTACCGCCGCATAACTCCTTAGCCCAGTCGCCCACAGACACGACGCGAACCCGATCTCCATACTTCTCACCGAATAGCGCCATGGCACCCGCCGCGCGAGCTTCCTCTTGGGACATGATGTCGGCATGCACTGCTAGATCCTGTGCCAGAACCTCATTGACATGCTGCTCAACATCGTTCAGAACTGACGGCGGCACAGCTCCCGCCAACGGGAAATCGAACCGGAATCGTCCAGGTGAGTTCTCCGAACCCATCTGCGTTGCCGTCTCACCGAGCGCCTCGCGAAATGCCTTGTGCACCATGTGAGTTGCCGTGTGGGCACGTGAGATGGCGCGCCTGCGCTCTAGGTCCACCGAGCCGATTACTGCTGTACCGACTGCTACTTCACCTTCAAGAACACGGCCGCGGTGCACGTAGAGACCGGGAACTGGCTGCTGTACGTCGGCGATCTCGATCACTGAACCATCAGCAAGTGCGATTCGTCCGGCGTCAGCCAACTGTCCGCCGCCCTCTGCATAGAACGGCGTGCGATCAAGCACAACCTCTACCTGCTGGCCAGCGCGGGCGCTTTGCACGCCCTGCCCATCCACGAGTAGCCCACGCAGCGTGGCTTCACTAACAACCTCGTCGTAGCCAACGAAAGAGGTCAGTCCGGACGCGTCCATAACATCGCGGTAAACGGTCGTGTTGGTAAGCCCAGACTTGCGCTGCTTGGCATCTGCCTTTGCACGGTCGCGCTGCTCACCCATAAGTCGACGGAAACCGTCGTGGTCGACCTCGAGACCCTTTTCGGCGGCCATTTCAAGTGTGAGGTCAATTGGAAATCCATATGTGTCGTGCAACGCAAACGCCTCTGCCGCAGCGAGTTGAGAACCACCTGATGCGCGTACGTCCGTAACGGCCGATTCGAAAATCGTCGTCCCAGTGCGAAGGGTCGATAGGAAGGCTGCCTCTTCGGTCGCACAAATTGTGCGGATACGTCCGGCTTCAGAATTCAACTCCGGGTACTGCGGCCCCATGGCCTCGATTGACGCATCGATCAGTTCTTCCATGACCTGATCAGGGCCACCGAGGATTCGCATATTGCGGATGACTCGACGCATGATGCGACGCAGGACATATCCACGTCCCTCATTACCGGGGAGAACACCGTCAGCTACAAGGAACGCGCACGTGCGCGCATGATCGGCGATAACACGAAGTCGAACGTCCACATCTGGGTCAGCGCCGTAGCGAGCGCCCGTGATCGATGTGGCCCGGTCGAGGATTTTGCGCGTGGTGTCGATCTCGTAAATGTTGTCGACACCCTGCAGCAGGGCGGCCATACGCTCTAAGCCCATACCGGTGTCGATGTTCTTGGCCGGAAGTTCACCGCGAACGTCGAAATCTTCCTTCGACCGCACCTCGGACAGCTCGTATTGCATGAACACGAGGTTCCAAACCTCGAGGTAACGATCCTCGTCGGCAACAGGACCACCCTCGCGGCCATGTTCGGGGCCGCGGTCGTAGTAGATCTCCGAGCACGGGCCACCAGGACCGGGGACACCCATCGACCAGTAGTTGTCCTTTGGTCCTCGACGCTGAATGCGGTCAAGAGGAATTCCGGCTACTCGATGCCAGATATCAATCGCTTCGTCATCATCGTCATAGACCGTTACCCAGAGCTTGTCCTCGGGGAAGGCAAAACCACCGTCAGACTCAGATCCGGTGAGCAACTCCCATGCGAAGGGGATGGCACCCTGCTTGAAGTAGTCTCCGAAACTGAAGTTTCCGGCCATCTGAAAAAACGACGCATGCCGGGTTGTCTTGCCAACCTCATCGATGTCTAGTGTGCGCACACACTTCTGAACAGACGTAGCCCGCGGGTACGGTGGAGGCGCCTCACCAAGGAAATACGGCTTGAAAGGCACCATTCCGGCGTTAACGAACAGCAGGGTCGGATCATCGAGCAGCAGCGATGCAGATGGAACAACGGTGTGCCCGCGCTCATTGAAGTAACGCAAGAACCGACTGCGAATCTCGGCGGAATCCATGAGAGCCTCTCGAATATGCGACCAACTACGACACTCGCGACACTGCGAGCGCTAATTAAGCCTACCGGCGTCGCTCAGAGTTCGTCGTTGGGTATCTGCCGTCCGAGGGCCTGTCGTAATTTGTCGAGAACGTCGGCGTATCGAGCCTCCGCACCGTAGCGAGTCGGGCGATAGTAACGACGCAGACCCAACTGATCCGGGCCGTACACCTGTTCAGCAACGGCGCCAGGAACGTCGTGCGGATAGATATACCCGACGCCATGGCCCAGTTCGCCCGCTCGGGCATAGTGCGAATCACGCACATGTGGTGGGACCGGTCCAATGAGCCCCTTTCGCACATCATCTTGGGCCGAGCCAATGGCCACCGCAACCGCATTGGACTTCGGTGCAAGCGCGAGGGCGATCGTGGCTTGGGCAAGTGGGAACTTACCCTCGGGCATACCAATGAAGGCGACCGCATCGGCTGCCGTTGTGGCGATGTGTAAGGCGCTTGGATCTGCAAGCCCAATATCTTCGCTGGCCAGAATCACTAAGCGTCGTGCGAGAAAACGTGGGTCTTCACCCGCCTCGATCATGCGGGACAAATAGTGCAGCGCTGCGTCGACGTCGGATCCACGCACACTCTTGATGAAGGCACTGATCACGTCGTAGTGCTGGTCCCCGTCTCGGTCGTAGCGTGGTGCAGCCCGATCAACTGCCCGTTCGACGGCTGCTAGGTCGATGACGTGCGATCCCACGTCCAGAGCCGCCCCAGCCGCGGCCTCGAGACTCGTGAGCGCACGACGTGCATCACCCCCGGCGATCCTTAGTAAATGATCTCGAGCATCGTCAGACAGTTCCGCCGCACCATTCAAGCCGCGCGAGTCCACAACGGCACGGTCAAGCAGTTCGGAAATGTCTTCGTCAGTTAATGATGCCAACGTGAGCAATAGGGAACGAGACAGCAGCGGCGAAATGACAGAGAAGGACGGATTTTCGGTGGTTGCGGCGATTAATGTCACCCAACCGTTTTCCACAGCAGGCAGCAAGGCATCCTGCTGTGTCTTGGAAAACCGGTGAACTTCGTCGACAAAAAGGACGGTGCCAATGCCATTCATTGCCAAAGCATCACGTGCCCGGTCGATCACCTCGCGAACATCCTTGACTCCGGCAGTCACCGCTGACAATTCGGTGAACCGTCGCCCTGTGCTCGTGCTTACTAACGTCGCAAGAGTCGTCTTTCCAGTACCTGGCGGCCCCCACAAAATGATGGAAGTCGTCGACTGCGTCTGATCTGCAGACGCTCCAATGAGACGACGAAGCGGGCTCCCCTGAGCCAAAAGATGCTTTTGGCCAACAAGTTCGTCGAGTGAACGCGGCCGCATTCGTACGGCCATTGGCGCACCGGAGCGCCGTGGATCCACATCGAACAAACTCGCTGTCACAACCTCCACCCTAAGGCGTTCTCACTAGCCGTGAACGGCGACTGGGCTACTTTTCGGATGAATCGAGACGCATGGCGGCCACAGGCTCGGGGATCTGCGGCAAGGCCGGCGGACGTTCGTGCACAACCTTGTGCGCCTCGACCGCCGTACGGTGATACCCCTCAAGTTCAGCGATGAAGTCAGCCTCGAGATAACCGCGGCCATCGACCGTGGGTCCTTCGGTTCCCTCAATCACGGCGATGACGTCCTCGCCTGACAACGTTTTGTGAACCTCCAGGGCATGGGTAACCGCCAGTACCTCGCGTCGGTTCTCCTCCAGCACCGCGACAGTGCGTGCGTACAGTTCTTGGAGTTTGTCCTCGATCGCCTTGGCCGTTTCACCCTCGAATGGCATGCCTTCGGTGTAGTTGACTACTCCACCGAAGGAACGCAGTGTCGGACCCATGGCATGGGACATGAATGAGTTGGCGACGAGCTGAGTAGCCGATCGCATATCTCCACCAACACCTTGGGTGTGATCCCCGTCGTAAAACAGACGCTCACCAGCCAAAGATGCAAGGAATGTCATGACGTTGACTTCAATCTCGGAACGCCATTGAACGAAACGGTCCTCCAACGGAATCGGCGAAACGAAACCGCCGACATCTCCGCGACGCTCGATCGTCGCCGTGTCGATGATGCTGGAGTGCTGTAGTCGATACATGACAACCGCATGGCATGCCTCGTGCAGAGCTACGGAGTGCCGCTCGCGATCAACATAATTCGACCCGTCTGGAAGGCCATGTTCCTTGAGCGACTTCGCTTTGATCAGGTCGGCATATGTCACCGCATCGCGGCCATCACGGATCGCGATGACGAGCGCCTCGTTGACGGCGTCCTTAATCGTCGCACCCGTTGCATACGGCGACGTCGTGGCCAACGTATCTATCTGCTCGTCGGTTACGACATGCTTAATCTTGTCGAGGTAATTCCGGTAGGTGACGACGCGACCTTCCTTTGACGGATAACCGACCCGGTAGATGCGGTCGATGCGTCCGGGTCGCAGCAGAGCCGGGTCAAGTGCATCGGGCATATTCGTGGCCATCATGACCAGAATCCGGTACTTCGGCGGTGGCTTGGGACGCATGCCCAGTGTTCGACGAACAACTCGATTCACAAATCCGCGCGGCTTTTTCAAACCTGACATCTCCGTCAGCAGGGCCTGCAATGTTCCCATCCCGCCCATGCCTCCTGCGCCACCGCTCGCGCCGGTCGGCACAAACACTTGGGCGGCACGGGAAAATTCCTGCTGAGCTAAATAGCGTTGGGTCGAGGGCGAAACGTAGTGATGACCATTACAACCTGGATCATTGCTGGCTTCGAACGCCGTCAGCTTTTCCATGAGGGCATCGCGTCGAGCCTGGCTCACCGCGCCACCACGACTTCCAAGTGTGTCTGCCTCGTCAAAGAAGACAATAACTCCGCCATAGCGAAGCGATAGCTTTCGCAATTTTCGGAACAGGCCCTTGACCTTGAGAACGCCAACACCGAAGAACATGTTGATGAACGCGCCCGGGTCTACGAACACATACGGCTTACCGGTTTCACCAGCGACGGCCTCCGCCAGCAGGGTCTTACCAGTGCCAGGAGGTCCCCAGAGCAAAATTCCACCGGGAACGTAGCCGCCCTTTTCTTCGATCTCCTCCGGGTTTTCCATGAAGACAATGTTTTCGCGGACGCGCTCAACAACGCGATCCTGACCCCACACGTCGTCAAAACGGGTCTTCACGTCGTCAGGGAAGTAAACGTCAACGCCGCCGCGTGACAGGAACCAGAAGATCAGGGCAAACTGAGCGACCGCGATGAACAGGTAGATCACAAGCTGCGCGATCATCGGCAATTGCCCAATGAACCACGCGGGAACCTTGAAGAACGCCAGAATCGGCGACGTATGGAAAATCGCCGCCAGCACCATGGACACCAGCGTTAGCCCGACGATCCACTTGAGAACGCGCGCGAGCCGGAACCTCGTCCACGGGCTTAGCCCGGACGCGAACTTCTCCCCCTTAGCGAAGAACCGCACCCATAGTTGGTTGTACTCGGCGACGTTTTCCGACAGCAGGAAGTGAATTTGCCTGATTGCTTCAACGATGATCAGCACCAGCAGGATTTGGCCCAGCCCGGTGTTGGCAACGATCTTTTCCGCTTCGCCGAATGAGATGAGCGGATTGGCCGACAGCTGGGCCCAAATCAACACCATGAAGCAGGCGCTCAGGAAGATGAGGATCTTGACGCGATCCCACAAAGCAAGCGGCTTGCGGGTGAGCACGTCCGGGTTGTCGCGACGCCCGTGCATGGGTGACACGACCGGGCCAACCTCTGGCTCGGGTAGGCCGGTGGGCTCATGCTCATTCGGTTCAACCGGCTGACTCGCCCACGGAGAGTCGGGCTCACCAGGGCCACTGATGGGGGTGTTGTCGTCAGCCATTTTGATCCTCCTGGATCGTGTAGGAGGCCGTCACCGATTCGATGGCATCCCGGTTTTGTTGGTAACACTTCGATGAGCATCGCACGAGCAAAAGGTAGACCGCGTTCTTGCCACCGTTGAATAGGGCCGTCTGGTCTATCGTCTCTTCGTCGCCACCCGCTGCGGGAACGAAGGAGTAAATAACATGAACTCCGTGTGCGGCACCCTGAGAGACCGTGAGGTCTTTCAAGATCTTTACCGAACTTCCAAGAGTGGAAAGCCGAACCACCATGTCGCGAAGTGATGAATCTGTCGCCGCGGATTTCTCAGGTTCGAAAAGGCTGCGCAAACTCGCAAAAACCGTAGGCGCATCGGGAGTCTGAGCACTTAACACATGGCTGACGGACGGTTGGGCCGACGCGTCGTATGCGTCCTGCCACGCCGTAGCGGCGAGGAGGTTCTTAGCTGTGCTGTCCGTTGTCCACGAGGACTGAGCTGCGGCAATGTCCTCGGGTGAAAACTCAGTCCACGAATGCGGGACCTTGAAATACACGTTCCCAGCGGACGCTGGACTCGGTGCGAGCTGCGCATAGGTGTAATCGGGAGCGGCACAGGCACTCAGCGCACACGCAATCGCGAGCGTCACCCCACCTGCTATCCACGACCGCGCGCCCGTCACGTCTCTCCTTTAGTTCGGATGAACATAAGTATGCGACGAAACGTGACGAGTGGCGATCGTGGCTC
>CAIKEU010000044.1 GCA_903826575.1 uncultured bacterium
ATCGCCAATGCTCGCGCGCCCTCGCTCACGTGAACAAACTGCTCATTCATGATCGCGGCGTGAGCGATTAAACGTCCGTACGCGGCATTCTCCGTCGGGTTGCGATCCCACAGGACAGGCAGCAGTGACGTTTCGGGCGATCCATCAGCCGCCACCGTCACCACGTCCGCCGAACCCACGGCCACAACGAGTTTGGCTATCTCGTCGAGATCCTCCAGCGCGAAGTGACGTGGGATGTACATCGTCGATTACTCAGACACGCCAAGACGTTCGAGCAGAAGCTCACGAACACGTCCGGCATCAGCCTGACCACGTGTTGCCTTCATCACGGCACCGACGATCGCACCGGCTGCAGCAACCTTGCCGCTGCGAATCTTCTCCGCAACATCAGGTGATTCCGCAAGTGCAGCGTCAATCGCTTCAAGCAGCGGGCCATCATCGGAAACAACAGCAAGACCGCGAGCAGCGACGACCTCATCGGGCGAGCCTTCACCTGCGAGTACACCCTCGATCACCTGCCGGGCAAGTTTGTCGTTGAGTGCACCTTCGCCAACGAGGGCTTCAACGCGAGCGACATCGGCCGGAGTGATCGGCAGCTCGGTGAGCTCAACAGCGCGGTCGTTTGCGATACGTGTCAGTTCACCAACCCACCACTTGCGAGCCGCGGCCTGATCCGCACCGAGTGCCACCGTTTCGGCAACGAGATCGAGAGCACCGGACCGAACGACCGCCATCATGTCGAAGTCCGAAATCCCCCATGCGGCTTGAAGGCGTGCCTGATAAACCGCCGGGTTCTCAGGTAATTCCGACCGTAACTTCTCAACCCATGCTGGGTCCGGAGCGATCGGTACGAGATCTGGCTCTGGGAAGTAGCGGTAGTCCTCGGCATCAGACTTCTCACGTCCTGAGGTCGTGATGCCAGTGTCTTCATGCCAGTGACGGGTCTCCTGAATGATCGTGCCACCGGCACGTAGAACGGCCGCCTGGCGCGTCATCTCGTAACGAACCGCACGTTCAATCGAACGAAGCGAGTTCACGTTCTTGGTCTCGGTGCGCGTGCCCAACTTCGCATCGGGTGATGGCCGCAGCGATACGTTCGCATCGCAGCGAAGCGACCCCTGCTCCATCTTGACGTCCGAAACCCCTAGGCCACGAAGGATTTCGCGCAATGCGGTGACGTATGCACGAGCAACCTCAGGGGCGTACTTGCCAGTGCCCTCGATGGTCTTAGTGACGATCTCGATGAGCGGAATACCGGCACGGTTGTAGTCGACGAGTGAGTAGTCTGCACCGTGAATACGTCCGGTGGCACCCCCCTGATGGGACGTCTTACCGGTGTCTTCTTCCATATGCGCACGCTCGATGCCGACGCGGAAGGTCTTCATTCCTTCGTCGGTCTCGACGTCGACGTCAAGGTAACCGTCGTAGCAAATGGGCTCGTCGTACTGCGAGGTCTGGAAGTTCTTCGGCATATCTGGGTAGAAGTAGTTCTTGCGCGCGAAGCGACACCAGGTGGCGATCTTGCAGTTGAGTGCCAAGCCAATGCGGATGGCTGATTCAACGGCCGTCGCATTCACGGCCGGCATCGAGCCGGGCAGGCCCAAACACACGGGGCACACCTGCGTGTTCGGCTCAGCACCGAACTCCGTCGGACAGCCGCAGAACATCTTGGTGTTCGTACCCAATTCGACGTGAACCTCGAGACCGAGGACGGGATCGAATTCGGCGATCACCTCGTCGTATGGAACGACGGCATCAGCAGTTGATGTGCTCATAGTGACGGAGCCTCCTGCAAAATCGGGTGTCCCCAGGTCTGAAGTAGTGCGGCTTCGAGCGCCGCACCAACGTTGTAGAGCCGGTCGTCAGCCAGGGCCGGAGCCATGATCTGAAGTCCGACGGGAAGGCCATCCTCAGGTGCCAAGCCAACGGGAAGTGACATACCCGGAATACCAGCGAGGTTCGCTGGGATCGTGGCGACATCGTTCAAGTACATCGCCAGCGGATCGTCGAGCTTCTCTCCCAGCTTGAACGCCGTGGTTGGCGCTGTGGGTGAGATCAGCACATCAGCCTGTGCGAAGGCGGCGGCGAAGTCACGCTGAATCAGCGTACGAACCTTTTGCGCCTGGCCGTAGTAGGCGTCGTAGTAGCCAGCCGAAAGTGCGTACGTCCCCAGCATGATGCGTCGGATGGTCTCGTCACCGAAGCCCGCTGCGCGGGTACGTCCCATCACTTGCTCGATCGACGGATCGCCGTCGCCCTCGCCTACGCGGATTCCGAAGCGCACACCATCGAACTTGGCCAAGTTGCTCGAGCATTCGCTCGGCAGGATGAGGTAATACGCGGCGAGCGCGTAGGGGAAATGTGGGCACGACACTTCGACGATCTCGGCGCCTAGGCCCTCGAGAATTGTGACTGCTTCGTCGAAGCGCTGACGAACACCGGCCTGGTATCCCTCACCACCAAGTTCGCGAACGATGCCGATCTTCAAGCCCTTCACGTCTGCCCGCAATGCGGCACCGACGACATCGGGAACCGGATCGGTGACGGAGGTTGAATCCATTGGATCGTGGCCAGCGATCACTGACTGAAGGAGCGCTGCGTCGAGCACGGTGCGCGAGCACGGCCCGGCCTGATCGAGTGATGAGGCGAGTGCGACCAAGCCGTAACGGGAAACTGCCCCATACGTCGGCTTCACTCCGACGGTGCCGGTGACGGCAGCGGGCTGACGGATCGAACCACCGGTATCGGTGCCGATCGCCAGCGGTGCTTCGAAGGCGGCAACGGCAGCGGCCGAGCCACCACCCGAGCCACCGGGGATGCGGTCGAGATCCCACGGGTTATGCGTGGGGCCGTAGGCGGAGTGCTCAGTAGATGAGCCCATCGCGAACTCGTCCATGTTCGTCTTGCCCAGGATCACGACGCCGGCCGCCTTCAGACGTGCGGTCACCGTCGCGTCGTAAGGCGGACGCCAACCCTCGAGAATCTTCGACCCACACGTGGTGGGGATTCCCTTCTGCGTCATGACGTCCTTGAGTGCGAGTGGCACGCCGGCCAGTGGTGAGAGCTGCTCGCCTGCGGCACGTGCCTTATCGACGGCATCGGCGGCGGCAAGCGCACCCTCGCGATCGACGTAGAGGAATGCGTGCACGCGTTCGTCCACCGCACCGATGCGATCGAGGTGGGCGTTGGCAACTTCGACGGCGGAAACCTCGCCGGAGGCAACCTTGCTCGCGGTCTCGGCCGCGGTTAGGGAGATGAGTTCAGAAGTCATGACTTATGCCTCATCCAAGATGCGCGGCACGCGGAAGCGATCCGACTCAACGGAGGGTGCACCGGAGAGGGCTTCCTCGGCAGTCAGCGATCCGCGCACGACATCCTCACGGAACACGTTCACCAGCGGCAGCGGGTGGCTCGTCGCCGGTACATCGTCGGCCGCGACCTCTGACACCTGCGCTACGGCGCCCAAGATGACGGCCAGTTGCTCGGCATAGTGATCGAGGGACTCGGGCGGCAGGTCAATGCGCGCCAACTTCGCCAAGTGGGCGACGTCCTCGCGGGTGATGGAGGGAGTTTCCGACATGCCCCCATCCTAGAGAGGTCGTGTTACCGACGCGTTACCGCATCAGCGCGAGTCGGCTGAGCGTGGTTAGGCCGGACCCGTCGTCGCGACGGCGAACGCGGCTTCGGCGCCTTGAGTTAGCAGGACCTGGAAACCAGCCGCATCAAGGATCGGCCGGCCCAGATCGACAGCCTTGTCGTACTTCGACCCGGGGTTCTCCCCTACCACGACGAAATCGGTCTTCTTCGACACCGAGCTAGCGACCTTGCCACCGACCGCGGTCACCGCTTCGGTCGCGTCATCGCGGGAGAAGCCCTCAACCGTTCCAGTAATGACGACGGTGACGCCGGCGAGGACTTGCGGACCGGTTTCGGCCCGCTCCTCGACGAACGCAACCCCTGCC
>CAIKEU010000045.1 GCA_903826575.1 uncultured bacterium
CAGGTCCTATTACTTTGGGGTGAGTGACGGGACTCGAACTCTCACCTCCCTCGTGTTTGACCCATCTATTGCAGGGGTTCTCGTGCACGAAGTCGTCCCTTCTCTGCCATTCCTGCTGGCGGCGCCAGCAAGTCACGGGACCGAAAGTGCGTCACGATCATGAGTCCCACCCCTACGACGAGGGTGGCGACCAGAATCGCGAGCACGACGGCTGGGTGGCCGCCCCACGACAGGGTTGCGTTCATCTGGTCGCCGCCGACCAGCAGGAATCCGACTCCGCCGTCGGGGCGCACATACGGCTTGTTCTGCTCCTGGATCTGCATGGCGCTGACCACCGCGGCCACAGCCACCACCGCCATGGAGATCAGGAAAGAGGCGCCAAGCCTCGCGCCCACCTCCACGGGCTCTGACTCCCACGCGTGGCTGCGCTTGAGCAGCGCGTCGAGGCTGAGGGCCGGAAAGCCGGGCGTAGCCGCCCCCGTCGCGGGGGTGCGAAGCGTGAGGTCCTGCGAGGTCACGGGGCCTTCTTCCGTGGGTCGCTCACCGAGGTATGACGGACGGAATCGCCTGAATCTGACGCCGTGGTCGCCTCACTCACTGCGGTCCTGGATCAGTTCACTCCATGGCCGGCCTCTCAGCAGGCGGGACGAACGTCTTCGTCACATTGGACGCACGACTGTTCGCCTACGCGAAACATTGCTCTGTTCGGGAGCGTTGCTCGAAACCTAGCCTGCGATCACGTCAAACAACGGCGCGCCGCGACCGTGGGTCCAGGAGGAGCAACATGACCGAGAACCAGCAGCCCGCAAGTTTGCAGGAGTTGCTTGATTCCACGCCGAATTTCGTGGATCACCTCTATGCCAATCGCAAAGGCTCCGTCGTTCGCGATGCCGTCCATCGTCAGCCGACCCAGTTCGTGTCACCTGAGTTCACGAACTGGCGGGATGAGCAGCGCGCTTGGCGCGAGACTGTTGCGCTCTACGACCAGTCGTACCACATGACGACGACGTTCCTGCGCGGCAAGGATGCGCTACCCCTGATCACCTCGTGCGGCGTCAATGGCTTCGCCACGTTCTCACCAGAGAAGGCGCGCCACTACGTTGCCGCGAGTCCGAGCGGACATGTGATCGGGGACGGTGTTCTCTATTACTCAAACCCCGGTGAGATTGCTCTGGTTGGTCGGGCGTCTGGCCACAACTGGCTGCAGTACCAGGCAGAGACGGGCGGCTGGGATGTCGAACTCGAACGGGATGAGCATTTCTCGGCCAATGCCGCGGGGCGACGCCGGGTCTACCGCTACCAGCTTGAGGGGCCTAACTCCGTCGCTCTTCTAGCCGCCCTCAACGGGGCGCCGTTGCCGGAAACGTCGTCCTTCGCCGTCATCACCGTGACGATCGCTGGACATACCGTGTACGCCCTTCGCCACACTATGGCGGGCGGAACCGGTTATGAGATCTACGGACCCTGGGAGGAAGGACCTGCTGTCAAGGCAGCCATCGTTGCCGTCGGAGACGAGTTCGGACTTCGGCAGGTCGGATCCATGGCGTACTTCACAACGGCAGTTGAACTGGGTTGGATCCCCCGACCGCTGCCGGCAATCTTCACTGACCCGGCCATGGCCGACTTCCGTAAGTGGCTCCCAGCCACCTGTGAGGAGGCAACATGGTCCTTGGGCGGAAGCTTCTACTCTCCGGACATCGAGGACTACTACTTCACCCCCTCCGAACTGGGCTACGGCCACTTGGTGAAGTTCAATCACGACTTCCACGGACGGGAGGCACTTGAGCGCGCAACTCCGGAGCGGGACCGCGTCAAGGTGACCCTGGCCTGGAACGCCGAGGATCTGGGCAGGATGTTCCAGGAGTACGCCGATCCGAGCGCGGTACCACCGAAGTACATCGACTTCCCTCGAGCGAACTACGCAACCTGGCAGTACGACTCCGTCCTCAACAAGTCAGGTGAAAGGGTGGGTGTCGCGGCCTACACCTGCATGAGCTGGAATGAGCGCTCACTTCTGTCCGTGTCCGTCGTCGAACCGCAGTACACGGCACCCGGTACGGAACTCAGCGTTGTGTGGGGCGAGCCCGAGGGTGGTGCGAAGAGCTCACCTTGGCTTGAGCCGCACCGCCAGGTGGAGGTCCGAGCGACTGTCGTTGAGGTCGGTCGTCACTGACCAGTGCTCTGGTAGTTGACCGCTGAACGAGGTCGGCTACCAGAGCCTCTCAGAGGCAATTCTGGCGCCTTCCGCGAGCGCCTTGAACTTCTCCCACACCACCGTCGGGTGGACTTCGGGATGATACGAAGCGCGCGAGGAGAAGCCGCAGTCAGCACCTGCAATGACCCGCTCGCGTCCGACAATGCCCGCGTAACTGCAGATCGTGTCCGCGATGAGTTCCGGGTGCTCAACGTAGTTGGTCGCATGCCCGATGAGCCCTGGGATGAGCACCTTGTCGTCAGGCAAGGTGATGTCAGACCAGGTCTTCCATTCATGAGCATGTCGTGGATTGGCGACCTCGAAGGAATATGCACCCGCGTTCACCTTCAGCATGTACGGGGCCACGTCACGGAAGTCCATGTCGTGGATGCGCGGTCCATGGTTCAGGCCGTAACAGGTGTGCAGCCGGATGCGATCCGTCGGGATTCCCCGCAGTGCATGATTCAGGGCTTCAATATGCTCGTTGGCCATTCGACTCCGCTGAGCTTCGTCGCGCATTCCGTCTTCAGACAGGATCTCGATAAGCCACGGATCGTCGATTTGGAGAACGAAGCCTGCATTGACGATGGCCAGGTACTCCTCTCGAAGCGCCTCACCGACGGCCGTCTCATACTCGATCTCAGATCCGTAATGATGGTTCGAGCCAAACCCAGAAGGACTTGCTGAGGGCATGAACACCTCAACTACGTCGACACCGGACAGAGCAGCCTGAAGGTTCGAGATATCGGTCTGAACAGCCTCGGCACCAACGTACGAGACGGCATCGATGCATTCCATAACGCGCAGTGGTGCCACGGTGTTCTTGTACTTGCCCAGATATTCACCGTAGTACTCCGGGAATGCGTCAATCTCAACCTTCCATGAGGGGGGCACCATTGTTTCGCCGTCGGTTGATGAGTAGCCGGACAGCCTCTCCAGGACGTAGGTGACGAAAGAGACCTTGCCCATCTCACCGTCGGTGACGACATCCAGTCCCGTTTCAACTTGGCGACGGACAATGTCGCGTACAGATCTGGCAACCAACTCCGCAAGGTTCACCGTGTCATATGGGCGCCCGTGCGCCTTCTCCTTCATCACGTCCAGCAGTTCGGTCGGGCGACCGAGACTTCCAACGTGAGTGGTGATGATTCGATCGGTGCTGGTCTTCACGATGCTCTCCTTGACCCTCGTTAACTCATCTGTGCTTTGGCCAGTTGACGCGAAAGTCTGTTGGCGGCTTCGACCACTCGGACCGAGACCGTAGAGGTGCGCCCCACGACCCGGGCCGTTGGACCAGCCACTGAGATGGCCGCAACGGACACTGGGCCGTTTGGACCTCGCATGAGGACCGGAGCGGCTACGGAGGACAGGCCTACCTCGAACTCCTCGCTCGAAACGGCGAATCCGAGCTTGCGAACCTCCTCCAGCTTCGCCAGGTATGTCTGACGCGATCCAGCTGTTCGCATGGTGTGCTTTGGGAATCCTGCAGCGTTCACGGCCGCCTCCACGGCTGGATTCCACGCAGCGATTGCCTTGCCCGCGCTGGAGGAGTGGGCGCGAACACGTCGGTACGCGTCACTGTGGAATCGCAGCCCGTTCGTGCCTTCGAGGCGATCGATGTACAGAACTTCCGCCCCCGCCGGAATCCCCAACTGAACGGTCTCGCCTATCTGATCGCGCAGCGCTGCCAGGATCGGGAGAGCAAGCTCCCGCAGGTACAAACGATCAATGGCCAGTTGCCCATAGTCATAGAGGCGTAACCCAAGCCGATACTTGCCACCGCTGCTGCGGTCAAGCAGGCCGCCGGCGGACAGGGCGGCCAGCGCCCGATGAGCAGTGCTCTTGGCTACCCCGATTCTGCGCGCGATCTCCGAGGGACCCAACTCGGGCGAATCGAGAAAGCACTCCAGAACCTGAACCGCGATGTTCACCGAACGCAGGTCGCCGGCGGACGGCGAGACATTGTCTCGCCTACCGACTGCCACCCCATCAACCCTTGGCGGCGACTGCGTCTTGTGGGCCTGACTCGCCATTCTCCGTCACCGTCCTTTGGAGAAGATGAACTTGTTGGCGAGGGCCATCGGGTCGTACGCCACTGGTGCGACATCTTCAACCACAGTAACGGGACGGGTTTGAACGATTGCTATCGGCTCACCTTCGCGCCGATGACGATCCAGAACCCATTCGATATCAACGGGGTACCCGTAGTGATCCTCGATGGCAAGGACAGCATGGGTAATCGCAGCAATCTGCTCATCGTCAAGGGATGACCGTAGGCGTAGGCGCTCAGGCATGTTCGTCTCGGTGACATGACCAGCGGAGAAGTCGAAGGCAGACACGACCTTCTTGTCATTGATGTTTCGCTTGAGAATCCGCCGGTCGGCTTTGCCGACTTCGAAGTGGTCGGGAGTCACCAGCCCCTGGACGACTGCCTCACCCCATCCCCAACTGGACTCGATGACCACCCGATCACGCTTGCCCGAAACGGGGTGGATGGAGAAGGCGACACCAGATGCACGTGCATGAACCAGTTCGACGACCCCGACAGCCATCGGCATCTGATGGTGTGAGATTCCGTGCCGCGCCCGGTAGGCGATCGCTCTCGGCGAGAAGAGACTTGCCCAGCAGGCACGCACGGCCTCGAGTACCCGCGGTGATCCCGAGACGCCCAGGAACGTGTCGAAGATGCCCGCAAAACTCGAATCCGAGCCGTCCTCGCCCGTGGCCGAGCTCCGAACCGCTGTCGGGATGTTCAGGTCAGACGCCTTGTCACACAGTTCCTCGTATGCATCGACGATCTGATCGGCCAGCTCCTGACTCATCTGCGTCGAGACGATCCGACCCCGAATTCGATCAGCTACCACCTCGAGCCCGACGTGGTCTGTGAGATCAATGCCCCGCAGTTCGAACTCGATCGCGTCGTCGAGTCCGGTGGATTGAAAGTGCTCGTTGAATGCCTCTACGGTGACGGCGAACGCCAACGGAACCTTCGTCCCGGTCGTTGCGAGCTCGGCGAGGCGACCCATCTTGCTGCCACTTAATCGGATCGCCTCACCGGGCTCGACTCCGTCAATCCATAGGACGTGCACTTATCAGGCCTCCGCGTTCGCGCGCTTGTAGACAGTGACCGTCCCGGTATCTCCGTCCACCTCGATTTCATCGCCATCGGAGATGACGACTGTGGCGAGGCCTACGGCAGTCACAGTCGGTACACCGTATTCCCGACCGACAATTGCCGCGTGGGAGAGCATGCCCCCACCGTCGCAGACACATGCGGCGATCTTGGCGAACGCCGGGGTCCAGTTGGGTGACGTGGACTCACATACGAGTATGTCTCCGGGGGTGAGGCGATGCAGTTCGTCGGCATCGTTGAACACGCGGGCGATTCCACGTGCCTTGCCCTTTGACGCGGGGAGACCGGTGAGAGTACGGACGTCACTGTCCGATCCCGCGGCCTTGATTGCGTTGAGGAAGTGCTCATTCAATCCGAAGATCTCGATGAGCACCGGATCTGCAACTGCCTCAGGAATCGTGCCTAGGACCTTGGGCATCTTTGAGCGCATGGCCCGCGACTCGTTGAAGTAGACACGCCTCTGGGCAACGAGGTCACGGAATTCCTCATAGGACTTCTCGCCGTCTGCCACCGCGATGATCTCCGGCCAGAACAGGTAGATCCCATCCTCCGGATTGTCAGCGCCAACTCGCTCCGCGATAGCCATCGCCGCCCAACGAAGTGGAAGTGACACACGAAGGTCGATGTAGTAATTATGATCGTCCTGCCACCACGGGAAGTTCGCCGACTGGCACGAGGCGACACCCGCATCGAACGCGACCTGCTCCTCCGCGGAAAGACCGGCACGTGCGGCAGCAATCGCTTCCTCTCTTTCAGCGATCGCCGCGGCACGGGCTGCCTCGAAATCGTGCTCCTCATCCTTCTCCAGGAAGGACTTGATCATGCCGAGTGCTGGAGTGGGATCCTCGATCCAGGAGGGCAGCGCAACATCACAGGCGCCCTCAGTGCGGTAGCCGTACACCTTGAGGAAGTCCTTGAACTTCTGAACGAACGATGCTGCGGCCGGGTCCGCGGACAGCGCAGCATTCAGTTCCTCAGCCCGCGTCTTGGCAAATAGGTTCGCGAGGCCGTCAGCCTTCGCGGCGCGAGTCAGATTCCAGAGCTCACGGTCCGTCTCCATGATCTTGGTGTCGTATCCCTGGAGGAACTTGCCGATCTGCGAAGTATCGATACCCGCCTCGGCGCACCAGCCGAAGAAACCGAGGTAGTTCACCAGCAGTGGGTACATGACCTCGAAGTGGATTTCGAACGCGCGCTTGTGGAAGACCCGAGCCTCCTTCAGCATCGCTGACAGTTCAGGCAGGGACATCGACGAAGGGTCCATCGACAGCAGATGCTGCCAGCTGCGCTCTACCTCGTCGCGGCGGTCAGCCCAGATCTCGTCGAAGTTTGCGATGAAGTTGCCGAGGTAGGGTCCCATTCGACCCGCCCGCTCACCGATCTCGAAACCGCTCTCGATGTCGATCGGTGAGGCGTAGGTGTGAACCCCTGCGATACGCACTGAGAGTCCGCGGCCTGGAGGGAGTGGCAGGTTCTCGGCGGCTGACTGCGTACCCCAAGCGTAACCATCTTCGTTCCAGATCAATGCCAGAGGTGTCAGTCCACGCGGCCAGTGGAAGTCCAGGAACCAAAACCGCTTCTCATCTTCCTTGGTGAACGTCTGAAAGGGTTCAACATAGAACGGGGCGTGATCAAAGGCCGGGGTGAAGCCTGGGTACCACTCTTCAGAGATGTACTCATCCAACGGAATGACAGTGGTCATGTACTGACTCCTTCGCCAGTTGCCGGCAGTTGCCGGGTGTGTCAGAACGGATGTCTCGCATTCCACGAAGGTGTGGAAGGCAGTAACTCACTGCCAGATCGTCGACCCGACCACCCGTTGACACCACTGCATTGTTCCTCCTAGAGGAACGTTATCTTCCTCACTTTCATTGTGTTCCGCTCTTGAGAACAGCGCCCTCGGCACTTCGGCTCGCGTTCCATAACGTTCAAGGGTCGCGATGTGCGGGACTCCCGGGCTTGGCATCCCTTTGAGCGGATCGCGGCGACCTTTGCACAGGACCGCGGTCGAGCCCGATATCTGAGGCCCGGGCTCGACCGCACCTAGTCGAGATCGCCGTGCTAGGCCCAATGAACCACTTCACGCCCGATCGATGTGTCTCCGGTGATGGGGAATCGCAGCCTATAGGGCGGGCAGGGCTTATCGAGCCACAACCTTTACTTGATCTGCGGTCTTGCCGCCTGGTTCGCACGAAGCCAGGCCGCCCCACCCGCACCTGCCAGCAGCACAAGCCCGGACGCGAGGAACGCTGTCACTGTCCCACCGGTGTCGATCACCGCGATGAAGACCAATGCCGTCACGCTGATCACCGCGAGCCCAACCCACGGCCACAGCTGCTCCCATAGGTAAAGGCCGATCCCAAGGACGGCAATCGCTCCAAGTGCGACGAGGCCGATCGTCCGGCTCCGCTCATCACTGGCCATCATCACCGCACCTTGGAAGGCAACGAGCGCGCCGACAGCAACTGCAAGGACCCGCAGGGTGAGCCAGCGGGAAATGAGCAGGGCCCAGACGAGACCGAGAACGATCAGCAGTGTCGGTCGAGTGAGCTCCCACCACTCCAACGCGGGTGGCGTGCCGGGCCAGAAGTCAGGGGCCGAGGCCGGGCGTGCAAGCATAGCGAGCACGTCTACCAGGATCACGCAGGCCCCGAGAATGCCGAGCTCGGGTACAGCACTCGGTGCCACAAGCTGCACGGCGGCCAGCAGCAGGAGGGCGATCAGCGCACCTGTGGTGACCTGCGGATCAGGACCTCTGTAGTCAAGGGACGGAGCCTGCACCGCCTGTGCTGCACCGACACCTCGGCATCGACTTTCTTGACAAACATTCTTGCGAGCGGATCGGTTTCAGGCAGGTATCGATTGATCTCGCTGAGATAATCCGCTTTTGTGCCCGAATTGGCTCGCTGGTTTACTTCAACTGCTTTGATGCAAGCGGTACGCACCGTGTACCCGGAGGGATTCTCGTCAGGC
>CAIKEU010000046.1 GCA_903826575.1 uncultured bacterium
AGGCATGCCCAAACACCGAATCTGAGCCCTCAAAAATGGCTACCGGCAACATCCACGAGATCGACGCTGCGTAGACTCTGCCAAGGCGACACAGCAACCGAGTTTTATCAAAAGATTTATCTGTGTCCCCGGGCTGTTAGCTCAACAGGTAGAGCAGCGGACTTTTAATCCGCGGGTTCCGGGTTCGATCCCCGGGCGGCCCACTTAAAGACGACTTCGTGGGAACGAAATCGTCGACGCAACTGTCGCGCCATGCCCATCGAAGCAGCTGCTTCTCGGCGTTACACCGAATCGACGCCGTGTTGACGATGGGACTCCACCCACGCCTGCGCATCAGATTCAGCCTGGCGAATAGTGGCACCCACTCGCTCATCACCGCGGTAGACCGAGTCTTGTCCAATCACGGCTGTGATTCCGGTAACGGCAAGCTGTTCCTCAATATCCACGTTCGTTGACGCGATCATGAGCTTGCTGCCAACCCCGTCAAGTGATTGGGCATAGCGCAGCAACACGTCCATAAACGTGGTGCCCAAATCACTACGGCCACGAAGACGCAGAATGACGACCGACCCAACGGACGTGTCCTGCACAGCGGGCAACTGTGCCTCAAACACTGGCGCCGCGGCAAAGAACAGGCTTCCGTATGGCTGAAGCACCACGACCTCACCTGGCGGCACCACAGCAGGCGGGTCAGTCTCGACGAGATCCCCTGCCGCGTTGGCCAGACGACGTTTGATCGTCACTTGATTGGACTGACGAACAATGTGCAAGATCACCGATACACCCACGCCCACAAGCACCGCGTACTGCAGCGGGATCAGCATCGTCAGAATGAAGGTCACAACGAACACGGCCTTCTGCACGATGCCGGTCTTCCATACCGTCGCGATCCGGTCCGGCTTAATCGTTCGGAATCCGATCAGCATCAGCAAACCGGCGAGCGCTGGCATGGCGACGTAGCCGATCGCGGTGGCGAAGAGCAAAATGACAAGCGCCATGACGAGACTGGCAATGAACAATGCCTGACGCGACTTAGCGCCAGCAGCTTTATTCAACGCCGATGCCGAGACCGAGCCGCCAACGGGCATCCCTTGGAAGATTCCAGACGCAACGTTGGCAACACCTTGGCCAACGAAGTCGCGTGATGTGTCAGCGAACGAGCCATCAGGGTTGGGATAGTTCGTCGAGATACTGGCACCTTGCACAAGACCAACGAATGCCAGTGAAAGCGCTGGGACGATCAGCGATGGTACGAGAATCAGTGAAGGCAGCGTCGGCGTGGGAAGTGAGCGAGGAACCTCGCCTAGGTCATTGAGTGTCGCGACGTCATGCCAACCAAACACGAAGGCCGCCGCCGAAGTCACAACAACCGCAAGCACTAGGCCCATCGCGCCGAGGCGAGTCCGCTCCAGCACCAGAATTAACACGATCGTTGCTACACCGATGGCAAGTGTCGCGAGATGGATCTCCGACGGGTTGACGACTGTCTGCAACGCACGAATGATGCGGTTCGGTCCCGGTGCAGAATAGCCCGTGAAGTTCGACAGCTGGCCGAGAATAATGTTCACGCCAACGGCATTGATGAATCCGACCATCACCGCGTTGGACACAAAGCGCAGAACCGACCCGAGATGGAAAAGGCCAGCAGCCAGCATGACGACACCGGTCAACACCGAAAGCGTGAAAAGCGCGACTGCCGGATCCCGCGCATCGTGAATAGCGGGAACGTCCGCCACAATCATCGCCATCGCGCCAGTGCCCTGAATGGCCATGAACGCAGAACTCGTTGCAGCCGCACCAGCGATGGTGCCGACGAGATACCCGTACAAGCCCGCTAGCGGATTGACTCCCGCGAGCAACCCGGTCGCTAACCCATCCGGAACACTCTGAACGCCAAGGACGAGACCCGCTACGGCGTCTTCCCGCAACGTCTTTCGTTGAAAAGGCGATCGAAATTGCATCTGATCCCTGAGCCCGCCTGGCGATAAAGGACGTCTCGCGGTCGCGAGCCCTGTAGCACTCTAATACTCCGTGACACCCCTTCGGCCGTACGCCGCTGATTATGCCCGAGCCGTTCCTAGAACGTAGTACGCGGCAAAAAGCACGAACATAAATACCGTCGTCAGCACAGGGGCGGTCACGGCCACCGCAGCATTCTTCGTGACACCCAGCCTCGAATCGGTGGCCGTCCTCGGAGCCCGCTCGCCACCGTCAGAGGTGACCAACGAAACTTCGACGCTCTCTTGCCCTCGTTGCTCGTGCGGCACTGAACCCTTGAGACGAAGACTGGGACGTTCGATGAGCCACCAACTCATTACTGCGAGCGGAACGGTCGCGGTCAGACCAACGATGGCGAACGCAAACCAGCCAATTCCGCCAACCCCTAACATCACAAGAGATTGTTGAATGGGAAAGCCGTAAATGTAGATCCCATAGGAAACATCGTTTGTCATACCCAGCCGAATGGGCAGCGTCGCGCCCAGCCACAACATGAGATAGGCAAGCGCAATACCTCCGACAACGCGATAGTCATCCAGCGCTACGAGGCCGAGCCCGACAAGCGTGACGCTAACGAACGCCAGACCGCGTCGCATAGGAATTCGATCCTGATACGCGTAAAGGACTGCGCCGGCAATGAACATCAGCGCGAATCGATCCATCGGCTTCACGTGTTCGGCCAGGCCAGCGAACTTCCCCGTCGCTGCGCAGATCGCACCGGCCACGTTCACAAGCCAGACGAGAAGCAGAATCCAGGGAAGAAATGCGCGACGAGCGGAAATGATCCCCAGGCAGCCGATGACAGCGATGCCTAGATAGCACAGGAATTCCCAGCCGAGAGTCCATAGGGACCCATCCCACGTATCGGTTACAGGGATGCCGTTCGGCCCTCCCGATATCTGATACTGGCCCATCCAGAGGGCAGCATTGCGAACTACGTAAGCGCCTGGTCCGTCACTGGCCGTCCAGTAGCCGTCCACAGATTGTCCGCTCAGGGTCGTGGCAATGGGGGCTATCACAACTGCCGTTAGCGCCAAACACACCCAGAACGCCGGCAAGATGCGCAACCCGCGATGCCAAAGAAAAGTTCGCCACTCGGGATTGCGATCCCAACTTCGAGCAATGAGATACCCGCTGACGGCAAAGAAACCGTCAACGGGCAGTTCGCTGAGCGCGACAGCTAGCGGGCCCGGAAGGGCCACGCCTGATAGAACGGCCGCATGACCAAAGATGACCATGGACGCTAGGACAAGCCGAAGGAAGTTCAACGCGTTACTGCGCGGATCCAACGCATTCGCAAGGACACTTGTCACAACTAACGATTAGACCGTACGAAACTAACCAACGCCCAATGGTCTGGGCTAGTCGGTCTAGGCCACCGCGTCAGGGACGAATGATTTCACCCGGAATGACACTGGGGTTTTCAGTGACGTCAACTACGCCACGGTGCTCCAGATAACGCGTCGACTCGGTAAGAACCGAACCGATAAGCCACGCCGCAACCACCGCGTCATCGGCCAAGCCTGGAATCGTCAGGATTGCCTCTGGCAGAAGGTCGATGGGCGACACGATGTAGCCAACGGCAAGGAGCATCAGAAAGAGTTTGCCCTTGCCAAGCCCCGTATAGCGGCCGAGTAGAACGTCACGGACCATGCCGGGCACGGCTGTAACACGTGAAAGAAAGCTCATTGGATCCTTGGCAGCCTCACTGGCAACCGCGGTGTACGCCCCAGAGCGTCGTGCATTAGTCATGGCTACCTAATTCCCCCGTGAGCCGACCTCAAACCTAGTGAGCGTGAACTTTCCTGCTACTTCCCGTCGCGGTGACGCAGGTAGTTCTCATTGAAGTCGAGAACAAATTGATCCTTTTCGGGATACACGCCACCATCCAAGTACGCTCGCGACGTAGCCCCATGCTGAGCACGCACACATACCGAGTTGTCTTGCTCGGTGACGAGGTCGTTAAAGGCGTAGATGTCGGTGGGATCGAAACCCAGTGAATTGAGCTGATCCGGGTGGAACATGTACCACGATTGAACACGCGTCGTGGTGGACGTAAGTGGCACCACCTGCGAGATAACGATGTTCGTTCCGGTGATGTCCATAAACATATTCGGGAACAGCGAGCCACCAAAAACCGACTCAGCTTCATCAGCAGTCACCGCAGGCATGAGCATGACGTCACCCATACCGGCCGGACCTTCAACACCCATGACTGCATTGACGCCACCGTCTTCACGACCTGGCTCGAATACCCAGCCCGTCTTGTAAATCGGCACAGCTTTGACGAGCTCTGGGTGCACGGTCGGACAGTGCAAACATTCGCTGTAGTTCTCGATAACAATCTTCCAGTTGCTCTCAACGACCCACTCTGAGATCCGCGTGCGATGCAGTTGATCAATGTTGAATCGTTCAAACTCGAGCATCGTGTCGTTGTTATCAAGCATCCAGTCGTGCAACGACATGGGTGTCTCACGATCCATGTTGATCCAGATCATGCCCTGCCAAACCTCAAGGTGAACTGGACGCAATCCCCACTTGGAGCGATCGAGTTCTTCCTTGGCAACACGGGGCGTTCCAACAAGTTCACCCTCGAGCGAGAAGCACCATGCGTGGTAGGGGCAGGCAAAGACATGCTTCTCAGATCCGCTTGCCTCTTCGCGCAAGCGCGAACCACGGTGTGTGCACACGTTGTAGAAGGCGCGGATCAGTTCGTCATCACCGCGGGAAATCAGAACCGACTCGTCAAAGATGTTGAAGGTGAACCAATCGCCTGGATTTGGGATCTGCTGCGCAAGACCGACGAGCATCCACGACTTGAAGAAGATGTTTTCCTTCTCGAGCTCCAAGATCGCGGGGTCGTAGTAATCCGGACCGGGCAGGGTACGACGCTCCACGAGAACTCCCTATGACGAGGTGACCACAGACACTTTCCGAGCCAATGCGCCGAGATTGACACATCCTGAACAGCCATTCAGGATGAAGTGTAACCACGCTCGATGCAGCTAGACAAGATCTTGCTCAGAGGATCAGTGGCACTGAGGTTTGAGAAATGATCTAACCTGACGACTAATCGCTCGGGTGATACTTCGGGGGGACACATGAGCACAGCCGGCAGTTTCGGCACGAATGGCAAGGCACGGGTTGCGGTGACCGGAATCGTACTTGCCTCAATCGCGCTCGTCACCACTAACACCGCGAACGCTTCAAGTGCCAAAACGCAGGCCGGCACGGGAGTTAACACCGCCCGCATCTCCCCCGCCGGCCCTCCTGGCGGACACGCTCATATGACACCACCAACTGGTTGGACGCCGGACGGTCGCGCCGTTAGCGGCTATCACGCTGTTTACACCCACAAGGTCCAGGGCGGTTCTGTCGCGCTCATGTGGATGGATTCCAGGCTGCTGTCGTTTCGTTTCATCCCCGGAACGCAAGAGCCAACGGGCACCAACTACCGCTCCATCGACCGCCAACCCAGTACCTGGGCAACGAGCATGGTTGCTGCATTTAACGGCGGCTTCGCAAACAAGTCGAATCACATCTCCGGCTATTTCTACGCTGGCCAACTTCACGGACACCTCACCAATGGCGACGGAGTCTTTGAGGTGACGAACACGGGCGCCTTCAAGGTTGGCTCATGGGGATCGCCTGGCTTTACCTCAACGAGCGGTGCTCTCGCGGTCAGACAAGAGCTGCTCCCACTCATCGTCAAGAACGGGGTTGCAGTTCCCGCGGCGAATGCATGCGCCGATTGCTGGGGCGGTACGGATAACCATGCGCTAAAAGTTCGCCGCGCAGCAGTGGGCGTGCGGGCGGACGGTTCAGTGGTGTTCGCCTTCGGCTACGACGTAACGGCACGAACTCTTGCGCTCGGGCTCGTCAGTGGTGGCGTCCGAAATGCCGTCGTACTCGATATGAATCTCAGCTGGCCAACTGGCTTTGTCTACACGGGCTACCACAAGGGCCACCGCATCCATCAGGCGATTCAACGTGATCCCAGCACGTACTACTCACGCTTCGAGCGCGACTTCGTCGTGGCACTACCTCGTTAGGGAACCCAGCGGGCGGCTTTACCATCGCGCCTGGTGATACGGACGACGTGCAAAGAGGCGTTGTTGGCGACGGCTCGGATGCTTAGTGACGTCGGATCATCTCCCTCCCAAACGGCCACATCCCCCGGCTCTAAAAGGAATCCGCCATGTGTTACGGGGTGATCCAGTACCACCGCTAGCCACAGTTCATTAACACTGCGAGTCGCTTCGTAAGCGTTGGCGATGTCAATGCGTTCTTCAATAACATCGATCGTCTTGGCATTGCGAGACACGGTCACGACATATCTACCCGCCGACTCCGCTAGCCGCACATCCCATTGCCATTGCTCGCGACCGAACGTATCCGGGCTCGCAGCCACTACAACTCCGGTCGATTCATCTCCGGTATCTACGGCTGCTGGCTGACGAAGGATCAGCTGCATTACTGCTTTTCCGCGGCAAGCAACCGCTCCATGACCTTGCGCGCCTTGGCAACGCCAGCATCCTGAGCGATCAGGGAATCGCGAACGTCATACGGACGTGACTGCAATCCAATCTCTTGCCACTCGAGAGCGGCCTTATCTTCTTCAAGAACAGTCGCGAGCCCGGTGATCAATTCCTCAGTTGCCCAGTGCTGATCAGTGCCAAAGTTGCGCGAGAAAGCGTAGTAATACCAGGAGTTATGAGCATCGATCGGAGTGATTCCGTTGAGCACCTTGATCAGGTAGCCCTCTTCGCGAGGTTTCCCCTGCTCGGTAATGCCTGAGTGCAACAGCAGGTAGCCCGGAGGGTAGAAGACCGTGCAATGGAAGCGATCGTACAGACCATCTGTCGCCATCGTCCGCGCATACAGCGGAGGAGCCACCACACCAGGCATCAAACGATCCGCTGACACAACATCACCGTCAACCTCAACAGTGATCCCGTGCTTGTAGATGTAGTCGTCGCCAACCGTTGACGTATGAATGAACGACTCGTGGGTTAGATCAAGAAGGTTGTCGTGGATCAATTCTGCGCGGCAGGCGAACGGCATACTGTGCGTGACAGTCACCCATTCGGGATCGGACATCCAATGGGTATCAGGCACTTTCGAGACATCGGCCAGTTCCTTCTGACCCGTCCAAATCCAGATCCAGCCGTCTTTCTCCACCACCGGGAAGGAACGGACGAAAGCCTGCTTAGGGATGATGTCTTGGGCGGGCACGCGCACACATGCACCTGAGCAATCGAACGTAAAGCCGTGATACCCGCACTCGATGTCATCACCAACGAGCCGTCCCGGTGACAGCGGATATCCGCGATGGGCGCATCGATCTTCAAGTGCGACTGCAGCTCCTGCCTGCGTGCGGTAAAGGACGACAGGAATCTCGCAGATGACCCGTCGCGCTGGCTCACGATTGACCTCAGTCGACCACGCGGCGACATACCAAGCATTGAGGACGTACACAGCAACTCCCTATGATCATCGTCACTCGTTGAGGTCAGAGTAGTGCCAGTAGTTCTTCGAGCATGGCATATCAGCGAACAGCAAACTCCGTATAACCCGGTGCAACTCGAGCCCACGGGTACGAGTCTTCCCAGCGGCGAGCCAGTGTGATGAGGTCGTGGTCGTGCCAACGTGGAGCTGTCACCTGAAGGCCGAACGGTAGCCCACTGGGGTAGAGGCCAGCCGGCAAGGAGATCGCCGGATGCCCCGTGATGTTCTGGAACGCCGTTGAATAGACCTCGGGAGGCAGCATGTCTACAGAGTCACTGTTGGGAAGTCGACCGTCGTATGTGATCGCTTCGACACCAAGAATCGGCGTGAGAAGTAGCGTATCTTGACCGAGAAGTTCGTCGATGATGCGCGTGTACTTCGGACGACGATGACGAGTGCCGAGGTAGTCATCAATGCTAACGCGCAAACCTTCTTCCATGAACGAGGCCGCGGCCGGATGCATGATCGACAGGTTCGCGATCACTGTGTCGCGACCGATCGCCGCCACATGCTCAGCAGTACACATGGTGAACCAGTCAACGTCCGGGTCACCGACGGATTCAAAAGTGTTTTGGCCATCGATGATCTCGGCCGGCACGCCAAGCATCGTCGCAAACCGTTCTGCTGCATCAAGAAATAACGAACGAACTGGTTCAGGCAGAGGCCCCCACGCAGACGTCCGCTCGGTGACGACGACACGTCGATACGTCATGGAGGGCTGAGTGAATGACGGAGCGGAAGCCGGGTCGCCGGGGACAACACCGGTCATCAGCGAATAGAGCAAACCCAGATCTTGAGCCGTTGTCGCAAATGGTCCGTAGGTTGACAGGTCGAGCCAATCCGGTGCTGGCCAGCGACCAATCGCACCAACCGTTGGCTTGATGCCTAGCAATCCACACAAACCCGAAGGGATTCGTACCGAGCCGCCCCCATCGGTTCCGGTAGCGATTGGAGCCAGTCCAGCTGCCAGCGCAGCACCACTTCCGCCGCTGGAGCCGCCCGGCGAATAACGCAGATCCCACGGGTTCTTCGTCGGACCATCTAGGAGATTGTCCGTGAATCCCTCGGTCGCAAATTCGGGCAAATTAGTCTTGCCAACGATGATTGCTCCGGCGGCACGTAACAACGCCGGAACGATCTCATCGGTCTCGGATGGGGGCACATTTTCGTACAGCTTCGAGCCCTTACGGGTGGGCATACCCGCAACGTTTTCAAGGTCTTTCACCAGGACGGGAACACCGTGAAGCGGCCCGACGACCTCGCCAGTTTCGGCAAGACTCGCATCCAATCGCGCCGCTTCTTGGAGCGCTAACTCCGCGCGCAACGCGATAACCGAGCCGATTGCATCATCGAACTCTTCAATGCGATTGAGGCTCTCGGTGACCGTTTGGACGGACGTCACATCACGACGGGCAACGGCCTCTGCAGTAGCGGTGATCGCCCCAGGTTTCGTCGTCATGCGTTGTCTCCCTCATTGGTCGGGTCGGCTTGAGCCTCCAGAGCAATCAGCCCCATCAGTTCGTACACCGTGTTTGCCGCAGCAATCGTGGTGAGTTCCGCGTGGTCGTACGCAGGCGCAACCTCTACGACATCAGCGCCGACGATGTGTACATCTGAGAATCCGCGCAGAATTTGCTGAAGTTCGCGCGTCGTCAACCCACCAGGCTCAGGGGTCCCGGTACCCGGTGCATGTGCCGGATCGAGCACGTCAATGTCGATCGAGACGTACACCGGTCGATCACCCACGCGAGAACGAACGCGATCAATCGCTTCGTCGACCCCGCGGCGCGCCACATCCATACTGCTGACAATCGCAAAGCCGAGCGCCTTGTCGTCCACCAAATCTTTGCGATCGTAGAGCGGGCCACGGATTCCGACGTGTGCCGATACGTCTAAGTCGAGGATACCTTCTTCGACCGCACGCCGGAACGGAGTTCCATGTGTGTAGGGGGCGCCGAAGTAGGTATCCCACGTATCGAGGTGTGCATCGAAATGCACCAGCGCGATCGGGCCGTGACGTTCGGCCATGACGCGCAACAACGGCAGGGCAATCGTGTGGTCACCGCCGATGGTGATGAGCCGATCCGCCTTCGCGAGGAGTCCTCGGGCCGCAACTTCAACCTCTGAAACGGCGGCCATCAAGTCGAACGGATTTGGACCAATATCTCCCGCATCGGCGACCTGATGAACCTCCCACGGACTAACGTCAAGGAATGGGTGATACGGCCGAAGAAGTTTTGAGCCAGCACGGATTCCACTTGGTCCAAACCGTGCACCCGGCCGATACGAAACACCAGAATCAAAAGCTACGCCGAGGATCGCCACCGCAGCATGATCAACCTGATCGAGGCGGGGCAGCCGAGCAAAGGTCTCCGGGCCAGCGAACCGCGGGATCTGCAGGCCACTTGGAGGAAGAAGTGGTCCAGACGATTCAACCGTCACGTCAGTCATCAATCTCTCCGAGTCGAGGCAACTTGCAGTCCAATGGGATAACCCATTACATCGCGCCGGCGTTTAGACCGCGACGTCGACCGGCGTAATGCGTCCCATCAGATCAACAACAAGGTCAATGACCGATGGCTCTGCGCCCATCGTCATGTGCGTGGCGTCAATCTCCACATGGTCCGCAGCCGGATCTAGGCATGCACGCCAGTCAATAACCCCATCGTCGATGGAGAACATCGACACGTAACGGACATGCCCCGGGAAGTCACTATCGAGCCACGCGCGTACCTGCGTCGCACACTCCCCCGTGAGGCAATCTTGACTCAAGACACCAGGCATCCCAAGCGCCTGCAACCGCGTCAGCATCTGTAGCTGCGTGGCCAAAGTTTGATTAACCGCCAACGGATTTGTGTTCGGCGTGCCCAGAGTGATCAGCGCTTCGACGAGCTCGGGACGACGTATCGCAACGATCTTCCCCAGGGTGCCACCACGGCTCCAACCGACAATCGCCACGCGACGGCCCGTCCGTTCGACGATTGATTCAACGCGACGCTCAACAATCGCGGCCATGTCTACAGTGCAGCCAACATTCGGCGCGATCCCCGATCGCGATGTCCAGTGGCCCTCGTCTCGCAAACGATCATTCATCGGCGTCAGAGCGAAATCACCGGACATAAATCCTGGAACGAGTAGGACCGGAACGCGATCTCGATCGACATCCGTCTTGACCGCAAGCCTCGGCAAAAGCCGCGGAATTACGCGGATTGCAGACAGATTCTCGCGCACGGTCGTAGAAACAGGAGGGCGGAATCCGACCAGCGCAGACGCCGACCCGTCATCTGCGCTCCCCCGCTCTATGCCCATCCCTCCATTGTGCTGTAGCCGGCGGGCTAATGCATTGGCTGGACTGGGCGTAAAAGACGTCCGGGTGGACGTCGAGGTGACCTCGTCTGCGCTCCACCGGCGAGCGAACAAGTCAATCGGTCAGCGATACTGGACGTATGTTGAGCGGTGCGAAAGGTCGAGCCTTGGCCTATGGTGCTGCCGTCGCATATGCGCTTGTCGCAGTGACGGCTTGTGGTTCGACGGCACCGAGCCGTGTAGCCGCGACGCCCATCCCCATAGAAAGTGCGTGGCACGCTGGGCTGTTCGTGGATGGGTATGGAGCCAAAGGTCTCGGCCCGGCAACCAATAGCGCGGCAACAGCCAGCCCCTCGGCAACCGACACAGCATCCGCAAGCCCAACCGATCCGACACAGCTCGCACTAGCTGGGCTAGGCATCGCTACGTCAGATTTCGCAACCGGCTACTTCGTCCATCTGGTGGCCAACGGCGACACACTCAGCGCTCCGAGCATTGATTTCTGCGGAGCGGATTATCCAAGCGAGGCGAATCGGGTGGGTCGACGCTTGGTCGTGCTGAGCGACTCAACGAATACGGATCTCGGAGTGTTTACTGAGGCCATCGCGTATGACACCGTCGCCCATGCGACGGCAGCCCTCGACGAACTGCGAACGAAGATCACGACCTGCGCGCCGCACACGCTGGCAACGGCTGATGGCCAAGATGTCCTCATCGATTCGAGACCAGTTGACGGAGTAAATCTCGAGGGGATGCTGCCGCAGGCGCAGCGGGCGGTGGAGTCTGAAATGAGGATGAACACGTCAACTGGCTTGTCCTCTCTCACCCAAACCGTCTGGCAAATGAAAGGCCCGTACCTCGTGGCACTCACGTTCGCGCATGCGGCCGACAGCCCGTTCACTTCCGTCGATCAGAAAAAATTCACGTCACTGGGAGGATTAGTTGCTCAGCGTCTGACGGACTCCACCACGAGCTAGTGAGGCGAGCTTCCTCACGAAAATCCCTCGCCACCTCACCGGATCCTCACGATTCACCCGAATGCCTCCTCCGGATAGCCGAAAATTGTTGATTCAAGGTGTTTTTCACATGATCCGATCGGCACAATCGTGATCATGGAGGGCCGGACCCCCGACGGCTGGGACATCGTTGAATCGCTGCTGAAAACACGCGGCAGTGTCGACCATGTCCTGATTTCCGTTGCCGATTCGTTCGGAATAGGGATGGCTACCGTCACTCCGGACGGCCGCGTCGCTTGGTCCGACACCGCGTACGAGTTGCACGGTCGACCACGGATCGATGAAGTTCACACCGTCGACGATGCGGCGATGGGCGTCGGAAGTGTCGATGGGGCACGACTGCGCGCTGCCTACTGGCTGAGTTCTGAAACTCCGGAACTGACGTTGGATTACTCCGTCCCATCTCAGCGCGGCAACTCTGCCTTGGCATTGCGAAACCTCGCCGCCGGCGTCATCGGCTTCTACCGATACGAAGATAATCAGGTGACCCCCAGCGAGGCCGGGGCGCGTAGACCTGAGCAACAGCCCGTCGCTCCTTTACCTGAGGCAGAGGCCGAGGCCAAGCCAGAGCCGATCCCGGCCCCAACAAAGGTGTCCGCGCCCGAATCCTCACGCTCTGAGCGGGTATTGGCCGCATCCCCTGATCTCATCATGGTGATCGACGTCGAGACGCACATCATTTCCATGCTGGTCGGCGACACCCAAGCAACGCCACCAATTGTCGAAAATCTGAGGGCTGGCTCATCGGCCTTCGACGCCATCATTCACCCTGACGATCAGAAGGAGCTCGCACGCTGGTGGTCAGAGCTCGATCATCTAGAAGACGATGAAGTCCGGCACCTCGAAGTGCGCACATGGATTCAGCGGGCCTGGTCGTGGCGCGATGTTCGCGCGAGCGTCTTTTCACGTCACGATGACGGGCTGATCTCCGAGGCACTGGTGATCATTCGAGATGTACACGAGCAAATGGAATACCTTCACCTGCTCCAAGACAGCGAAAAAGCATGGCGGCTGGTCTTTCATGACAGCCCAGTCGGTTTGGCAGTTATCGACAACGACGGTCATTTCTCGTCCGTCAACGACGCCTTCTGTTCGACGCTGCAACGTAGTCGCGATTCGGTATTGGTGCTCAATGCAGCCGATGTTTTGAACGCCGATGTTCTCGGCGTTGACGGTGGCTTCTCGCAGGGTGGCGAGCGCCCGCTTCTTCTACCGAACGGCTCTGAAGCTTGGGTGCGCATCCGAACGCGCAAGATCACGTATATGAGTGCCCCTCATACACTTTTGACACTCGAGGACATCACGGTGGCAAAGGCCGCGGAGAGCCAGCTTCGCTACGCCGCCCTTCACAATCCACTATCCGGTTTGCCGAACCGCGATCTGTTTGCAGCAGAGTTGCAACAGGCGCTACATCGCGCACATCGCAATCAGACGCAGGTCGCTGTTCTGTTCGTCGATCTTGACGGCCTCCGCATGGTCAACAACTCGTCGGGTCACCAAGCCGGTGATGAACTCGTGCGCGTTGCTGCCGATCGACTACGCACTGCCTTCCGCACGTCCGATCTCGTTGCACACCGCGGAGGTGACGAATTCCTCGTGCTGTGTGACGAGGTCGACGGCACCGAGAGTGTCCAACAACTAGCCGAGAGAGCCATCGCTGTCTTGCGTGAGCCAGTGATGATTGGCTCGGAGTTGATTCCGGTGAGTGCCAGCGTCGGTGCGGCACTTTCAATTCATGGCCATCACACCAGCGAAGAGATTGAACGGATGGCCGACCTTGCGATGTATCAGGCTAAGGACATCGGTGGAGGTGCTGTCGTTGTCCACGATCCTGACGGAGTTCCTGCACTCCTCGATCTAGCAGGTGCCCTCGAGCGCGGCGAACTTCGTGTGCACTATCGGCCTGTCTATACCCTGGCCACGAATGCCATAGCTGGCTTTGACGTAGTGCTGCACTGGCGTCGGGGCGACGAGCTAGTGCCGCCGGAGGAAATCACCGAAGCGCTACTCGACCCAACGGCGAAACCCGTTCTGCTGTGGATGATTTCGCAATCGGTTCAAGATGTTCGGGTCTGCTTGCCAAACCAGGTCGAGCAGTTAACCCTCTGGCTTCCCACCTCGCGCTCCGCTTTGAATCGAGGGACAGCGCAGGCTGCGATCGACGCGATGACGTCGTCCGATGGCGAAGCACTTCCCGCACCGACGCTTGTCTTCACGATGAGTGAAGGCGAGGTCGATCGCATTGGTAAGCCGTCCCAGGTGCAACGACGACTCAATGATTTGTTCAGCCGCGGACCTATTGCATTCGGCGTCAGTAACTACACCCCCGAACTGCTGCCGATGAGTTTGTTACGCCGACTGCCAGCCGCGTCAGTCACTGTCGATCCGATCGTCATCGCTGCGACCATGACCGACCCCGCCTACGCGCAATTCGTGACAGGGATCGTCTCAGCACTGAATGCTGGTGGGATCGTGACGATCGCCGCGGCTGTCGACTCGCCTGAACTTCTGAGCCAGGTACGTCAACTTGGGATCGGGGCGGTCCTTGGCGATCTACTTGGCAAGCCGTACCCGCTGATGGCATACGCGGAGACAGTGGCGGTGCCGCACCCCAAGGTCGATCCTGCCTACGGGGCAGTCGGCCAAGCACCGACGTCATGGCAGCTTTCTTACAGTGCTAGCGACCGGATCGACCTACGTGAGGTTGTTCCACCGAATTCCTCAGAACCCAACCCGCCCCGATACATCGGCGATGAATTGGCTCGAGAGTTCGGTCTCAACCTTGACGACGATCCACCTCGTCCACCGTTTTAAGTGGAAACATCGTGAGTTTCAGCCGTCGACGCCGGCTAGACGGGTCGAGAAGAGGGCCGCTGCGCGAACATCCCTGATCAACAGGTAACATTATGAGGCGCTAGTCGAGAAAGACTTCGTTTTGGAGCCTGCCTCACTTGTCGCGTATGCTCTCCAGCGTCTCCTGACGGACGACGTCGGGGGAAGTACCAGGCCCCCATCGTCTAGTGGCCCAGGACGCCGCCCTTTCACGGCGGTAGCACGGGTTCGAATCCCGTTGGGGGTACGCACGTCCGCACGGCTTGGCCTAGGCCAAGTAGTAAGGCCCCGTAGCGCAGTTGGTTAGCGCGCCGCCCTGTCACGGCGGAGGTCGCCGGTTCGAGCCCGGTCGGGGTCGCCAGATGCAAGGCTCGCGTAAAGCGAGCCTTGTTTCGTTTCTAGGGTGATTTCGCGTCGCAACTGCTTGCGATCGGCGACGATCACGGACACCAGTTCTGGCAGCAAATCAACGCTGCGCTTGATCGCCCAGGGAACGCCCGCAGCGATGAACCACGCGAGTTGGATCCACCTAGACGGCGTCGGCGGCACAGGATCCTCGCACTCTGACACAGTGACGAGGCCGCGTTCAGCCAACGCATCGGCAACGACGCGGGCTAACCATCTGTGACCGGTCGGCGAAGGGTGCATGCGGTCGATATGCCAGTTCTTGAGGTCATGGGCGCCCGGCTCGGTGGATATGTCCACCACAATCACCGACTCATCAGCTGAGACGAGTCGTCGAACCTCGTCGTTCACCGCCGCTGCTCGGCGCGCGATCACTCGACCAGCATCTCCGGAGAAGGTGGGCAGCACTCGTTGCGGATCATGCAGCAGCACGACCACGACGCTTGTTGCCTTTGAGAAGCGTGCGCAGATTTCACGCACTGTCTGCCCCACCCGGGCGGGGTCAAAGTCCTTTCGCAACACATCATTGCCCCCCACGAGCAGTGTCACGACATGCACATCCTGCCCGTGCACCTCGGGCACTTGATCACTCAGCACATCGCGTGCGCGGGCACCCATGCGTGCGAGGTTACAAACGTCGGTGGCACCGACGAGTCTGGCTAGGTGTGCAACCCAGCCCGGCTGAAAGTCCGGCAAAACCGCATCGCCCACTCCCGTGGTAACGCTGTCGCCAAGGGCGACAATCCGGAGCGACATTCACGCCACCACCTGCGTCGGCACACTCCCATGCGTGAGCCCGTGAATACGTAGCATCTCGTGAACCGTCTTATGCCAAGGGAATTGCTCGGCGCGACTCCGAGCTGCAGCACGGCGGGCCGGCTCAGCCGTTGAGATCACTTCGAGGATTCCGGCTGCCATCGAGGTCGCATCGGGTGCAACGACTCGCCCTCCCCTAGATCCGATGATCTCGCCAACGGCACTGGTGTTTGACGCAACTACCGGAGTGCCGGAGGCGAGTGCCTCAAGTGCGGCAAGCCCAAAGGTTTCGATGGGGCCGGGCGCGATCACAACGTCCGCGGTTGCCAACAGTTGAGCAAGCGCGTCCCGATCAGACACGAATCCGAGCCATGTGACGGGAAGGTCCGCGGCGCGACGACGTAACTGCTCCTCCATCGGGCCCGATCCAACAACCACCAACTTCGCCCGGAACCCATACGAGTGCAACCGTCGAATCGCGTCAATCGCCAGATCTGGTCGCTTCTCCTTCGACAACCGACTACACATGACGACGAGAGCATCCACGCCTTCACGGCAATGCGTCATTCGGACGTCTGCATTCCATCGGTGTGGGTGGAACTGGTCGAGATCAACGCCTAACGGCACAGTCGAAACCTTCGTCCAACCGATTCGATCGATCTCTTCGCGCGCGAAATTCGTGGTTGCAATAACGCGATCGAATCGACGAACAGTCGCTCGGTTCCACGCGTCCGCGATCCGCGGGGAGCCAAGGGTTCGGCCCGTCCACGCACTGAGAACGCCATCAACTCGCTCGTGTGCCCACATTGCGGAGGGGACTCCCGACGAGCGTGCCCACCAGCCAAGTGATCGCAACGTCAGCCGATCAGATACTTCGAGCCGATCTGGGGCAATACGCGCGAGCACCGTGCACAGCCAATCGACATCGGTAATGACTCGATAACCACCCGACTTCGGTAACTCAGGTGACGCAAGCGTGATCAGCCGTCCCGCGGACGTCATTTCATCGGAGTCACGCTGGCCAGGAACGACCAGAACCGACTCATGACCCGCTTGGCTGTACCCCTCGCCAAGGCGGTTCATAGTCGTTTTGATTCCACCGCTACGGGGCCCGTAGAAGTTTGCGACCTGAACGATGCGCGCCATCCATTCCCTCCTCAGCCAGTTATTAGCCCGCGTGCGAGCCGCGTAGCTTCGTAGTGTCCGAACAGAACGTCGCCGATATGACTCCAGGTGCGATGCTCAACGGCAGCCCGAGCGGCCTGACCCATGGCGGTGCGCTTGTATGAATCGCCGACGAGATCCATAACCCGCTCGTGTAGGTCTTGCTTGTCACCCGGGCGGTAGAGCCATCCGGTTCGGCTCGACTGCACCAGATCCAGCGGCCCCCCTGAGGCGGGAGCAACGACAGGTACGCCACTGGCCATGGCTTCCTGAACGCTCTGGCAGAACGTCTCATGCCGACCCGTATGAACCGCGATGTCGAGGCTGGCAACCACCTCGGCAAGTTCATGCCCTGTCAGCAATCCGGTGAAGTGCGCATTGGGCATGAGTGCCTGCAGAGACTCCCGCTCTGGCCCATCGCCCACGATCACCACCTGCACACGAGGGTTGCCGTTGAAGACGCTGAGTTGCGATATCTCTTTCTCAGCCGCAAGGCGACCTACGTAACCCACGAGAACTCGTCCTTCAGCTCCAATCGAGGAGCGCACGACCTCGCTGCGGTGTTGCGGGTGGAATCGTTCAACATCCACCCCGCGGGGCCACAGTGCTAAGCGCGAAAAGCCATGTTCTTCAAGCATCCGATACGTTGCCGAGGATGGAACGAGGGTGACGTCGGCCGCATCGTGGATGCGACGAAGCCGATTCCATGCCATGTCTTGAAGCGCCGAAAGCCCGTACTGCGAAGCGAATCCAGCCATGTCTGTTTGGAACACCGCCACGACCGGAATGTCTAACTGACGGGCCGCTCGAATAACAGGTGGGCCAATTACAAAGGGGCTGGCCAGGTGGATGACATCGGGCCGAAAGTCGCGGAAGTGATTGCCGAAGGTTCGCGTGCCAGCCGTCGAAATGCAGACTTCTCGATACCCCGGCATTGGCACCCACGGCAAACCCACGACATAGGAGCCCGCATACGACGTACCGTCATCGACTCCGGGGGCGTAAACGATCGCGTCGTGTCCTGTGCGCTCCACGTGTTCGAGAACACGTGCAACCGAGTTCGTTACCCCGTTAATCCTGGGCAAGAACGATTCGCTAGCCACCGCGATCCGCATACTTCAAGCATTGACTGACGAGTTTGTGACGGATGATGCACAAGTGACGTGTCGGGTACGGCTTCGTGAACAATCGGTGGTCGTTACCGAAGAGAACCCGTCCGGCCCAGTCGTGTGAAATGCCAGTTTCGCTGTCCGTAACGAATTCACCCCGATTTCCGCAGGTACGCGCTGCGGTATCCGATGAGAACCCTGACACGGGTAGGAATTCGTGGCTACGCACACGCGGGTATTCACGCGGGTGTCCGCATCTTCGTCAGGAAGAGGTTTCGTTGTGGGTGCATTACAGAAACTGTGGGGCGATCGATCGATCGCACACAAACTCGCAGCGCTCGTGGCTGTTGCGATTGTGAGCATTGCTGCCGTGGCGTACGCCGGCATCATGGCCGCACACCAGTCGTCCAGCCAGACCGAGCAAATCGCCGCCCTCAACGCGCTGACCCGCGTGACGCTGGCATCGGACATGGCCCACGACGCCGTCCGTGAAAACGTTGTTGAGGCCATGGCATTTCCTACCCAGATAAACAACTCCCTCACCGGCGTCAAGGACAGTGGCCAGATCCTCACCTCGGGTCTTGAAAAAGTTGCTGCAGCGAGTGACCGGCTCAATCACAAGGCTGACGCTTACGTGACAACCGCCCAGAAGGATGTAGCAGAGTACATCGCCGCTGCGAACGCGACATTGAACGTCATCGCCACCGATCCAGCAGCCGCTGCCAAGCAGTACGAGAAGTTCATGGTCAACTTCCACGCAGTCGAACACGCTCTTCCGCCAGTTGCCGACGTAGTCGAAGGTCAGAGCAACGACGCCGCCGATGCGGCCGTCGCCGCGGCTTCAAGGGCGCAGAATCTATCGATCTTGCTTGGCCTCATCGGAGCCATCCTTGTCGGACTGCTGGCTTGGGCGGTATCCCGGTCAGTCGTGAACCCACTGCGTCGCGTCTCGGCCGCTCTTGATGCGATGGCCGATGGGGATCTCACGGTCGAAGTAATTGTTCCATCAAATGATGAGGCTGGTCAGATGGCCAGAGCACTTACTCGAGCCCAGCAAAGTATTCGGGAAACCGTTGCAACCATTGACGTTTCATCTCAGGCCGTCGCCCAGGCTGCGGGTCGCATTTCGAGCGTAAGTTCACAGATCGCGTCATCGGCCAGTGCCACATCCGACCAGGCCGATCGCGTTTCAACAACTGCCGAGCAGGTGTCGTCGAACGTTCAGACCGTGGCGACGAGTTCGAATCAGATGGGTCAATCCATCTCCGAAATCGCCGAGAACGCACACGAGGCAGCTCGCGTGGCATCTGAAGCTGTAGGTCTTGCCCACCAGACGAATGCCACAGTCGGACGGCTCGGGGAATCAAGCAGCGAAATCGGCAACGTCGTCAAGGTCATCACCACAATTGCTGAACAGACCAACTTGCTGGCTCTTAATGCAACGATCGAGGCTGCACGCGCTGGTGAAGCCGGCAAGGGCTTCGCGGTCGTCGCGAACGAGGTTAAGGACTTGGCACAGGAGACTGCACGCGCGACTGAAGATATCTCGGCGCCTTGACTGCGTCTCTGTCACAAGCGGTCGACAACCTTCGCGCATCGGTCACGGACGGTACCGCGACCAGTGACGAGCTAGCGTCAGCCGCCGACCATCTAGCTGCATCTGCAGCAGCCGTGGCGTCAGCAGTGGAGAGCACAAAGCAGCGAGCTCGCGTCGCCAGTGAGGCCAGTGAGTCGGCAAACGAGAGTGTCCGCACTGTTGCAGTCGGTGCAGAGCAGCTCTCAGCTTCTATCGGCGAAATCTCGCAGAATGCGAGCCGCGCGGTTGACGTCGCAAGCAACGCCGCAATCCAAGCACAAACGATTGCCTCGGCTACTGAGCGCCTACAAGAAAGCGCAGTACAGATTAGTCAGTTCACCGAATTCATCATCGACATCGCGACGAAGACGCGCCTGCTTGCACTCAACGCGACAATCGAAGCAGCCCGCGCCGGTGATGCAGGGCGAGGATTTGCCGTCGTCGCGAACGAGGTGAAGGAACTCGCAAGCCAGACGTCGAGTGCCACCGATGACATCTCAGCACGCGTTGCCGAAATCCAGGTGCAGGTCCGCGAGACGTCTGCCCTTGCAGGCCAAATTTCACAGAGTGTCTCGGACGTAAACGACTATCAAGCTTCGATTGCTGCCGCGATCGAGGAGCAGTCGCTCGTAACCCAAGATATGAACCGCGGCCTCAACGAAGCGGCCCGCGCGGTGAACGAAATCACCGAGGCAATCAGTGCCGTCGAAGCGGCTGCCGTCACCAGCGATAGCGCCTCGAATAGCACCGCCTCGAGCGCCGAACAGGTGCGATCCATTGCCGGCAAGATGCACGATGAGTATGCGCGGTACACGATTTCCGACCACGGACGTCCAGCACGTAAGAAGAAGGTCCCCGCCGCCCACTGATCAAGGCGGGACTCACATCGGTGCGCCTTCCCGCGCCGGAACAGGGCCGAGCAGCTCACGAGGCTGGCTCGGCCCTACCCGCGTTTTCATAGATCGGCCCGTCATGGGTAAACTACGCAGGCGCGCCTAGCCATCGGCTTTGCGTGATGCAAAACGGCCAGGTAGCTCAGTTGGTACGAGCGTCCGACTGAAAATCGGAAGGTCGACGGTTCGACCCCGTCCCTGGCCACAATGAGGGGTACTCCGTTCTCGGAGGCCCCGGCTAACTAACTGGATGTCTTGAGGTTGAGGGGCTCGCCCAGCGATGTCACCCTTGGAAGCCAGCAAAACACAACGTCCCCGTAACTAGTAAGGAATGGCTCCGCCTAGAGTTGCGAGAGGGACTTTTGTTGAGGGGCGGGGGATGCTTTGGAACTTTCTGAGGTTTTGAGTAGGTACGCCGAAGCGCTCACAGAGATCGACCGAGTGGCAGACACAGATCGTGCAAACCAGCGGCCTCGCTGAGGTTGATCACTGACATCTTTGGCTACTGCCGAGCAGAGATTCCGAAGTGGAACACCATTTCGATTTCGGGCTATCACATGGCCGAGGCCGGTGCTACTCCCGTTCAAGAGATCGCATTCACGCTCGCCGACGGTGTTGAGTACGTGCGTGCAGCCCTTGCGAGTGGTCAACAAATCGACGAATTCGGTCCGCGACTGGCGTTCTTCTTCGTCGCACGCACCACCCTGCTCGAAGAGATTGCCAAGTTCCGGGCCGCGCGACGAATCTGGGCGCGCATCATGCGCGACGAATTCGGGGCCAAGGATCCCAAGAGTCTGATGCTGCGATTCCACACACAGACAGCCGGCGTTCAACTCACCGCGCAACAGCCTGAAGTGAATCTGGTTCGTGTTGCACTGCAAGGCCTTGGTGCGGTGTTGGGCGGAACCCAGTCGCTGCACACCAACTCGTACGACGAAGCGATTGCCCTGCCCACTGAAAAGGCCGCTCGACTCGCCCTTCGTACTCAGCAGGTGTTGGCGTACGAAACCGACGTAACGAAGACGGTTGATCCGTTTGCTGGCTCGTACGTGATTGAGTCACTGACCGACGAGATCGAGGCCGCCGTCGTCGAGTTGATGCAGCGCATCGAAGACATGGGCGGCGCCGTCGCGGCGATTGAACAGGGCTTCCAAAAGAATGAGATCGAGCAGTCGGCCTATGCGGTTTCGCAGGAGATCGATTCCGGTGAACGCGTTGTCGTTGGTGTGAACAAGTACCAGGTCGAATCTGAAGAGCATTATGAGCCGCTGAGAGTTGATCCGGCGATCGGTGCTGAGCAGGCCGAGCGGTTGGCTCAATTGCGTGCCAATCGTTCGTCGGTTGATGTAACTACCGCGCTCAGTGATGTTGCCAAGGCCGCCGAGTCGGGCGACAACGTGCTGTATCCGATGAAGCGGGCACTGGCTGCTCATGCGACGGTGGGCGAAGTCAGCGATGCACTTCGCGAGGTGTGGGGACAGTACACGCCGCCGGATATTTTCTAGGGAATATGCATGGCTGTGCACACAATGCTCGCTTCGCCTGAATTAAACGCGTAACTGCTGGAGAACGATGTTCGCGAATCCCTTGCGCTGAGATGCGTTGTCTGTCAACCTCTTTGTCAATTAGTCCATCTCGACAAAGGAGCCCTGATGAGTGATTTACAGTCCAGCCTTGACGCCGTTCTCGCCAACAGTGTTTCAGGTGATCCACGCGTCCCGGGCGTCGTTGCTATGGTGACCGACCGCGAGGGCAACATCTTCGAGGGCGCGGCCGGATCTCGCGACCTCGGAACCGGCGTGCCGATGACCAACGACACAGTCTTCGCCATCTTCTCCACGACCAAGGCCATCACTGGTACGGCGGCTCTGCAGTGCCTAGAAGAAGGACTACTTGACCTCGATGCACCCGCCAAGCAGTACGCCCCCGAAATCGGAGCGCTGCAGGTACTCGACGGATTTGACGGTGATGGCAATCCCATTCTTCGTGCACCTAAGCGCGACATCACGACGCGCATGCTGCTGCTTCACACCGCCGGATTCGGCTACGACTTCTTCAATGAGAACTACAACCGGCTTGCTGAGAACCACGGGCAGCCGAGCGTCATCACCGCGTCGCGCGCGTCGATCGAGACGCCCCTTCTGCACGACCCGGGTGACCGCTGGGTGTACGGAACGAACATCGACTGGGCGGGTCAAGTGGTGGAAGGAATCCGCGGGAAGCGCCTCGGTGAAGTGTTCTCGGAGCGTATTTTCCCGCAGTTGGGCATCACCGACATGGGCTTCACCATGAGCCCGTCGATGGCCGAGCGTCGGGCCACGATGCACCTGCGCGGCGAAGACGGCAGCCTGACTCCGCAGCCTGACCTCGTGCTCGACCAGAACCCCGCGGTACACATGGGTGGCCACGGCCTCTACGCCACCGTCGGGGAGTACATGAAGTTCATTAGGATGTGGCTTAACGATGGCGTCGGTGCCAACGGCCGAGTGCTGAAGAAGGAGACGGTGGAGATGGCTGTGCAGAACGGCTTGGAGGACCACCACGAAGTGACCGTGCTGCCCGGTGTCATCCCGTGGCTGTCTAATGACGCCGAATTCTTCCCGGGGCTAAAGAAGTCGTGGTCGTTCACCTTCATGGTCAATGACCAGACGGCTCCCACCGGTCGCCCGGCCGGTGCGATCGGCTGGGCGGGCCTGGCGAACCTGTTCTACTGGATCGACCGCCAGAACGGTATCGGTGGCTTCTGGGCCACGCAGATTCTGCCCTTCGCCGATGCGGCCTCGTTCGGTGGCTACATGGAACTCGAGACCGCGACGTACGACGCGATGGTGGGCGTTTCCGCTTAAGGGCTGGTGGGGTCTCGGGCTGCGATTGGCTCCGAAACTGAACCAGTCTGGAAGCCCTTGTAACCTCGCAGCTTCCCTTGTGGAGAGGCGGCGCCCACGCGGGCCAACAATGCTCGTCTGCGTTATCGCAACGAGGGCAGGCACATACGTAGGTGCCTTGGCTCTAATTCCCGACGGCCTGAAGTGCATGACCGTGTCCCAGAGACGCGCGGTGTCCTGCGCCTGCCACTCGAACTTGCGCCGGGACGGCGGGAAGTCCTCAGAGTAGATGCGCCACCGCTTGGCCCACCCGTCGATGTCCTTCTTATAGGCGGTGTAGAACTCAGCGTTCTTGCGGAGGTAGTCAGCCTTCCACTTGGGCGTCCCCTCCGGAATATCGAGATCAGATACGTGAACCCACTCGTCGGCCCAAAGCGGGAACCCCGGGAGTCTTCGACCGTCACGCTTTTCCCACATCATCTGGACGAAGTCGTCCCAGGCATCTATCCACAGCCGTTCTGGAGGAGCCAGATCGCAACCCTCAGCGTGATGATCCGGGTCCAGTGGAAGGTCCGACTCTAGGTGCCAAGTCGAAGGGTCCCATCCGGCAACTGGGCGGTTGGCGACAGCGGGTTCCGCTTCGAGGTCAGCGGGTTCAGCGCTGTCACCGACGTAAGTTGCTGAAATGAAGACGCGTTCGCGGACCTGAGGACGTCCTCCCATCTCATGTGGCAGCAGGTGCGGCGAAAAGATCGCGGGCGTGTCGGAAACTCGGTAGCCCTCGGCCCTGAGTGTTTCGATGATGACCTGCCACTCGTGCAGGTGACGCGGTCCCACGAGGTTGCGAACGTTTTCTAGCAGGACCATCCGGGGATGATGTTGCTGCACGATCCTCAGGATGTTCCAGTAGAGCGTCCCGCGAGTCTCCTCCATACCTCGCTGGGCGCCGGACTTACTGAACGGCTGGCAGGGAAAGCCAGCGACAAGAACGTCGTGCGGCGGAACCCGCATGACCTCATCGTTCGCGTCGTCGGTGATGTCGCCAAGAGGGTCTATCCCCCAGTTGTCTCGGTAGACCCGGGCAGCCTCGGGATCGATCTCAGACGCGTACACACAGCGGCCGCCCATGGCCGACAGCGCCGCGTGGAACCCACCGATCCCTGCGAACAGGTCGATGAAGGTGAACGGAGGGCGGGGCACAGGACCACTGTACGGAGTAGGTCCGACAGCAGGACGGACGTTGCGTTTAACCTTCCTGTCCGCGCGGCTAAAGACGAGAAAGCAACGACCCCTCAGGCGGTACTCAAGCGACCTAACATCCCTTTCCGTTTAGCGCACTGTCTAGGTCTCGAACCATGCGCGTGAAGTCCTCGATCCTGACCGCATGAACGCTTCCGAAGCGAGACTGTTCTGCGACACGCCTCATGCGGTCGACGACGAACTTAGTCCGCTCAAGTCGCGCATGTGTCTCCAACTGTTCGGCGGTCGGCTCCCCGGCCGCGTGGCTGCCACGCCGAGTAGCGCGCCGTGAGTCTTGAGCCTCGGTCTGCTGGCGAGTTCGATGGGACCGGCGGCAACGCTGGCACCGGAGGCTACGCCCGTGACGGGGGTTTCTCCCGCAGTCGACGCACTCGCTTCTGCCTTTGGTCACGCGGAAATGTTAGAAACACATCACCGACTGACGCCAACCTTGAACAAGGGGTATAGCGCTGGTGGACTATGGCTTCAGGGTGGGGACCGCGCGGACACATCCCACTACTTCCGCTGGCATCGCGAGAACCGCTACCTCGGAGACTGAGCGCACCGTTCAGAGCCAGCCACGACCTCGGCGAGAACGTTGAGTGGCGTCACTTGAAGACGCCACGTTGAAGTTGGGCTCGTCCGGGTCCCGATCCGCTCACCATGACAACTCACCCCCCTTGCAGGACCGCCCTCAGGACGTTAGTGGTGGTTAGGGGTGTCGGACGGTTCTGGCCGTCCGGGGAACGCCGGAGCGAGACGTGGGAGAACCCGCGCACCCGGGCCACGCACCAGTACCGGCTGCGCGACATCGCGGCTGTCGTGTTCCCCGTTCCCCGATACACCCGCATCCCGCGCAGCGCCCCGGCCGCTCCGCACACCGACGAGCAGGCG
>CAIKEU010000047.1 GCA_903826575.1 uncultured bacterium
CGTAGTCAATGATCTCGCTGGGCGTGCGTAGTAACCATCGGATGAGTCGTTCTCGGTGTTCATGGTGTTGTTCGGGATCGGGTGGTGGGGGTTGGGTGAGGATGACGCGTCGGATGTGTGCATCACACGTGATCTCTCGCGTGTGACTTATCGGTAGGGGTGCGAACCGGTGGGGATTACTCGTGCCGATGAGGGTGAGTTCACCGTGACCGGTCTGATCAACGAGGTCTGTGAGGCTGATCGTGATGTCGATGTGGGGTCGTTCCCCACCAATCACTCCCGCGTGACCACCGTTGAGGAGTTCATCAGCGATCTCGGCGAGCACGTGCGCGTTTTGTTCGTAGATGCGTCGAGCGGATTGTTCCTCCGGATAGATCCGATCACCCGCCTGATCACGCACGATCGACTCGTGGTCTTCCGCGTGGGTGTGAGCAGGGTTGTCGTTGTGTCCATCTGTGAGGTGGCCGGTGTGGTACTTGGTGTTGCGTCGGCCTTCCAGGATGGTGGCGAGTTTTGTGCCGGTGAGGTGGGTGAACCATCCGTTCGCGACGTACCCATCTCCCACGGGTGTGAGCTTGAAATATTCACGACTATCAAGTTCTAACGCGCTGGCGCGTAACCCGTCGGGATCCACAGCGGCTCTGATTCGTTTCACCGCGGAGATCGTGTGATCAACTGAATAATCTTTCGCAACGGCGATGAGCGCGGCTTCTGATTGCTGGCGTGCATCAGCACGCAGTGATGGTTCCACGGCTTTCATTGCCGTGTGAACACCACGAACAAGAGTGGATGCGTGAGCGGTGGTGATCTCACCTGTTAACCATGCTGAACGAGTCGCCTGATACGAATCCGATAACAACCGGGCGGTTCGGATCTGATCACGGCACGCACGTGCGTCTAACCGGGTCTGATCACGTAACCAGGACGCGGTCGACAGGTATCCCTGACCATGAGCAACCCCCGCACGATCCACTACCGCAAGAGCAACCGAGCGAACCGCCGACGCATCCTCCACCACCCGAGACAACTCAGCCACGTACTCGCCCACAACAACATCAGGCACCTGGGCGAACACGCCAGCCGATACCAACCCCGCCAGCTCAGCCATCACAGCCCGAGCCGTCGCCACCAACTCCGCACACCGCACAGCAGGCGACACGACCACAGTGATGGGATCACCATGGAACCGTCCCGCCCCAGACCAATTGTTATCGAACATGTGTACTATTCTGCACCATGATCGAAACCCTGTCAAGCCCCAAACACGTTTATCCACAAACGATTACACGTGTCGCACCACCTGTGGAAAACAAGCCATAACCAGGCGCTAAGAACTCCCACGTCAAAACTAGCGCGGACAGAAAAGGACGTTAGATCGTCACCAACACAACCGATGCAGCCGCCATCACCAAGCCGGCTGCCTGCACATGGCGCACCCGCTCGTGAAGGAACAGGAAGGCCAACAGCACAGTGAATGCTGGATAGAGGGAGGTGATCACCGATGAGATCGCCAGGCCACCAGCGGATGCGATTAAGAAGCCCGCGCTAGCTAACCCCGCCAATGCTCCGGAGACACTCACACCGAGGAACACTCGCGGGGTAAAGATCACTCCCTGATCACCGGGTAGTGCCCTAAGAGCAAGGGGAAGAAGAACAAACACCGCCACCAGGCTCAGCCATACGACTGGCCACAGACCGGCTGCATTTCCAGCACCATGAAGTCCTATAAACATGACGGAAAACGCGATTCCAGCGCCTAACCCCTCCAAGAATCCCGAGGGGCCAACATGCTCATCGCCGACTCTGCCGATGAGAGCGGTCGCCGGGATGGCAAGAGCGATACCCAACCATGCAATCGTTGACGGTCGCTCACCAAGGAGAACACCTACCAGTGCCGGGACCGACGCTGCCGTGACCGCCGACACAGGCGCGACGACGGAAATCCGCCCAATCGAAAACCCTCGATAAAGGCACAGCACTCCGAATGCACTACCCACACCAGCAAGGGCACCCCAAAGCATCGCGGACGTCGAGTTCGCCGATCCCGAGACGAGGGTGAGAATCAATACGACGATTCCGGCAGCACCTTGCGAGAACATCGAGACGAGCGTCGCATTGCTCCGTCGCGAACAAACACCGGCGATGAAGTCTGCGAATCCGTAGCCGCCAGCCGCGAGAAGCGCAAAGAGCACCGTCATTGGGCGGTCACCACCAGTGCTGCCCATCAGCCGGATTCTCAGGTGCCTGAACACCAAATTCGGCTCGTACGTCAGCGATGTGCATGGGTGCAAGTTCGAAATGGTCGATCAGGGAGAAATCGCCACGACAAGCACTCCCCCTGCGAAGTTCAGTGGCCAGCAATCGCGCGTTGGCGGGATTTCCCAGCACCGATTCATTGGCTTTCGCCAGATGCGATGGATGGGCGAACCCTGCTTCATGCGCGACAAGTGATGCCAACAGGGCCGCACGATTCAGACGATCGTTGTTCATCGCAAATTGAAAAGCACTCAGAGCGATTTCGGCAGGCACGGTCGTCGACAGGCCCGCGATCGTGTGTGTCATGTCATGAGCGACGAAGAAGTGGTGATGAGTCGAACTGTCGAGGCCTGGCAACGTCAGGCCGAATCGTTCGTAGAAACCTAGGAAGGCGCGGCCCAAGGTTCCCGGCCCGTATTCAGCAAACGCCTCAAGCTTTTCTGCGAGTGCCGCCTCATGTAGATCTGCATCGGGCGATATCGCCATGAGTGACGGCTCAACTCGCTCATCAAGGTTTCGATCGAGAAACCGCAAGTAATCAGCCGAAGCTGCATCGACGCCATCGGAGACGAGATCGCGAAAGATCGCAAGATCGTCGCCGTCCACACCAAGCGCATCCGCATACGCCTGAACCAATTCCACTTGGCCATCCGTCACGGGGTGGCGACAGGTCTCGAGGGTCAGGTGTAGTTCGTGAAAGGCATTGCGATGGTCTTCATCGGTCACAAGATCTGCCAGCTCGTTCGGCTCGATACGACGAACCGTCATGAGATCAAGATCGGGTCGATTCCAGACGTGCGAGACGATCGCCTGCAGTACGCCGAGTTGTTCCTCGGTAGGCCCGCCGTCGACGTCGATTCCTGCCATCAGCCCCCCAGCGAATGGCTCAACCAGATCAGGCGACAGAAGCAATGACATGAGACCTCATTCGAACGACGGATGTGAGGCCTACGATCGCACACAGGACGGTCAACCCAACAGTGCGAATCGCGATCGTCCGACCACACATCTGCGCGAACCGATCTCTCCGATCGCATCCGGATTAGTGTGGACATATGGACAGCCCCAAGCAGTCGTTCAACCAACGGTGGGAGCACATGAGCCCGCCTAAGCGGGCAGGCATCATCGTTCTCGCGGGTGTCGAGATCGTCGCGACTTCGATGGCGTTATTGGATTTGGCCAAACGTCCGCGCGAACTAGTGCGCGGGCCCAAATTCGCGTGGGCACTGGCGTGCGCGATACAACCCGTGGGGCCGTTTACCTATCTCGCACTGGGTCGACGCAAGGTCGACCCCGTCAGTCAGCTTTCAGGCGGCGTCGTTGATGGCAATGGGTTAGCGGTCGCTGAGTAGGATCACCGCGTGACCGCATCCTTCTCGCTCGCTAACCGCACTGCACTTGTGACCGGCGTCGGAGCACCCGACGGCATCGGATTCGCGGTGGCTCGTCAGCTACTCAAGCAAGGCGCACGAGTAGTCATTACTGCGACGTCGAATCGAGTGAACGACAGAGCTGCCGAACTGCGAGCATCCGACGATGTGAATGCCGATGAGGTGACGTCGCTGATTGCCGATCTCACCGACGCAGACGCCGCAACCGAACTCGTGCAGCAAGCGAGCAGCCTGCTAGGCCGCATCGACATCCTCGTTAACAACGCAGGGATGATGCAGACCGGCCAGGCAGTCGCAGACGGCTCGCTATCTGAAGTCGCCGCCGACACGTGGTCTCGGCAGCTCGATATCACCCTCATGACGGCAGTGAATGTGACGCGCTGCGCGATCCCGGTGATGCGCGAGCAACGTCACGGACGAATCATCATGATTTCCAGCGTCACCGGGCCGATCGTTGCGATGCCGAACGCAACCGCCTACGCAACGGCGAAGGCGGGAATGGATGGGCTGATGCGTGCAGTCGCAATCGACGAAGGACGTTTCGGCATCACATGCTCGTCCGTGGCACCGGGGTGGATCGCAACCGGTTCGTCGGAACCGGCCGAACTTGCAGCCGGCCTACATACGCCAATCGGCAGGCCAGGTACTCCTGATGAGATTGCTGCGATGGTCGGCTTCCTTGCCAGCGACGAAGCGTCGTATGTAACAGGGCAAACTTTCGTCGTTGACGGCGGCAACATCATTCAAGACATCAAAGGGTCCTAGAAAAATTCCCGTCCGGCTCGTCCGGCATCGAGCGTCCGCTCGGAAGATGTTCGAAGCAGTAATAGAGCGCTACGCCGAAGGTTCCGGCGAGTGCAATCACCGGATTGATAAAGGCCAAAACAATCAGAACTGTGTAGACCGCGATACCAATACTGAATTGCGGAAACGCCTTGCGCGCAGCAGCGACATCGACAGACGGCTCAAGTAACGCGGGCCGCCGAAGGACGTATGCCCAGAGAAACGTGATGCTCAGAGCGATTGCGAGTGCAAGTCCGTCATACGTTGCCATCGCAACCTTGGAATTCCAGTTTCCTTCCAAGAGGTACTTCGACACCAACGAGGTGACGAAAGGAATCGCAACCACCAGCATGAGAAATGTGAGGTTGGCCAACATGAGCCCACGGGTCGCATATCTGATTTGTCAGAATAGCGAATGGTGGTTGATCCAGAGAATCCCGATAACCAAGAACGACGTGACGTAAGCCGCATACGACGGCCAGTTCGCCGTCAACGCGTTCCATAGAGGTTGGTCGGGTGCAAGCTCTGGAACTCGCAGGTCCAAGACGAGCAGTGTGATAGCCACTGCAATCACACCATCGCTTAGCGCCTCAAGCCGAACTGTGTCAGCGTGCGAGAGCAATCGCTGCGCGCCTTCGTCCGCTGCTTCAATCGTTCGATCCGACTCCCCCATTGTCATGTGGCGATTTTGTCACCGCTTAGCTGCCACTTGGTGAATTTAAGGGTTAGAGAAGGCGGGTTAGGTCGATGCGCCGTCGTCGCGAATCACAGCTCGGTGCTCGATGCCGCTGCCGTCGGTGTAATGCGTGAACCGGTATCCCTTCGGTGCCTGGGGTTCGCCGCGATTCGCCGCAGGCTCCATACTCGCGCGATACTCCGCAATCTCCGCGTCGGTGGCATACGGAGGCGGCCCCTGTTGCGCTGGTCCGAACAACCGAAACAGGCCACGATAGACGCGCTGGAGCCGAGTGTGTTGCGGTGTGGAGGACACACTGTCACCGTACCCCGCTTCGACGCGGGCAGACGAGCCGGACGAGCCCGCCCCGGGGGACGTTGAGTGTTGCCTCTGTGGACAACAAGACGTTGCGCTTTTTCTGTACATTTATAATATCGAGATGTACAGTTCAAATATGGTCACCGAAATGCCCGTTACCGAGGCTCGTGAGCGCTTTAGCGAAGTTGTCGACACGTCAGCTCGCGAGCCGGTCTTCTTGACCAAGCGAGGTCAACGGCAGGCGGTCGTCATCAGCACCGCGGAATATGAACGACTGCTCGAAGCCGACGAGGACGCCGAAGACCTTGCCGCATCGGACGCTGTCATGAACGAAATCATGGCCGGCAACCCGACGATTCCATGGGCGAAGGTCAAGGCCGATCTCGGCCTGTCATGACCTACGCAATCGAAATCTCCGCCCCCGCCGCTAAAGCACTCGAGAAGATACCCAAATCGACTCGCCTTCGAATCGTTGGTGCGATTGAGTTGCTTAGCGTCGATCCACGACCACCCGGGGCAAAGATGCTGCGAGGTGGTGAGCACGGACGATGGCGAGTTCGAATTGGCGACTATCGCATCGTGTATGCGATTGAGGACGGTCGCCTACTGGTTCTTGTATTGCGCATCGCGCATCGGCGCGAGGCCTACGACCGTTAAGTCGATTGAAAACTAACGAAAGCACGCTCTGATCCGTTCGCTTCCACAGGCAGGGGCCGCCCAACGCATCGATCGTTTTGACACCTTGTCGGAAAGACTAACCGGTGTCGGATCGAGAAGCGCACAACGGCTAAGCCGTTAGTTTTCCAATGGGGGCAACGGATTTGCGTCGGATCCCTCGGTGATGATCAGAAGCACGATGCTGTTCGCGTCGATCCCCAGATGTGAACGACGTGCTGCAGACTCAGATCCGACGAGCACTGAACGGGCAGCAGCCAAGCCCGATCCGCCACACGGACCGGCATGCACGCCCAGCGAGGCAAGATCGTGTGCGGCTTGAACACCTGCACGGTCTGAGATCGAGATAGCTGCGTCGAGGCCGTTGAGCATGTACGGCCATGCAAGTGACGATGGAGTTCCGCAGTTGAGCCCAGACATCACGGTCTCGCCCGTTTCAACAGTGACGGGCCGACCGGCCTCAAGGCTTGGCGCCACACATGCTGCCGCCTCGGGCTCGACGGAGGCGACGGCCGTTCCTCGCGCGGCACGGTCTCCGCGATAGTGCGCCAGTGCACCTTGGAGAAGCGACCCAACACCTACCGGCACCAAAACTAGATCGGGTTGATGAAGTCTGTGCGACATCAGCTGCGCATCCGCCTCGGCGAAAAGAGTCGTGTACCCCTCAACGATCCAGCTCGGGATTTCCTCGTAGCCCTCCCAGGCTGTGTCCTGAACGAGAACCCCGTCAATGTCGGCCGCTAGTTGCGCAGCCGCAGCAACTGCATCGTCATAACTGCCGTCGACGCGGGTTACCGCGGCACCTTCGTCGACGATGGCCTGCACAGCCGTCGGGTGCACACCGGGTGGGATCACGATGTGCGCCGACCGACCAGCCAAGCGAGCAAAGCGAGCAACCGCCCGACCGTGGTTGCCATCCGTAGCCGTCACTACGGTGACGGACGCCGAAGAACCGAGCTGTTCAAGCGCTCGATGTACCGCCCACGACGCACCCAGTGCCTTAAACGCAGGTAGCCCCAGCCGCGACGACTCGTCTTTAGCAAACACATGCCCAACGCCAAGCTCAGCAGCAAGAGCCGGCAATTCAACTAATGGAGTCGGCGCATAACCGTCGAGGCTTCGGTGAAAGTCGATCGCAGCTTCCGATGGCGATGAACACGTCCACGATGTATCGCGGGCGTTCGCAAACCACACACTCATGGGACAACTCCTGCACCAAACGTCAACGGGATCCAGCGATCAAGCACGTACGACTCTGGCTCGATCTAACACTACGGCCGAGGTGAATCATGAGCGATACGTCTTTGGCAGATCCGTCGATCGCCATTCCTGCGTCCGGAAAAGACCGGATGCTCGCCCAATGGCGAAGCCGCCTCATCGATGCGAGGCTCATAAGGTGGACATCAAATCTGAGGAAGCCCGGCTCACCGGAAGTCTCGGCGTCTGGGCCGGGGCAAGTATCGCTAGCGGAGCCGCGGCGTGGGCATTCGGCAAAACGACGGGAAGCACTGCGGCACAAGCCTTCGGACGCCAGACCCTCCTGTGGGGAGTCATAGACGGAGCCATCGCCGGAGTGGGGGCGATCAGGAGCCGAAGGCCACGTGATCCGGGGACGGAGATCCGCGACGCCGAACGGCTGGGCAGGATTCTGCTGATCAACGCGGCCGCGGACGTAGCGTACGTCGCCGCCGGCGTATGGCTGATGAAACGCCCAGAACGCGATCAGTCGCGGCGACTGACCCGGGCAGATGGTGCAGCCATCGTCATCCAAGGCGGGTTCCTACTCGCGTTGGACACCACCTTTGCTGCACGGTTGCGCCAAGCCACTTCCTGAGAGGTTCACCTAGACACATTGCCTATTGCCCGTTCGTGGAGGTGGCGGGACCCGTCGCTTCGCTACCGAGGCGCGACGGATCCCGGCAACAATCTTTCGAACAAAACAAAAACCCTGGGGGATCAACCCCGGGTTTTTGTTTTGTGGAGGTGGCGGGACCCGTCGGGCCGCCACCGGCGGCCCTCCTCCCGATTCCCACAGCACTCCCTGACACAAAACAAAAACCCGGGGGATCAACCCCGGGTTTTTCATTTGTGGAGGTGGCGGGAATCGAACCCGCGTCCTTCGTTGGCGATCAGGGACTTCTCCGGGCGCAGCCTGCTGTGATTTTCTCGGCCCCGACAGTCACACAGGCAAGCTGTCGACGGGCTCAGTTACTGTTTAGTGTCCCGCGATATCCCGTAACCGGATAGCGAAGTAAGTCCCCTAAATGACGCCAGGGTCCGGAGCGGGAACGCCCCCGGTCTGACGGACTTCAGGCTCGCTTAAGCAGCGAGGGCGAAGTCAGTGCGCTGAGAATTGGCACTTGTGATTTTTTGCTGGATCGTTAACGAGTTAACCAGCATCCTCGGCCCGCTTCTCCCGTCTCAACAGACGAAGTCGAAACCGATCACCCCCATGTTCAGTTGTGGACAAAGCATATCCGATGATGCCCGCGGCGCTCACCTCGGTTACGGCCTGTGGTCGGCACATCATGCTCCGTCAGCACAATGGACCTAACAAGTGAATCCGAAACACCGTTCGACGATCCTTGTACGTATCTTGATCTGACGATCAACTAGGCGTGAAGCACCGGACAAATCCGTCACGTACTGTCGAGACACAAGGAACAAACCGAGTCTCGCGAAATGATCATGTTGACGTTCAATCCGGCCAGTGGCCGCACCAAGCATGGCCCTAAGTTGGCTAGGGCCGTAGCGCTGTCCGCATGCCTGCTTGTCACCACGTCAGCTTTGAGCGCTCTCCCATCGCCCTCGCAAGCAAGCCCGACAAGTAACAGCTCTGGGACAAATTCTTTCGACCCGATGCGTGATGGTTGGGACTCAAACGAGCCGCACCTCAAACCCACCGATGTCAGTTCGTCGAGTTTTGGACAAATCTTTCAGACCCAACTTCAAGGACAGGTCTACGCGCAGCCGATCGTCGCCAACAATCATTTGATTGTCGCCACAGAAGATAACGTCATCTACGGTCTAGATCCTGCCACCGGGAACAAAACGTGGACGCGGGATCTGTCGAAGGACGACACCCTAAACACCGGCTTGCCTGCCCAGTACCCGTGGCCCGCTGGGAGCCAGACCGTGAGCTGTGGCGACCTACTGCCGAACATTGGCATCACGTCGACCCCGGTCTACAACCCGACGACCAACTCTGTTTACTTCGTCAACAAGTGGGACAACGGGGCTGATCACTCAAACGCTCACTACTTCATTCACGCAATCGACCCAGCCACCGGTGTTGAGAGGCCGAACTTTCCACACGAGATCAGTGGACGTCCGAGCAACGACTCAACAATCCAGTTCGACGCATTCACCCAGTTGCAGCGACCCGGCCTGCTCCTTCTCGACGGAGCCATCTACATAGGCTTTGGTTCACACTGCGATTACGCAGCCGGCGGCAGCAGACCTTACCGCGGCTTCATAGTCGGCGTAGATGCATCGTCAGGCAGCCAAACTGCAATGTGGACGACGGAAACTTCCGTTGCTAGTGCGGGCGGCGCGGGCGTTTGGCAGTCGGGCACCGGCCTGATGTCAGACGGGCCCGGTCGCATCTTCTTCAGCACCGGTAACGGAGTCGCACCACCAGTTCCAACTGGCGCGACGTCATTGCTCGGCAGTGCCGCCTCGACGGTTCGCACATTCTCCGAGTCCATCGTTCGACTCCAAGTGCAGCCAGATAGATCGCTGGCTGCTGCGGATTTCTTCAGCCCATCAAATGCCGATGTGCTCGACCTTCAAGACCTCGACATTTCCTCCGGCGGGCCGGTCGCCCTGCCAGACTCTTTCAGCACCTCACCCCATCTTCTGACAGTGCAGGGGAAAGACGGACGTCTGTTCCTGCTCAACCGTGATTCCCTCGGTGGCCGGGTGGCGGCCACCGGAACAGACCGAGCCCTCGGTGTTACTTCTACCCTCGACGCTCAGTACGGACGTCAGGCCGTTTGGGGTGGCGACGGCGGGTACGTCTTCAACTCAACCTACGACCGAGGCTTGCGCGCCTACGTGTACGGCCTAACCACGAGCGGGCAGCCATCGCTTACCGACGTTGGCGGATCCCAAACGCGTTACTTCGGTTTCGGCTCTGGCTCCCCCATCGTTACGTCCGACGGAACTGCCTCCAACAGTGCCACCGTATGGGTCATTACTGAGGCCGGCAGCGATGGAAGTAACGGCACACTTCACGCATTCAATGCGGTTCCGAGTACCGGAATCATGGACGAGATCTACACTGCGCCCATCGGGTTCGCGACAAAGTTCTCAACGCCCATGGCGTACAACGGCCGCATCTACGTCGGAACGCGTTGCTCACCAAACAGCACCACAAGTGCGTCGGCTCCGTGCCACGACGGCATGATTCAAGCTTTTGGTAGCCCAACCACAAATCTGCTCACCGGTAACGCGCTAGATCTTGGCTCCACACCGACCGGCCAGACGCTCAGCGGAACCATCACCCTGACAGCTAGCGCGGCAGCAAAGGTGACAATCACCAACGCTTCAACCTCGTCACCGTTCAGCGTCGCGACCTCGGCAAACTGGACGCCAGCGCCCACGGCTCCCGGGTCGTCAGTCGTAGTCGCGGCCGGCCAATCCATAAAGATCCCCGTGAGCTTCACAGCTACGGCTCCCGGCGCCTTCAGCGGATTGCTTTCTGTGCAAACCGACGTCGGCAAGTTCGACTTTGGACTTCACGCTTCGGCAACGACACGAGAACTTCTCGTCACATCCCCGAAGTTGAACTCGAATGCTGTGCTGTTCCCTGTTCAACCAACAGGAATAACAAGGACAATCAACGTCCAAGTCAGCAATATGGGTCCAACCCCGGAAACCATCACCGATATCAGCGGAATCAGCGCACCATTTTCGATCCGCGGTTCGTTGACACTCCCGATCAACCTCGCGCCGGCAGGTCAACCAGGATCTGCAGTCGTTATACCTGTTTCATTCAGGCCCACCACGGCGCCAAGCGATGGGTCAGCCGCACCCTTCACCGGTGAAATCGATGTCACCGGCACGGCCAGTCTGCCAACGAGCCCCCTGTGCGTGAATTCGAGTCCATGCATTCCGCTCAAAGGAACCGCTGTTATCGCTGCTCCGCACGTCACCTACACACCCGTGACCAATGCGTTCGGCATTGTGCGCGTCGGTAAGGCAGCCACTCATACGTTCCAAATTACCAACGATGGAAACCTGCCGATAACTATCGTGAAGGCCAAGCCGCCGGTGAGTGTTTTCACCGCAACGCGCCCGGTTGACGAGGGCACGACCATTCCCGTTGGTGAATCAGTGGCAGTCGACGTCCGTTTCGCCCCATCGACGGCGGGCGTCTGGTCGGACCACTACTCGATTACGCCGAGCGCAGGGTCGTCAATGACGACAATTTCATTCACCGGCATTGGCGTCGATATACCAACGGCACCAAGGGCTATCAGTGTAACCCCTGGGGTGCGTTCGGTCGTGGCCACGTGGTCGCAAGCATTGAGCAATGGCGGTCTCAACCTGACTGGCTACACCGTTACCGCAACCCCTGGTGGTCGCAGTTGCAGCACCGGTCCATCGGTCCTGCGTTGCACCGTCACTGGTCTCACGGACGGCATCAGGTACAGATTGCAAGTTCGGGCTAGGAACGCGCTGGGGTCGAGTATCACGCCGGCCTCATCGGTTTCGTTCGTCGCGGGAGCTCCGTCCCCGCCACGCAACCTAGCTGTAGTTGCCAACGGCGCCGGCGCTTCACGAGTCACCTGGCTTGCGCCCGCCCTAAGCGGCAGCGCGCCCGTCACCCGCTACCTCGTCCGAGTGTCTGCTGACGGCGGGTCTACCTGGACGATGTGGACGGGCCGCACCATGGGTCCTGGGCTGAGGGCACAGCTATCGGGTCTTAGCAAGGGTCACCGCTACGAACTCCAACTTCACGCCGTGAACAAATTCGGCGATGGATTGAATGCGTCCATGACTTTCGTGCAGCGCACCTAGTTCGAAAAGCCGCAGTCAGCATCCGCAGGGACCGGACTAACCATTGAGTCGTCCGTACGTGTTTTTCAACGCTCCATACAGTTTTTCGAACTCGCAATAGCCCGCCTCATAGGATGCGGCGCCCGTCGGTTCGAAGGTTTGGGCGACCGGTACCAGGGATGGCACCTCATCAAGTGCCATCTCACCCAAGCTAATCCGGCACCACAGGGCAACGCCGCGCAGTTGCGCATGACGCGGATCGGCGACCTGCTCGACGGGTCGGTTCAGAACATCAGCGTGAATCTGACACCACAGATCGCTTTGTGCGCCGCCGCCAAGGATTCGCAATCGAGGCACTGGCCGCTTGAGGAACTTTTCGTACGAATCGAAAAGCCAGCGAGCGTTGTAAGCGACTCCTTCAAGAACTGACCGGATGAGCATGGCCCGATCGGTCCGCAACGACAGGTTGAGCCATCCGGCACGAATGTTCTTATCTTCGACAGGGCTTCGTTCCCCGTTGAGCCAAGGCATGAAGAGCAGACCTTCACTACCCGCCGGTGCGGATGCAGCGAGTCTCAGCAGATCATCGAACGTTGGCTCTGAATCATCTTTGGCCGCACCCTGGACGCCGATCCCACTACCTCCACCTAACAAGCCATCATTGGGCGCAATGATCTGTTCGCGCAGCCAGTGCAAAGCTGCGCCACCGGTCTCATGGTTGTTGGCCACGAGCGGAAAGGAGGGGTCAAGCCCAGGAACCGTGGCAATCGAATGCAAAACATCCGTTCGTTTGAACGGAACTCGAGCGCCAATCCACGCAGTCGTCGAAATCGTGATGTGCGATTCATACGGGGCAACTGCCCCCGAACCAACAACCGCCGCATGCAGATCCGGGATTCCGCACACCACCGGGGCACCAGCCGAGACTCCCAGCTCGTCCGCCACCTCGGGCAACAGTCCGCCGAGCACAGACCCCGTCGGCAGCAACTCCGGCAGACGCTTGGGATCTCGACGTGACTTCGCCACCAGCGAATCGACATATCCAAACGGCGCATTCGGCCTGTTATCGGTGAGCCACGACAGGATCATCGACGCGGGAGTAGCCGCTGCTCGTCCCGTGAATCGAAGGCCGATGTAATCAACGGGTTCAAGGAGAACGGAGGTTCTTTCGTATACGTCGCGAAGCTCTCGTTGAAGGACAAGCGAGTGGCCGGTCGGATCCGCCCCACTCGGACTCGGCGCTCCGCCAGTTATGCGCACGTAGGGCAGTGCCTTATGAGGAGCGATTCCCGACACATTGACCGGACCGCCGATCACTTCACGGACATGTTTCTGGCCACGGGTATCCGCCCAAAGGAGCGCATCACCAACGGGACGTCCGTCAGCCCCGACCGGCACTGTCGAACCCCACTGGCCGGTGATTCCAACCGAATGAAGCTGATCACCCGAAACACCAGCGGCCACAATGGCCTCGCGGCCCGCTGCAAGGATGCCGTCCCACCATCCGTTGGCATCTTGTGAGGCTTCGCCGTTAAGACCGACGTGCACAGATACTGGCCGATTAGCCGTTGCCAGCACGTCACCGGTGAGCGATACCACGGCAACCTTGGGGCCCCCATTCCCCAAATCAACGGCCAGAATCCAACGTTCGCTCATGGCTACGCCGTAGGCATCTCGGGTGCCACTTCATGCATGGCGTCTAGGACGCCCGACATCGCCGCCATCAACGTCTGATTGCCCTGCGGTGTCCCGCCGAATCCATACATCGCACCGGATTCCGCCGGCTCGCCCTTGTGCTCGGTGGCGTAGTCAACAGCGGCGCGCAAAGCCTGCAAGAACTCAGCCGCCTTGCCATCGGACGTATTTGGACGAGTGACACAGAAGTGCAATGCAGCCGGCAACTGAAGGGCGTTCATTCGCCAGCCCTGCGCCTTGAGTGAGTCGTTGACGAGGTAGATATCGAGCTCGCCCGCAGACTTGAATGCGACCAAGAACGTCGGATCACCAATCACCTCAAGCTCTGGAACATCACTACGAATTCCAGCGGTGATTGCTGTGGCCGTGCGCATGATCGCATCGGCTGCATCGAGATACCCCGACTCGCCTGTGGCCAGAATCGCGGCCCATGTGGACGCAATGATTCCGCCGCTGCGTGAGCCCGCAAGACCTGGGGACAAGTAGAGGCCGCCCGGCCAGTCTGGGTAGGCAAAGTACTGGCTCTTGCGCAAATCCTTGTCGCGATACAGCAACACGCTGGAGCCCTTGAGCGCGTATCCGTACTTATGGGTGTCTGCCGAGATGGACGTCACGCCTGGGACGCGGAAGTCCCACAGCGGGACGTCATATCCGAGTCGCTCAACCCACGGAAGCAGCCAACCACCGAGGCAACCGTCAACATGCATGCCGATACCGCGACTTTGCGCAAGGGTCGCAATTTCCTCAATCGGATCAATCAACCCATGCGCGTAGTTCGCGGCCGATCCCACCAACGCAATCGTCTGATCATCGATCAGATCAGCCATGGCGGCCACGTCAACGACATAACCATCGGTTAGCGGCGCATGTCGTACTTCAATGCCCATCCAATGTGCTCCCTTATCGAGAGCAACATGTGCCGTAATTGGCATTACGACATTTGGCTTGGTGACGCCGCGAGTTTCCTGTGCGAATTCGCGGTAGGAGTACAGCGCCGTGATCAGGCTCTCCGAGCCACCACTGGTTACCACGCCGACATTGGTTCCATGCAACAGATCAGAGGTCATCGCGATGATCTCGGCTTCAAACTTCGTCGCACTCGGATACATATCGCGCTGAAGTACATTGGCGTGCGAGAAGAGGGTGAAGATGTCACCGAGGAACGCGTAGTGGTCGTGATCTCCGCAGTAGAGGGACCCCGAAACTGTGCCACGGTCACCCTGCTCATCTTCACGATGAGCCATATCGGCGATCTGGATCAGAATCTCGGTTCGACTGACGGGAGACGAAGGGATCTGTCGGTACGTTGTGGTGGTTTTGCGATACGGCCAAAAGCCATCGAGCAAACGTTCCATTTCGGCTGCTTCGTCGCTCACGCCACAAACCTCTCATCACATATCAAGAGGGGCTATCCCTCAGGGCTAAGCCTATGACGAGATGGCGGTTACGTCCTATGACCCTTGAGATGCCGGCCAAGCTCACGTGCCATATCGCGCTTGGAATCACGTTCGGCGATCGACGCGCGCTTGTCGTAATTCTTCTTACCGCGAGCCAATGCCAACTCAATCTTGGCGTACCCGTTATTGAAGTACAGCGACAGCGGGATCAGGGTGAGTCCGCCCTCTTTAGTCTTACCGATCAGTTTGCTGATCTCTTCCTTTCGCATCAAAAGTTTGCGCTTACGACGCGGTGCGTGGTTCGTCCAGGTGCCTTGCGAGTACTCGGGGATATGAACGCCGTGCAACCAAACTTCGCCATCTTCAATCATGGCGAAACCGTCGACAAGTGATGCACGTCCGGCGCGTAGTGCCTTGACTTCCGTACCCGTTAGAACAAGGCCAGCTTCATAGGTGGCTTCAATGAGGTAGTCATGGCGCGCCTTCTTATTTTGCGCAACCAGTTTCCTACCCTGCTCCCGGACCATAAGTCAGCAGTCTAGGTGCTTACATCGTGCCGCGACGAACTGATTTCTTGCGCGACTAGCCGTTCCAGCAGGAAACCGGCGCCTTCGTGCCACCGAACCAACCCATCGGGTCGTAGGGAACACCGTTGACGTGGACCTCGAAATGCAAGTGCGGCCCAGAGACCCAACCACTTGCACCGACGTAGCCGATGACGTCTCCCTGATGAACGATCTCACCAACATGCACTGTTACACCGGACTGATGGGCATACATGGTGGCGAGTCCGCCACCGTGACTGATGATGGTGTGCAGACCATACGCACCATGGTTGACCAAAAAGATCACAACGCCGGAAGCGGCGGCGTGAATGGGAGTGCCATAGGCCCCACGAATATCGTCGCCCGTGTGGCAAGACTTGTATCCGTACACGGGGTGAATCCGTGGGCCCACTCCCTGAACAAGTGATGCACCCGGAATGGGCCAACTCAATTCGCCTGACGGTTGCCCCGCGTAGGCATGCGCGTGCTGCTGCTCCAAACGGCGAAGTCTGCGCTGCTCGGCTTTCAGCGCGGCATACTCACGAGCAACCGACCGCTTGTGCGCAGCAGCAACCCGAAGGGCACGGCTTGTTTGCGCAACGAGACCATCCACCTTGCTCTGCGCTGCCTTCGCCTGCTGCGCTGCAACATTGGCTGACGTCAATGCGCTGGCCGCCTTACGCTGCGCCGCGTCAGCCAGAGCCTTCGACTGCTCAGCCTGCGCTTTGGCCAGGGCCAGATCCGCCTTAGCAACAGTGAACGCCGCCAACGTCTCATTCTGCGACTTTGCTACCGCTTGAAGTGAGGCGAGCCGCTCAGCAAACTCACTCGGAGTTGTTGACGTGAGGATGGCCGCCATTTCGGTGTACGGGCCTTGTGCATAAGCGTTGCGAATCAGGGCATCGATCTGACTGTTCGTCGTATCGATCTGATGCTGGGCCGCAACGACTTTACCGGCCGCAGCGACGGCAGCCGCAGTCGCACGATGTGCATCAGCAACAGCCTGATCATGCAGCGTATGCGCTCGCACAAGTTGATCACCAGCGGCCTGTGCTTTTGAGCGCGCGAGAGGTAACTGCTGACGAGCGGCACTCCATTGCGCCATCGCAGCGTTAACGGCCTTTGACGCGGTCACAAAGTCGTCGGATGCCTGGCTGACCTGGTGGTCGATGGAATTATCCGCGCGGGCCGGGCCAAGACCCATCAGCGCTAACGCGCCCACCAGAATCACGACGACAGGGGTCGCTATGTGCACGTGCAAACTCGGGTGGACGGCACGATTGTGCACGGAATCCTCCCAAGACGGATCACACATGTGTTGCGCATGTTACGTATGTTGCCAATGTGACTAAGAATTAAGCGTAACTTGCCAGTTGGGATAAATCGATCATCGACTCGACAACCGAGTCGCAAGACGTCGCGCGGTCCGGTCGAAGCGCAATCACGTCGTCCTGATCGGGTATGACGAACCGGCTGCGAACTTCGTTGCAATCGTCAAACGCGCAGGTATCGACGCAGTGTGAAAAAGGCCGTCACAACAGCCAACGTGATGCCCACGATGAGCAGTGTCAGGGACGCCTGCACGACGGCATCCCAGCCAAAGAACGGGGTAATGGTGAACTGTGGAGTGAGAATCTTGTCGATCAAGATGACCTTGACTGCCACCATGCTTAACGCAGCGATCCCCGCACCTACAGCCGCACCAATGGCAGCTTCGAGCAAGAACGGCATCTGGATATAGAAATCGCTTGCTCCTACCAATCGCATGATGCCCGTCTCGCGGCGCCGGTTGAAGGCGGCAACGCGCATCGCGTTAGCGATCAACAAGATTGTGACGATGATCATCGCGGTAGCGATCGCGAGCGCCAGCTTTTGTAGACCACCAAGCACCTGGAAGAATTTATCGAGGAGCTGTCGCTGATCCACGACATTGTCGACACCGGGACGCCCTTGGAATGCACTGGCAATGACGTCGTACTTAGTCGGGTCGGACAACTTCACGCGAAACGACTCGGGGAGCGCATCGGGGCTTGCGTTCTGGGCGATCGGCGAATTCTTGAACTGTTCCTTGAAACGTGCGTAAGCCTCAGCGCTAGATTCGTAATAGACCTCTTGCACAAGGGGTTTCAAGCTTTCAAGGTCAGCTTTGATCTGCTCCTTTTGGGCCGTTGTGACAGCACCGCCGGAGCAACTGGCTGCATCAGAGTTCTTCGTGCACAGGAAGATCGAGACCTGCACCTTGTCGTACCAGTAGTCCTTCATGACGCCGACCTGATCGCGCACGAGGAGCGCGCCGCCAAGGAGTCCTAGTGAAACTGCAAAGGTGATGATCAGCGCGATTGTCATCGTGAGGTTTCTGCGCAGGCCAATGCCCACCTCATCGAGGATGATTCCTGCGCGCATGATCTGTGTGGTCCTATCGTCGAATCGGCTGTGGATATTCAGCTGGGCAGAGCAGTGTTTAGCGGGCGTACCCGTAAACCCCGCGGCTTTGGTCGCGAACGAGGTGGCCGCCCTCAAGTTCAATAACGCGCTTACGCATCTGATCAACGATGGCCGCATCGTGCGTGGCCATCACAACCGTGGTACCCGTGCGATTGATCCGATCAAGTAACTTCATAATTCCGACGCTGGTTGACGGATCAAGGTTCCCTGTCGGTTCATCGGCAATCAAAATCATCGGGCGATTCACAAAGGCTCGCGCCACCGCGACTCGCTGCTGCTCGCCGCCGGAGAGTTCATCTGGCATCCGGTCGTACTTGCCTTCAAGTCCCACGAGATCGAGAACCTCCGGCACCACCTTGTTGATGTGGCTCTGCGGGCGACCGATTACCTCGAGCGCAAAGGCAACGTTCTGCCGCACGGTTTTGTTCGGAAGGAGTCGGAAATCCTGGAAGACCGTGCCAACCTGTCGACGAAGGGCTGGAACCTTCCAGCGCGTCAAATGGCTTAGATCCTTACCCGCCACGTGAATCTGTCCGCTCGTCGGACGCTCCTCCTTCAGGCACAGCTTCAAGAAGGTGGACTTACCCGAACCGGAAGATCCCACTAGGAAGACGAATTCGCCCTTCGCGATCTCAACGCTCAGGTTGTCCAACGCCGGCCGCGCCTGATTGGCGTACAACTTGGTGACGTTGTCGAACCGAATCACGGTTACTCCCTAACGTTGTGACATCGCAGAACCGTGGTTCCGTTATGTCATTGCTTATCCGGCATTGCATCGAGCGGTTGATGTCGTGCGACACATGTCGTTCGGCGAACGTCGTGAACACATCTGCGGGCACCACATGAACCCAGCTTCGAGTCTACGTCGGGTTTGGCCGATACTCCGCGCGCGCGACGCGATAGGCAGTTCGCTAGCAATGAAATCCGCGAGTCTGTGGATTTTCGACACCCATTACCGCAGGTCAGAGAGTCAATGGTTATTTTGGGGTGAAATGCCTGATATTCGAGAACAGCAGGCCCCTTCTGTGGCCCCGAGCAGCCCATAACCAGATTGCGTCGAGAGCGCCGCAAGCCTTGATCAGGCGATTCGACGGCGGCCGAACCCGATCATGCCCGCGCCCGTAAGCACAAGCACTCCACCGGCAAGACCGTATCCAACCGTCTGGGCGACACCCGTATGCGCGAGCTGGGTCCCATTCGAGGTTCCGGTGGACGGCAGCGTGGTCGGCAGATTCGCAGACGAGTTCGTTGACGTTGTGGACGAGGTTGTTTGGGCTGATGTGCCGCCCGAACCACTCGATCCGCCGGAGGAGCTGGAACTGCCTGAGCCCGCTGAACTTCCGGTGCCGGTTGAACTTCCGGAGCCAGAGCTACCTGACTGACCAGATCCTTCCTGGCCACACCCTGTCGTCGACGAACCAGAACAGGTGGCTCCACCGCCTGTTTCCGGTGCAACAGATGGCGTTGGATCGGCGGCAAAGGCCGGTGACATCGCGAACGCAGGTCCACTCAGCACGCAGAGTCCGACAAGGCAGCTCGCTAGACGATGCTTCACGGCCTCCCCCAATCGTTCATAACTTTCGCCCCACCAGTCACACTGGCCTCACCGAAAGGATAACCCGAGAACGTCGAGTTGGAAATCCCCCCGTAATAATCAACGGTGCTGTTCGGGTAACCCTCTTACAGACAGTAACGGCTCTCCTGCGCACAATATGCGCGGTTTTGCAGCCGTTCACCCATGTGGAGGAGCGCTGGGTCACGGGTATGTGGAGGGATCAGCACGCAGCCACAAACCAGCGCGCGATGACGTGTTCAATAATAACCGGCCACTTACGAGCCGGTGCGACGCCAGCGGATTCCCGCCTCAATAAAGTCGTCAATCTCACCATCGAGAACCGCAGCTGTATTCCCGGTTTCCACCTCGGTGCGCAGATCCTTCACCATTTGATACGGGTGTAGGACGTACGAACGCATTTGGTTACCCCACGAGCCGGCGGTTTCGCCCTTGAGAGCATCCATCTTGGCTTGTTCTTCCTGCCGCTTGCGTTCAAGTAACTTGGCCTGCAGAACCGCCATCGCCGAGGCCCGGTTCTGAATCTGAGAACGCTCGTTCTGACACGAAACGACAATCCCCGTCGGCAGGTGGGTCAAACGCACAGCGGAGTCTGTGGTGTTAACACCCTGACCGCCTGGCCCACTCGATCGATACACATCCACGCGCAGTTCGTCTTCGGGTATCTCGATGTGGTCGGTCTGCTCAACCACTGGGATAACTTCAATGCCCGCGAATGAGGTTTGGCGCCGGCCTTGGTTGTCGAACGGTGAGATGCGGACAAGCCGATGGGTTCCTTGCTCAACAGACATCGTTCCGTAGGCGTAAGGCGCCTTGACTGCGAAAGTCGCAGACTTGATACCCGCTTCTTCTGCGTACGACGTGTCGTAAACCTCGTACGGCCAACTGTGACGCTCGCAATAGCGGGTGTACATGCGCAGCAGCATTTCCGCCCAGTCAGCGGCGTCCACCCCACCGGCCTCGGCGCGAACGGTGATCAAGGCTTCGCGAGCGTCATATTCCCCAGACAGCAGGGTGCGAACTTCAAGTTCACCGATTGCTTTGGAGACGGATTCACGCTCGCGGTCGGCATCTGCTCGAGCCTCGTCGTCGCCCATTTCGTCAGCGAGTTCAAACATGACACCGACGTCGTCCAAACGTCGGCGCAGCGAGGTCAGTTTGTTGATCTCGCCCTGAGCAAATGACAATCGAGACGTCACCAACTGCGCCTTGACTTGGTCATCCCACAGATCCGGCGCACTGGCTTCGACCTCGAGTCGCTCAACCTCTAGACGCAGGGTCGGAACATCGAGCACTTTCTCGATACTCGTTAACGTTGCGTCGAGCTCGCGTAGATGCTCGGTCGGATCAATAGCCACGTGGTCAGACTAGTAGGCGCACAGGTTGGGATACCTCGTTGGGTCCATTCGACTCTGAAACCCGGACAACATGGCTGATATCGTGAGAAGTAAGGGCCCGCAGTTCGATCGATTGCGCGATATCCAGCCCGCGATAGGCGTCCAGGGGGACACATGAGCGAGCCACCCACCGAGTATCAGGTTGGGGATATCGCCAATGGCTACATCTGGACGGGCGTGGAATGGACGCGTTACTACTCCGTCGGCGATGTCGAAAACGGGTACATGTGGACGGGCGATGCATGGGTGCTAGTCGAAGATGGGCCAGCAATCTCAGCCGATGATCCGGTAAGCACTGAACCGGTAAGCACTGAGCCGGTAAGCACGGAGCCGGTAAGCACTGAGCCCGAGATCGAGACCGCTTCGGTTCCAGACGTCGAGACACCGTTAATCGTTGGCGCAACTGCGGCACAAGCATTGCCGACTGCTACCTCATCGGAATTCTTCACCGGGGCCCAACCCCCGACCGATGACTTGTCGTTCCTTGATGTGTCTAATGACCAGAGCAACGTCCAGACGCCGATTTACCAGCGTTGGTGGTTCTGGGCGGCTACAGGTGCGCTGGCACTATTAGCCCTCGGTGCCTTTGCGCTATCAAGCCGGAACAGCCACGAGCCAACAACAACCCCGTCGACGTCATCTACGTCAACAGCGTTGCCAACGTCGAGCACGTCAGGCAATCCCACCCCATCGAGTTCCGGCTCGGCTTCCCCATCGGTAGCGCCGACGGGCACATCGTCGTCCACGCCTGAGCCGTCACCCTCGGGCACCGGAATCGCGCTGATTACTTCTCGCTACGGCACTTTCGCACCAGTAACAGTGGCCGGAACGGGCCCGAGCGTGGTTAATCTGCCCGCCGGGTCTGACTATGGAATGGTGACCGCAACGGCGACTGGAACGGGGATCTTCGCCATCACCGAACTGGCCGCGGACAACAACCCCAATGGCGACCTGATGGTTGACACGTCGGCCCCCTACAGCGGAACCACGGCCTACGGTTTGGTAAATGTAGGCGCCAAGGCCGCGAAGCTGAAGATTGATGCCTCAGGCCCCTGGCGGATCACCATTGCGCCACTGGACAAGGCACCGACTCTGACCCTTCCTGCTCAAGGCACGAGCAATTCGGTCTACATCTATCTTGGCGCTGCGAAGAATTGGAAGATCGTCCATACAGCGAAGGCGAGTTCCAACTTCTCGGTCGTCCAGTACGCGCAGATGCCCAACCTGCTGGTGAACGCCATCGGTAACTTCGTCGGTACGGTGCCAGTAACGGCCGGCCCTACGGTTATCACTATCGACGCATCCGGTCCGTGGACAATTACGCCGGCTCCTTAGATCGGCTCTATGCACGTGCACGATGGCGGTTTAGCTAACCCGCTACATCCATCAGCGCGTTATCGTCTCAGCCGACGCCTGGGCCGCAATGACTACATTGTGACTGCCTAGGAGAGACACAAATGGAGGGCGCACGACGGCCTCCGCTTGAACATGGATCGTCGCACCCATTATCTGAATCGTCGTTATCCGAAAGGCATTCAACTGGTGCGAGGAGGGGCTCGCCGCTAAGTAGTCGCGCACGGCCATATTCGCCTCAGAGGCATTGAGCCGTAGTGATCCACGCGATTGACCTGCGTAAATGGCAGCAAGGTCAACTGCTCTCGAACCAGCAAGTGCCGCCCCGTCGACCGTTGCCTGCAGTGAACGTCGGGCTAGCCACATGGTGGCCACATCCGTGACCACCGTGATGAGCAAGGTTGTGATGGCAACCATGCCTAGGACGAGAGGGATCATCGAGCCAGCATCGGAGCTCAACTGCTTGTGTCGACCCACAGCACGCGTCATGGCACGTCTCGAAATCGATCGACCGGCATTGACTCGGTAGCCGAAACTGACAATGGTGAAAAACCCATGAGCGGAAGGGAAACCGGCAGGCGTACCGTCACATTCACGTGTGACAACGGAACGAGGCAACCGCCAACGCAGATGATCTGTGGTTGCACCGGCGCACGATGAGCATCGTGAAGAACCAGCCGGGCAGCCATCCGCGCGCTTGACCGAGCCTGCGAAACAGTCGGCGCGTGTACATACGCCCTAGCGGCTTCACGAGCAGCTGATGTTGCCGCAAAACGCGCAGCCTCAACATCCATGATCGATATCGCACCGTAAAGCAACGGCACGAGAAGTCCCACGCCCAGCACCACGACTTCAAGCAATACCGAGCCCTCGTCCGAGCGCATCCGATGACGACGCGCAGTCACGTCTCCTCCAACGCATGACCGTAGATGAATAGGTGCGAACTTCCGATCAATCCGACGATCGGGACATGAGCGGAAATTGTGGCCTCCATGACTCGAGCGCCACTTACTGTCCGTGGATGGATCGTGATCGCATCCACGGCAGACAGCGCAATATCGCCAGACAGCGCAGACCTAATCCGCTGAACCCCGCGTGCCGGCGACGAGCCTGATAGTGCTGCCGCACGTGCCCCCTCGGCGGCGGCCGAGGTGAGAATCGCACGGATATGCAAAACAAGGACCATCTGAATCACGGCCAACGAGATCAGCACGAGAATCGGTAATGCCACGACGAACTGAATCGGCGCCGATCCTGCCTCAGACTTGATGAGCGACCGGCCCATCGTCATGGCTTCGAGACGCTCGTCAGGGCGCGTTGAAGAACGCTCTTGAGTTGAGTATCGGCAACCAGCCATAGTGCCGTAACCAAGCCTGCAGTCATGACAGCGACAAGCACCCATCCCGGGACGTCCCCGCGATCCTCGGAGAGCCGGATCCAGGCATTGGTGTAGAGGCGGTTCAAACGATTAATCATGATCACTCCCTGTTTTGATTGGTGTACTTGGTTTTGCGGATTTGTGGTTCTTGCTCATCTGTACGTAGGTGTTCGTACAGTTCATTTGTCAGGTGCGACCCGCGGCGTCGCGGTCATGGAGTGACCGACGTGAGCGCGGACATAGCTGGGAAGAGTGCCACCAGAACCACCGTTGGCAGGATCAGAAACACCAACGGAATAAGCATGAGCACTTCTTTGCGACCGGCAATCTCCAGCAGTGCGCGATGTCGGTCTGCACGTGCATCCGCCGCCTGCGCGCGCAGCACGTCGGCAAGTGGCGTACCGCGGGACACCGCAATAGCTATTCCGTCGACGAACCTGCGAACAGCCACTACGTCGAGTCGATCGGACATCCGTTCAAGCGATTCCAGAAATCCAATACCCGTTGCCGTTTCTGAACATGCGCGAGCACACTCTTCTGCCAGCGGTCCCTTCATGGTTCGCCCCACGCGCTCGAGTGCTGCCTGCGCCGACTCTCCCGAGGCGACCGCTAAAGCAAGCAGTTCGGCCACTCCGGGCAGATGGGCGCGCACTGATTCACCGCGGCGACGCACCGCCCTGGAAAGCGAGTAATCCTTCAGAAGCCAACCGATCCCAGCTGATGGCACGATGAGTACCAACGCCGGGAACAGCGCAAACTCTCGACCAGATGCGGCAAGGCCCAGACATGTCACTAGCCCAAATCCGGTGGAGACACCTACCCACGTGAGCTGCTGAATCCGAAATTGTTCAACGCTGATCTGTGCACCTGCTCCAGCAAGGCGACGCTCCAACTGAAGTCGGCCAGAACCGTTGCGATCAATGAACGCAACGAGATCTCGAACCACAGGCAGGTAGATAGCACCAAGTGTTGACGCGTCGTCCTGTGTGAGCGGGCGCACAGACATGGTGGACCCACCTCGCGCCTGACCGAGATACGGAGCGACTCGGCGCGCAATTGAAACGGGTCTGCGTGCGGCGAGACTCAATCCCGTAAGCAAAATCCCTGCGCTCAAAAGCAAACCGATGAAAGCACCGAAGATGTTCATGCGACACCGCCGCGCTGCTCATCGGGTAGCCGCCCAATACGACGCATGATTGCGTAGGCAATCCCGCTTAGCCCTGCTGCGACGGCCAAGACAACAGCCCCCGCGGTTGAGTCGTAGCAACTCAGCGCTCCCGGCCGAAGAGACAGCATCAGCAAAGTCACCCATGGCGCAGCGACAGCAAGGCGTGCGGCGTTAATCGACCAACTCTGTCGTGCGATCAATTCCGCGCGGGCACGTGCATCCTCACGCAGCACGTTGGACAGCGTGCGTAAGAGTCGCCCGAGTTCAGTACCTCCCACCTCACGGGCTAAGCGCAGCGCCTCAACAACTCGATCACCAGTCGGGTCATTGAGTTCGGCCCGCAGCATTTCCAAACAACTGGTGAACGCCCCGCTTCGCTGGTATTCGAGTGCAAATGTCTGGAACGGCACTCGAAGTTCGACTGGACCACGTTCAGCCAACGCCGCAACCGCATCCGGTAGTGACATTCCCGCTCGAACAGCCGACGCCAGATCATCAACCGCATCAGGCCATGACGCGATTCGGGCTTCACGCTGACGAACTCGCCGTCGCGAAACGATCGATAACGGCAAGGAACCGAGCACAATTCCAAACACAATGGACACCACGATCGAGGTCGTCACGATGAACATCACGACGGCTCCACACAGACCAGTGGCTACCATCGCTAAGGCGATCCGTGCCGTGAGAAGTGACTGACGCGATAAGGCTAAGGTTTGCACTGCACTAGGCCCCACAGATTCAGCGATTACCTGAACATCACGCGAGGGAAACCACAGTGCCTGCGCGATCACGAGGCAGCCCACGCCGAACATCAGCCCAAGGACCTCACCCATGGCGGCCTCCTAGCAATTCGGCTAGGTCAACACCGACTGACGCAAACCGCTCAAGATGAGGTGGGTATCCGGATCCGCGAACCAGTTCACCGTTCACTGTGGTGAAGATGTCCGCCGTCTCAATGACGTCACCTTCGATTCGGCCTGGCACGCCGACAATCTCGCGAATGCGACGATGGCCCGTCGATGTTGTTTGCGCGTGCACAACCACGTCGACGCTCGATGCGATCGTTGGTACCACAAAACTGGCGGTGACATTTTCGCCCGCAAGCATAGGCAAAATACTGAGCTTGGTCAGTGCGTCTCGCGCACTATTTGCATGCACGCTTGTCATGCCGGGCATTCCAGAGTTCAACGCAATCAGCAGATCTAGCGCTTCGGCCTGACGAACCTCTCCCACGACGAGTCGGTGCGGACGCATGCGCAACGCTTCGACGACTAGGCGGCGTAGCGAAATTTCGCCGGTACCTTCGAGCCCCGACTGCCGAGTTTGCATCGCCACCCAATCCGGACGATCGAGCCGCAACTCAAAGACCTCTTCACACGTGATGATCCGCTCCGCAGCAGGGACCGCATTGAGTAGACACCCAAGTAGCGTCGTTTTCCCTGCCTGCGTGCCTCCGGCAACGACGATGTTCAATCCCGCTGCGACTGCCGCGTGCAAGAAGTCCGCAGCCGCATTCGTCATGGAGCCAAGCCGCACCAGGTCTTCAAGCCGTGAGGCGGGTGCAACATGTTTGCGAACATTGACAACCCAGTGCCGGCGAGTCACATCTGGAATCGCGACGTGAAGACGAGAGCCATCGGTCAACACGGCATCAACAAATGGTGAGCTCACATCGACACGGCGACCACTTGATGCCAACATCCGCTCAACGAGATCACGCGCACCGGATTCGGTGAGAACGACCGTCGTTAGTTCGCTTCGACCCCGGCGAGTACACCAGACGCGCGACGGTTCATTCCACCAAATTTCTTCAACATCGCCATCGTCAAACAGGCTCTGCAACGGACCGAACCCTGAAATCTCACTTTCAACGTACTGCGCGATTCGGGCCACCTCACGCGGCCCGCCAAAGTTGGCATCGTGACTAATGTACGAATCCATGACATCGGCGATGGCGGCGCGGACATGTTGGGGATCCGTTGCTGTCCCACGATCGCGCATGGCCTCGCGGACGTCATCAAGAACGTCGGCAACCACCGACTGCGACCGCGCAGCAGGCCGCCCGTGTACGAGCAGATCGTGCTCTACGCCACCCGACATTCGCAGATACCTCCACATCGCTAGCGGCACTACATGAGTGCGCCATACTCCCCCGGCTTCGGACACTTTCGAGATGAAAAGTCCGAATAATGTGGAAATCTATATTTCGTCAGGGGTTGTGGATATTGCTGATCGTCCATGTGGGGGATGCCGAGACATCCCGCCGCCCATGGCATTAGCGCGTTTGTGCAGGTCGGACGCCCACTTCAGGACACGAAAGAAATTAGCGAACGAGGGTCCGGATCGTTCGAAGTGCTACCGACAAAGTCGCTACATCAAAAGTCTCCAGGGCAGCGATTTCATCAAGGGTGGCACGGGCGCGAGCCAAGCCTTCGGCCTGATGCGACTCCCATGATTCAACTCGCTGAACCGCATCGGTCATGCCCGGCGTGGCCTCAACGACCGTACGCGTAAGGCCCGATAGTGCTCCATAGAGATCCGAGCGAAGAGCCATCCGAGCCAGTGAACCCCAGCGATCGTCACGAGGCAATTGCGTGATGCGCGAGAGCATCACGTCCACTTCGTAACGCTCACTCAAAACGAAATATAAGCGGGCCACGTCAAGCACATCAGCCCCTGTCACACGAGCAATCTCGACGACATCGAGCAACCCGTATGCGTCAAGCAGTGAAGCGGTTTCCAGCGCAAGTTCGTCAGGCGCACCGAGTGCAACCAATTCGTCCGTACGTCGAACCAATCGATCATGCTCGACACCGACAAGCAGGTCCTGAACCTGACTGGAAATTCGCCTGAGGTCATCACCAATCCGGGCGATCTCACCACCGACATCAACCCGCCCACCACGGGCCATGATGAACCAACGAGTGGCTCGATCGAGCAAACGTCGCGATTCGAGATACATCGCAGCTTGAGCGACCGTTGGGATCTTGCTGTCGAGTTCGTTGATTTTGTTCCAGAAATCGCGCAATCCGAAAACCTCGCGGGACACGGTGTAGGCGCGCGCAATTTCGACAGCACCGGCACCCGTCTCTTCAACGGCCCGGAACACAAACGTGGATCCACCATCGTTAATCATGGCGTTCGCTATTTCGGTGGTGATGATCTCGCTGCGCAAGGGATGCGCATCCAAAATGTGTCCGTAGCGCTCGACGATCGGGGCCGGGAAATACTCACGCAGCACCGAGGCAAACCATGGTTCGTCGGCCAATGATGAAGCCGTCAACTCGGTGGTCAACGAAATCTTGGCATAGGCAAGTAGGACTGCGAGCTCCGGTGACGTCAGGCCATGACCAGTAGACATTCGAATGTCGATGTCAGCGTCGGTCGGCAGGAACTCCAGCCCGCGTTCAAGTTGACCGGAAACTTCCAGTGACCTGATGAACCTCTTCTGCACGCTCAACATCTGAACCGCAAGAGCGCGATCATTTCCGAGAGTGACGTTCTGCGCGTAATTGTCGTAGAGAACTAGCTCGGCAACTTCATCGGTCATCCCGGCAAGGAACGTGTCGCGCTCGGCGGTCGTCAGCTGACCATCACGAACCACCTGATCGAGCAAGATCTTGATGTTGACCTCGTGATCAGAGGTATCCACGCCCGCACTGTTGTCGATTGCGTCGGTATTTAGCTTCACGCCCGCACGGGCGGCCTCAATTCGGCCAAGTTGAGTGAAGCCGAGATTTCCACCTTCGCCGACAACCCGCGCCCGAAGCTGCGAACCATTGAGGCGAATAGCGTCATTGGACTTATCGCCAACATCTGTCTGGCTCTCACTCGTTGCCTTGACGTACGTTCCAATTCCACCGTTCCAAAGCAAATCTACGGGGGCGCACAGGATCGCTCGCATTAACTCCTGCGGCGTTACATGCTCAACGTCTTCACTGATATCCAGCGCTTTGCGGATCTGCGGTGTCAGCGCAATCGCTTTTGCACTGCGGGAAAAGACGCCACCGCCGGGGCTGATCAGTGATGCGTCGTAATCCGCCCAACTTGACCGGGGAAGATCGAATAGTCGTTGCCGTTCAGCAAAGGAGCGGGCAGCGTTTGGCTCCGGATCAATGAAGATATGACGGTGGTCGAATGCTGAAACCAGTCTGATGTGCTCGGACAACAGCATGCCGTTACCAAACACGTCTCCGCTCATATCGCCAACGCCAACGACTGTGAAATCTTCAGACTGCGTGTCGACTCCCAGCTCGCGGAAGTGTCGCTTCACCGATTCCCATGCGCCTCGAGCAGTGATGCCCATGGCTTTGTGGTCGTAGCCGGCCGATCCGCCCGATGCAAACGCGTCACCAAGCCAGAACCCGTAGGACATCGCCACGTCATTGGCAATGTCGCTGAAGGTCGCAGTGCCCTTATCTGCTGCTACGACTAGATACGGATCGTCAGAGTCATAACGCACCACCTCGACAGGTGGCACGACGGCACCATTGACCAAGTTGTCGGTGATATCTAACAAGGCACTAATGAAGACCCGGTAGCAGGCGATTCCCTCTGCCAGCCACGCATCCCGGTCCACAGTCGGATCGGGTGATCGCTTGACGAAGAACCCACCCTTCGCACCCACCGGGATGATGACCGCGTTCTTCACCATTTGAGCCTTCACCAAACCAAGAACCTCAGTGCGGAAGTCCTCACGTCGATCACTCCAGCGAAGGCCGCCTCGAGCAACCGAACCGAATCGCAGATGAACGCCCTCAACCTTCGGGCTGTATACCCAGATTTCAAACTTTGGCTTTGGTAACGGCAGGTCCGGGATCTGCGCCGGATCGAGCTTGAAGCTCAGATAGTCGTGTCGTTGCCCATCGCGACCAGATTGGTAGAAGTTCGTTCGCAGCGTCGCAGAAATCAACGAAAGGAACGACCTCAGTATGCGGTCTTGATCCAAACTCGCCACGTCGTCCAGCGCAGCCTGGATATCACCGTCAATGTCCTCGACGACCACGGCTCGATCACTTTCGCGCGCCGGGTCGAAGCGCGCCTCGAACAGCGCGACCAAAGACCGCGCGATCGCGACGTTAGAGATGTGAGTTTGCTCGATATACAACTGACTAAACGAGGTGCCAGCCTGCCGCAGATACCGGGTGTAGGCGCGAATGATCACAATCTGCCGCCACGTCAAACCAGCACTCACCACGAGTGAATTGAGGTTGTCGACCTCGGCTTGCGCTAACCAGATTGCTCGGAACGCATCCTCGAAACGCGACTTCAGCGTCGGTAGATCAAATGAGGGACCGCCCAGGATCCTGATGCCGAAGTCGTAAAGCCATAGCGAGGTTCCGTCGTCCAGTGACATGTCGTACGGCCGCTCATCGACGACGTCGACACCCAGGCTTTGCAGCACGGGAAGAACCGTTGACAGCGAGATCTCACTCCCCCGTCGATAGATCTTGAAGCGACGCTCTCCCTGCTGCGCATCGGCAGGTTCGTAAAGATTTAGCGCTAGGGCACCATCATGTTCGAGGTCGTCAAGGACTAGAACATCGGCGACACCTGTGTCGGCAGAAAAATCCTCTTTATATGCCTCGGGAAAAGCTCCTATGTACATTCGGCGGAGCCGGCCTGCCTCCTCCTCGTCGCAGGATTCATTCAGTGCGTCGACAAACACGTCTTGCCAGAACCGAGTCGTCTGCGCGATCGCGAATTCGAGCTCGTTCTGGTCGACGATAGGTAGTGTCTGGCCTCGCGCACTGCGGACAACGAAGTGCAAGCGAACAAGCTGAGATTCCGAGACCCGCGCCGTGTAATCGATCGACGAGGCTTGAAATTCGCGACGCAGAATCTCCATCATTTCCAAGCGAACCGCGGTGGTGTACCGATCCCGGGGCAGGTACACCATGCAGGAAACAGACCGACCATATTGATCACGGCGCAGGAAAACGCGCACCTGGCGACGATCCTGCATGTGCAAGATGCCAAGCGCAGTCGCTTCCAACTCCTCATCTGAGATCTCGAAAAGTTCATCGCGCGGATACGTTTCAAGAACTTGAACGAGATCTTTGTACGAATGCGAGTCAAAGCGAAGTTCAGATCCGTCGAGCACCCGCTGCACCTTGCTGCGCAAAAGCGGGATTGAGTCAATCGGCTGCATGTACGCCGATGACGTATAGAGACCAAGGAACCGCCGCTCACCTACGACGTTTCCCGCATCGTCAAACATCTTGACGCCGACATAGTCGAGATAACTCGTGCGGTGAACAGTTGATCGAGTATTGGCCTTCGTCAAAACCAGAATGTGCGGCTCTCGAGCCAGCCGGGCAATATCAGGTGTTAAAGGTGTATGAGCGCGATCGGCTGGCCGATCCGAGCGCATGATGCCCAACCCGGTGCCGGGTACAGCATCGAGAAACTCACCGGATTCACTGAGGGAGTATTCGCGATAGCCGAGGAAGGTGAAGTTGTCGCGAATCAACCACCAGAGAAATTCGATTGACTCTTCGATCTCAGCCGGATCAACCGTCGAAGGACGATTGGTATCAATGTCATCAGCGGCAGATTGTGCAGCTGCGGATAACTTCGGCCAATCCTCAACAGCTTCACGCACAGATCGCAGAACGGTCTGGATCTGTAACTCGATCTGAGTCAGATCACTCGGGCTCGTTTCACGCTCAACCTCAACATGCATCCATGATTCGATAATCGCATCGTCAGGAAGTGGCCCCATGTCTACGTCGAGAGTTCGTTGCAAGTTTCCGCTGAAGTCTCGAACGACGGGGATCTGCGGATGCACGATCAGATGGATCGGGCGATCCATCATCGCGAGTGCACCGGAAACCGAGTCGACTAGGAACGGCATGTCATCGGTGACGATCTCGATCACTGAGTGATCGGACGTCCAACCATCGCGCTCGCGCGTCGGGGTGTAAGCGCGAACGACACTCGTTCCTTCGCGACGAATGCGCGCCGTCTCGCGATGCGAGGTGACCGCTCCGATCAGATCGCGCGGATTACGTTCGATGATGTCGTCTGGTGAGACATGGCGGTAGTACTCATGCACAAGTTCTTCAAGTTCAGGATCCGATCCGATGGGCAGCGCAACAATGGCGTTGTCGAGATGCTCATCCTTGGCCTCGTCCATTCGACGAGCCGAATCCACCGCGTCAATTACGACATCATCGGCGGACAGTCCGTCCCGCCCATCTCGGGCGTCGTCACTGTCCTCGGCCCCGGAACCATCACGGCCATCGAGCGCGGCAATAGCGGACGGATCACTGTTGGGACTATCGACAGAATCGAGATCGTCGTGCACGACTATTCGCCTTTTCTCACCGATGACACACGCCGTTGTGTATGGGTACACCCTAACTCGCCGGAGTGGCGTCATCCCGCACATGTGGGTTCAATGAGGCAGGCTGGTACTTCACCAACCAGCATGGCCTATACGTATCTCGGAGGATCCACGTGTCAACCAATCTGTCGTCCAGCCTGTCTCTTCCGGCAGATCCCACGGCGGCATTTGAAATGGTGACCAACCGCGACTACCTACTGCAGGTTGCGCAGGCAACCGGGGGCACCGATATCGAGATCACTGTCACCCCCACGCTTGACGGAGGGGTGACGATTGTGTCGCGCAGAGCACTACCCGCGGAGCTTCCGTCGTACGCCAAGGCCCTCGTCGGTGACTTTCTCAAGCTCACCGAGACTCGCACCTTCGGGCCAGCCGATGCGGACGGCTCGCGTCGCGGCACGGTTAGCGTCGCGATTGATGGGGCACCGGTTTCTATCGAGGGTCCGTTAAAACTCGAACCCACACCCGACGGTTCCATCGTCATGGTCAAGGCTGAGGTGAAGGCGTCGGTCCCGTTCGTCGGCGGCAAGTTGGAAAAGTTCGCCGCGGAAAACATTCAAGACTTCCTTCGCATCGAAGAGAAGGTAGCCACGAAGTTTCTCGAGCAATGACCCGCGCGCCAGAGGTACTCAGGGTCGAGGTTGAGTATCGGCCGGGCCGTAGCCCCAGCCGACGTATTCTGATGGGGCGTTCACCTTCGGCGGCACAAAGTTCTCTTTGATCGAACGTGTTGATGTCCACCGCATGAGATTTTGCGGGGCACCAGCCTTGTCATTGGTTCCGGAAGCCCGCCCACCACCAAATGGCTGCTGGCCGACGACAGCTCCGGTTGGCTTGTCGTTGATATAGAAATTGCCTGCAGCGAAACGCAGCTCACGAGATGCGAGCGCGACCGCTCCTCGATCCTGAGCAATGATCGATCCAGTCAATGCGTACGGAGCGACAGATTCCAATTGACTCAAGGTTTCGGCAAAGTCAGCATCCTCATAAACGTATACCGCAAGGAAGGGGCCAAAGTACTCCGTGGTGAAGTACTCCGACGTCGGATCGCTGCACTCAACCACCGTTGGCCGAATGAACCAACCCTCACTGTCGTCGTACGATCCACCCGCAATCACCTCAGCATGTGGATCTGCCGTCGCTCGATCGATAGCCCCCCGCACCCGGTCGTAGGCGCGCTGATCAATAACGGCGGACATGAAGTTGTCGAAATCCATGACCGAGCCCTGACTCAGGGCGTTCACCGACTCGACGAGTTCCGGCTTTAGCTGTGTCCAGATCGATCGCGGAATGTACGCACGTGAGGCCGCCGAACACTTTTGCCCCTGGTATTCGAAAGCACCTCGGATGAGTGCCGTTCGCAAGACATCAATGTCTGCTGACGGATGCGCTACGACAAAATCTTTGCCACCCGTCTCGCCGACAATTCGCGGATACGAGCGATAGTTCGCAATATTCGCCCCGACCGACGACCACAAGTGTTGGAATACCGGGGTTGACCCGGTGAAGTGAATCCCGGCGAGATCGGGAGACGCCAGCAAAACATCACTTACCTGCTCGCCATGCCCCGTCACCATGTTGATCACACCCGGCGGAAGACCAGCCTCTTCAAGCAATCTCATCAGAAGGTGCGCAGCAAACTGCTGGGTCTGAGCTGGCTTCCAGACGACCACATTGCCCATTAGTGCCGGGGCAGTTGGAAGATTGCCGGCAATGGCAGTGAAATTGAAAGGCGTGATCGCATAGACAACACCTTCCAGCGGGCGGTGATCCGATCGATTCCAGACCCCGGCCGACGACACCGGCTGCTCCCCCAAGATCTGGTGTCCGAACGCGACATTGAAGCGCCAAAAATCAATCAATTCACACGCCGCATCAACCTCGGCTTGAAAAGCTGTCTTGGATTGACCCAGCATCGTGGCCGCGTTGAGGGTGTCGCGCCACGGACCAGCCAAAAGGTCGGCAGCCTTCAAGAAAATCGCGGCCCGATCGTCGTAAGACATGTCCCGCCACTGCGGAGCAGCATTTCGGGCCGCGTCGAGCGCCGCCTGCGCATCCGAATGATCAGCCCCGCGTCCACGACCCAGCACCAGTGCCTTCTCATGTGGCGACACGGTCATAAATTCCGGTCCTGATCCCTGACGCTCGATGCCACCGATGGTGCACGTCAGATCAAGTTCGGTCATTCGCAGTGACGCAAGAGCAGCCTCAAGCCTCGCTCGATCCGCGGTACCCGGACCGTAAGAACGAATCGGCTCATTCGCCGGCAGTGGTGGGTGAGTCGCCGCATCCATAACGCACTCCTATTCATGACGTGACTACTTGCGATCCGACCCTGTCGCAGCGCATCTGCGGCACATAACCGCACAGTGCACCGATTTAACCAAATTCACTCACGTCATTAGGCGCATACGTCGGGAATTTCCTGCGTCGCGAACCATAGAAGATCAAACTCCGACATCGGATCTGAGTCCTCGTCCGTCGTGAGCACGCAAGCAGTCGCTGACCCCGATGCTTTGATTAGTGCGACCATCGCAGACACAGCCGCCTGCGCGCCTATCTCATCGACATGCACAGACGAACATTGACGCAGGGCGACCTCGCTGGAAATCACGACGGACGTCAAACCACCACCGCGCGGACATACCAGATGAGAATCAACGTCCGCTGAAACCACGATGCGCCGAGCTATGTCACCTGATCGAGCAATCAGGTGGACCGACTCAGCCCCGGCCGCGATCAACGCACCGTACTCGCGCTCTTCCTCGTCGATGTCCGGGGTGGAATCTCGGTAATCGTCAGTTACCGCATGGGCGATGAGCGGTGCGGGGGCAAGGCGAGCGTCCTGATTGAGGCCGCGCAATCCTTGCATGGTCAGTGGAAGGTAGATGCGCACATGAACAGCATGCCCTACCTGATCGCCGAACTCGTGATTACGGCTCGAGCGATGAGCCGCGGATTACCGGATTGGTGCGCAGTTCTGTGCTGCCACGACCGACGAGCCCCCGCGAGGCAGCAGACTGAACTTGGCGAGGACGGACTGGAACCACTCCAGCCGGTGCCGCAGTGATCGAGTCACCATGATCTGCCGCGACGCCGAGCGGCTGCACCGCGTCAACGACTGGTGCGGGCGAATCAGACTTATTCGCCTTGGCCTTGTCTTTGGACTTGGTCTTCGACTTCTTCTTTTTCTTCTTCGTGGATGAGGATGGTGACGAATCGACCGAGGCGATGGTTTCCGCCGGCGCGAGTGTCCCGACAGGTGCTGCTGTCTCGACCAGATCTGCGACGGCCAAATCTGAGTCGACTAGATCTGAGTCGATAGGAGCTACCTCGGCCACGCTTTCATGGGCCACGTCGTTAACGACAGGGTCGTCATGGCTGATGTGTGAATCGTCGGACAGGTCGAGAATGTCGACCGACTCGTCGAGCTCGGCAAGCTCAATGGCTTCAACCGGATCAGGCACGTGTGCAGGCTCGGTGGTAGTTTCCGGTGAAACTAGTACCGCCAACTCCGCCCGCTGTTCGGTGGAACGTGACGTCGCCCCAACCGCGGCACGAACGTCATCTGGAACGGTGTCGAGCAACTCATCGATTGCGGTATTGATGCACTCAGCCAGCACATCAACGTCGGCCATTCCATCACGGTCGGCGTTGAGGCCAAAGAACATTCCGCCGTTGTAAGACGTCACGCCTATTGATAAAGCCTGCCCCTTGGCCAGAGGCACCACCGGGTGGGCTGCGAGCATCAGAGCACCATCGGCATAGAGCGGAAGCTGCGGGCCTGGCACGTTGGTCACGACGAGGTTGAACATTCGTCGCGACAGATCGCTCGCCGCCCGAGCACCGAGTGAATGCAACGTCGGCGGCGCGAAACCCGCAACCCCCACAAGTGCCTGTGCCCCAACCATTTGACCAGTTGACTTGAGTTGGTCCATTTCGAAACTCACGCGATGTAGTCGCACAACCGCTCGAGGCTCACCGACGGGCAAGTCCACCAAAAACGCTGCGATGTGATTGCCTGATCCCTCATCGCCGTCACGCACACTCGTCGGAACAAGTGCACGCACCTGCGTCATCGCCGTAACGGACTCACCGCGCGTTTGCATCCATTCGCGCAGCGCTCCAGCCACCACGGTGAGGACAACATCATTGATAGTGCCACCATGTGTTTTCCGGATCGCTTTGAGATCAGCAAGTCTCGCGTCGGCCATACCGTAACGGCGGGCCTCACCGATTGGACGATTCAACGGATTGTGCGACGGTGGGCGAGCCATCGTGAGTGCAGCCGCGGCCAGGCCTGCGGCTCGGCGTCCGAAGCGTTCAGCTGTCTCACGCATATCGTCAGCCCCGGTGCGAACCGCATCAAAAGCCACAGCCGGACTCCGGACCATCTCGCTGAGCGCATCACTGACAAGATCTGCGTCACTCGGCTCTGGTCTCGGATTCCATGGCTGAGCTTCGACGACGCGCGGCTGCGGGGTCAGATCCAAAATCACCTGACCGATATCGAGCGCTCCGGCACCATCCACCATCGCGTGATGGGTCTTAGACAGGATGGCAAAACGACCATCAGATAGACCCTCAACCAGATACATCTCCCAGAGCGGACGATTACGGTCAAGTGGGCGCGACATGATTCGAGCGACGAGCTCTTTGAGCTGGTCGTCTGAGCCAGGTTTGGGCAGTGCTGAACGTCGGACGTGAAAGTGGACGTCGAAATCTTCATCGTCGATCCAGACGGGATTGGCGATACGCCCTGGGACCCACTTCACCTTCTGGCGATAACGCGGAACCAAGCCAATTCGTGTTTCAATCAACCGCGTCAAGCGGTCGAGATCAAAGCCCGATTCCGGTGCCTGAAACAGTACGACACCGCCGACATGCATGGGGGTGGTCGGCTCTTCGAGATACAGAAATGACACGTCGAGCGGACTCAGTCGATCCACCATGAGCGTCATCACCTCCACCCGCACCGCCAAGAACCACTGCTGATCTTGGGTATCTTTCGTCCCATCGTGTCATGGCATTCATGAGATCGTCACCTTGGCGGTATTCACCTACGACAAGTCAACGTCGAAAAGGGCCTGCAATTCGGTCAGCGTGCTGTCATAACTAACGTGCCGGACGCCAACCATGCCGACGTTGACGGCCGCTGCAACGTTATGCGCAAGGTCATCGACGAATGCACATTCCGACGCCGCCATTCCCAACAGTTCGAGGGTGTGTTCAAAGATGCGCGCCTCAGGTTTACGCATCCCCACCTCACCGGAAATCACCACGACGTCGAACATGTCGTCCCATCCGTCTCGCGGATAGTCATTGCCCCACGAGTTCGACAACAGCGCAGTGCGAATTCCACGCTCACGCGCGCGACGGACCAGCCCATTCATGTCCTGCGCATGTTCGAAGTGGTCAAACATCCTGGTTAGCAGCCCATTCGCCTCATAGTGACGACCTGAACGGCGAGACATATCTTCGGCAAGCATGACCTCAAAGTCAGGAAGCGCGAGCTCCCCTCGTTCAAGAGCGTGAATGGGATTAAGTAGCGCCTCCTGCCCAACCGGTTCACCAAACCAGTTGGCCATTGACGCTGAGTAGGTATCAAGGTCGATGCCGTCACTGTGCGCCCATGACTCGACCACAGCGCGCATCGGTCCAGTGAGTACCCCACCCCAATCGACGATCAATCCACTCAACACGTTTTCAGACACCTGCTACCTCTCGGGCTCGTTGCAGCAAAGCGGGCACTCCATCGTCGAGTTTGGCGAAGAACGGATCGTCGGCCGTACCGGCAAGGAATCGGTAATAACTGGCCTCGAGAAGTATGGCCAACTTCCAGACTGCCAGTGTCACAAACCAGCGAGTGTCCCCGGCCTCACGTCCAGTCGTGGCTTCCCACGCGGTCACCATCTCGACGCGCGATGGGAACCCCGAGGCCTGAGTAACCAATTCGGTGAGCGGAACCGACTCGCCCACTTCAGGCCAGAACGACAGCAGGTAGCCGAGGTCCGCGCGAGGATCGCCGACGGTGGCCATCTCCCAATCGATCACCGCACTGACCCGTGCCGGTTCATCCTGATTCGGTGGCACGATCAGAACGTTGTCCAACTTGTAGTCACCATGTACCAGTGCGGGCTCGACAGGGGTCGGCATAGTCGAGACCAGCCAATCGCGAAGGACGTCGTAATCCGGTAGTTCGCGGGCGGTACCGCCAGCTCGTGCAACCGCGGCCTGAACCCCTTCGCGCTGTCCGACCCAGCGTCGGACTTGACGTTCCAGGTAGCCAGAAGGTCGTCCAATCCCGGCATCGACGAGTGGCTGCCACGGCGCTGTGTGAATCTTGCCAAGTACTCGTGCGAGGTCGAGCCCGACCGAGCGTCGCTGATCGGCCCCCGACGACCCGTCAAGAAAATCTGGTAACGAATCGCGAACCACCACTCCAGGCGTTCGCTCCATTACGTAGAACGGTGCGCCGATCACCGAGTCGTCGTCACATGTGCCGAACACCTCAGGGACCGGGACGTGCGCGCGAACCAATTCCATGATTCTGGCCTCGCGAACAACATCGTGTGCCGTCGGCAGTAACGGCCCCCGCGGCGGTCGACGCAAAACCGCGATGTCGGAATTCCGCTCAAGTAGGAAGGTCAGATTGCTATGACCTTCACCTAGCGGACGCACGATCAGCGATCCATCGCCCGACACGATTCCATGATCATTCAGCCACGGTTCGAGTCGAGTTACGGCAACAAGGTCGTCTGGTACGTGCACGACTCGACCCTAGCGCTACCCACATTGCCCCGCGACGTGATGGGATCACCTCATGGACCTCACCCCGTCGCCGCGTGCCGTCGAAGTTACCGCCAACCTGCGCGAGTTCATGAGCGAATTCGTCATGCCAGCAGAGCCCATCTACGCAGCACAGCGACACGAATTGATCGCCGCCGGCCGAACGCACGAACTGCCGGGAATTGTCGAGGAACTTAAGGTCACCGCTCGCTCGCGCGGGTTATGGAACCTGTTTCTACCAGAGGAATCGGGGCTGTCGGTTCTCGATTACGCAGGCCTGGCCGAGATCACTGGCTGGTCTTTGGACATCGCGCCGGAGGCACTCAACTGCTCGGCCCCCGACACCGGAAACATGGAAGTACTGCACATGTTCGGTACCCCCGAGCAGAAACACCAGTGGCTCGAGCCACTTCTCGATGGTCGCATTCGTTCGGGATTTTCCATGACTGAGCCTGACGTCGCAAGTAGCGATGCGATGAATATCCGTCTATCCATAGTTCGCGATGGCGACGAGTACGTCATTAACGGACGTAAATGGTGGACGACGGGTGCTCTCGATCCTCGCTGCGCCGTTCTGATTGTCATGGGCAAGACCGATCCGACGGCGGAAAAGTATCGGCAGCAATCCATGGTGTTGGTGCCCATGGACACTCCTGGCGTGACGATCGTTCGAGATCTCACCGTTTTCGGTAATCACGATCAGCACGGCCACGGTGAGATCGACTTCAGCAACGTCCGAGTACCCGTGAGCAACGTCATTGCCAACGAGGGCGACGGATTCATGATCGCCCAAGCTCGTCTTGGTCCGGGACGAGTTCATCACTGCATGCGCGCACTGGGAATGGCTGAACGCGCCCTGGATCTGGCGTGTTCTCGCGCGTGGTCGCGATCAACCTTTGGAAAGCAGCTCGCTGAGCACGGCGCCCTGCAAACAAACATCGCTGAAGCCCGACTAGCCATCGACCAAGCTCGACTCCTGGTGTTGCAAGCAGCCTGGCTCATCGACAACAGGGGCATCGCGGATTCGCAAACACGCCAACAGGTAAGCGCCATCAAAGTGATTGCACCGCGCGTAGCGTGTTCCGTCATCGACATGGCCATTCAGGCACATGGCGGCGCAGGGGTTAGCGTCGATACACCGTTAGCAGCCATGTACGCGCACGCACGAACCTTGCGCATTGTTGACGGTCCTGACGACGTACATATCCGCACTATCGCCCGAGAAGTACTGCGCCCTTACCGACCATCAGGCAGGTAACTGCAATGCCCGCTCGGGAACCGAGAGTGCGTCAGCCATCGACCTGATCGCTGACCGCGCGGGTGAATCTGGCGCAATCTCGGCCAAGGTGCACCCTTCTCGGATGGCTTTGTCATACCCCGGCGAATCATCAGGAATGCACCAGACGGAGGAGAGCCCTGCATGACGATGAAGAACGTCCGCAACAGCATCGTTCGGTCTACGTCCCAGCATCGATTCGCGAACTCGATTCGCTACAACGTGACGTCGACCCTCAAGTTCCAGCTCGCCGAGATCAGACAATCCGTTGACCAAACGCACCAAGCCGATCGGGTCGGCTAACCCGACGACGACGATATCGGTCGCTTGTTCAAGCGAAACGAACGTCGACGCATTACGACGTGGTGCGGCGGTATCGAAGACCAGTTCCTCATCTGACTCAAGTGAAAAGCCGCAGTCGATAACGACCGCATCACAGATTGCACGTGCCCGAGCGATCACCGCGAGCATCGCTGAACGACGAACCTCAGTCCAGCGACCGGAGCGGCCAATCCCAGTGAGCACCCGAAGGCGATCGTTAAGTGGACGAAGGATGCTTTCGAAGCTTCGCTCGTCCAGCGATCCCGATAGAGCACGACGACAGGCCGAGGCCAGGCCGGCCCCATCTTCGGCCAAGCCCAATGCCAACGCCAACGAGGGCGCCCACGTGTCGGCATCTATCAAGACGGTGTCACGGCCCGCCCGTGACATTTCATCGGCAAGTCCGATTGCCACCGACGATCGACCCGGTGAACCGGCTGGACCCCACACGACGAACACCGAAGCCGCATCCTGACTCGATGACGTTCCATTGCGCGGAGTCGAATCGAGGTCCTGAACAGCTGCCGTCGACGTACGGAGTGTAAGTCGGTGAACGGCTGCTATGGCTGCGGTCACGGTCTGACCCAGATCGCGATCGTTGACTGCAACGACGTCTTCGGCGCCCCACGCAACCATTCGGTCGACGGCAGATTCATCATCTCGACTCGTCACCGCGATAACGCTCACCCCGCTGTCGATGACTCGCGCAAGTACGTCGCCATCGAGTCTGGGTGCATCCACGCCGACGATCGCCACGCTGGCTACGCCCGTATCGGCCGCAGCCAGCAGATCCGCCGTGTCAACGCATCGACGTACAACGTCCACGCGGCTTGCCGGGTGCGCGAGGCCGGCCACGAATGAGCCTTCCCACGAGGTTGGACCGAGCAACACCAGTACCGGAATACTCACTGACCCTCACCCACTCGAACGACATCAACTTGCCCTCCCCGAGCCGCCTCAACAGCTTTCGCGGCATCACCCGTCGACACATCTACCACCACACCGAGTTGCCCAGATCCCGAAGCGTCAGTGGTGCCGGGATCGGCAACAAGTGCACCGCTGAGCATCAGCGTCGGTGGCAGCGGACCGGAGGCCGAATCTGCGGGTGTCACGTACACATCAACGCGTTCACCACGCGTCAGGCCGGGCGGGGAATGCAGTGGGTCGACGGCGATCGTCACGAGCCGATGCTTTGCCGGTATGGCATCGCCAATAGCCGTGGAACCGATGAGCTCACCTGCACCGACAGGTCGTTGCAAGACCTTGCCAACCAGACTGGTAGACGATTCGACGTATGACGACGGATCATCAACGCCAACAGCGACTGCGTGCAGATCGTCAGCGCGCAAGGTAATGCCAGCGGCTAAGTCGGACTGCGCAGTCCATAACTGGGCGCGATTATCGGAGGAGGCGATCACTCTTGCTCCAAGCAACATCGAGGCGAGGACAAGTGCCAGGCCGACGTAGAGTCGAAAATCTTTACCGTGTGCGGTGAACCGGCTCGGTGTCCGCGCTGCTACGGCCGCTGACGTCTGCGGCGTCGGAGATGACGGTGGCTTACGAAGTGTCAGTAATGGGCTCATGAGGCCAGCCTCACCCGAATCCCCGTCCACATGCGCGTCATGAATCCTCCGTGTGGGTGTCGCAGATGCAAAGATGACCCTGTGAGTTCACGATTTCTTACTCTGGCCGATGTTGCTGAGACCTTAAACATCAGCGCATCTCAGACCTATGCACTCGTGCGCAGTGGTGAGTTGCCAGCGATCAAAATTGGTGGACGCGGCCAGTGGCGCGTTGAGGCAAGTGAACTTGAGGCTTACATTGCCCGCATGTACGCGGAGACGGCCGTCTTCGTCAAAGAACACCCACTGACGCGGGACGATCTGATGCCCGAGGCCATCGTCGACTAGTCAAAGGTTCGGGTCAGAACCTCGAGCGCAGCGTACGTAATCGCGTACGGCTCAGCAGATATCGACACAACATCGACGTGATCAGAGTAGGCCGCACTCATACGTCCGGTGATCATTGACCCGCCACGAAGTTCGGCCTGAATCTCGGCGCGATCCCTCGCCCACCGCCGGCAAACTGAAGCCACACTTCTAGTGCGTAGGACGCCACTTTGGCGAGTACCGGGTCGCAGGCCGGTAACCCACACGATGGCTTGACCAAGCACGAGTGAGTGGGTGATCGGCGAATTACCCGTCTCGATAACGAGCCACTCCTGGGCGCCGTCGCGGACAACACCCCGCAGGCGACGTCCGGAGGAGACGTGGACTTCTACTGGGCTACTCGTGGCATTAACCCGATCCAGCAACCCCACGCCAGCTCGCTCGATCCGGATTCTTTCAGCCACCTCGGCATCGCGGTCCAAATCGATATCCGCGTACGCCATCGCCTGGAGGTCAGCCTCTAAGGCACCGATCCAACCGTTGTCCGCGTCCATCACGCACCTCCCTCGAGGCAAGCCTGCCTAGTGATCGACGTCCGCGCATGGCGTTATCCCCAGATCGGACTAACGGGTCTTGACTCAAGTGAAAATGAACGTTGTTATAGGCAAACGTATGTAAATGACAGTAAAACGAGTCAATTCGAAGGAACAAACGATCGGATGGTGACGTAATGACCGCTCAACTAGCTCTTGTAACAACCCTCCCTCGGGGATCTGTCTCCGTGCCCGTTCGCTATCGCACGGATCCCACCGCTATTCAGGGAACCCTCGCCCTGGACTGGTCACCGACGTTCCCGGTCGTACCCGAACTCGACTGCGTCCCAGATGCCGGATCTCGGCTACCGATCTGCGATCTGAACACCGATCCGGCAGTTGCCGTCGTCGCCACATCGCGAACCGAACTGCCCGATCCTCGTCGGTGGACACAGCAACTTGTTCAAGCCGTGATCGAAGTACTAGCAAATGAACGACCGCGGCAGCAGTTAGTACGCTGGCTTACGCCATCGCTCTACGCAGAAATCAGCACCGCTGTCCTTGCCCGGGCGCAGCCCAAGCGAGGAGCCCCGACTGCGCGAGCCCGTCGAACGGTAAGCAGTGTGCACATCTTCGAGCCGGCCGACGGAATAATCGAAGCAAACGCCGTCATCATCGGAGGTGCACGTGCCCGCGCTGTAGCGCTGCGGCTCGAGGGCTGGGATGGACGTTGGCGTTGCACCCGGCTCGCGATCCTGTGATGACATTAGGCACCAGCACGAACCGGCGGGCACCCGCCTCAGAGGGGACCAGCAAAGCGGCGGTCACAGATCTAGGATCCGCGCCGCCGCTTACTGAGTGATCTATCGCTTTTTGTCGTCCCGCTTGCGCATTGCACGTTCTGCACGACGACGTTCTGCGCGACTTGCATCGGGCCCAAGCTCTGGGATCTCGTCGAATGCTTCTTCCGTGCGCACGACCCCCAGCTTCACCATCGATCGACGGCGCGCTGTACTCGAGCTTGGTTGGACGAGCAGGGCCAAGTCCCTTGGCCGTGATTGCGGGCGCCGACTCAAGTTCAGGTGCGCCCTGAACTGCATCAAGTTCAGCCTGCGATCCGTCCTCGTCAACTCGAACGATCTCACCATCAACGGACTGGCTCTGGTCGACGTGTACATCAACGTGGAACAGATAGCCGACAGACTCTTCCTTGATCCCATCCATCATCGCGTTGAAAAGCTCATATCCTTCACGCTGATATTCCACGAGAGGATCCTTCTGCGAGTACGCGCGAAGCCCAATTCCCTCCTGCAAGTAATCCATCTCATAGAGATGCTCACGCCACTTGCGATCAAGTACCGACAGCACGACGCGTCGCTCAAGTTCGCGCGTTACATCTTCTCCAAGCTCCCGCTCACGCTGGTCATAAGCGAGCTGCGCATCCGATTGCAGCTCTGCCACAAGGAATTCCTGTGACAAGCCGGATTTGCCACCACCGGAAGCTGCCGCAACCTGATCTGCGGAAACACTGACCGGGTACAGCGTGTTCAGCGCCGTCCAGAGCCGGTCGTAATCCCAATCTTCCGGATAGCCCTCGCTAGTCTCCGCGACGACGTAACCCTCGACCGTATCGTCAAGGAACTCGCGAATCTGCTCATGCAAGTCTTCACCCTCGAGAACTCGACGTCGTTCGTCGTAAATCACCACGCGCTGACGGTTCATAACCTCGTCGTACTTCAAGACGTTCTTGCGAATCTCGAAGTTCTGTCCCTCAACCTGAGTCTGCGCAGATCGGATCGCATTACTGACCATCTTGGCCTCGATCGGCACATCGTCCGGCACGTTGAACCTGCGAAGGAACGAATCGACGATGTCCGCCTTGAATAGACGCATCAAATCGTCTTCGAGTGACAGGTAGAAGCGCGTCTCACCCGGGTCGCCCTGACGTCCTGAACGACCTCGCAACTGATTGTCGATACGGCGTGATTCGTGACGCTCGGTGCCGAGCACATACAGACCGCCAAGGCTGACGACCTCGTCATGCTCTGCAGCGACAGCCTTCTTCGCACGTTCAAGTGCCAGCGGCCATTCCTTCTCGTACTCCTCTGGCGTATCTACCGGACTCAGCTCGCGCTGAGCAAGCTCGGCGGCAGCCATGTACTCAGAGTTTCCGCCGAGCATGATGTCGGTGCCACGGCCGGCCATGTTCGTGGCAACGGTTACCGCACCCTTGCGGCCGGCTTGGGCGACGATAGCCGCTTCACGCTCGTGGAACTTCGCATTCAAAACCTCGTGCGGAATCCCACGCTTACGCAGCAGGTTGGACAAATGCTCGGACTTCTCAACACTCGTCGTACCAACTAGAACAGGCTGACCCTTTGCATAGCGCTCAGCGAGGTCGTCAATGACCGCGTTGTACTTGGACGCTTCCGTCCGATAAACCAAGTCAGGTTCGTCGAGTCGCTGGATCCCACGGTTCGTCGGGATAGGAATGACGCCGAGCTTATAAATCTGATCGAACTCAGCGGCCTCAGTCATGGCCGTACCGGTCATTCCGGACAGCTTGGAGTAAAGCCGGAAGTAATTCTGCAGGGTGATGGTGGCGAGAGTCTGGTTCTCTTGCTTAATCTCCACACCTTCCTTGGCTTCAATCGCCTGGTGCATTCCCTCGTTGTAACGACGCCCCGCCAAGATACGACCAGTGTGCTCATCCACGATGAGGACTTCGCCGTTCATAACGACGTAATCCTTGTCGCGCTTGAAAAGTTCCTTTGCCTTCAACGCATTGTTGAGATAGCCGACGAGCGGCGTGTTCACCGATTCGTATAGGTTATCGATACCTAGCCAGTCTTCGACCTTGGCAACACCCGACTCAAGAATTCCGACGGTGCGCTTCTTTTCATCCGCCTCGTAGTCACCTGGGATTCCCTTGTCCTCGTCACCCTTAACCAGACGGGGCACGAGCCGGGCAAATTCGTTGTACCACTTCTGCGGCGCATCAGCCGGACCACTAATAATCAATGGCGTACGCGCTTCATCGATCAAGATGGAGTCCGTCTCATCGACCACGGCGAAGTTATGACCGCGTTGAACACGTTCCTCAATCGACCACGCCATGTTGTCGCGTAGGTAGTCGAACCCGAACTCATTGTTCGTGCCGTATGTGATGTCGGCTTCATAGGCCAGGCGGCGCTCGGCCGGATCCATATTCGCCAGAATTACGCCAACGGATAGACCCAGGAAGCGGTGTACTCGCCCCATCCACTCGGAGTCACGCTCGGCGAGATAGTCATTGACAGTGACGACGTGGACGCCATCACCGGAAAGTGCGTTCAAATAAGCGGGAAGAGTAGACACCAGGGTCTTACCCTCACCGGTCTTCATCTCCGCAATATTGCCCAAGTGGAGCGCTGCACCACCCATGATCTGCACGTCGTAATGACGCTGACCGAGGGTGCGCTTGGCAGCCTCGCGCACAGTGGCGAACGCTTCCGGCAGCAACGAGTCCAGTGACTCGCCTTCTGCATAGCGGGCCTGATACTCGGCGGTCTTGGCGCGGAGCTCATCGTCGGTGAGGCCTACGAAATCCTCTTCGAGGGCGTTCACTTGCCGTGAGATCGCCTCAAGTTTCTTGAGGAGACGACCCTCTCCAGCACGAAGAATCTTGTCGAGAATCGACACCGTGTACGTCCTTGTCAGCCCAGTCAAGAGTCAATGACCGCTTCCGGACATGACCCAGCCAACGGATTCACCGCTGCTACTACTGATGGTAACAATCAGGTCACGAGTGCGGGTAGTCGGAGGTTCCGCTGTGCGCGCAACGGCTCGCCGGCCCGCAGACACCCAGATCCAGAAGAAACCCTGTCGACACCACGACAGAGATTGCGATCTGATGGGCTTGTGAACGTGCCGGCCCCGCTACCACCCCGCCCAGATCTGACCGACGGGGTCGTTCTACTGCGCCAACCAGAGATAGCCGACATTCCAGCGATCACCCGCGGCGCTAGCGAACCGTCTGTCGCGCGCTACACCACCGTGCCCTCGCCCTACAGCGAATCCGATGCGCAGTGGTTCGTCGACGAAGTCCACGCAACGTGGCAAGCCGGCACAGCCGCGACTTTCGCTGTCTGCGACGCCCAGCAGCCCGCCGCCCTGCTGGGCATGGTCGGACTTCACAACATCGACCGGGCCGGCGATCCTGGCGGTACCGCAGAGATTGGCTATTGGCTGAGCACACCCGCCCGTGGACGGGGCCTTATGCGGCGGTCGGTTCGGGTCCTGAGTACGTGGGCCATCGACGAATTGGGTCTGGCCCGCATTGATTGGATTGCCGCCGCTGGAAACACGTCCTCGCGCAACGTTGTGGCGCATAGCGGCTATCAATATGAAGGATTCATTCGGCTCGGCATGATGCAGCGGGGCCAACGCATTGACGCCTGGGTTGGCGGACTGATCGCCGAGGAGCTCATTCGCTAGATATGTGCGAACACGCCAGCTAGTCCCGCGCGATGGCACCCAGTAATGCAGCCTGAGCATCGGCGGGGATGACGCGATCGACAGCCACCGTCGAACAACCCACCCATGCAGCCGCCTCGCGCAAAGCTGAAGCAGTGCCGTTAATGCTCGCCGCCGGGACGGCACCGCGAGCGTTCACTTCGAATGTCACTTGACGCGCGTGCAACGTGTCCTTGACGCGTTTGGGATCGACGCGAGCAACAAGTTTTCCGCCGTGAAGAACGGGCATCGTGAAGTAACCGTGAACGCGTTTCGGGGCCGGAACATAGGCCTCGAGTTGGTAATCGAAATCGAAAAGCCGGGACGTGCGACCGCGATGCCACACCAGAGAATCAAATGGTGAAAGCAACGTCGTTCGCGAACGTGGACGCTCGGAAACCGCCGCGAGCAATCCCGAGTCCGCATATGCCAGCGCGGACCAACCCTGAACTCGCACAGGAACAATCACCCCCTGCTCGACGAGATCCTCGAGCCCCCGTGCAATCAGTTCCCTCGAGTGATGTTTGGTGGCTAACCGATGCACGTCGAGGACGTCCGCATGAGTGCCAACCCCAACGATTCGCACCGATCGCGCCAACAGTTCGCGAATACATTCGCGATCAGGCGGACCAAACACCCCATCCTCATCCACCCAGGACGCAGCAGGGGTTCGGTGCTGATCGGGAATCGCTCGATCCGCTAAGTCGTAAACGCGACGCCAACCAACCCGGCGGACACACACAACCTCGCCGATATCCAGCAACCACTCAACAGCGATTTTAGTGTCCGACCAGTCCCACCATTCGCCGCCTTTCTTCGCACCGCCCAAGTCAGTGCTGGTTTGCGGCCCGCCCACCTCCAACTGGTGACGAACCCCATCCAAGGCGTCGCGCGGCACATCATGCCAACGGATACCTCGTCGATTAAACGATCTGCGGCGCATGGAAAACCATGGCCACAGATCTATGGGCAATATGCATGCCGCATGTGACCAGTATTCGAACGTACGTGGTTCATCTGGATGGTCATTGCCAACACCACCACCCCAGTACGCCACCTCAATCGCGTCACGACCGACCGCACCAAGTCGTGCATAGGGGATCAACTCGTGACTTCGCGCAAGAACGCCGATCGTGTCGAGTTGGACCGCACCAAGCTGTTCAAGCACATCACCGACAGCCGTCGTGCGTCGGGGCAACGTCGCTCGCGCACTAACCGTCGGAGCACCCTTATCGAGTAACTGAGCCGTGATCGCCAGACCACGTGCCTGCGCCAGGCTGATCTCGCTCACCGAGGTCATCGTCGTCAACCAATCTCACCCAACCTGAATCAGTCCATCGCGGACAGCGCGAACGACCGCTTCCATCCGCGAGTGCACCTGCAACTTCTCATGAATCGAACGCACATGATTCTTAACAGTGTTCTCACTGATGTAGAGCGCATGTGCAATCGCCTTGTTGTTCATCCCCTGCGCAATGTGACGCAGTACGTCCAACTCACGTCTAGATAGCGGACTTGCCCCCTCGTGCAGGCCCTCTGATCGACGAGTTGCCGCGGCGAATTCCTCCAAAAGGCGACCACTGATAACCGGGGAAATAAGCGAAGAACCCGACGCGACAGTTCGGATGGCAGCAACAAGTTCTTCGGCGGTGAGATCCTTACGCACGTATCCACGCGCACCCGCACGAACTGCGCCCGCCAGCTCCGTGTCGTCCTCTTCTTGCACCATAACAATGACGCGGGTAGTTGGGCTCACCTCACTGACCAGTTCACATACGCGAGTGCACCCACCCGGAAGTCCGCTGTCCAACAAGATGATGTCTATGGCGCTGTCCGGCAAAATAGCCGCGAGTTCAACGTCGGAACCCAACGACGCGATTACGTCCACGTCGGCAACTGTCGCCAATGAGTGCGTGACGCCCGCGCCGAACAGAGGCGCTCGATCGGCGACGAGTACGCGAACAACTGAGGTGAACTCACTCACGCAGGCATCATGTCACGACACGACAGCTGCGAAGTGAGTTCACCTCAGATAGGTCAAGAACCTTCGCTACGAGGCGACGTCCGACTGTGCCGTTTCCACCTCTAAACGCAACAGGCCGTAGTCATATCCGCGACGCTTGTATACAACTGTCGGCTGATGTGTCTGAGCATCCAAGAAGAGGAAGAAGTCATGACCAACCAGTTCCATTGAATGTAGGGCGTCTGCAACGGTCATCGGTGCACTTGGATGGGTCTTGTCACGGACCACGATAGGCCCGTCTTCGTACACCACATCCGAGTCATCAAAGTCCAACACTGTCGCAGTCGCCGGTAGCGCGTCGATCTTTGAGTAAGAGTCCAACCCACCGAGGGTTGGCGCGGTTGTCATCAGCGGAATCGGCTTGCCATGCTTGTCATGCTTGCTGTGTTTACGATCCGCCGCTCGACGAAGTCGTTCCTCGAGCCGGGTGTACGCCAGGTCAAACGCGGTGAACTTGTCGGGGGCATTGGCCTCCGCACGAATCACCGGACCCTTAGCCGCAATCGTGAGTTCAACTTCGAACGCATGATCCGCCTGACGCGGATTCGTTTCCTTTGAGACCTCTACGTCGATGCGAGTGACGTGAATTCCAAATTTTTCTATTCGACCGATCTTGTGCAGGACATGCTCCCGAAACTTCTGAGACACCTCGATGTGGCGTCCGTGGATGACAACTTCGGCGGGTGCGTGCATGGTGCTCATTAAGCATCACCTTCCTGCATCTTGTTCGGTGTATATGAGCGTCGTTAGCCGACGTTCATATGTGACTCTCCTTCTTGCCCCGTGCGATCCTCGTTCGCACGAAAATTTTGCGCATCTTCTTGCATCGTGTGAATTGCGTCGGACATTAGTGAATTGCGTGACACCCGATCGGCCGACCTGGTTTTCGACCCCACATTCGCCTGCTGAGGGTCTCGCCGCACCCGGGCGGGTATCACGCGACTACTCCCCTTCTCTCGAAGTTCCGCGCAGATGTACGCAGAGTCAAGGCAGGACTTACTTCTAAACCGCACCGTGATCGAGCGACAAAGAGTCGCCTTACGTGGACCGCTTTGCCTGCGGCTGGCATCGGCTTGCTCCCGAGCGGCTCCGTCAACCGGAACCGCTTCGGGGGCGCAACCACGGACCCGAGCGGGTGTCACGAGACCAACGTATCCCCGCGGACGCCGGTTTGCTGGTTACTAGGCAAACCTCTCTCACCCATTTGCGTCCGGAGTCACCTAATTCCCCCTTTCGCTGCCGCGATAACACCGGCACCGAGGACCTCAAAGCCTGCGCCAGCCAATACTCTCTGCGCCGATGCAAGCGTTGCTCCAGTCGTGACCACGTCGTCGACGAGTACGACTGGAGCGCCCACGGGCGCACGTCCGCGCAAGGTGAAGGCATCGTGCATGTTTGCGATGCGTTCACCGCGACTCAAACCGACGTGATCGCGATGACCACGACGCATACTCAGCAGCCGCTGTGAGCGGATCTCCATTCCCGAGCGACGTAGAAGCGCCGCGGCAGTGTGAGCCAGATCAGCGACCGGATCAGCATCACGCAAGCGGATCGAATCGACTGTTGCGGCGATCGGTGCAAGTAGTAAGGGGCTGCGCAAGAGTACAGGCGACCCTTCCTCGATGCTCAAGAGCAGATGCGCAATCGAACGAGCCAGAAGTTGGCCCAAGAGCGGACGTAAACTCCATTCCCCCCGATCCTTGAATGCGATGACTAGCTGGGAAATGGGAGGTTCATACGTGACCGCTTGGGCCACTTGGATGCCGTGGTACGTGCCAATCGTCACGCGCGGCTCTATCTGGGCGACGCACCGCACACACACCGGACCGCGACCCGCTGAACATCCGGCACAAACCCCCGCGAGGAATTGCTCAGCCAAGAACTCTCTAGCTCGCACGACCAACGGATCAATCACCACGAGATAACGACATCAGGTTTACGCCCACATAAGTGGTGTAGACCAACACATGTGGACGACTCTTAGCGATAAACTCTGTGCATGGCGCTGGCGCATGTTCAGTGCGGCTGCATCACTAGCCCGGATAAGCCGGATCAATGGCGGTGCCAACACTTGTCCAGGTATTGCCGACACTTCGATAGAGCGATCCCCCAGCACCGATCAAGGTACTCATCGATGGCGCAGTGGCGATGCTCACCGCCCCGTCGGGGACCGAGACACTGCTCACCCGAGCGGTGCCGACCGCGATGTAGGCCACTTGCAGGGACGCGGCACCCGTTGTTCCAAGAACGGCCAAAGTTCCGCTATCGCTCCACGCCAAATCGATCGCATCGGTGAGCACAGATTCAATTCTGATTGGGTCCGAGACGCCAATCGCATCAGCCGACCGCTCAACGCGAGCGACCATGGGCTCCACTCGAGTACCTCGTCGGATCAGTAACCCAGCGCGCGTACCGTCCCGAGATATCGACACCGCGAGCAGATCGGCGTCGCGAACACCCGCTGGCAGTCCGCTCACGGCAATATGTCCCGCGACACCAGACTTAATCAACTCCAGCCCGCTACCGCGGTCGACCACCCATATTTCCCCTGCGGAATCCCACGACGGACGGGAAAGTTCGGCACCTGAATAGCGCTTAACTGCTCGTTGGGCCCCACCATATTTGGCTGTCCACAACGTTCGGCGATCAAGGCTGAGGCCAGCAATTTGGGTTGCTCCAAAATCGATCGCGGGTGACACAATCGGCGGCTTAACTTGTCCGAGCGCTTGGAGTTTGTCATCGGCGGTAACTGAGACGAGCCCACGATCGTTGACGGCGATTGCACCCTTGCCAGCTTGGTCGGGGTCGTAGGCATTCCAACTCGATACGGATTGGATGGCGGACTGACCCGGAACCGCAACAGGTTGACCCCCGACAGTAATCCGGAACGAGCCAATCGACGGCACTTGACGAAGAGTCCAAGCCAGTTGGGCTGACAGCACCTTGCGGGTGGCATCATCTGCCTCAAGCACTTCACTGCTAAGCGCCACCTGAGCAACGCCATCGACGACTGGGACCGAATCCAGGGCTAGACGCGTCCCTTCAGGGAACCCCGTCCGCACTGAGGGAGCGATCCACGACGTAGGGCCCGCTAGAAGTGCACGCACCAGTTGAGTTGCCATTCCGGCTCCCGATACCGGGATGGTGATCGCAGCCGGGACGAGAGCACCGAAGTCACGGGTGAAGTAGTAGAGGTCGAACGCCCGGAATCCCCGATCGATATCGCCAGGACCTAGCACCAGACCTGTCGGTACTGATGACAGACGCCATTCTCCATCGACTTTGGTCACCTCATAGACGTCGTCTAGTTTCGTCCCGGGATTCGCGACGGTGTACTGACCGGTGGCATCGATTGAGCCCAAAAGATTGCCCTGAACCTCAACGGCGCTTCCCTTCGCCGCGTAGGTCAGACCGCCATTGTCATAAACGGCCACACCCGATCCCGGATCCCACAGCGCCGCTGCCTTACCGGTCAAGTACTGCCGGGCAACCGCGTATGCACCATCAGCAGAAGCCGACGCTTCCTGGAACCCTCGAACCAGATCTTCCTGAGACATCCCGGGGGCCGGCGGCCGAGCAATCACTCGAATGAATTGATCCTGACCCGCCACCGCAACTGCCGGTCCCTGTTCGATAGGACCGGATGTCGGGACACTGCTGCAGGCGGCTAGTGCCATGCCCGCAACAACAAGGAGGCAAAGACGTTTCATGTTGCGATCCCCTCACGCCGCGGAGACCGATACGGCGTTGCAAGAGAGGCGTGCACTCGTGGACCTGCGTCCGCAGGGACGAGCGGTAGCGGTGATTCTGTGAATGCGGCACCTGACTTCATCGGCAACGTCATACGGAAGGCAGCCCCGTCTCCGGGCTCGCCCCACGCTTCCAGCCAACCTCCGTGAAGGCGAACATCTTCAAGTGCGATGGATAAGCCAAGCCCAGTTCCGCCCACCGTGCGAGCTCGAGATGGATCGGCCCGCCAGAAACGGTTGAAAACTAGGGATGACTCACCAGGGCGAAGCCCTACCCCATGGTCTCGAACAGTAACAGCCATTGCCGTTCCGTCCGATCCAAGGGTGACGTCGATAGGTCGCCCCTCACCATGTTCAACGGCATTGAGAACAAGATTTCGCAGCACCCGATCGATTCGACGAGAGTCCAATTCAACAAAGATTGATTCGTCAGGGCTTACCACTCGAATTTTGGTTCCCTTCGCCGCCGCGAAAGGTTCAGCAGATTCAACCGCACGATTGACCAGTGACCGAGCGTCAATACCTTCGGGATCTAGGGTTGCCGCACCCGCATCAAAGCGGCTGATCTCGAGAAGATCTGCAAGCAGTTCCTCAAACCGGTCGAGTTGTGTCTGGAGCAGCTCGGAACTTCTGGCCATGGCCGGCTCGAACTCGTCACGGTTTTCGTACATGACGTCTGCGGCCATCCGGACGGTCGTGAGTGGAGTGCGAAGCTCATGCGAGACATCTGACACGAATCGCTGCTGGACACGCGACAGGTCTTCAAGACGGGTGATCTTGTCCTGCAGATTGCTGGCCATCGTATTGAACGAGGTCGCTAACAGCGCGAGGTCATCCTCGCCGCGAACACTCATGCGTTCGCTTAGCTGCCCAGACGAGAACTTCTCAGCGGTGCGTGCGGCCATTCGCACCGGTGAAACCACTTGGCGAGTAACGACATATGCGATTCCACCAAGCGTTAAAACAAGAAGCGCTCCCACAAGAAACACCGCGCGCTTCACCAAATCCAACGTTGCCTGCTCTTGACTGAGCGGAAACAGGTAGTACAGCTCGTACTTGCCAACACCGGGGATCGCCAACGGTGCACCCACAGCAAGTCCAGGTGACGAGTGGTTATCGAGGTAGCGAATATCTGTGTATGTCCATGCCTGTCGCTGATGATCTTGGACACTGATCCGCAAATCAGGGGGAACACTGATCTCACTAATCAGATTTGTACCGCGCTCGGGTTCGTCACCAGTTTTGGGTGGCGACGCGAGAAGTAGGACGTCATAAAGTCCCGGCGAACCTGCGCGTTGAGCAAGAGCAGCCGTAACCGTGTCCACCAGTCGACTCGCTGTCGGAGTTGTCGGACCGGTGTCGGCTGCGTCGAGCAGCCGCTGCGACTCCGCCGCGCCGCTACCCGCCTCAACCACCGAGGCACGCACCTTTGCATCCAACACACCCGAACAGATGCGTTGGAGCAACAGCGCACCTACCAGCCCAACAACGATCAGCGAGAGAGCAAGCGTGGTTGCAACGACCCGAAGCGAAACCGAGGTGCGCCACGCCTGTCGCAGTGGTCGCACTACGTGATCAGCGGCGTCGACGAACTGAGACCAAACGCTCATGGGCAGGACTACGCAGAGCCAGCTTTGTAGCCAACACCGCGCACGGTGGTGACGATCTGCGGGTTCTCAGGATCGTGTTCGATCTTTGAGCGCAACCGTTGAACGTGCACGTTGACCAGGCGAGTGTCGGCCGCGTGCCGGTAACCCCAGACATCTTGAAGCAACACTTCACGGGAAATGACTTGCTTTGGCTTACGGGCCAGCGCGACAAGCAAATCGAACTCGAGCGGGGTCAGCAGGATCTGCTCATCACCTCGACGAACGGCGTGGCCCGATACGTCAATCTCCAGATCGCCGATGCGCAGATTCTCGTCCGCCGGCTCATCGATGCGGCGCAGTCGAGTACGCACGCGCGCAACCAATTCCTTCGGCTTGAACGGCTTGACGACATAGTCATCAGCTCCGCTTTCCAAGCCGAGCACAACATCAATCGTGTCGGTCTTTGCAGTAAGCATGACAATCGGCACACCGCTCTCGGCCCGGATCGAACGACACACGTCGATCCCATCACGGCCCGGCAGCATCAGATCAAGCAGCACGAGATCTGGGCGCGTCTCTCGAAAGACAGCAAGTGCGCGTGCTCCATCACCACAGAAGACCGGCTCGAAGCCTTCCGTCCGAAGGACAATGCCAAGCATTTCGGACAGCGCTGTGTCGTCATCCACAACAAGTACTCGACCCTTCACACCGTACATATTCCCACCGTCTCGGCTTTACGTCTGCTCAGTGCGCGATTCCATCGCAGCTTTCGATGCCGGAAGTTCTTTCCCGCACGCAGTGAACGACGAATTAGTCGCCCGGAACGTTCCCGGTGAGGCATGGAGGCAGAACGGGAGATCACGGCCCGTTGATCGCCGAACGCAACATGTCTACATAGTGCGGAAAGCCCACCGGCTTGCAGTGAATTCCATCTAGGTAAAACCAGTTTCGGTGCCCAACGGCAATCGAAGCCCAATCCGCCACCCTGACATTCCCATGTGCAAACTTCGCTGCTGCGGTCTCAATCGCCGAGTTCGACTCATCAACCCAACGTCGTTGCGCGTGAATCGTCACAAGGACCACCCGCGCACGATCTTTAAGCAGTTTCAGGATTTCGACGAGATGCCCCGAATCAACAGTGCCGTTCGTACCGGTGTGGATGACCACAACCTGGCCGAGCCGGCCGGCGGCAATCCGCGCTTTGATTCGGCTAAAGACCGTTTCAGATTGTCGACTGACACGGGCATCAACAACCGCGTGGGGGAACGCCGCCTTAACCGCATCGGCGTTACCTAACAACACCGAATCACCGATCAATGTCATGGATAACGATGTTCTATCTACCGGCTTACCGGTCGGCGAGTTCGATGCAGATGGAGTGTGCGATGACGCAGGCGAGTCACTCGCGCTAGGGGATGACGGCTGCAACCCACTCGGCGATGGCGACGCCAAAGGCGTCAGAGATTCGTCACCCATCTCCGTCACACCACCAAGAGCCTGTTCAAAGGTGGGTGTGCTCGCTCGACCCAGTCCAACACCAAGGGTGAGGACCACCGCAACAGCAGCCGTGCTTGCGACCGCACCGCGAACGAGCATCGTATTCGAACCCTGTTCGCGCCAGCTGTGCCACGTGCGTTCCACAATGCCGTTGCGAATGGGCATTTCGAGGAACCTATACGAGGCTTCAGCCACCACGAAGGTCAGCGCGAAGCGAGCACATTGAACGGGCCAACCTGTCGCGTCGACATCGATACCGGGGCGCAAAATCATGAAGATCGGCCAGTGCCACAGATACAGACCGTACGACCGTTCACCTATGTACTTCAACGGTTGACGGCCCATGGCAGTTGCGAACCAGGTGCCGTTGATTGCCGCTGCAGCGATTACTCCGGCGCAGACCAATCCAAGGATAAGAAAGCCGCCACGGAAGAGGAATACCGAATCAGGTCCGACGAAGAAAAGAATCCCGAGCAGCACAAGCAAGCACACCGATCCGGTCGCACTGACGACCTGACGTCCACGATCGGTCAGAACTCGCGACACCTGACCTGGCACCCACACGGTCGCTAACGCAGCGCCGACGAGCAGTGTCATGCAATGCGAATCTGAACCAAAGTAGACCCGACTGGTGTCTGTGGTTTGCGGAATGTCTTGGGCTATCGAAATCGCGGCCATCGCGATCGTGGACGCGATCGCGCCGCCGATTGCACCCCAACGAACCCCGCGTACCTTCCACAGCCGCCATAGGGCGTACATAAGCACCGGCCAGATGAAATAAAACTGCTCCTCAACCGCGAGCGACCACAGGTGCTGGAGCAGTGGTGGACGACCGGTCTCATCGAAGTACGAGGTTCCCCGGAAGATGTACCACCAGTTTGTTACGTAGAAGAAGGCTGCAACAGCGTCCTGGCGTACCCGCTCGGCGGCATCTTGTGCGAACAGCATCGCGAGTGTGGCCGTGACCGCCAACGTTGCCAGCAACGCTGGCATCAGTCGACGCGCGCGCCGAATATAGAAGCGTTTGAAATTGATGCCCCCGCTCCTGCCGAGCTCGGCCAGTAACAGCGAGGTGATCAGGTAGCCGGAGAGAGTAAAGAAGACATCGACACCTAAGAATCCACCGGCTAACCACGTGTTGTCCGCGTGAAAGAGCAGAACACCTAAGACTGCGATAGCCCTGACTCCATCGAGACCGGGCAAATGCACCCAAGAATGACTTCGGGGACGCGCTGCGGAAGATACGTCAGCAACCGCAGACATCGCTCACCCCCGCTTTCGTGCACGTCGCAACCTGCACACCTCGTTGCGCAGGTTGCAAACAGCCCACTCGCAGGGCCGATGTGCTAGGTCAAGAGTACGACGTGCCTGGCATCAAAGCCGTTCCCGGTCAGTGCACCAGCCGTTCAACTCAACCACACGGTTCCGGTCACAAGGCCGATTATGGGAATCAGGTTGTTGATTGCGTGGGCGATCATCGACGCGCCCAGACGCCCGGTCCTGGCGCGAACGACTGCCAAAACCAGACCAATGGTGAACAGCAGCGGGAAGCGGATCGGTTCGAGATGAATAGCAGCAAATAGCGCTGCCGACACCACGCTCGCAACCGGAACTGGCGCCCAGCCCCGTCCCTGACTGAACTTAGCCAGGGACGCGAACGCCAGCCCGCGAAAGCACAACTCCTCCATAAGGGGTGCCCCGACAACGGCCAGAACGGCGAACAGGTAGACAACCCAGTGCGGGACGTTCGCTGAAGTAATCGCCTGACCAGCGGCCGAATCAAAAGGTCCGGTGAACTGCTCAGTAATGAGAGCAACCAACGAACCAAGAGTTAGTGCGGCAGCTCCGCCTAGGATCCCCCACCGAAAGTCTTCACGGGCAAACGTGAAACCCAGGTCAAGCCTCGGGCCATTGCCGCGACGCTCCGTCGCAATCCACGGCCACAAGCCGAACCCAACCCACGGAGTGATCAGGCTGCTCAAGATGACCACGGAGCCGTTCTTTGGCGCCCCTGCGGCTAACTCAAGGCCCACAATCAGGCTGGGGACGATAATGCTCAACGCAACAGCAATTACGACGTCCAGCAGTCCCCAGTGCTGTTCCCGAAGTTCAGCACCGTCTTGAACTGCTTGGACAAAGGGCGCTGCCGCCCCGCGGTAGAGGCCCGGACAGTCCCGTTCCCCTACCGCGGCAGAGTCAGACTCCCCCGCCTGACTCACAGCACAACCGTCATCTCAGAAGCTCAGTACCGAGATACCTAGTAGCGGTACTGATCTGATTTGTACGGACCAGCGACATCCACGCCGAGGTATTCAGCCTGCTTCTTACTGAGTTCGGTCAGTCGAACACCGAGTGCATCAAGATGCAGTCGGGCCACCATTTCATCGAGGTGCTTGGGAAGTACGTGCACACCAAGCGGGTATTCGTCCAACTTGGTAAACAACTCGATCTGGGCCAAGACCTGATTGGTGAATGAGTTACTCATGACGAACGACGGGTGACCCGTTGCGTTGCCCAGGTTGAGCAAACGACCCTCTGACAAGACGATGATTGAGTGACCGTCAGGGAAAACCCACTCATCTACCTGCGGCTTAATCGTCGTGCGCTTAATGCCCGGAAAATGTGCAAGACCCGCCATGTCGATCTCATTGTCGAAGTGACCGATGTTGCCCAGGATCGCCTGATGCTTCATCGACTGCATGTGCTCGACAGTGACCACGTCGTAGCAACCAGTTGCGGTGATGACCATGTCAGCGCGGCCAATCACGTCTTCCAGCAGCGCGACCTCGTATCCGTCCATCGCCGCCTGAAGTGCACAGATCGGGTCGATCTCGGTGATCACAACTCGAGCACCTTGTCCACGAAGTGACTCCGCCGAACCCTTGCCGACATCACCATAGCCACAAACAACAGCCACCTTGCCACCGACGAGGACATCGGTTGCCCGGTTAATGCCGTCTACAAGTGAATGGCGACAGCCGTACTTGTTATCGAACTTGCTCTTGGTGACCGAGTCGTTCACGTTGATGGCGGGGAACAGCAGTGCACCGGCGCGGTGCATCTCGTAAAGACGGTGCACGCCAGTCGTCGTTTCTTCCGTGACACCCTTGATACCGGCGGCAATGTTTGTCCAACGCTCTGCATCCTGTTTTAGCGAGCGAGCCAGGACGCCGAGGATCACCGCGTACTCTTCCGAGTCGGTGGCATCTGGGGTCGGCACAACGCCAGCGAGTTCGAACTCGCGACCCTTGTGCACCAAAAGCGTCGCGTCGCCACCATCATCAAGAATCATGTTGGGGCCACCACCGTCTGGCCACATCAAAATCTGCTCGGTGCACCACCAGTACTCCTCGAGCGTCTCACCCTTCCACGCATAAACGGGCACTCCCGCGGGCGCATCAACCGACCCGGTCGGTCCAACCACGACGGCCGCGGCGGCATGATCTTGGGTGGAGAAAATATTGCATGACGCCCAACGAACTTCAGCACCCAGAGCAGTCAGAGTCTCAATCAGAACTGCCGTCTGGACTGTCATGTGTAGTGAGCCGGTGATGCGCGCACCAGTGAGCGGCTTTGACTCACCGTGCTGTGCACGCATCGCCATAAGGCCGGGCATTTCATGCTCAGCGAGGCGGATTTCGTTACGACCAAACTCGGCAAGCGAAAGGTCGGCAACCTTGTAATCGATGGACATCGAACTCCGATCTAATCGCCGGAAACCCGGCTGCATCGCTAATCCACGCGAGGCCTCGGTGGCTAACGACCTGACAATGCGGGCGAACTCACCGCAGGGCACCCTCAGTGTTTCATCTCTGGGCGATTTCGGCGAATGCTCGGCCTTACACGCTGCGGTCGATATCCGGTTCAATAAAGATGTAGGTCGCCTCGGGCACAGCGGCACGGATGCTCACCTCAGCCTCATTGATCGCATCAGCCAGATCCGCGGCAGTCTGGTGCGGATCGGTTGCGATCTTGGCGGCCACCAAAATCTCGTCCGGACCCACGTGCAACGTACGCAGGTGAATGACCCGATTCACCATTGCTTGAGACGCAAGAGCCTGCCGAATCGCCTCCGTCTGCTCCGGAACTGCGCTCTCACCAACGAGCATCGACGACATTTCAATGGCTAAGAAGATGGCGATAATGAGCAGGAGCAGGCCAATTGCGAGCGCGCCGATACCGTCCCATCGGCCATCGCCGGTAATGACGGCCATCGCGACACCAAAGAGGGCAAATAGCAGGCCGACCAATGCTCCAGCATCCTCGAGCAGGACCACTGGAAGCTCAGGTTGACGAGCATCCCGGACAAATCTGAAGAGAGTCTTGCCGCCACGCGAGCGATTTGCCTCTCTAACCGCCGTTCGGAAAGAGAACGACTCTAGAACGATCGCGATGCCTAGAACGACGAAGGCAACCGTCGGATCACTCAAGGGTTCGGGGGCATGAATTTTATGCCAGCCCTCATAAGCACTGAATAGCCCGCCGAGCAGGAACAAAACGATGGAAACAACAAACGCATACACGTAGCGCGTTCGACCGTAACCAAACTGATGTTCCTCATCTGCGATCCGCTTCGAGCGCTTCCCACCGATGAGCAGGAGTAACTGATTACCCGAGTCGGCGACCGAGTGGATCGCCTCGGACAGCACCGACGAGGAGCCGGTCATTCCCCACGCGATGAACTTGGTGATTGCTATACCCGTGTTGGCCGCGAGTGCGGCAATGATCGCCTTGGTGCCACCTTCAGTACTCAAGAAATGCGGTCCTTCAGTTCGGTGATGGGCGAGATCGGAGTCGGATCGACTCCCGCCACTATCGCTGTGTACACGGACACCCAGTCAATGACACCGATGACCGATGCAAAGCGCAGCACCTGATGGCCCTCGATACTTCGGATGATATCCACGGGGATACCCCTGCTGCGCGCAAGTCCAGCTGAGATATCGGCACGACGTCCATCTTGGGAATGCTCACCTGAATCACGAATCACAATCAACCGCAGCGAGGTGGGCGCAGCCCCATCAAGTTCGGGATCGTGAAAAATGTCAGTACGAGGCGTCGCGAACTCGCCGTCAAAGGTGACGACTTGATTGTGGTTGACCTCCGGAAAACCGCCACTGACAACGGGCAACTTCGCATTCTCATTGAGCTGGCAGGCCATGCGGTAGGCCGCTACCGCACCGACGCCACCTGTTCCCCAGACCATCGGCAGGCTCGATGCCACTGATTGTGCGAGCAGCTTGGCACGGTTGTCATCTGTCGGGGAGGCAGGACCACACTCAACAGCAACTTCATCCAGGTGATCGGCGGCTTGGGCCAACACAGACGACGGAAAGTTCCCTAACCCCAGAGCATCTGCAATCAGGAGAAGCGGCGTCAGCATCAGCCAGAGGGCCGCTCGGGGCATCAGTCCGCCGGGTACCACCGGAATGTAACAGGTGCCCGGCGCAGAGGTGATCAAAGCATGCAGCGGTGAGTTTGCCGACCCGATACCAATCACTCGGGCACCGCGAGCTATCGCCTGCGCCGCGACTCCCAGCGTCTCCTCCGTGCCACCTGAGCAGGAAACCGCAATAACGAGATCAAGCGGGCCAACCCAGCCGGGCAATGTGTAACCGCGCAACGTCGTCAGTGGAACTGGGCACCCTGTCCCGCACAAGGCCGAGAGAGCATCGCCACTGATACCAGATCCACCCATGCCGACCACGACAACAGAGCGTGGTCGACCGTCGGCGACAGCAGAACTGATCCACGACGGGTCCCATAAACCAACAGACCGACGAATCTGGGCACCCGCATCCGCAGTCGACCTCAGCATGTGACCCGGATCTGCGACCTGAAGCGAGGTTTCGTCGTCAAGAGAGATTTCATTTAGAAAACTCATGTACGCCCACCTACCATTGCGCCGATCCCGTACGGCCCCGCCGTTGCATCGTCGATCAACATGACGGGGATTCCGTCGCGGATAGGAAAGGTCGTCGAACACTGGACACATTCAACGCATGTTTCGAGAACTCGAACTGGTGAATGACTCGCACATGGACACGCGACTACATCAACGAGGAATGAGTCTAAAGTCATCAGATTCCACCTCGGATGATGGCCAACGCTTCATCGCGCACCTTCGTCATAGTTTCGACGTCGGGGCCTTCAGCGTTCAGACGCAAAAGCGGCTCAGTGTTGCTCGGACGTACGTTGAACCACCAAACGCGGCCAGATGCAGTGCGACCAGTCACGGTTAATCCGTCGAGCTCGTCAAGCTCAATATCTGGACGGTCAGAGTAGGTTCGCTTGATCTCGGCGACAACACCGGCCTGATCCTTGACCGTTGTGTTGATTTCACCAGACGGCACATAGCGGATGAACTCAGCAAGCAGACCCGACAGCGCGGTACCCGGCTCGGTTTCGCCAAGAGCGGCAAGGGTATGCAGCGCCGCGAGCATGCCCGAATCAGCGCGCCAGAAGTCGCGGAAGTAGAAATGCCCGGAGTGCTCGCCTCCGAAGATGGCCCCGGTTTCGGCCATTCTGGCTTTGATAAATGAATGACCTACTCTCGTCCGAACAGGAATTCCGCCGTGTTCACGGACGATTTCCGGAACTGAAGCACTGGTAATCAAGTTGTGGATGATCGTTGAACCAGGCTCCCGAGCAAGTTCGCGAACGGCAATCAACCCGGTAATGGTTGATGGGTCGACGATGTCGCCTTTCTCATCCACGACGAAGCAACGGTCCGCATCTCCGTCGAAGGCAAGACCGATGTCGGCTCTATGTTCGAGAACCGCCCGTTGAAGATCCCGCATGTTCTCCGGGTCGATCGGATTGGCTTCGTGATTGGGAAAATTGCCGTCGAGTTCGAAGAACAGCGGATGTATCGTCAGCGGAAGCCCGGAAAGAACTGCCGGAACGGTGAAGCCACCCATCCCATTACCCGCATCGACCACCACGGTTAGCGGACGGATCGAGCGCAGGTCTACCAGTCCGTGAAGGAACGCAGCGTAATCCGCGAGGATGTCTCGCTCGGACACGATCCCGGAGGGACCTACGGCCGTTGGTAATCCCTCGGCAGCCCATTGCTCGACACGAGATCTAATCTCGCGTAACCCCGACTCTTGGCCAACGGGGGATGCTCCGACGCGACACAACTTGATGCCGTTGTACTTTGCTGGGTTGTGACTGGCGGTGAACATCGCGCCCGGCAGACCGAGTGATCCTGCCGCGTAGTACAGCTCATCGGTAGAAGCTAGGCCAATATCAATGACATCAACGCCACATCGTGTGACACCTTCAGCAAAAGCAGCCACCAACTCCGGGCCCGATGGGCGCATGTCCCTGCCAACCACGACAGCCCCTGGCCCACCTGCGGACGTCGCAGCACCCACGACCTCGACGAACGCTGCCCCAACAAGTCGGGCTACTTCTGTATCTAAGTCATCAGGGAAGACACCGCGGACGTCATAGGCCTTGATGAGTCGGTCAAGCCGATCAGAAGTAATCACGGCTTCAGCCTACTGGTACAAAAGGCCGCGCGATATGACTGACGGGCTGAGTTAAACCTCTGAACGCAGGACGCGCAAGTGGCCGCGACGACCTACCTCGGATGCACCTACGACCTCGCGCTGACGTGGGCGCGCTGCTTCGCGAACTGCATCGGCCAGTGCTTCCAGGTCGTCATGTGATGGACGAAGGGCATCGGGATCTGGGGTGAGCCGAACAACCTCCCAGCCCCGGGGTGCGGTCATCCGATCACTGTGAACTGCGCACAGGTCGTAGCAATGAGGTTCCGCATACGTGGCTAACGGTCCGACGACCGCCGTTTGATCGGCATAGACATACGTCAACGTGGCAACCGCGGCGCGGGTGCACGAGGGCTTTGAACAACGGCGGGCTGGGCTCACAGGTCTGACCATATGACCCACAACCGACACCATCTGTGACCGGCACGCCGGAGGATCACACAGATGTGACGGACATGACGTCACTGGGAGTTTTGAACAGCCGATCCAGGAAAGACCTCGACCGGCGGCACCAACGTCGTTGCCCGCGTCGGTAGTACCGGTGCGATTCCGAGCAGCGGCCCATTGCGGGCCTGTTCAGTTTCCACTCGGGTTACGTACACAGGCCCGCCTGAAACGGGGGTGATCACTGCAATTGAGGTCGCGACAGCCGAGGTCAGCGGTAGACGAATGTCTGCCACCGAGCCGGCCTTAACCGCGATTGTCTTTGTCCACGTTGGCGAGGTTTTTCCCCGAGCAAAAAGTTGCACTGTGACCGAAGCGTCAGCTGTGGGTGCGGCTATTCCGAGTTCCTGTGTTTGCGTCGCGCCGGCTATTCCGACAATTATTCCTGGGCTTACCAGCGCCGGGGTCGCGGCTTCACGATCCCCCTCACGCAGTTGGTCTTTGGCACCCGTCGTCACAAGTACACCTGCGACGACGTCTTTGTCCGCCTTGATCACCAAACCACCTACAGTCCCGGCAAGAACTTTGGTGAGGTCAAGACTGGCCACACGACCCGTCGGGAGATCTACCGAGTCGAATCCAACTGGGGTTATCTGACCCTGCGTTGTCAGAAGGTTGACATGGGCCGTCGCATCCGCGGTTGGAGCCAGAAGTACCAGCTGCGCAGACGCTACCCCCTTCGGGACCATGGGGATTACGAGGTTTCGCCCCGCTGCCGTGGGCGACATGATGGACATCCCCTGTGGCACAAGACCGTGGGAATCGAATTCCACGGCCGACGCACCCACGCGACCTTCAGTAGCGATCACGTGCACTGTCGTGACCGACTGGTTCGGTGCAAGGTTGGACAGTTGGAGGCGAACTGTACTGGCCGCTGGAACGGCAATCCCCGAGGCGGCCGGTGCGGCAATCGGGCCATTCGGTCCGAAGATGGCTAAGTCGACCTGAGCCGGTCGATCGTCGTTGTTGACCAAACTGATCGTTGTCACTTTTCCGATCGACGATCCACCACCGACTAACCACGCGTCGGTCACAGATCGACCGCACGGAGCGATGGCCAAGCCGCGAGTCGATCCGGCCCCCGACCTAATGAGTTGGTCGGCGCCAAAGCCGGTGGCAAAGCTGCCAATTGCACCGGCCATCTGCACCTGCCCCGGCTTCACGTGGAAGATTCGCTGGACTACACCTGCGGGCGACGTGATGACCAGCGGGTCAGTTTTGCCACCGACCTTGACTAGGTTTGCCAAACTTGCTGAACCGGTCGTGACGGTTGAAAGCGGGGCGACGGCCGCGGTGATTACGGACGTCAGGTCGTTCGTCCCGGCCGTGACGTGGCACACCAATTCACTCGAGGCGACTGGTTCGACGGTCGGGACGGCGGGGGGTTGCGCACTCCCCCGGTTGATCAACGATCCGGCACCAGCGAGCACCACCAGACTCGCTAAAGCCACAAGGGCAACCCCTCGACGACTGCGCAGCGTGAGTGGCTCTGCAACCCGCGGCTCACGCGATGGTCGCTTCGGCCGATCGGCAGCTGATGTTGCGTTACCCGAGCGAACGCGCACAACGCGTGACGACGAGCGCGACGTCGACGACGAGGGACTCGCCGGATCTTCCTGCGAGGTGTCGGCTTCACGCCCCGCGGGTTGTGAGAAGTCCGCCGATGTTGTTTGCAGTTCTTCGTCATCAAAGGGCAGCCCCGCAGACGTTAGTGAGGCATCGTGCTCGTCGAAAGGAGATTCAATGTCGTCACTCATGTTCGTCCACCTCCTGCGGTTCCTCACCACGGCTAGCAGGCTCGCCGCCACCGTCAGGAGTCTCTTCGGAGGCCGGCGACTCGGTCGGAGTTACCTCGCCGGCGGGCTTGGTTGAATCGGGCACAGACTTGCGAGCAGGCACACCCCTTGTTGCCAAGCCGGTGGATTTTGCGCCCGGATGTCCAGCCGGAACCAGACCTGACTGACCGGGCGCCTCGTCATCAAGGAGGTCCTCATCATCGTCCTCTTCACGGCGACGCGACGGTAAGGCGAACAGAACGACAAGTCCGATCGCGACCAGCTCAACGGTGAGCCACACCCGTCGGCTTGATCCGTCGAAAGAAACGGTGGCCGCGGTTGCAGCCGGACCCAGAGCGACCTGTTGCAAACTCGGATCGGATTGTGATGTTGGGCCAGCGATCGGTGGCGGCTCCGCGATTACTTGGTGACCGTCTAGCGTCCAACGCCAACGATCGTCGTACGTCTCAGCCACGAGCAAATGCCGGCCTGGTGCGCCCTTAGCGATGCTGGTGTCGACAGCAGTCGTATCGCGCGGATCGTCACTGGTAACTGGCACTGCCAGCGATCGACGAACTGCCACTGATCCTGGATTCGTGGAGTTCGTTGGTTCAAGTGCTTGCACCCGCGACGCTGTCGAAACAACCTGCCAGAGGGCCTGATCATTGTGGGCCGACACCCGGCGTAGTCCACGCTCACTATCGAGCGCGTCCACCAGGGGATCATGTTTGCGGGCGTCACTGACTAACACGTACTGAACACCGTGATTAGCCAAACCATCAACCTCGTCGGCGCCAAGACCTGCGGCCATCCGACCAATGATCAGGTCAAGTTGGGCCGAGACCGACGCTGGTGGTGCGACATCAACATCGCTTAGCGCTGGTTCAGCGACACTCAACAGGTCGTAGCGGATTCGCCCGTTGTCGCGGGCTAGGACCACAGTGCGAGGTCTGTACGGCGTATGCATCTCGGCAGCCACAAAAGCTGGGAGCACGTCACGCGATCCCCGATGGAGCGGACCATCAACGCCAATGGCAATGCGTACAAGCGCATATGCAGGAGCGATGAGCAAGAGCACTGCCAGAGCTCCGGAAATGACTTGACGAACTCCGAAGTCAGCCCCAGTGAATAGTGCTGGAACTCGTTGCGCCGCAATGGCTATCGAGACGATCAACGCGCCGCCCCATAGCGCAGTCGTGGAGCCTGGCCATGATTGGAGAGGTGAGGAAAACGCATCGGGAGTTACCCGAACGATCGATTGGATGACGCCGAAAACCAATCCGACGAAGCCGACCGCCCACAGTGCGGCAATTACCCGACGCGGGCCTGGCATCAAGAGCGCCGCAAGGCCCGCCAACAAAAATCCAACGCCGAACAAGATCGACGACGAACCTGGGCCGCCGGGACGAAACAGAACGACGTCCAGTGCGTTGAGATGCACATCGGTGGGGCCGACCAGCCCCGGCTCTAACCACAGTAGGGCGGGATCTCGCAGTAGCCGAATGGCCCACGGAATCAGCAGACCAAACGACAGCAGTGACACGGTCAACAACTTCAGCCTGGCCGGCCGCTCCCGAACGACAGTGGCGGTCGCAACAGCAGCGATGACGCACCAGACCAACCACAACGTGGGGACGAAGGAGAACACAACTGCCAGAAGTAACGTCGAACCAAAAACGCGCCGCCAGGTTACTGGTCGGGCCAGCCCCATAAGAGGAGCGCAAGCGAGGGCCACCCACGGCATGAGAACGATGACGACGGCAGAGCCGATCCGCCCACCCGAGACTGCCCCGGTGACAGCAGGCAGGGTGGCGTACGCAGTCGCCGCCCACACTCGCGCCCACCAGGTATGCAGCAGGGGCCGCGATGCCAGATACATACTCATCCCGGCCATCGGGATGCAGAGAAGCAAAATCACGTCTACTGCCACCGAAGCTGAGCCACGCATAACACCTGACAAAAGTGTCATCGGAAGTAGCCACGTCGGCGCATCGGCCGATGAACCTGTGCCCACCTCATGCCACGGAGCAGTGAACATCGTCCACAGATCACCAGCGCCGGGCGGTGCCGGTAGTAGCGCCCCGCCACGAAGGACGCCGGTTCCGAACAGTGCGCGCTCACCAATGACGGCGACTGCGAGAAGAATCAGCCCCACCAGGGTTCCCGGCTGACGCAGGAATCGTTGAACGCGCGAGGGACGTCGATCGTCCGAGTACCACCCGTCAGGATCGTCGGTGGTGGATTCAAGAACCGAGCGTCCACTGTCATCGGTTTCGCGACCCGCCAGCAGGTCAGCGCCCCGTTCCCACACGATGCGCGCCTGAATCCCGCGCGGGGCCAATAGGGCGCGCACATCCGACTCAGGGATTGCTGACGGCATCGATGCCGCGGCCGCAATTCGCGCTCGCGATTCGCGCAATCCTGTGCGATCTCTCAACGCGTCGCGGAAAGCACCCCACTCGTCACGAGCTTGATCTGGCGCCTTACCTATGAGGAGCACAATCGCACGTGCAAGTGACCCAATAAGAAGGCGCAGCGTCACGAACAGGCCACGCACACCGGACGCATGAGCTCGCATGAGGTGGATCGAAGCTGAACGATCAATTCGGCCCGGACGATCTGGGTGCTTCGGTGATCCGGCTTGAATCTCGCGACGTCCGTGGGTTGCGGCCTCGCGGTGATGGATGATCGCGTCGCTAGTGACCATGACTCGATAGCCAGCACGGCGTGCGCGCCAGCACAGGTCGATGTCGTCACGGAAGAAGGCCAAGGCCGGGTCGAATCCGTCGAGAGCGTCCCACACATCTCGACGTATCAGCATTCCGGCGCTACTCACCGCGAGCACGTCCCGGCGTCCATCATGCTGTCCCTGATCAAGTTCGCGGCGCTCTAGACCGTCAACCTGGTTACCTGATCGAGCGACGGTGACACCGACCGACAGCAACTGATCCTGGTTGTTCCAACCGCGAATCTTCGGTCCGAGGATATCCGCGCTTCGTTCGATATCAGCCGACAGGAGAAGGCCTTCGAGCGCATCGGGCTCTGGGGCTGAATCATCATGCAATATCCACAACCACTGCACGGTCACCGCAGGAGCTAACTCAACCTCACCGTCGACCTCGGTCGCATCGGCAAGCTCATCGAGTGCGTCAGGATTTACGCCGAGCCCTTCAAGGACAATGCGCGCAAGGACATCCTCGTCTGGGCGACCCGCGCGCTCGACACCTTGAGCTACCGCAGCACCGAATCCGATCCCGCTGTCGGTGGAAACGATCTCATCGATCGCCCCGGCGTCGTGCGCTCGGCGCAAGATTTCGCCGGTGTCATCAGTACTTCCCGTATCTACCGCGACGATGTGATCGGGACGATAGGGCAATCGATCTAGTGCGAGCAGAGTCGCCTTCAACCACCGCGAGCCGTTGTGGGCCACGAGGACTGTCGTCACGTGATGCGGACGGCGAGGAACATCAACCGTGTCGTCGTTGGGAGCGGTGTCTAAGTACGTCGCGAAATCATCGAGCTCATCAACCGGTTCGACCGGGACAATCGGCTCAGCAACAAACTGCTCAACGTCTAGCTCTTCACCGCGATCCGCCTGGCGATCAAGCAAGGAGTCGTCGCCAACGCTCGTCTCGTCAACCGAGGGCGCGGGCCGCAAGTCACCCTCAAACTCGGGGAACCCAGCCGGGAAATCACTAGACATGACTCCAGAACCCTATGCGATCTGACGGCATCTGCGGACTCGTTGAAGACAGCTCTCCTCATCGATCACCGACGACACGCGCGGAAATCAGCCAGCGGCCTTTTTCATCCGTCGCCGTTCACGCTCAGACAGCCCGCCCCAGATACCAAAACGCTCATCGTTTTCGAGGGCGTATTCAAGGCACTCCACTCGAACCTCACACGTCGTACACACTTTCTTCGCTTCGCGGGTGGAGCCGCCCTTCTCAGGGAAGAACGCCTCCGGATCGGTCTGTGCGCACAATGCTCGTTCTTGCCAACCAAGTTCTTCGACCTCAGACAGCGGTAGAACGGTGACGTGGCTCACGCCGGTACCTCCTCGACATGGAACTTCCCCGTCAGGTAACTGCGGACTTGTTCCTTCGTTTTCCTGCCTAGCTTGTGTTGACACACATCCGTACGCACAAATTACATCGGTGTAATGCCTCTGAGTCAACCCCGAGGCCAAAATAGATAGTCACTCTACGTTGTCATTCGATTACATGTAACATGTCTGGCCTGCGGGCCCACCAAATGGCAGGATGCAGCGCGTGACAGACACAACGGATATAAACAGCTTTCAGGGCCTTGAGGCGACCGACGAGGACGCGCCCGAACCCCGTTCTATCGTGTTGCTCGCGGGCGGAATCGGTGGTGCTCGGTTCATCCGCGGACTCAAGGCGCTGATCGCAGAGCGCGGCTGGAGCACCGACTTAACGGTCATCGTCAACAACGGCGACGACATTAGGATCCACGGCCTGCAGATATGTCCCGATCTTGACTCCATCATGTACACGCTTGGTGACGGCATCAGTAAGGAACGCGGTTGGGGACGTGAGGGTGAAACGTTCGTCGTGAAAGACGAACTCACCGGGTACGGAATTGGACCAGAGTGGTTCGGCCTCGGTGACAAGGATCTGGCCACGCACCTTGTGCGCACCCAGATGCTCGCCGCCGGCTATCGGCTATCGGCGGTGACGCAGGCACTGTGCGACCGATGGCAGCCCGGCGCCACACTCATCCCAGTCACCGACGATCGCGTTGAAACCCATGTCGTTATCGACGCCGATGAGCCGGGAACTCAACGTGCGATTCACTTCCAGGAGTGGTGGATCAAATACCGCGCCAGTGTTCCCGCCCGTGAATTCGTACTCGTCGGAGCATCCGATGCTCGGCCCGCCCCCGGCGTACTCGAGGCGATTGCCACGGCTGATGTGATCCTGTTCCCGCCATCGAATCCGGTCGTTTCCATCGGAATGATTTTGGCCATCCCGGAAATTCGCGACGCCATCCGATCGGCTCCTGCACCTGTGGTCGGACTGTCCCCGATCGTTGGCAACGCCCCTGTGCGAGGAATGGCGGATGCGTGCCTACCTGCCATCGGTGTTGAGACATCGGCAACCGCTGTCGCCCTGCACTACGGCGCACGGCGGGCCGCAGCCGACGAGACCAGCGACGGGGTTATCGACGGCTGGCTCGTCGACAGTGAGGCTGATGCTGACAGCGTTGACGAGTTGGCTGGATCTGGTATCACCACGCGAGCAGTCCCACTGCTCATGACAGATGTTCCGGCGACAGCCGCAATGGCGGCCGCAGCATTGACATTGGCACATGATCTTGGCGTCGTGGTCCGATGATGGGGCTCATGATTGTGGGCGTTGCCGGCATGCCCGAAATCACCAACGGTGACGATCTTGCGGGACTTATCGCCGCTGCAAACCAAACCATTCACTGGCCCGATACCAGCCAGGGGATCCACAACGGCGACATCGTCGTAGTGACAAGCAAAATTGTCAGTAAGGCCGAAGGCCGAATTGTGCGCGCTGAATCCCGCGATGACGCCATCACCGATGAGACTGTCCGAGTCGTTGCCACAAAGACAACTCCGCGGGGACAAACTCGCATCGTCGAGACTCGACATGGCTTGATCATGGCCGCCGCCGGGGTGGACGCGTCGAATACCCCAGACGGGACGGTGCTCCTACTACCCGTCGATCCCGATGCCAGCGCCCGTGCGATCCGCGCGGAATTGCAGCGTCTGACTGGCCTATCACTCGGCGTTGTCATCACCGACACGCTCGGGCGAGCATGGCGAGATGGACTTACCGACTCAGCCATCGGTGCCGCCGGAGTGGCCGTCTTCGACGACTACCGGGGCCGGGTCGATACGCAGGGCCGTCCACTCGAGATGACAGTCACGGCAATCGCGGACGAAGTTGCTTCGGCTGCAGATCTTGTTACTGGCAAGATCACCAGCCAACCCGTCGCGATCGTTCGTGGCCTAGACGCGTACGTCACCGAGGAAGACGGGCCCGGCGCATCAGCATTGATTCGAAAGCAGTTCGACGACCTCTTCTGGCTCGGAACCGCAGAGTCAATGGAGCGCGGGCGTGAAGAGGGTCGTCGTGATGCGGTGACCCAGCGCCGCACTGTGCGCCAGTTCACCAAAGAACAGGTTCCCGCACATCTCATCGAGCTCGGGATTGAAGCCGCAATCACCGCGCCGAGCCCACACCACACAACACCGTGGCGCTTCGTCGTGGTCGATGACGTTGACGTTCGCAACGAACTGTTCGATGCGATGGCCGATCGCTGGCGAGCCGATCTCACTTCGCGTGATTCATACGACGAGACCTCCGTCACCAAGAGACTCAAGCGTGGGCTGGTCTTGCGAGAAGCGCCAACAGTGGTGCTCCCATTCCTTGCCCTCGGCGACGCCGCTCACGAGTACCCCGACACAGACAGGCAAGGCTACGAACGCGACCTGTTCCTTGTCGCGGGTGGTGCCGCGGTGCAGAACTTTTTAGTTGCGATGGCCGCTCATGGGGTCGGCACGGCGTGGATTTCGTCGACCATATTTTGCGCAGATGTCGTCCGCTCCGTGCTTGATCTCCCAGCCGATTGGCAGCCGCTTGGGGGCATTGCGGTTGGATACCCAGCAGGTGCACCACGCGAGCGCCCCCCACGCACTATCGACGAGCATGTGATCTGGCGCTAACCCACCACCTCCACATCAGGCATTCGTTCGCGTTGTAACCGTGAAGACACAACCATGCCCCCGCGGCTGAAGCTGCGCTACGGCCTGCAACGCTATAGCCATGAGTGAGTTATCCGGAGTGCTCGCATCAATCGGTGCCCGCTACGACCACACCGCCGTCGCTGGCCCGAATATCGCTCCCCTTGTCGAGTTTTACCAAGACGTTCTCGGTGGCGTGTTCTCACACGGAGAAGTTCTACCGATCGGTGCTGTTGTGATGTCGTACGACGTTGGTGGGGGCAGAATTGAGCTGATGGCCCCGACTCCCGGTTCGACATTCTTCGATCGCTTCTTCACCTCAACAGCCGGACGCGGTGGCGTGCACCACATCACTTTTACCGTTGACGACATCAACGCAGCAGTCACAGTGCTTTCCGAGCGAGGGATTGAAACCTTCGGCCTTCATCACGATCCGGTTTGGTCAGAGGTTTTCGTTCATCCGCGCGCAAACGGCGGCGTTCTCGTCCAATTGGCGCAGGTAGGTGATATCGATTCTGTTGTGCGACGAGACAGAGACGGACTCATTGCAGCGGCGCTCTGATCAGCAAAGATTCCGCACCATCTGCTCGGCGATCTGAACTAGCCATTGCAATTGTTTCGTCAAACTGAAGGAGCCACCATGTGTCACGACGACGCTAGCCGTCCCCCAGCTCCGCCAACAATCGGTGAGATTCAGGCGGGGAAGCGAATTCGTCTCGACGCCGCAGACGGCAACTCGCTCATGGCATATTCGGTGCGACCGCAGGTCGCGACATCTCGTGGGATCGTGATCCTGCCAGACGTGCGCGGTCTGCACGCGTACTACTGCGACCTTGCCGATCGCTTTGCCGAGGCGGGGTTTGCCGCGATCGCAATCGACTATTTCGGGCGCACCGCCGACACAGACGACCGCGCCGAACCATTCGAGTTTTGGCCGCATGTCGAACAGACGACGCCCGCAGGTGTCGCCGCCGATACCGCGGCCGCGGTCAGTCACCTTCGAGCAGCGGGCGATGCCGCCATCACAGATATCTTCACCGTCGGGTTTTGCTTCGGTGGCGGAAATTCGTGGCGGCAGGCCGCCGATACCCCCGGCTTGGCCGGTTGCATCGGCTTTTATGGCCGGGCCGACGGCGCACGTGCCGTCGAGGAGCAGATCAGTGCACCCATCCTGTGTCTGCTTGCCGGCGAGGACGAGAAGATTCGTCCCGAGCAGTTCGACGGACTCATCGCAAACCTCACCGGACGAGGAATCGACGCCCAGCGTTACGTCTATGACGGCGCGCCACACTCATTCTTTGATCGGAGTTTTGCTGATCATCAGGCCTCATGCGCAGATGCATGGGCACGGATCATCGCGTTCACCGATATGCATTCCGGCAACGCGTAACTCGAACGAGAATGCCGATCGGAAAATGTGAGCGCTGACTGATCTAACGGTCAGACGAGAAGCGCACCGATGTCTCACCAAGTGCCACACCGGGCCAGATGCGGGCGCCGCGGATTAACTCATTACCTGGACCAACCACAGCCCGATCACCTACGACAACACCGTCGAGGAATGCACCAGCGCCGACAATCGCCCCAGATCCGATCACAGAATCCTTGACGTGCGCACCAGCGGCAATCATCGCGCCATCAAAGAGCGACGATCCGTCAACGACGGCACCGGCTCCGATGGTGGCACCCGCACCGACGTACGTGCCGCCCGTCACGACTGCGTTATTGGCGACTTCAGCACTGGGACGGATCAAGCTTTGGCCGGTTGATCCTGGCAAGGCCGGTGATGGAGCAATTCCCAACACAAGGTCGCGGGAGCCTTGAACGAATGCAAGTGGCGTACCGAGATCGAGCCAGTAGCCATCGTCAACGAAGCCGGTAACCATCGCTTCTGCCGCCAACAAGTGCGGAAACGTTTCTCGCTCAACGGAAACCGGACGTCCGGAGGGTATCGAGTCAATGATGCGACGTTTAAAAACGTAACAGCCCGCGTTGATCTGATCGGTGACGATTTCTTCCTGAGTTGTCGGTTTCTCCAGAAATGCTGTGACCCGACCCGTCGAATCGGTGGGGACCAAGCCATAAGCACGCGGGTCTTCAACGCGGGTTAGATAGAGCGAGACATCCGATTCAGTCGAACGCCATGCCTGCAACTGACCGGCAATATCGTGACCTGTTAGCACATCACCGTTGAAAACTAGGACTGGCGAATCAGGGTCACTTTCAAGAAGCGGAGCAACATGTCGAATCGCTCCACCTGTTCCCAGTGGCACCTCTTCAGTCAGGTAGACAAGTTCGACTCCGAATCGGGACCCGTCACCGAAGTAGTGCTCGAAAACCTCTGGCTTATATGACGTTCCGAGAATGACCCGCGTGACCCCGGCCTCGCGGGCACGAGCTATTTGATGCTCGGTGCACGGAATGCCAGCAACCGGAAGCATCGGTTTTGGCGTCGTCACAGTAAGTGGACGTAGCCGGGTCCCTTGACCACCAACGAGGAGCACTGCTTCAAGCACCTAGATAGGATGACATACAACACGGCGCATTGATTGGACGTAGGGTTGTCAAACGTGGCCGACTTCAGTATCGCAAAGGCGCTCGCCAGTAGCCTCGCTCGTGACGCCGCCCGTCCGCTCGTCACGCAGGTTTGGACAGGTGGTGAGCGGGCTGAGTTATCGGTACGCACATTCGAGAACAACGTCGCTAAGGCGGCCAACCTGCTTCAGGACGAGATTGAGTCGGGCCCTGGATCGAGGATTCTGCTGCAACTTCCCCTTCACTGGCAGCACAGCGTCTGGCTTACCGCCGGCGCTCTCGTCGGAACACAAATTGCGACATCGGCGGGGCCTCATGACAGCGACGTCGAGTTGCTGGCAGCCTTCGTCGACGAAGAGCACGCAGATCAGGGTTTCGACTTTCCCACCTACGTGGTGTCGTTGCACCCACTCGGGTTGCCGATAGGTGAGGTACCTGGCGGGACGGTTGATCTAGCCCGCGAGGTACGCAGTTTCAGCGACGTATTTTCCTCGTACGAGATAGTTACTGCTCAGACACCGTGGTTGGAGCGTGATGACTCGGTCCTGTCACAGAGCGACGCGATCGATCAGGCCACTGATCTGGCACGAACTATCGGCCTAGCTCCGGGCGGGCGCCTTCTGCTATCCGGGAAGGTGAACCCCTCAACAATTGTGGCGCTCGCGGCGTTACCCCTGGCTCTCGATGCAAGCATTGTGATCTGCGGGCCGGACGTGGAGATAGACGTTGTCGCTCAAACCGAACGCTGCACTGCGGTCTTCGTCGCGTCCTGAACTACGCCCGCCGCGCAGCCGTCACAACAGCGGCGGTGAGATCCGGTGAGACGGTAATTGACGAAACACCAGCCTGAAGCACTGCCGTTGCGTTGGGGCTCAAAGCCCCCGACACGACAAGAATCGGCGTCCTTGGGTTCGAAACCAAGGTCATCGTCAGTCGCGAAGCGGACGAGATCGAAAGCCGCTGTGCCGTGAGACCGACGCCAACAAAGTGCGCCAGAGCACAGGAGACGTCGGCAGGAGTCGCACCGGCAGCCCGGCTAAGTGGAGCCACCGAAGCGAAGACCGAATCGGCAACATCAGCGGCGGAGCCGACAACAAGTAGAGACGCCGGCTTGGCAGTAGTGAGATAGGCAGCCACAGTGGGGTTGGAAACTGCCGCACCCGGGGTGACGACGAGCGGCCGACCCAACGCCGCCGCAGCTGCAGAGGCAAGTGAGATGAGTGCAGGGTTCGTCGCCGGAGCGACAACAACTGGCGTGCCAACTGGGCGCGCAAGACGTGTTGCAACCCGGACCGATAAATCGATCGAATTCAACCCACTGATCCGCGAAACCGTGGTGACAACGGCCGCGGTCGCGTTAACCACGCTGACTGGCAGTTCAGCGGCTGTACCAATTGCGAAAACGGTTCGAGCATGACGACGCACGAGTTCCCGGCGAGTCGTCGCTGTCAGGACCGTTGACGACGTCAACAGCAGCGGCCAACCGCGCTGGGCCGCCACATTCGAGGCCAACGCCACGGAAGTCGGTGACGAAAGTGGAGCCAACACAACTGTGGACGATGTCGATTTCTGCGCAGAAGCCACCGCCGCGGCAACGGGATCTACCGCCGCAGTATCAACAGCGCGCCACATCCAGCGGCTCGGTAGCCCAAGTGCGCCCGCCAAATGCGCCCCAGAAACAGAGGCCGAGGCGCCAGATGACGACCATGCAGTAGCCGACTTCACTGCACCGGAGACACATCGGGACGTCAGATCAATTCGAACGACATTCGGCAGTCCAAACACGGCAGCCACCTGGGCCTGAGTGCGAACTCGGGGTATCCATGTCGACCACGGAACCGACGGATCCAACGACCAGTGATCGTCGACTGACGTCGCATAAGCGAGCGTGCCACCCCACACGTCGGCAGACGCCTGCGTCGCCCCGCCCGAAGCCGAGAAGTAGAACGCCGAGATCGGCTTGCCAGCCGAGAGAATCGCCTTACCCGTGGTGGGGGTGGTATCCGTCGCTGCTACAGCCGCACGCCAGTACTTACCCCATGCGTCGGCTTCCTTGATCCAGCCAGCAAAGGTCTGGTCATAATACGGGCCACCACCATCGTCGACGTTACATAAGCAGGCCGCACGCAGTGATGTGACGTGGTTGAGTGCGTAGGAGCGCGACGCCAGAATCTGCGCTTGCATCGCTGCAGCCGGCCACGATGACGAAACCTCAGCAATACCAAGTAAATATTCGTCGTGGATCCGCACATAATTAATTGCTTCAAGTGTGTTTGGTGACGCAGTGGTGGGTTGGATCTTGACCGATCCATATCGGTATCGATGCCCGGAGTTAGCAAACTGTGACGCAGAGGTTGTGACGTTCAACAGCGATGCCTTTGTCCCAGACGTCAGAGGAACCCGCGTGCCACTCCAGTTAATCGTTGCCCAGCTTCCACTTCCGACGCGAGTCGTGACGCCGGCCGACACCTTGGAGACAGAAACAATTTTGTTGGATGCCTTGAACGTAAAGACATCTCCCGGCTGCCCTGACACGGGGGCCACACCTCGAACGGTGACTACGACTCCACCACCACCTGCGACAAGGGCTTCCGTTCGAATGGCAACGGAGGGTGCATGGTGCAGCAGATTCACGGCGATGTCGGACGTGTCGTCAACAGCGGATACCGTCGTGCCTGAGTAATAGTGCGTAACGATTTGTTCGGCCGTGTAGCCATCCAAGGCCATTCCGCGGGCCCCGTACTGCGACATGCCGACTCCGTGGCCGAAGCCAGATCCGGAGAATGTGAAAGATGCCGGGACGGCGACTGTGGCTGCCTGCACGGGACTGACGCCCGCCGCCACAAGCCCCCAACTCACAGAGAGCAGCAGGCCGGGGACGACCAGGCGTGCTAATCGCATCACGTGCACACCAACCCTGTCTTCGACATCGATCAGCCCAAAAAAGCGCCTACCTGTGATTCATCGGGGGTTTGGGCAGAAAACTTGAGGGGTATCGGGTAACTGAGAGATTGGTATGCCTTTTGGCCGTTCGAGGATCTTCTGGTCAAGTCAGCCAATAGGGGCACGTACGATGAGAGGGTGGGTTTTTTGAACAGCGATGCGGCAGATTCCAGCGGCACGACCGGTCCTCGGTGGGCGCGCACGGCCGTGGCCGTCGCTAGCGCTGTGACGCTGGTCGTTACTGGAGTGAGCGCCGCGGGGTGGGCTGCTGCCACCCGATTAACCGGAAATATCCACACAATTGACGCATTTGCCAGCCTCGGCTCAGATCGGCCATCCAAGGCTTCCGCATCCGCTGCCACCCAATACGAACCGGTAAACCTGCTGGTCATGGGCACGGACACCCGAACCGGTCAAGGCGGTGGATACGGAAACGCGAACACAACATCGAGCGGAAATGGTCAATCTGACACGACCATCCTCGTTCACATCTCAGCGGATAGATCTCACGCACTGGGCGTGAGCATCCCGCGTGATTCCTGGGTTACCCGTCCAACGTGTGGTGCGGGCCCAGCCGGCACCACCGAGGGCAAATTCAACGAAGCGTTCGCGGTCGGCGGTCCCGCGTGCACGATCCACGCGGTTGAGAGCCTGACCGGGGTGCGGATTGACCACTTCGTGGTCGTGAACTTCAAGGGATTCAAGGCTGTTGTTGACGCCCTGGGCGGCGTTCCCGTGTGCCTCAAGTCCCCGGTGAATGACCCCAAGAGCCACCTGAACTTGCCCGCGGGCGTGTCGCTGCTCAATTCTGATCAGGCACTCGCATTCGCTCGTGCGCGTAAGACCCTTGGCGACGGTAGTGATATCAGCCGTATCAACCGTCAGCAGGTCTTCCTGTCCTCACTCATCCGAACCGCGACGAGCAAGAACGTTGTTACGGATCTGCCGAAGTTGTATTCCGTGCTCAATGCAGTCAGTAGCTCGCTCACGCTAGACACCGGGCTTGGCAATGTCGACGAATTGCAGACTTTTGCGTCAAGCCTTCAAGGTTTAACCCCGTCGAAGGTCGCATTCATGACGGTGCCGTGGGTTCCCAAGGGCGATAACGAGAACGTCCTGTGGGACGCGGCGAAGGCCGATCCGATCTGGCAAGCCATGAAACAGGACACCGTCTACCCGCCTAAGGCGGCTGCACCATCGTCGATTCCTTCGTCAAACCCGTCGACGAGTTCCTCGCCATCTTCTGACCCGTTTACGACGCCGCCATCACGCATTCACGTTCGAGTCCTGAACGGGTCCGGGGTGAGCGGTCAGGCTCGCAAGGCTGCTGATCAGTTGACTGCGATGGGCTTCATTGTGACAAGCGTAGGCACGGCGCAGCGTTCTGACTTCGCACACACCACAGTGCTTTATGACCCTGCGTACGATCAGTCAGCGCGCACGTTGGAAGCAGCGGCCAACGCAAGTACATCGCGTGCAACTGGCAATGGCCGAACACTCACGCTCGTCATCGGCGCTGACTGGACGACCACTACACCGGTGACGATCGGGTCTGCCAACGGGCAGCCTGCACCATCGGCGTCGTCGAGCACCGATCTCGGCCCCGCCCCCAAGCCTGCAGACCAAAACACCTGTGTCGGCTAAATCCGCACTTTCGTAGGTCTGCACCAACACACGTCCGACGATCGGTACAGTGCTGCCTACTGATCAGATCTGAAGGGTGAGCCATGTTGGACAAGGTTGTAGCCTCCGCAGCGAAGGCTGTTGCGGATATACCGAACGGCGCGACATTGGCGGTGGGCGGATTTGGGCTCTGCGGCATTCCGTCCGCGCTCATCAATGCTCTACTCGAACTCGGCGTCAACGATCTATCTGCCGTGTCCAACAACTGCGGCGTGGACGACTGGGGATTGGGCCTACTTTTGCAAGCCCGTCGCATTAGCAGGATGACATCGTCCTACGTCGGCGAAAACAAGGAGTTCGAACGTCAGTTCCTCAGCGGTGAACTCGAGGTCGAACTGATTCCCCAGGGAACTCTGGCCGAGCGGCTTCGCGCGGGTGGCGCCGGCATTCCAGCTTTCTACACTCCGGCCGGCGTAGGTACTCAAGTTGCCGACGGTGGAATGCCATGGCGCTATGCACCCGACGGTTCCATCGCACTGGCGTCCCCAGCGAAGGAAACCCGCGAATTTGACGGCCGCCCGTACGTACTCGAACGTGGGATCGTCACCGACTTCGCCCTCGTTCGGGCATCCGTCGGAGATCGTCACGGAAATCTTGTTTTCGATAAGTCGACGCGCAACTTCAACCCATTGGTTGCCACTGCTGGACGCATCACGATCGCCGAGGTTGAACACCTCGTCGAGCCCGGCGAGATCGATCCGCAAACCATCCACACACCCGGTGTCTTTGTGCAGCGCGTCGTGCCCCTGACAGCAGAGCAAGCCGCAGACAAGCGCATTGAACGTCGCACTGTGACCAAGGAGGCATGAGATGACTCTCACCCGCGAGCAACTTGCTGCACGTGTCGCACAAGAACTCTTTGACGGCGAATACGTCAACCTGGGCATCGGTCTTCCGACCCTTGTTCCCAACTACTTACCAACAGACGTAACCGTTGTGCTGCAGAGCGAAAACGGCATTCTAGGTACCGGCCCCTACCCCGCCGAGGAAACCGTTGATGCAGACCTAATCAATGCCGGCAAAGAGACGGTCACCGTCCTGCCGGGTGCGTCATTCTTTGATTCAGCTACCTCGTTCGGAATGATCCGCGGCGGCCACATCGATGCTGCCATTCTCGGGGCGATGCAGGTGAGTGCCGCTGGTGACATCGCCAACTGGATGATTCCCGGCAAGATGGTCAAGGGAATGGGCGGGGCGATGGATCTCGTTCATGGCGCCAAGCGAGTCATCGTGATGATGGAGCATGTTGCCAAGGATGGAACGCACAAGATCGTCGACGAGTGCTCACTGCCATACACCGGACGCGGTGTCGTGGACCGCATCATCACTGATCTTGCCGTCATTGACGTTACGCCGGACGGACTCGTTCTGCGCGAGGTTGCCGATGGTGTGAGCGTCGACGAAGTTCAGGCGGCGACGGGGCCATCGTTAGCGGTACCGGTCGAGCCAACCATCATGGCCGTTTGATTCGTCAGGCGATGACAAAGGAACGACCGTCCATCCTGCTCGTTACCAGCAATGGGACGGGCATGGGTCACCTAACCCGTCAAACCTCGATTGCCCTGGCACTCGGGCAGAGGGCAAGAGTAACAATTTTGTCGTTGTCTTCTGGAATCAGCGCAGTTGCCGAACAGGGCATTCCGGTCGAATACCTGCCCAGCTACCAACGACCATGGATCCCATGGACCATGTGGAATAACTATCTGTCTGATCGGCTTACTGCCCTCATCGACGAGACGGACGCTACCGTTGTCGTTTTTGACGGCGTTGCCCCTTATAGAGGTCTCGTGCTCGCTCGACGAACAAGGCCTGACGTCACGTTCGTCTGGTTTCGGCGAGGCATGTGGCGCCGAGGCAGAAACAAATCGGCGCTCAGGGCGGAACCATTCTTTGATCTCACGATCGAACCGGGGGACGTTGCCACTCCCAGCGATCAGGGGTACACGCGAACCAGAGTGGCCAGAAAGATCGAGCCGGTTTCCGTTCTCGACGTTCAGCCACTACTTCCTCGACAGGAGGCCGTGTCAGCTTTGGGTCTCGATCCAGAGAGGCGGATCGGACTTGTAACACTTGGCTCAGGGGCAATCGGGGACAACGGCAAGGTACGTGAGCAGGCGCTTGACATATTTGTGTCTGCCGGGTGGCAAGTTGCAACGACTCAAGCCGCGCTGTCGGCGAACTACCGGGCTGGAGCGCACGTTGTGGTCCTCACGGACGTCTATCCACTCGCGCGATTTGCCAATGCGTTTGATGTTGTCATTTCCGAAGCAGGCTACAACGCAACCCATGAATTTCTGCAGTCATCAGCTCGAACGATTTTGGTCCCGAACGAAAAAACGGCAACAGACGATCAGGTTTCGCGCGCTGAATATCTAGACCTTCACGGCGCCGTCACATCGGTGCGTGCGCATGATTCGTCAAAACTGCGTGAGGCTATTGAGGCGGCGATGTACTCCGTCGAGCATCAAACTGAGCGATTGGTACAACCCGTCGGACCCTACGGAGGTTCATTGACGGCAGCAGACATCCTCCTTGCTTTGACATCAGTAAAGACCGACACCAATACCGATGTGGTTCGCCGTCTGCGCAGGGTCCCCTATATCGCTCGAATCCGTGCCACTCAGTTTGGCGAATTCGTCCTCGGCCCAGCGACCACGGATCGAATACGTCAATATCGTCGGAAAAGTCCGGGGCTTACCGAGCGGCTACGAATCAACCTCGCAGTGGATTTTCCAATGGACATCCCTGTGACGTTGCACGCCACTCCCATCGACCTTCAGGCGACGCCAGCGACGATGACAATGGATCTTTCCAAAGACGATTTGAGCGGGACATCTCCATTCGAGCACGTGCTTAAGGATTCATCACAGCACTACCACGAGCGTCGGCTTGAGATCCTTCTCAACTATTACGACGTAGCCTCCGTCAGCCAGCGGCGTCTATCAGATTCCTGATAGCGCGACGCGAAGCTCCCAGACTCTCCAGCGAACTCGAATCGCGTTAGTCTGTGTTGGTGCGGATTCTCAGATCGAAGACTGTAGGCGGTACTCATGTCCGTTGAGTCCCGTGTCAGGGATCTTGTCGGCAAACTTAACCCTCAGCAGCGGGCACAACTCAAGAGTGCAGTCGCCAAATTAGGTGTCACACCAGCTGCCAGATCCAACCTTCGGGGCCGATCGGCGTTTGAACGAAGCGACTACAGCAAGGCCATCGCTCATGCGGAGAATGGCCTGACGAGGCGACCAACACAAAAGCAATTACTCAGGCTGGCCAGCGACGTGAACGTGCGGACCGGCGATTTATCGTCAGCCTACGCATTTGCCCAACAGCTATCGACCGTCGACTCCGCACCTTCGTCGTGGACACATTCCAGAAAGATCGAAGGCAGACTTCGAGAGACTGACGAGTACTGGATGCCGACGGTTGAGAGCCGGACCCCACCCACGGCCGGTACATCGGTGCTTTACGTCGCCAAAGAGTCGCGTCCATTTCATGACAACGGTTTCTGCACCAGAACGCATGAAACACTGTCGTCACTTGTCTCACAGGGCACACACATCACATGCGTGACAATGCCGGGCTTTCCCGCCAACGTCGGGGTCAGCGATGCGGCCCAAGAGAGCCGGGTCGAAAACGTTGTTTATCGCCATCTTCTACCGCGTGCGGGCGGGCTCGATAAGGACCTCGCCTACGACGAGTACCTCCAGTTGACGACGCAATTGTTAGCTGCGGAACTCTACAAAAATCCAGCCGCGATGTTACATGTGGGCTCAGGTCACAGAGGATACGAAACTGCCTTGGCAGCGAGCGCCGTCGCATCGTGGGCAGGCATCCCATGGATATACGAGGTTCGCAGTTTCTTCGAGACCACGTGGACCGCTGACGCTCGCTACCGGGAAAGTGCCGAATACTTCTACCGGCGTTTGCACACCGAAACACGAATGATGCATCAAGCCAACGCGGTGGTCACAATCTCCGGGCCGATGCGAGATGAAATAGTCCATCAGCACGGAGTCGATCCCGACAAGGTTTACGTAATCCCCAACGCTGTGGACGTGAAACGATTCGCGCCGGTCAGCAGGGACAAAGATCTTGCTAATTCGCTTGACATCGGTGAGAAGTTCGTCGTTGGGTACGTGTCCAACATCAGTCATCCTCGAGAAGGTCAGGAAGTTCTTGTCGAAGCCATAAAGCTTCTTAAGGATCAGGGCCGGGATGTCATCGCAATCCTCGTCGGCGACGGCAAGCGAAGAAGTGAGATTGAGGGGATCGCCAAGCGGCTGGGAGTCGCAGGTAGAGTTAAATTCACCGGCAATATCCCCTTCGACCATGTGTCCAAGTACTACGGACTCCTTGACCTGTTCGTCGTCCCACGAATTGACGAGCGCGCCGGCAGGTTAGTGTCTCCCATCAAGCCATTCGAAGCGATGGCGATGGGGATCCCGCTACTCATGAGTGACCTACCCGCCTTGGTAGAAATTGCGGGAGAACAACGGCGAGCCCACACGTTCAAAGCCGGTGACGCCGATGACTTGGCACGAGAAATCAGATCATTGGAAGACGATCCTGCCGAACGAAAGCGGATGATCGAATCCAGCGCACAGTGGGTCAAGGAAGAACGAGACTGGCAGAAGACTGCAGAGTCATTTAACAGTGTCTACGCGTCAGTCCTAGCCCAACAGGCGCCCTCATCATGATGCTGACGAGGTTTCTCGGGCAGAGTCCGAAACACGAGTGGGACGATGCGCTACGGATACTTACGTACGCTGATTGGACGACCGAAAACGGTCCGATCGTAGTTTCCTACTCGCCGCAGACAACTGGAAACCCGTTCCAGAGGCTGCTATATCAGAACCTTCCAGACGTTGGCGGCGTCGCAGTACCAGGTCGGAGCATCGACACCTCCGTGCGACTCTCGACTGATTTGCAGGGCAGCGCAAGAACTGTGACACATCTGCACTGGCTCAACGTCGTGCTCGCCAAGTGCAAAGATCGACAAGAAGCGCAAGCCGCGATCACTGCGTTCACAGGCCAACTGGACGACATCGCGGAACGAGATGGACACATCATCTGGACTGTCCACAACATACTTCCGCACGAAGCACAGTGGGACGATTTAGAAGCACAACTTAGAACCGAAGTAGCGCAGCGAGCGCAACGCATTCACATCATGAGTTCTAGGACGCCCGATTTGTGTGAACCGTATTTCCACATTCCACGTGAAAAAGTAGTGCACATCCCGCACCCGTCATACGCTGGCGTCTATCCACATTGGGTGACGGCAGACTATGCCCGTCAGCTTTTGGGCATTCCCTCATCAGTAACCGTCTTCCTAGCCTTCGGTCGCATGCTGCCGTACAAAGGTTCGGTCGAATTACTGCAAGCTTTTTCTCGGCTGTCCGAGCAGAAGCCAGGCAAAGTCATGCTTATTGTTGCCGGAGCAATCAGCCAAGATGCCGAGATGCAACAGTTCCTCGACGACGCCCGTTACAGGCGGGACGTTCTCGTGGTCGACGAGAAGATTCCAGAAGTTGATGTCCAGATCTATTTTCGAGCAGCCGACGTGTGTGCCTACCCGTACCGGCGTTCGCTGAACTCGGGAGCGTTGACCCTAGGTCTTACCTTTGGTCGCCCTGCAGTTCTGCCGGATAACTCAGGCGAACTCGAAGACGGGAATGCGGCGTGGGTTGAGCATTACGACCCTTCTGACCAGGACGGGCTGTTCAACGCACTCTCAAGGTCCATGCACACTCTGACCACACCGCAATCTCAGGCCAGCGCCATAGATGCAATCACTCCACTAAACCCCACCGCCATTTCGCAGCGGTACGTCGATGCTCTTCAGTCGTGGTTAGGTAACTAAATGACGATCCTGCACATTGTTGGAGCTAGGCCAAACTTTCCAAAGGCTGCACCAGTCATGCGGGCCCTTGCCGAGCGAGGGATCGAGCAACAGCTCGTTCACACTGGTCAGCACTATGACGACCATATGTCGGCGGTCTTCTTTCGAGAGCTGAGTCTGCCCGAGCCGGACATCAATCTCGGCATTGGATCAGGCTCGCACACATTACAAACAGCCAATTTGATGATCGCGCTTGAGCCGATCATCGCTGATCCCAAGGTCGATCTGGTCATGGTCTACGGTGACGTAAATTCGACAATCTCTGCGGCGCTCGTGGCTGCAAAGCTTGGAGTTCCCCTCGCACACGTCGAAGCAGGTTTGAGATCTTTCGACCGCGAAATGCCCGAAGAGATAAACCGGGTTCTTACCGACCAACTAAGCGAACTGCTTTTTGTCACCAGCCCCGAGGCAATCGCCCACCTCGCCAACGAGGGAATACCAGCCGAGAAGATCCATTTCGTCGGCAATCCAATGATCGATACTCTCTTGGCCAATTTAGCTCGATTCAACGTCGAGCATGCACGGGCTCAGCACGCACTAGATGGACCCTATGCCGTAGTCACCCTTCATCGACCTGCAAACGTTGACTCCGACGAAGCTGCAATTCGAGTACTAAAGGCCATTGATCAGGTAGCCACGCACCGGACGGTGGTCTTTCCCGTCCATCCCCGAGGTCGTGAACGATTAATGCACCTTGGCCTAGCTGACATAAAGAACACGATCGTTTGCGATCCCCTCGGCTACGTAGATTTCCTCTCCCTGGTTCGAGGTGCTGACGTCGTCGTCACAGATTCTGGCGGCATTCAGGAAGAAACGACCATCTTGGCCGTCCCATGCCTGACGCTTCGTACGACCACAGAACGGCCCGTGACGATCACCGACGGGACCAACAGGCTAGTGCCGTTCGAGAATCTGGAGAACGAACTAGAGTTGGTGCTACAGCGCACCCCATCGGACAACCACGTCACCCCGGCTCTATGGGACGGACAGGCTGGGCGCCGGATCGCTAGGATTGTTGAAAACTGGCTCAGTGGTCGCGCCTAGCCACTAGATAGCGCCCCACAACAGCACCTCTTAAGGATTCGGGAACTTCATCCACGAGGTGACGCCGATAATCTGAGACAATAGTCGTACAACACGCGAAACCTCTGGGAGTTAGACAATGGCAACGGATCTCGTCGTTATCGGGCTAGGTTACGTCGGGCTACCGCTCGTACAAGCTGCCTGCAGGTCCGGTCTGTCGGTAATTGGTTTGGACAACTCCGAAAAGGTCGTTAGCGGATTGAACTCGGGCATCTCCCACATCGACGATATCTCCGACACCGAAGTTTCCGAACTTGTCCGTCTGGGATTCAGAGCATCAACTGACAGCTCGGTGCTCGACGATGCCGCAGCGGCAGTCATTTGCGTACCGACTCCGTTGGGCTCAGAAGGCGGGCCCGATCTCGCTTACGTTTTGTCCGCAACTCGCACCGTGAGCAAGCACCTCACACCAGGCATGCTGGTCGTGCTTGAGTCCACGACATATCCCGGAACCACCGATGAAGAGATTCGCCCCATCTTGGAAGAGGCCAGCCAGTTAAAGGCAGGCTCAGACTTCAATCTGGCGTTTTCTCCAGAACGAGTTGATCCCGGAAATCCGGTTTACGGGATCAACAACACACCGAAAATCGTTGGCGGCCATACGCCTGCGTGCACGGAGCGCGCAGCTGAGCTGTACGGACGATTCGTTGAAACCGTCGTTCGAGCGAGCGGCACTCGCGAGGCGGAAATGGCAAAACTTCTTGAGAACACGTACCGTCAAGTGAACATCGGGCTTGTCAACGAGTTAGTTCAGTTCTGCCACCGACTAGATATCGACCTATGGAACGTCATAGACATCGCCAAAACCAAGCCTTTTGGTTTTCAGGCTTTCTACCCTGGCCCTGGCGTGGGAGGTCACTGCATCCCAATTGATCCGATGTACCTATCTTTCAATGTGAGGGCTCGACTCGGCGCACCGTCACTTTTCATCGAGACAGCGCAAGCGGTGAACAACGGAATGCCGGCCTACGTCGCGAGACGGGCGCAGGACCTTCTCAACACTGTTGGAAAACCCATGAAGAATTCACGTGTTCTCATCATTGGAGTCACGTACAAACCGGACATCGCCGATCAACGAGAATCGCCTGCGGAGCCACTGGCTCTTCAACTGGCTGAAATGGGGGCTTCGTTGACGTACTTCGATCCATTCGTCGATGCCTGGGATGTTCATGGGCTGAACGTAGGCCGGCAGACAGATCTCAACGAAGCACTAACGACGTGCGACATCGCTCTACTCATTCAGAACCACTCAACCCTAGATCTAGAACTCATCGCCAATCACGCGCCGTTGATTCTTGATACTCGGGGAAAACTCGACGGTCCCAACGTGGAAAGGCTATAGGCCGGCGCATGAACTCGTCCGCCACGCCGGAGTCAGATCTGGGAGAAACTGACTCCACCAACGAGCAGGACAAACCGTCGGGATTATCGAGCTGGGCACCTGCAGAGAAGATGACCGATGAAAATCTGTCACGGCTCACGCAGGAGTACAACCTGCAGTCCGTTGGGCTTCGCCCCAAGGTCGGTGATTATCTGCACCAGATGTGGGAGCGGAGATACTTCGCGCTCGAGTTATCCAGGGCTCGCGAAGAGAGTGGCAACTCTGAAAGTCGACTGGGCAAAGCGTGGACATTGCTCAACCCGCTACTCAATACGGCTGTCTATTTCCTTGTGTTCGGCTACATCTTCAAGGGTCACCGAGCGATACCCAACTACCTCGCTTTCCTGGTGATCGGCGTCTTCTTCTTTACGTACACCCAAAAGAGTATTCAAGAAGGCGCGCGGTCCATCGTCGCTAACATGAATCTCGTTCGAGCACTGCACTTTCCCCGCGCTTTGCTGCCTGTCGCGGTCGCCATCGAACAGTTGTTGGCGCTTGGCCCTGCACTCATAGTTTCTATCGTCATCGTGCTCATCACAGGCGAAGGCGTGAGTTGGACGTGGCTGCTGCTTCCGATCGCTATTACGCTGCAAACAATGTTCAACCTCGGGGTGATGTTCACGCTGGCTCGACTGACGGAAAAGGTTCGCGATGTTTCGCAACTCTTGCCGTTCGTGCTACGAACATGGCTCTATCTCAGCGGCGTGGTCTTCCCGCTGCAGCCGCTCACAAAGTCAGCTCCCGGATGGGCGGCTTTTCTTCTCACGTTCAACCCCGGCGCTGTCTTCGTTGAAATCGCGCGTGATTGTTTGCTGACCAGTTACTCGGTACCCCCCATCATTTGGGCATATGCGATCTTCTGGGCAACCGTTGGGCTCACCACGGGGTTCATCTACTTTTACAAAGCCGAGGAGCGTTACGGTCGTGGCTAATTTGATCGATAGGCAGCCCAGTGTGATCGTCAATGACGTTCACATAACGTATCGAGTTCAAGGCGTCGCGAGCCCCGGCCCCTCCGGGAAAGATGCGGTCAGTTCTCTCCGCCGCTTGATGCGTCGTGGCCCAGCCCCTGGAGTTAGGTACATCAAGGCAGTGCGCGGTGTGAGTTTTATCGCGCACGAAGGTGATGCTGTTGGGTTGATCGGAAGAAATGGATCGGGAAAATCCACGTTGCTTTCCGCCATCGCGGGACTTCGCCCCATCCAGAAGGGGCAGATTCTCACCACGGCTCAGCCCTCACTGCTCGGCGTAGATGCAGCATTGCTACCCCAGTTAACAGGGGAACGAAATATCGAGCTTGGATCCTTGGCAATGGGATTAACGCCGAAGCAAGCCGCCGAGCGACGTGATTCCATCGTTGACTTTGCGGGTATCGGCGACTTCGTGTCCCTTCCCATGAAGACGTATTCAAGTGGAATGCAGGCTCGGCTTCGCTTCGCGATTTCTGCCAGCGTGACACATGAAATCTTGCTCATTGACGAGGCTCTGGGTACTGGTGATGCGGAATTCCAGAGTAAGAGTCAGGCGCGAATCAAGGAGTTGAGAGACGAAGCCGGCACCGTTTTTCTGGTCACACATAGCTCCCAAATCGTCCGCGAGACGTGCAATCGAGCCATTTGGCTTGAGCAGGGAAGGATAGTGATGGACGGGCCCGTCGATCCCATCGTTGATGCATACGACAGGGACGTCGCAACTGCTGTGGAACGCGCCAACCAAGGGGCACACGGACGACACGTTGGTGCGGCAGAGTCGTGAGGCACGTATGCGAGTTCTAGTTGCGACGATCGTTCACACACCTGCTGATGCTCGGATCTATCACAGACAGATCCGAGCATTACGTCAAGCAGGTCACCATGTTACGTTCATGGCACCTTTCACGAGTTACAACGTGCCAATACCCGAAGAAGTCACAGGTTTAGACGTGCCACGCGCGCTCGGCACGAACAGGCTACGTGCGAATCTGACGGCTGGACGATTGCTACGTCAACAAGCACCCCAACACGACGTCACACTGATTCACGACCCTGAACTTCTGCTATCGGCTAGCAATACGTCTGGGAACTTCGTTTGGGATGTACACGAGGACACGGCTGCAGCGGTGTCGATGAAGTCGTGGATTCCGACACCACTGAGCTCTGTATCTCGATTCGGGACACAAAAGTTAGAACAGTGGGCAGAGGATCATCTTCACATCATTCTTGCCGAGGACGGTTACCGGTCCAGATTCCGCTTCGAGCATCCGGTCGTACCGAACACGACGTCGGTGCCCCGCAGCGTGGAACCCTCCGGAGACACGTTCGTGATCTACCTAGGCTCGATCACACGAGCTCGTGGCGCGTTGGAACTCGTGGAAATGGGCAAGGTGTTACACCGCCACGGTGTAACAGTTCGGCTGGTGGGAAATGCGGAGTCTGAACTTGTGGACATGCTCCATGAGGCTCACGCAAAGGGGTTCATATATTGGCATGGCTTCATTCCGAATGATTCGGCGGTCGCAATGCTGAACGGCGCTCTGGCTGGGATCTCCCCACTGCACGACGAGGACAATTATCGACGATCCCGTCCAACTAAAGTTATCGAATACATGGCGCATGGAATTGCGGTTATCTCCACGCCGAATCCGCCCGCGGTGGAACTCATTAACCAGTTCGAGTGCGGAAAGGTTGTTCCCTATAAGGATTCACCTTCACTTGTCAATGCGGTTTTTGAACTCAGAGACGATTCGGCTCAACGTCAACTCTTCGCCGACAATGGTCACCGCGCGGCGCTGACGAACTTTAACTGGGACCGCGACCAGGTCGGATTTGTTCAACAACTTGAACATTGGGCACGCTGACCAGCGGGTCGATCGTGGAACGTCACATTAACCGAAATACTCCGATTCAGACTCGGCTTCTCAATTCCGCGATCGCATCCGCGAGCATCACCGACGCCCTTTGATCAAACGAATGCGCACGTGTAAATTCCTTAGCTCTGGCACGTCGAACGTCGTCCGGCAAGAAGGCACGGTCACGATCGTCGCCAACGACTCGGCGCAAATCAGCCTCGTCGGAATAGAAATGCACTAAGTCTCCGAAGACATCCTCACCACCAAGGACAGGCTCGGATACAACACGAGCACCCGAAGCGACTGCGTCAAAAAGCCTATTGGCGGCAAAGCCCTCTTCTGCCATGTCTCGCCACTGATCGCACAACACGACACCGGCGCGAGAATAGGCTGAACCAAGTTCGGCGTTGGGAATGAAATCTGCTCTTACAAATTCTTTCAATGACGTGTCCCGCCAACCCCGACCGTACAGAGAAACATTCACGCCCGCGTTAATCGCGTCGGCAAGGATCCTACGGTTCTGTCGAAAATTTCCGACGAACAACACGTCATCGTCCCGGGCCGCAGATAGTGATTCCACCGGATGAAAGCGGGTGGGATCGGTTGCCTGAAGCAACGGATCGACCCGAATCGTCCACTCCTGCGACTTCTTGGCCGCCCAAACATGGCTGGCCGCATAGACGCGCGCGTACCGCGATGCCTCCTGACTGGTGACAAGGTCCGGATGGCTTATGACCCAGAGGAAATCCAACCGCCCAGGAAGGGGCACTACCTGATCTAAACCGCGAAGCGTGATCGTCACGTTGTCCAGATACGACGTAGACCTCGAGTAGGCCTGCCTCCTATCGACAACAACTTGTTGGCCTAGCCTTCTCAGTGCGATGGCCAGATCTTCGGCAAAGAAGACATCGCCCCATGAGTCACCGCGGGGCCCTGGGTGTGCCGCAATGCGGATAGCCCAACGCAATTGGGGCGCAATCTCGTTGATCGAAAGCCGAGGTCGCGCAATGACGGGCCTCGGGGCCGCCACCTCAGGATTCGCCTCGTCCATAGAGGCGTCGTATCCAACAACCTCAAAACCCGCTGATTGCCACAAAGACTCATCCGATTCTTGGACAGCCTCCCGCCAACGACTCAAGAAGATTTCACGGTTTTCGACGTTATAGCGTCCGCGGCCGGGTGTCTTACCTTCGTGGTGCTCCACCTCGGCCATGGTCGGGATGGCGAAGTGAGTGTAATCAGCTTTCTTTAGCAACCGCAGGCAAAAGTCGATGTCCTCCCAACCATTGATGTAGATGGGGTCGAATCCCCCAAGTTCGGCAACATCAACAGCCCGAACGGCAAAAGCCGCACCGGTAATAGCGCGAGTGCTGATCGTTCCCAGCTCTTGAGCGTCTGCAGTCGGATGTCCAGCGAGGAAATGCGAAGGTAACCAACCACGGCCAGGAAAGAAAACACCGGCACACTGAATTGTTCCGTCGGGATAGTTCAGAAGTGGTTGCGCGGCGGCGACGTGCGGATTGGACAATTCGTCTAGTAGCGGTTGGAGCCAGCCCCGTCGGACCTCTGTGTCGTTGTTCAAGAACACAACGTTGTCGCCTGTAGACGAAGCAAAGGCGAGATTGCTTCCAAGCGCGAACATCCGGTTGCGCACTTCGTGTAGAAGCGTCACACGAGGGACTGAGGTCAAGATCGCGTCGAGACAATTCGCGATTGCACGCTCCGAGCCGTTATCCACGACCACAATCTCAATGTCGAGGCCGTCGGAATTTTCAAGGACGGCTTGTACCGCCGCAACCGTCATTCTCCAGTCGTTAAAAGTCGGGATAAGCACAGACGTTCGACCCTGAACGCGAACGGGCACATCCTGACGTAAACGGTCCCAATCGATCAAGTGTTTGTTGAGAACAACGAAGCCCCAACCTTCACCTTGCGTTGCCGTGATCCGATCCGTGTGGGCTGGCTCCTGCTCGACCACGGCCCCCAACACCGGTACGTACAAGATTTCCGTTTCCCGAGAAGCCCGAAGGACCAAATCATGATCAACCCAACGCTTCAAAGTTAGGTCGAACGAACCGATCCTTTGAACCAGTTCCCTGTCGCACACAAACGTGATGAGAGGGATGTGATTTCCAACGAGAAGTTCATCCCTGCCCCCGTCAAAGCCTAAGTAGTTTGTACCGGAATTCCACACCTGTTCGATGGCCGCATAGGCCGCGAGGGCCTGCGAGCCACGCAAAGCATTAGTTACCAACTCTAGGAAACGCGGATTCCACGTGTTGTCAGAGTCGAGGAAGGCTATGTACCGGCCTTGGGCTTGCTCGATGCCATAGTTGCGCGACGCGCTTACCCCTGCGGGTGGGCGTCGAATGAGCCGAATTCGGTGATCGGCCTCGGATATTTTCTGGACTACCTCAGGCGTGTCATCCGTCGAGCCGTCGTCGACGACGATCAACTCCCAGTTCGCCATTGTCTGCGCAAGAATTGAGTTGATGGCATCAACGCTCAGGACTGGTCGATTGCGAACCGGCATGATGATCGAGACAAGCAGTTCATCGGACTCAACTATGCCGCCATGCATTGCAACGACCTTAGCCTCCTGCACCGAGTCCCAATTGTCAGAAACTCGCGGCCGGTTCAAGAATGCTCTTCGACGTGCACGCGACGCCGCGTCGATCATCGTTAGCCGGAGAGCCTCCCATCCCAGCGACGGTGGTGCCACTCCCTGTCTGGCCGGAAGCTTCGTGTCCGGTGTCGCTGTCGCCAGAAAATGGCCCAAGCCCCGTCCAACATGGTTCACCGCGTCGGGATGAGCGTCACGGTAGACGCGCTCGTCAAACAGCGGGTGTGGGGAGGTGACCCTCTTATTATCTAAGAGGTACGAAACGGCCGGGTCAGTCTTGGAATTCTTGCGAGCTGGAGGATCAAATAGACGCGGCTCAATCAGCGGATGGATCGACAAACCCGCCTCGGAACCGACACTGATGTAGTGCCGAGCCGCTTGTGCTTCATTCGAAAAGTCCATACCGGAAAGTGCTTGATACCACTGGAGATCAACTAGCCCTGCGGCGCACAGGCGACTTACGAATTGTTCAACCTTTTGTTTCTGGATTCGTGAACGCCTCCAGTCAACGGCTTGCTTCCCGCCCGGAACCTTTTGAGCCACGCGGGTTATGAACTTTGACACGAACTGGACCCTTCAATTTTGCTGCACCGCTTGTGCCGCATCACAACAAACTGTTGCGGCGAGACAGTTGATACTTCGATTTAGTGAACTCTTCGCAGAAATCCTCGAGGATGCATCGTCATGTGAAATATGTTTCTGCTCTCGTCGATCTCGAAAGCATCGGATTCCGACAGGAACTGCTCCACAGCCTCCATAGGCCCTGGACCAAATTCCTCGTAAACAGGATGTCCGTTGATGTTTGTATCTTCGACAATCAGATACGAACCGACGTTCACCAACTCGGATAAAAGTCTTAACTCAGCGAGGACGTGCCCGTAACTGTGATCGCTATCCAACACAACGAGGGTAGGACTTCCGTCCTGCGGCATCAATGGCTTTACTTTGTCCACTAGTGCCTGATCACTAGACGACCCTAACATGTAGGTAAGCCGATCGTGCTGGGGCCGGTTCGCTTGCTCGTCAATGTCGATCGAGGCGATTCGGCCGTGCCCCAAGAGTTCGAGTTGTTCGGCAAACCACAGTGCGGAACCACCGAAGCGAGTCCCAGTTTCTACGATGAGTCCTGGACGAATTTCCTCAATGATGTTCCCGTAAATCCATAAGTCCGAGGGAAGCTTCAAGATGCGATGACCTCTATAGCGCATCCGCTCCCAAGCGCGCGGTCGGTGATGATAGTAGAGACGATGGAATTGATCTTCAATCGTGGTCACCACTTCAAGTGACGGGATTGGTGGATACTCACCCGTTGGGTGGTAGAGGTTCGTGAAGGCGTTACATATCGCTGTCACGGCCGGCTCGGGGATACTGTCGACGTCTTCGAATAGGGCATCCATCCACGTCGGCATGGACGCCCACATCCGCTCCCTATCGGCCGGGGACCACGATTGAGGTTCCTTCTTGAGGGTGAACGTGCTGGAAATCATCTCGTCCGCGAGAGCGGCGGACGAAGCGTCAGAATTGCGGGCGCCCCTACGGGCAACAGTCAACGCGCGATCGACTGCGATCGAATCCCAGCGGCTAGCCAACCTGCGACGCAAACCCATGAGCGAAACACCCCACTTGAGAACGAGCGATACGAAGTTTGAAACTTCAGCATGGATGAAACTTTCCTAGGTGATTAAAGCACTCAATCATCGAGCCCAGCCATCACTTAAACCCTCTGATAAAACCAAAGTCGAACACGACCATCTTGGCGTAGACCCACTGGCTGAAGGCACGGACATGCCAAGGGTTCATCGGAAGCGACCAAGTTCGCACGAAGAGTTCGCCACTCGGCGTCGCACGGATCGGTATACAGGTCCATAACAGTTCCGTGGACCTGCTGAATAGAAACTCCACCGTTACCGGGTCGACTCTTCCAGCGGAACTGCACGTAGTTGTTCCATAGTCGCTCCTGCGAAGGAGCGAGTCGGTTCATCCTTGCGGCATCAGGGTAAAACGTCACTCCTGAAATGGTCTCAATACCGCCAGCTCTGACGAGAGCAACGGCGTTGAAATACCCAAATACGATAGCTCGTGAACCAGGATGACTGTGCGCGAATTCCTCAGTGAACTTCGTTATCGGACTTCGATTGAGGTTACCGATCCCCCGATAGAGAGGGTTGATCAAGCTCCAGGAGACAAAAGCGAAACACGCGAGCCCGACCAAACTTATAACTCGAAACTTCTGGAAGGCGCTAAGCACAAACCCCAGAGCCACAAGGCCACCGAGCAAGAGGGCCCAAGGTGCCACACCTTCACGATTCCACGGTAGGGAGTTTGCTGCCCACAGTGTGGTAGCCATGGTTAAAAGCACTCCGACGACACTCAAAACCCACGCTACAGATCGGTCGACATCTTTGGCTTCGCGATCGCGAATCAACAGCGCGATCAAGATGACCATGGCGAGCCCAGTACCCACCTGAACGCGTCCACCCGGAACATGCTGCAAGAGCACCGCACCCGTCCAGGCCGGTAGTGGCAACGTCGCCCAAGAGAACAGGACGACAAAAGCCGCAGAGACAGCACACACCGGGAGCCACCGGGGAGAGATCGACGGCTGGTGTATCGCTTTGGTCGGGAACCACTTTCCGGCCACGGCCACAAGAAGTACCGCAATGAGAGCCGGCAGCGGCAGCCAGGACGCACTCACTTCCGATAGGTTCACACCCGCATGGCCTGCGGCCAAGTCAGGGGACAGGGTGGCCCCTCGCGAAGTCGCCAGCAGTGGGTTCAGCGGAGCGTCCATGAGCCAGGCCAGTGTGGCTTCACCGCTTGATGAGATTCGATGGCCCGGATAATACGTCGCCAACGTTGCTGCGATTGCTTGACGATTGGACGAGAACCAAAGAAAAACGGCTGGGACCGCGACTGCGAGCGCAACCACCGTGGAGAGCAAGCTGAACTTGAATGAGTCGCGATACTCCCATAATTCAGCAACAACGAGAGCACCCAGAACCAGCCCCACGCTGATCTGCCATGGCGGATAAAGGGTGAACATGAATGCAGCTGCGCACCATCCAGCCCCGATACCCACCAACACCGCACCCCAGCGCGTGGGCGACTGTCTTGCCTGCAACAAGGCAGCTGCAGTGAGCGTCGCAAACCCAACAACGATTGCGGGCGACGGAGCGGACCACCAGCCAGCGTACGGGGTAAAAGTTGAGACAGCTGCGAGCGGGACAGCTACAAGTGGTTTCAACCTAAGCACACGAAAAAGCCAGAAGCACCCCAGCAAAGAGACAAAGAAGGGCATCCACCAATGCACGGCCAAACCTCGAGCGGGTCCCAAGAACAAATAGCCCCAGTCTTGAGGCTTGAAAATTTCCGCCCAAGTCCACGAAGGACCACCGTGAGCGGACGCAATCTGACTGGTATCGGTGAGTCCGATGTAGGAATTGCGTGGAAAGCCCAGCCTTGCTGATGAAACCGCGATGGGAGTCTCAACAAGATATTCGTCAGCACGAATGGACCTAGGTTTGCCCCAAACCACACCCGGATCTTTTGACGGCGCCCCATTCAATTCAGCAAGCGAAGAACCATTCAGATCTAGACCAACGAGAACGACCAAGAGGAGACCAACCGCGGCTACGAACGTTCTCGTGACCTGCTCGTCGTTCACGGCGAGGATCCGTCGCCATCGACGCCGGGGTCGCGTTCACGAAGTATCGCGATCTCCTCTGCCAAACGCTGAACCTTCTTGTCAAGAGAAGTGATCGACATGCTGACCTGAAGCGACAGAAGGGAAAGAAAGACCACCGCGATGAAAAACAGAAAGTTGGAAGGTATTGAAAAGCCCAGAAAGCGTGACAGCCGGGTCAGTAACTCTGGTGCGACGGCAAGGACCGCAACCAACAACCCTACCATCAGCCACAGGCCAGAGAATCGTACATTGAGGCGGCCCCGCAGGACCAGCCACACAACTACCGAGTAGATAACCAAGCCGGCAACGGCTCCAATGGCCGACGACAGATTCATGAAGACCGCCATATTCGCTGACCCACTAGTTGGGCCAAAGACAGGACCAACACAAGAACAGAACGGCCTAGGTAGACGCCAGACTTTAACGGCCCATGACTTGGCACTCCAGCCAACCGCGGGCTCATCTCGACAGCAAGTTGCGACACAATCAGACCATGCGACTTTGCGATAACGAGCGCGTCAATCGTGTCCGCAAGGTACTCCGGTGGTAACTCAACGGAAAGGACCCGAATCGCATTGGGGCCAAAAGCTCGAAACCCAGAAGTTACATCGTCCAACTCAGAATTATGAACGCGCGACATAGCCCAACCGAGAAGTTTTGAAGCCCACCTTCTCGGACCCACCATCTGATAGTCGCGATCGCCCGCAAATCGCGACCCAATGACAATGTCGGAATGACTAAGTGCAGCCACGAGAGACCCTATGGACTTGGCGGGGTGCTGACCATCGCTGTCACATTGGACGACCGCCGACGCGCCCTCTCGGGCAGCCAAAAGTAACCCTACCCGCAACGCTCCACCTACGCCCACGTTAAACGGCAGAGTTAGTACGCGAGCACCTGCCCTTCTAGCCACCGAGCCCGTGGCATCGTGCGAGCCGTCATCGACTACTAGTACCTGCGCATCGGGAACCGATGATCGAATCTCGTTAACGACCCTGCCCACCGAATGCTCCTCATTGAACGCAGGGCACACTACGAACACGCTCATGCGCTGAAAACCCAACGCTCATACAGGAACGTGTTGATCGGCAACACGGTCGCCGTTACAACCACCTTGGAGATGATCACCGCGTAGTGGACGTCAGGGTACCGATTAGATATCAATGCTGCGATCGCTGGCACCAACGTCGACACGAATGAAAGATTTATCAAGAACAGTATCGTGTAACGCCGCCTTGGCGCGGCAGACGTTAACCCATCAAATGTCCTTCGATTCAAAAGAAAGTTGACGATCCCCGCAAGAATGAAGCCTGTCGCTGCGCCAACGAACACGGGGAGCCCCATAACGGAACTCGCAACCCACAGTACGGACGAATCGACGAACCACGCGATCAGACCGGCTAGAGCAACCAGTGGAAGTGCGCGGCGGATACCACGCGAGGGCGAAGACACCTTCGTCACGCTAGCACCCAAAGACACCGTCACAAGCCCGTAACTCTATGGGAGTCGACTCCTGTTTCGCGAACGACACGATGACCCATGGATTGGATACGGGTCGCGAGATAACACGTTGCGCCGGAATTTCTGCCTAGGTGCCACTCTCGCCGGTCATCAACTCACCCTTGCCACGAGGGTTTTCAATGTTTCGAGCCAACAAGGAAGCCAAAACCCCATGAGCCGTGCATCGTGGTCAGTACGATAGGGAATCGCCACCACGCTGAGGCTGGCAAACCTCGACCCACAACAAGCGAACCTGCGCCGATCAAAAGTAGATACCCCACCGGTGCCAGCCAACCCAGCGACAACCACGCGGGGCCACCCCACGCTGAGATAAGCCCAGCGATCGTCCCCGCGATCACACCGGTGACAGCGACTGGGGCGGCCAGGTAACGCGCCGAGACGGTGCTGGGATGACGTCGAACCACTTCACGACGCCATCGGCCATAGTCGAAATACTGATTCGCCAACGTACGGATGGATCCACGCGGCCGGTACGTCACGCGCATCTTGGGCGTAAACCAGATCAACCCACCAGATTCTCGAATCCGCAGGTTCATCTCCCAGTCCTGAGCTCGCACCATGCTCTCGTCGTAACCGCCGACCCGATCAAGTGCGCTGCGGGTAAACGCCCCGAGATAAACCGTCGGTGCGGGACCTTCGTGCCCACCGATGTGAAAGGACGCACCACCAACGCCAAGCGGCGTCGTCATTGCCCGAGCAACCGCCATTTCGAAAGGGGTCACACCCTCAGCCGCCATGATGCCGCCCACATTGTCAGCACCTGTCCGCTGAAGGGTTTCAATGGCAACGGCAACGTAGTCAGTGGGCACCTCGGCATGCCCGTCACAACGAACCACATAGGAGAACTGTGATGCCGCAATGGCGAGGTTGAGACCGGCAGGGGTGCGACCTGACGGGTTATCCACCAACAGAACTCTTGAATCTACGTCGGCCAACCGGTGCGCAACTACGTGAGTGTCATCGTGGCTCGGGCCAAGAGCAAGTACAACCTCAAGCGGACCGTCGTAGCTTTGATCCAGCAGTCTACCCACAGCCACTTCGAGGTATTTGGCCTCATTGAGTACCGGGACCACGATAGAGACACCCGGCGATGCACCCTGTTTGGGATCATCGCGTGGCGGCGTTCCGTCGCTGTTCATCAGGCTAAGACTAGTGAACCGTCACGGGGGAAGGACGCAGGCTGGGGCAAAGCCCACCTCTTCATACACACGCCTGATTCTTTCTACGGCGTTGCGACACCAAATTCGCATCTCGATCGTCGTACCGTGTGATGAATACAAAGCACACGGCGAACGGAACTTCCCCATGACCGCAACGCCCGCAGTTCATCGACGCATGCGCGTCGCTGCTGCTGTCACGTCCATTGGCGTGCTCGTAACGAGCACTGTTGGCTACGCCGCTGTCCAGAGATACTCAGGGCAAGTGAGTCTTGTTGACGCCGGCACCGCCGGCGGTGCATTGAGCGACGGACAGCCGCTGAACATGCTGGTCGTCGCAAGTGACGACCGCGCGGGACTCTCGCGTAAGGAGAAGAACAGTCTTCACCTCGGCCACCAGGACTACGGCGCACACACCGACACGATGATGCTCGTACACCTGTCTGGCGACGGCTCGCACATCACCGCAGTCTCACTTCCCCGCGACACTCTTGTGACCATTCCTGACTGGACTGATTCGACGGGTAAGCATCACGCAGCAAGCCAAGCAAAACTGAATGCGGCGTACAGCATTGGTGGACCAAAGTTGATGGTTCAGACGGTCGAAGGTGCCACCGGGGTTACCATCGATCACTATGCGGAAATAAACTTTGCCGGGTTCTTGCGCATGGTGAATGCCCTTGGCGGAGTTGAGGTTTGCCTATCGAAGGCAACGACGGACAAGAACTCAGGCCTCAACCTGCCAGCCGGACGTCAAACCGTATCTGGCGCGCAAGCGTTGGCCTACGTGCGCGCCCGCTATATCGACCCGAGTGCCGACATTGGCCGGATGAAGCGTCAGCAGAAGTTTATTGGAGCGATGGCTAAGAAGGCGCTGTCCGGTTCAACGCTTACGAATCCAGCGAAGCTCGATGGCTTCTTGTCCGCGCTCGCCAGCAGCATCAAAACCGACAATGGCCTCGGGCCAAATCAGATGGTTGATTTGGTGGACCGTTTCAAAGCAATCAATCCCTCGTCGATCACGATGGCAACCGTTCCGATTGCCGGCGACAAGCATGTTGGCGGTCTCGGTGACGTACTGATGTGGGATGAGCAGCGGGCGAAGGCGATCTTCCACAGCATGGCAAACGACCAACCCATTGGCGCTAAGCCAGTTCCAGAGCCGTCAGCCGCCGTGACGGTGGCTCCAACCTCGATCAGTGTGCTGGTTCTGAATGGGACGTCCAAGACCGGACTTGCAACCACGGCGGCACAGGCTTTGACGGGAGTCGGCTTTGTGCTGTCCGCACCACCGACCAATGCCCCGACGACGGTCGGAGCAAACACCGTCATCAGGTACGATCCACGCTTCTCCGAATCAATCAAGACCGTTCAAGCCGCACTGCCCGGTGCCACGGCCGTCGCCGTACCGGGATTCGGACGCACCTTCGAGGTGACAGTTGGCTCAGGCTTCAACGGTGTATCCCCTGTGCACGTAGCGGTATCAGCCAAAGCTTCGACTACCTCGTCTGGACCCGCTCCTGTGCACACCCGAACGGCCGCAGACGATCTCTGCGGCTAACCAGATCGCCGCTTGATCACGACGAAGAACCCGCCTAAGTCGAAACAAGTCGCGCGCAGGGGTGACAATCAAGGAGTGCAGGCGACGAGATGAGCGTTCCTAGCGACTGGTGGCATCTAGCGGTCGCCATCGCCGTAGGTTTGCTCGTGGGTCTCGAGCGGGAACGTTCGGGGCACGAATCGGTCGGAGCCCGAACCTTTGGGATCGCTGGCTTGATTGGCGGTGTGAGCGCCGCCATCTCTCCGGTGGCAGCAGGAGCGGCCATTCTTACCGCCGGAATCTTGGCTGCAGTAGCACGATTTCGCGACCAATCCAACGCAACCGGTAACACAACAGAGATCGCCCTGGTGGCCGTTGTCGGCCTTGGCGCATTGAGTTGGACGTCGCCCGCGCTGGCAGTCGGCGCGGCGGTTGCAATGCTCACACTGCTGTGGGCAAAGAAACCGATCCACCATCTCGCCGAAGACCTAATCACCGATAGCGACGAGCGAGATGCCCTTATCTTCTTTGTTGCCGCGTTCATCATTCTTCCGCTCGCGCCGGACGTGGATCTGGGACCGTTTGGAGCCCTTAACCCACACCGCATTTGGACGATCGTTGTCCTTCTGACAGCAACCGGATGGCTCGGCTACGTCGCATCGCGCATCCTCGGCCCCCGACGCGGACTGGCCATCACCGGACTCGCTGGCGGCTTCGTGTCCGCCTCAGCCACAACGGCAGCGATGGCTCACCGGGCACGAAATCATGACGTCGAAAACGATGCGCTCGCGGCCGCAATTCTTGCAAGTCTGTCCTCGCTCGTTCTGTTGAGCAGCATTTGCTGGTTTGTGTCACCAAGCGTCTTTACCGCACTCATTCCTTCGAGCATCGTTGGTGGGATTGCACTCATCGCAGTGGCTGCTGCCGCGCTCTTCCAACACTCACGTCTTAGTGGAGTTCTGCACCCCGTCCCGAGAGGGGTCAACCGGGCACACCGATCGGGTCCACAACTCACGGACGCCACATCTGTTGCCGTACCCGCTGAGACCCCGGTACCAGCTGAACCAACTGAGCGAACCCAGCCAGCTAAACCAGAGCATGCCGCTATCCCCGAACAAGAGCCCGTTAGCCCGCGACCATTCGACATCAAGCCCGTATTCCTACTTGCGGCAGTGCTTACCCTGGCTCTATTACTGGGACGATGGGGAGCAGCAGCATTCGGAACCACTGGCCTGACTGCAGTTTCGGCCCTCATCGGACTTGCCGATTCACACGCAGCTGCCCTAGCGGCCGCCCAACTTGAGGCCGCAGGGTCTGTGTCGACCACAGCCGCCCTCTTCGCAATTGCCGCAGCGTTGGCGGCCAACATGATTGTGAAAATTGTTCTGGCCTTCGTCGCCGGTGGAATGCGCATTGGCGCACGGTTCACCACATTGATGTGTGTTCCTGTTGTCGCATTTACGACCACGCTCTACCTAACAACTCGCTGACGGCATCAACTCCAGATACGAAACATAGACTGCGCACATGGCGATCCTCATCGATCCACCTCAGTGGTGGAACCACGAAAGATGGTGGGGACATATGGTCAGCGACGTATCCCTCGATGAACTGCACGAGTTCGCGCAGCGGCTTGGAATACCTGAGCGTGGCTTCGACCGTGATCACTACGACATTCCTGAGCAGCTGCAGCAGCGTGCTGTTGACGAAGGCGCCGTTCTAGTGTCATCACGGGAACTGATGGAACGACTTCGGGCGGCAGGACTTCGAGTGCGTAAGGAGCCACGAACAGGGCCGACTCCGCACGCGCCCCGGCACAACTCAGTGTCCGATTGATTTCCAGAATGCTGCGGCCGACTTCGATGGATTTCCGGACTTGGCCTCCTGACGATCTGCATTCATCATCAGCTGGGTTACCGCGTTTACCCCTAGCCATCGAGCGGGTTCCGGTTCCCACTTGCGCGAGAGTCGACCTGCCCAAGGCAGTTGCAGTAGTTCGGAATTCCTTACGTCAAGAATCGCATCGCGCAGGGTTCGTCCCGCGATGTTCGAGGTCGCCACCCCATCGCCTACGTATCCGCCTGCGATCGCAATACCCGACGCGCGATCAAAGTTGACCGACGGCACCCAATCCCGAGGAATGCCCAAGTTGCCGCCCCACTCGTGGGTGTATTCAATATCGCGCAACAACGGGAACATGTCAGCAATGATGTCGCGCAGCATCGTGTGCACTCGCGCATCAAGGTCGAACTCCGGGCGCACCTGCGACCCGTAGTGATACGGGGCACCACGGCCGCCAAATGCAATCCGACCATCCTGCGTGCGCTGGCCATAGATCCGCAAATGCCTTTTATCAGAGAAGGTTTCGCGATCGTTCAGGCCAATAGCTTCCCATTGCGCCTCGCTCAATGGAGCAGTACCGATCATGAGTGAGTACATGGGAACGATGTCGCGCTGTGCACCGGCGATCGAGGGGGTGAATCCTTCCGTCCCGCGCACAATGACGTCTGCCCGCAGATCTCCGCGATCCGTCCGAACAAGGTGCGGTTCAATCGCCGTCACCGTCGTCGTCTCGTGAATAGTCACCCCAAGAGACCTAACCACCTTCGCCAGACCACGAACGAGGTCCAACGGTTGGATCACTGCACAGTTGGGATTGAACGTGCCGCCAAGAGTGCGAGTAATGGCGACACGATCACCAGCTTGCGCGGCAGTCAGCAGAACGATCTGCTCGTCCCCAAATCCCCAATCACGCCAACCCTGAACCTCCGCCTGAGTGCGCGCCCACTGCGCCTCATTTCGAGCGACTGAGACATAGCCACCTTGGTGGAAGCCACAGTCGATACCTTCCAGCTCAGCGATACGGCCGACCTCGACGACAGTGTCATTCATCGCCCGCTGCATCCGAATGGCGCCATCACGGTCAGACAGTGACGCCATCTTGCGCATGGACGACGGGAAGATCGCCGAGGCCCAGCCGCCATTGCGCCCAGAGGCACCAAAGCCCACGAGGTTGCGCTCAAGAATGGTGATGCGAAGAGACGGATCGGCTTTGACGAGGTAGTACGCCGTCCACAAACCGGTGTAGCCACCGCCAACGATCACGACGTCGGTGGATCCAGATCCCGGCAGCGGGACCGGCTCGGTTGCAGGGAGGTGGGCTGTGTCGCGCCACAAGCTTGCCGGGCCAGCGAGCGCAGAGTTACTCAGCTCGCGCTGCTTTTGCGTCGTGGTGTCTGGCGCGGAAGTCATGATGTCCCTACTCGCCAATGGCGATTCACCCAGTTATCCGAGGACACAACCTCCCACGAAATCGCTTTCGCGGGACGGATTTCATACAGCTGAGTACCTGCCATGGACGGCTGTCCCGGCAAGTACTCCACATCATCCGGTTGGACGTACTTGCTGGCGTACGCTGTCACAATCGCTGCATTGTCCAGCGACACCTCACTGACGTGCGCCTCCCCATGGAGGATTAACACGCTGTCGCCACTTTCGAGATGCGCAACTAAGCGAGGATCTGCGGCCAGATTCTTGCTGCGCACCGCCGTTGGCTGACCATAAAAGTACAAGGCTTCGTCGATCACGACGCCCCACACGGGCACTGAATGTGGACCCCCTTCTCCCGCGGTTGCGATCCACCAATTACGCGAGTCAGAGAACCGAGACGCAATCTCCGCCCATGCCAGGTCACTCATAATCAGTTCGCCTTCGTCAGCTCGACGAGTGCTGCGAGCAAGGCGTCAACATCGCTCTCGGTCGTATAGCGGACGATACCCGCACGCACAGCACCACCGGTGGCACGCAAACCAAGTGCATCAATTAATTCACATGCGTAGTTGTCGCCATGCCATACAGCGATCTTCATGGACGCTAAATACCGATCCACCTCTTCTGGACTGTGCCCAGCGACGGTAAAAATCACCGTTGGCGCACGGTCCGGTGTAACAGATGGGGCATGAACTCGCACACCCGAAATCTCATGCAAACCCTCCTGGAGCCGAGCGAGTAAGCGGGTTTCCTTCTCCGCTTCATCGACCAGCGGAGTCTCCATCATGAACTCGGCGGCAGCAGCAATACCAGCCAGCAGTTCAATTTGCGGCGTTCCAGTTTCCCAACGCGCAGGGCCGTCGTAGTCGGCCGGACGCACGCGGTAAGGCTCGATATCGCGTAGCAAGTTGTCGCGAACGACGAGAACACCCGCATGCGGTCCGTACCACTTGTATGGCGAGGTCGACAGAACGTCAACATCTAATTCCGCTACATTCGTCGGAAGGTGCGGCACGCGTGCAACTCCATCAACCAAGATCCGCGCACCCATCTCGTGAGCGATCGCGGTAGCACGGGCCAGATCTGGCGCGTGACCCGTCAGGTTCGACGCACCTGAAATCGCAACCCAGCGAGTACGTCCGTCGGCACATAAATCTTTCAGTGGTTCTACGTCCAAGGTCCCGTCGGTAGGATCAACCTCGAGGAACTCAACCGTCGCCCCAACATCGCGTGCCGCCCACAGCCATGGACTGACATTTGAGTCGTGATCGAGCTGAGTGCACACGATCCGGTCACCGGGCTCCCAGTGACGCGACAGCGCGCGAGTGAAGGCGAACATCAGGTTCGTCGTACTCGGACCGAACACAACTTGATCAGACTCAGCACCAAGGAAGCGGGCAACCGTTGAACGCGCGTGCGCTACAACCTCGTCGCTGGCCTTGGTGGCCGCGAACTCACCGCCAAGGTTCGCCGGCTTCGGTGAACGCATGTAGTCAGCAATTGCGCTTACCGAAGTGTCGACAGGCAACGTGCCCGCGGGCCCGTCGAATCGAACCCAACCATCGGATAGCCCCGGGAAGCGCGAACGAACATCTGATGAAGTCATAGGCAGATCTTGCCAGCCCGGTGTCGATCGCACATCCCTACCCGCCACATTTGAATATGGCGTCGAATTAGCCATGGGTTACTGCGCGACGCTGAGTCACACAATGGCACGCAACCATGAATACACCGGGTCGCAAAAACACCGGGCCGCGAATCAACACCGCTTCACCAAATAACACTGGGTCATACACCATTCCCCCGTTCAGCCCAGTCAACCATCACGCGGGCAGGGAATGATCACCTTGATTCCCCTAGTCTGGATATATGACCGTCGATGCGACCACGACCACTACGACAACTACCAACCCGCGCAATATCACCGTCATTGGTTGCGGTTATCTCGGCGCCGTTCATGCTGCTGCAATGGCCGACATCGGGCACAACGTTCTCGGCTTTGACGTCGACGTCGACAAGGTTGCGCTGCTCAACACCGGCCACACCCCCTTCTACGAGCCAGGTCTCGACGAACTGCTCGAACGGGCGCTTGCGACCGGACGACTGCGATTCACCACGTCGTACGAGGAGACAGCGACCTTCGGCGACGTGCATTTCCTATGCGTTGGCACTCCACAGCAAAAAGGGTCACACGCTGCGGACCTGGTGTATGTCCGAAGCGCGATCCAAACTCTTGCTCCCATGTTGACTAAACCAAGTTTGGTTGTCGGTAAATCAACCGTTCCTGTTGGCACGGCCGAGTGGGTTCGCGACGAATTACACCGGCTCGCTCCAGCCGGCGAGGACATCCGTCTTGCCTGGAACCCTGAGTTTCTCCGGGAGGGTTTCGCGGTGCAGGACACCCTGCGCCCCGATCGATTAGTGATTGGTGTCGAAAGTCAGCGTGACGAGGCCGAACTTGCCGACCTGTATGCACCGATTCGCGCCCAAGGCATGCCGTGGGTTGTCGTCGATCTCGCTACCGCGCAGCTCGTGAAGAACGCTGCTAATGCGTTCTTGGCTACCAAAATTTCATTCATTAACGCGATGGCTGAATTGTGCGAGGCCACCGGCGCTGATGTCGTCGCCCTGGCCGATGCGATCGGTCATGACGCACGTATCGGACGACGATTCCTTCAAGCAGGTGTTGGGTTCGGAGGTGGCTGTCTACCGAAGGATCTGCGGGGATTCATGGCGCGGGCAGACGAGCTTGGCGTCGACCAAGCACTTGCGTTCCTGCGCGATGTCGATGACATCAACATGCGTCGGCGTCGTCGTGCCGTCGACGTGGCGATCGAGCTGCTTGGTGGGTCTGTGAACGGGGCCAACATTGCCGTACTCGGTGCCGCCTTCAAACCCGACAGCGACGATATTCGCGACTCACCTGCACTCGACGTAGCCACCTCGCTCCATGACATTGGCGCGAACGTTGTTGTAACCGACCCGAAGGCGTTGGATAACGCTCGGCGTACCCGCCCTGGCCTGACATACATCGAAGATGTGCGTGAAGCGGTTGCCAATGCCGACGTTCTTTTGCACCTGACCGAGTGGCGCGAGTACCGCGATTTGGATCCGGCCGAGATCGGCTCCCTCGTTTCACACCGCAACATTCTCGACGGACGCAACGCACTCGACGCGAAACTGTGGCAAGACGCCGGATGGGATATTCGCGCCCTAGGCCGTCCTTCCTTAGGCCACTCCCACGCTCAGTAGCCAACTCATGGCTATCGTCTGACTATGACTGACGCAGCAGATCTCTACGGCGACGATAATCGTCGCGCTCATCTACTGCGAGACACCGAGGTGTGGGCCGTGGTTGGACTGTCGGAACGCGCCGATCGCGCCGCCTATGGAGTGTCGAGATTCCTTCAGGCCCATGGGAAACGCATTGTTCCCATCCATCCCGCGGCGGCCACCGTTCACGGCGAGCGCGGCTATCCGACTCTTTCTGATGCACTCTTTGAAATCGGACCAATCGACGTGGTCGACATTTTCGTCAACTCGAGCAAGGCCGGAGCGGTGGTTGACGAAGCTATCGCGATCGGTGCCGGCGCCGTCTGGATGCAACTCGGCGTGATTGACGAGCAAGCCGCTCAACGGGCTCGCACAGCCGGACTCGAAACCGTCATGAATCACTGCCCCGCACTTGAGTGGCCGCGGCTGATCGGGTAGCAGTCGCGACAGCACTGCCGGGTATTACTTAATCCGTGCTGCTGATTCGATCTTTAAGTGAATCGCCTTTATCCCTGGCCATTCGATTAAGCGCTACCTGGAACTCGGCCATCTGACGCCGCAAGTGCGCACCGCGTTCGTCATCACCCGCCGACAGAATCCGCACCGCTAGCAAACCGGCATTACGCGCATTTCCCACGGCCACGCAGGCAACCGGCACACCCGCAGGCATCTGCGCGATCGATAACAGCGAATCAAGGCCGTCGAGATGCGTCAGTGGAACAGGCACGCCGATCACGGGCAGTGGCGTTAGCGCAGCAAGCATGCCCGGCAGGTGAGCCGCGCCGCCCGCTCCAGCAATGATCACCCGCAGGCCACGGTCCATCGCGGTTCGCCCATACTCGACCATTTCATCGGGCATCCGATGCGCAGACACCACACCGGCTTCATACGCGACTCCGAATTCATCCAGCGCCAGACCAGCCGCCTCCATCGTCGGCCAGTCGGAGTCCGACCCCATCACGATGCCAACTAATGGGTTGGGCGATCCTGCCACACGATCACTCATCGATCACTCCCGTGAAGTAGTCAGCCGCGTGGTGGGCTCGGGTTAGCAAGTCATTTAGGTCGTCACCAACCGCAGTGACATGCCCATTCTTGCGGCCAGGGCGAACTTCCTTGCCATACATGTGCACGCGTATTTTCGGGTCACGCGCCATCGTATGTAAATACGGGTGATACATGTCAGGTTTATCTCCGCCGAGCACATTGACCATGACGGCATACGGCGCGGCGAGTGATGGATCGCCAAGCGGAAGGTCGAGCACCGCTCGTAGGTGGTTTTCAAATTGGGATGTGACAGCGCCATCAATCGACCAATGGCCGGAGTTATGCGGCCGCATTGCCAACTCGTTAATAACAATTCGTCCATCGCGCGTCTGAAACATTTCAACTGCGAGCATGCCCACAACATCGAGTGCACCTGCCACCGTGAGAGCGACGACTTGAGCTTCAACGGCCTGCTCATCGGTCAGGCCCGGCGCGGGTGCAACAACTTCGGTGCAGATGCCGTCAGTCTGAACTGTTCGGACGACCGGGTACGCCACCGCTTGCCCGTGCGGGCTGCGGGCTACCTGAGCGGATAGCTCGCAGACAAAATCAACACGCTCTTCGATCAGCCAGCGAACGCCAGTTGACAACTCGGTTGAGGTAAACAGTTCATGTACAGAAGCAGTGTCCGCCAACACCCAAACACCACGTCCGTCATAGCCACCACGTGAGGTCTTAGCCACGATTGGCCAGCCGACCAAATCACCGAAGGCGACCGCATCGCTGACCGATTCAGCCACCGCCCACTGCGGACATGGCATTCCTGCTGCTGTAAGCGCTTCGCGCATAACAACCTTGTCTTGTGCATGCGCCAAGGCCGACGAACTCGGACGAACCGCAAATCCGGCAGCCTCGAGAGCATGTAGGACCTCCACAGGAACATGCTCGTGATCAAACGTCACGACATCGCAGCCGGCTGCGAAGGCCATAACATCATCGAGACTGTCGTGACGACCCAGACGAACGTCGCGCACGACTTGAGCGGCGCTTTCCTGCATCGACGTAGCCAGCACCCGCAAACCAACACCCAGTGCAATAGCGGGCTGCTGCATCATGCGCGCGAGTTGGCCACCGCCAATAACCCCGACGGTGGGAAAACCCGGGGCAACATGGGCATGGTCGTTGCTGGTCACGACGAAAGACTAGTGCTTCGGGCGAGACGAACGCCGACAGGTCCACTCGATCGCGAGCTAGAGCATCGGAGTCAATGTGAAAATCATGTGGAAGCGATGGCTTCCCTTCGAGCACGTACGGACTAACGTCACCTGTAGGTAGGATCGATCTATGTCCGACCCGATTTCCGCGCCTGCTCCTAAGCAGTCAATGTGGCGTGCCAGCTACGCGCGGATCGAACATCTCGTCCACGAGGTGGCGAAGTTCGGGATTGTTGGACTGATCGCGCTGGTCTTCGACATCGGCATCTTCAACCTGCTGAGGTTCTACGGCGGACAGGGCCCCATGTACGACAAGCCCATCACCGCGAAGATTATTAGTGTTGCCGTGGCGACAACGGTTGCCTACTTCGGCAATAGGTTCTGGACGTTTCGAGATCGTGGACGCACGAGTTTCGGCCGTGAATACGTCCTATTTTTTGTCCTTAACGGTGTTGGCATGTTGATCGCCATCACCTGCCTCTGGATTTCGCATTATCTGCTGAATCTGACCGGTCCGGTGGCAGACAACATCAGCGCCAACGTGATCGGTCTCGGCTTAGGCACCATCTTCCGGTTCTGGTCGTACCGAAAGTGGGTTTTTCCGAACGACCCTCAGGCCGCACAGGACGAGACGATCGCGACGATCGCTTAAGTCCACGCGCCCCGCCGCCCCGCCGCCAGGCGGATCGCGCATCAACCTCGCAGTGCCAAGGCAACTGCTGAGCGGAATACATTCGCGAACGGAGCAAGCGGGTACGTGAGTGAATCACCTGGAATTTCGATCAGCCACTTGGTACCGAACCGATCTGTACCACCGGTCATGAGCAATGCGCTGACGCCAATGGAAGACATCAGAATGGTTTCGGCGGGATCGCTGGTGATGTCATCCACGTCGAGGACGATTGCTCGGCCGCTAAGGGCAAGCTCCGAAAGGGGGAACTCCGACACCTTGTACGTGTCTGGCAGGTTGTCATCTGGGACACGCGCTCGACCGTAGGCAGTGGTAACAAGCAAGTCGCTAACAACGTCCAACCGCGATAACCACCATGTCGCTGAATTCGTTGACTTGGCTGTCTCTTCGGCAATCATCGAGAGCAGTTCTCGTGGCATGGAGTCCTGCATATCGTCTAACCGAGCACAGATCGCATCGAGCAACACCTGGGGGTTATGAGACATCCGCCCTCGGATACGGCGACGCTCGGTCTCATGGTCGTCTAGGTCTTCAAGGGAGACCGCTTCGCCGCTTGGACGAGCCAAGACCGGAGTCACTGAGCGCGCCTTCTTCGCCCGCGATTGAGCCGCATCTGCCGCGCGCATCAAATTGACGCGAGTAAGCATTGCCCCCGGCAGATCGTCAGACGTTGCAACGCCGATAGCTGCTCCTTCAGCAATCCCACCGGTCACCATCTCACTGAGCTTTTCAGCTAGAGCAACCACCTCGTCACCGTGGAGGGCGAGGGTTAACAGTGCGAATTCATCTCCGCCAATGCGCGCGGCCAGCGTTCCCGGTTTCGTAGCCGCCACATGAGTAAGGAAAGTGCCAAACTCTCTCAGTGCGTTGTCACCGACATCATGACCAAAGTCGTCATTTAGGCGCTTGAGACCATTCATGTCGGCAATGATCAGACCGGCCAACGCACCTGAATCCTGCGAGCTCTCGATTGCCTCATCGAGTTTCTGTTCAAACATTCGACGGTTGGCCACGCCTGTTAACTGATCGGTATAGGCGAATCGTTCAATGCGAGCCAGATACTCCGCTTGAGCAACCGCCCCAGCAATCTGAGCCACGACCAGGCGTCCATAATCAAGATCGTCCGCGGTGAAGTCGAGCTGAGAATCTGTGCGGGTAGCCCAGAGTTCACCCCAAACCCGACCTTCGAACATAACCGGAAGCACGAGGCACGACTGCTTATTTTCAGCGACAAGAAGACTCTGCGTAAAGACATCAGGATCATCCTGTTCGCGCACCTGAAGATAGGCATGTTTCTCATCAAACATCCGCAGCGCCGCCGGGTGATTCGCTAGGTAATAAACCTCATCGGCAGGCAGGTGCACTTCGTGGGGCCCAAGCTGTCCATCATTTACAAGAGTGCGCAGGCGGCCATACTCCGGCTCAAATTTAGACAGGGATACCGACGCCGCACCAAGTGCTGCACGTGATTCTGCCGCCACGACAGTAAGGAGTTCACGATACGAACGAGCGGCCGATACCAACGAGACAATCTCGCCTAGGGCATCAAGCCTCGCCCTCGACGGGTCAACTTCAAGACCGCCAAACTCCACAACTATGTCCCCCGACGTTTTAAGCATCCGGTCATTATTAACGAAGATCTTCCGGTGATGCGACTCGTACTACCAAGATTCTTCGACGATCACTCAGCGTGACACTAAAGGGATTTCAACAAGTGACTAACCACCGGAATCAGACCCGATTTCAATCCACCTATGAGGGACTGCCCGAAACATCATCAGTTCCATTGCGAGTTTCCGTGGCCGAGCCAGGTGTGACAGGTGGTGCAGTTGGAGTACCCGTTACAGGTGGTGCTGAGGGGGAACGCTCACCGGAAAATTGACCGCGTCGACGCTCGTCATCAAGCTCCCGTAGCCGCGAAATCTCACTCTGGATCGTCTCCACGTCAGGTAGATCCCGAATCGCGAGTTGGCCGTTCGTGCCACCAGACTCCACGAAGAGCGTTCCCGAGTTGAGGAGTTGCTCAAGGGGCGTATGCACAAAAGACACATCGTTAATGCGTGACAGCGGCATATCTCGACCACGACGCACAAACAGTCCTGAGCGAACAATGATGCGGCGGTCAGTGAAGACGTAGTTTGTCGTGAACCACGTGAGCACGGGCCGAAGGCAGAACCACAAACTGATGAGCACCATGGCGATACCGATGAGCAGGCGTATCTGCGCGACGTCGATACTGGCAAGCGCGTAGAAACCTATGAACAAGGTCGCCAAGAATATGAGCGCCGGAAAGATCAGGGCTCGCCAGTGCGGATGTAAATCGTGAATGATTACTTCGCCGTCAGACAGCAGGTTTTTTGGATAGGCCATGGTCCAAGCGTGACACAGATGTCACCACTTTCGACCACGCACCCGTGACTAAAACTCCGCTCGCACGTGAACCACATCGCCCGCAGTAATGACGAGGGGTTCCCCATCACCCGAATCAACGACCAGACCACCAGACGGATCAATGTCTACGGCAATCCCTGTTACGACCAACCCACCCGGACGTTCAACGCGAATGCCCTGACCAATAGTCGAACATGCAGTTCGATATGAATCCAGAATGCCGGAACCATGCACATCGCCTCCCGATGCGGCCCACTGTTCGACGACGGTCATCACCCAATCCAGTATTCGAACAACCACCAGCTCGCGCTCTACTGACACACCCTCGAGGCGCAACGACGTAGCCATCTGCGTCGGACATTCGTCGCGGGTGAGATCTACGTTGACTCCGATCCCAATCACGCCCGCCGTGCCATCCCCTTCAACCCGCTCAACGAGGATTCCGCCGAGCTTGCGAGGGCCGGGTCGTCCATCGGGGCCAATCGACTCAATGATGACGTCGTTCGGCCATTTCAATGTGACGGTAAGCCCAACGTCAGCACACGCCGCGACCACGCCGAGCCCGGCAAGTAGAGGTAGCCATCCCCAGCCACTCAACGGCACATTGGGGCGCACGAGAATCGACATCGCAACACCAGCGCCAGGCGGTGAAACCCACTGCCTATCGAGCCGTCCCCGGCCGCTGACCTGCTCATGGGCGACGACGGTGAATCCTGCCGGCGCACCCTGCGTAGCTTGATCGGCCACATCAGCGTTAGTCGACCCCGTTGACTCCACCACCACCACCGGCCCGCGATGAATTCCGTCGACCCGATCTAGGTGGTGCAGGAACCGCTCATCACTCCAGTGACGTACGTCATGCTCGGGGGAACTAGCGGCGGGTTCGGACGTCACGTGGCTAAGGTAGGACGCCTGAGGGTCATTCGCCTAGCCGTTGGCGGCCAGCAGTACCCCTGCCCTCGGTTCTGAGCGGAGGACGTTTCATGAGTGCAGTCGCAGACAATGGGTCAGGTATCGACCCACGCACGACCGCCGGCAAGATTGACTCCTTCCTCGAGCGCCGAGACGCATCCGAGCATGCGGCAAGTGCTGCAGCCATTGAAAAGCAGCACGCCCGCGGAAAGGGCACCGCTCGCGAACGCATCGCGATGCTGTTAGACGAAGGGTCATTCGTTGAACTCGACGCACTTGCACGTCATCGCTCAAATGCCTTCGACTTGCCCGATCACCGTCCCTACGGAGATGGCGTTGTAACTGGGTACGGAACCATTGATGGCCGCCCCGTCTGCGTCTTTTCGCAGGATTTCACGATCTTCGGTGGGAGCCTCGGCGAGGTCTATGGCGAGAAGATTGTGAAGGTCATGGATTTGGCCATGAAAACGGGCTGCCCTGTTATTGGCATCAACGACTCTGGCGGTGCACGCATCCAAGAGGGGGTTTCATCCCTGGGACTTTACGGCGAGATCTTCCGCCGGAATGTTCAAGCCTCCGGCGTGATTCCACAGATTTCCCTGATCATGGGACCTTGCGCCGGTGGTGCGGTCTACTCACCGGCCATCACAGATTTCATCGTCATGGTCGATAAGACCTCACACATGTTTATCACTGGCCCGGACGTCATTAAGACAGTGACGGGTGAAGACGTTGGATTCGATGAGCTCGGTGGTGCGCGCACTCACAACAGTAAGAGTGGCGTTGCTCATGCGATGGGTGCCGACGAGCAAGAAGCCGTTGACTTCGTGAAGGCATTGTTGGCATTTCTTCCCAGCAACAATGTGGACGAGGTGCCGTTCTACGATGTCGAAGTCGATCTGACCGAAAATGAATCCGACCTAGCACTCGACACCCTGATTCCAGATTCCCCGAACCAGCCGTACGACATGCATAAGGTGATCGAGTCCGTCATTGACGACGAGGATTTCCTAGAGATTCAGCCGCTCTGGGCACCGAACATGATCATCGGTTTCGGTCGAGTCGAAGGTCGACCCGTCGGCGTTGTCGCTAACCAACCAATGCAGTTTGCCGGCACCCTTGACATCGAAGCATCAGAAAAGGCCGCACGTTTCGTGCGCACCTGCGATGCATTTAACATTCCTGTTCTCACTTTCGTGGACGTCCCTGGCTTTCTTCCCGGCACAGATCAGGAATGGAACGGCATCATTCGACGTGGCGCAAAGTTGATTTACGCCTACGCCGAAGCAACCGTGCCACTAGTTACGGTGATCACCCGCAAGGCTTATGGCGGTGCTTACGACGTTATGGGCTCTAAGCACCTTGGTGCTGACATTAACCTCGCTTGGCCCACGTCACAGATCGCCGTAATGGGCGCCCAGGGTGCGGTGAACATTCTCTACCGCCGCGACTTGGCCGCAGCCGAAGATCCGGAGTCACGTCGTGCTGAGTTGATTGAAAACTACGAACACACCTTGGCTAACCCGTACATCGCGGCGGAGCGGGGCTACATCGACGCAGTTATTCGGCCGAGTGAAACCCGAGCTCAGATCACCCGCGCACTACGTGCCCTACGAACAAAGCGAGCGAGTTTGCCTCCCAAGAAGCATGGGAACATTCCACTATGAGCCACGATGCAGTCAATGTGCCGCATCTGCGCATCGTTCGCGGTACGCCAACCGCCGAAGAACTTGCCGCTCTTGTTGCGGTTCTGGCGTCCGCAACCGCGTCGGTTTCGACGGCAAGCAAGACCCCCCGTGAGCGATCCCGCTGGGCTTCCCCAGACTCGACGTTACGTAAGGCACTACCAGCCGGGGGCTGGTCTCACTCACTCCCACTTCGATGAAGGTAACCGGTGACAACGTTCAACAACACTGAAAGTTTGGAGCGACAGTTTCGCGTTGTCCTCGCATCTGCATCCCCGGCCCGGCTGAAACTACTTACGTCGGCCGGAATTTCGGCGGACGTGAAAGTTAGCAATGTGGACGAGGAAGGTCTGCAAATCATCCTCGCTACGGAAGGTCGCACCGACCCCGGGGATATCGCCCAGTCCCTTGCCATAGCCAAAGCTGCCGTGATCGCGGACGAAATGCGTTCTGAATACAGCAGCGAGCACACCACGATCATCATTGGTTGCGACTCCGTTCTAGACCTCGACGGAACAGCACTCGGCAAGCCACTCGATCACGCGGACGCAGTTGAGCGCTGGAGGCGAATGCGTGGCCGCGCCGGTCAACTGATTACCGGTCACGCCGTTATCGTCTTGGGCCAGGCGCCGCAGGACGATCAGGCCGCTAACGCCATCGCGGCAACGAACGTGCAATTCGCAGCGATCGACGATGAAACCATCCACGCCTACGTGCAGACCGGTGAACCGCTTAACGTCGCTGGTGCCTTCACTCTCGACGGGATCGGCGGAGCATTCGTCGAGTTCATCGACGGCGATTGGTCGAACGTCGTCGGGCTCTCCCTTCCGATGCTTCGTCACCTTGTGAGCGAACTCGGGATCGGATGGACCGAACTGTGGTCGAACGCGACTGTTCGGGCTTAGCAATCGTCCGTTTGTATGGGAAATGTGAGTATTACCACCAGTAAGAATCACAACTACCGCAGACGACAGCAACGGGCTCTGGCACCCTTCTACGAGTGACATGGTTGTGACACTCGTAACCTACGTAGTGAACGAACGATTGACCGTGACGGATACGTCAACTTCAAGACGAGGAGTCGCCGAACATGGCCATCTCGAAGGTGCTCATCGCCAACCGCGGCGAGATTGCGATCAGGGTTGCCCGCGCCTGCCGTGACGAAGGTCTGACAAGCGTTGCGGTGTACGCCGATCCTGACCGCGACGCACTGCACGTGAAGGCCGCTGACGAGGCGTATGCGCTCAATGGCGCAACAGCAGCCGAGACGTACCTCGTGATCGACAAACTCATCGGGGTGGCCCGCACCAGCGGAGCAGATGCTGTTCACCCCGGCTACGGATTTTTGTCGGAGAACGCAGACTTCGCTCAGGCCGTCATCGACGCAGGGCTTACCTGGATTGGCCCGCCGCCCGATGCCATTCGCTCACTGGGCGACAAAGTTAGTGCCCGTCACATTGCTCAGCGCGCTGGAGCACCACAGGTTGAAGGCACCCCGGATCCAGTAACAACCGCGGATGAGATCGTCGCTTTTGCCACGGCTCACGGATTACCAATCGCGATCAAGGCTGCCTTCGGTGGCGGTGGGCGTGGACTCAAGGTTGCTCGCACTCTGGAGGAAATACCTGAGCTCTACGATTCGGCGGTTCGCGAGGCCATTGCGGCCTTCGGTCGAGGTGAATGCTTCGTGGAGCGGTATCTCGATCACCCCCGGCATGTTGAGACTCAGGTCCTGGCTGATCAGCACGGCAATGTCGTTGTCGTATCTACACGTGACTGTTCGCTTCAGCGTCGCCACCAAAAGCTGGTCGAAGAGGCGCCTGCTCCCTACCTGACGCAGGCTCAGATTGATGAGCTATACCGAGCATCCAAGGCGATCATCCGCGAAGCCGGGTACTACGGGGCTGGCACGTGTGAGTTCCTCGTCGGTGTAGACGGAACCATTTCCTTCCTCGAAGTCAACACGCGGCTTCAAGTAGAACACCCCGTTTCGGAGGAAGTCACCGGCATTGACTTAGTGCGTGAACAGTTCCGCATCGCAAACGGCGAGGAACTCGGCTTTGATGATCCCGAGATCCGAGGTCACTCGATCGAGTTCCGAATCAACGGCGAAGATCCGGGCCGCTCGTTCCTACCAGCCCCCGGGGTTTTGTCCGTTTGGAATCCACCGTCAGGGCCCGGAGTTCGTCTAGACGCAGGCTTCACAACCGGTGACGTTATCGGTGGCAACTTCGATTCGCTGTTGGCCAAGCTGATCGTCACTGGAAGTACGCGGATGCAAGCGCTCGAACGTGCACGCCGCGCCCTCGACGAATTCGACATCGAAGGTATTGCCACTGCACTTACTTTCCATCGAGCCGTTGTTCGCGAACCTGATTTCGCAACCGATGACGACACTCCGTTCAAGGTCCACACCCGCTGGATCGAAACCGAGTTCGTCAATGAGATCCCGCCCTATTCAGGCACAGCCGCCGATGTCGACGAACCTGCTGCACGTCAAAGCCTGACCGTCGAGGTTGGCGGTAAGCGCATTGAGGTAGTTCTGCCTAGCGGTCTATCGGTTAGTTCCTCCGGCGGCACCGGTTCTGGAGCCAAAGCCCCTGCACGCAAGGCAAAGAAGTCCGCACATGCAGCATCTGGGGACGCAGTGGCTGCGCCCATGCAGGGGACCATCGTCAAAGTTGCTGTAGCCGAAGGCCAAACGGTGGCTGCCGGGGATCTGGTCGTCGTCCTCGAAGCGATGAAGATGGAACAACCCCTCAATGCGCATAAGGCCGGGACGATTACTGGCCTTACCGCCGAGGTCGGCGCCACAGTCCCAAGCGGCACGGTCTTGCTAGAAATCAAGGACTAGCCACTCGATAGCGCATCGGCCCACGCTTTCGAGTGGGTGCCGACGCACGCCGGCATCAGCATGCCCCTACATGCTTCAGGGCCGTTCGTGGGTCAGTATGGGGGTATGAGTTCTGCATCGATTTACGCTTCTGCCGGAAGATCTCGTACGGGCTGGGTACGCACGGCCCTCGCTGGCGTCATGTTGACCGTCTGCGCTGTCTTAGGCGTCATCGTGGCCCCGGGTGCCATGGCTGAGACGACAGTTTCGGATGCGGCCGCAGCCCTACGTCAAGGCGAGTCTGTGTTCGTCGCACCGGACGCGAATCCCACCATCACCTCGGCGCAGGCGGATGCGTTACGTGCCCGAATCTCGAAGATCGATCACCCATATTTCATCGCCATCTTGCCTTCCACAGCGATGGTTAGCGGCGATCCAACCTCAACCTTGCGGCAACTTCGTCAGGAAGTTGGACTTACCGGAACCTACGCGGTTGTGGTCGGCCCCTCATTTCGTGCCGGCGACACCTCTGTCGCTGTCAGTGACCTAGCCACTGAAGCCTTCCGCAAGCATGCGAACGACGGTGTCTTCGCTGTTCTAGATTCATTTGTCGCAAGCTCGGGAAAGCGCATTACGGGTCAGACAGGTGACACAACGAGTATCTGGCCGGGACTCCTGCTTTTCGGTGGCCTTGGCGCCGCGACGATCGGTGGACTGTTCTTCGTGCGCAGCCGCAAGCGCAAGGAGGCCCATGCCCAATTGCAAGCAATCCGAACCGTCGTTGACGAGGACGTCACGCAATTCGGTGAAGAGGTTATGGCTCTCGACGTCAACGATCCTCGTTTGACTGATGAGGGGCGCACGCACGCGAAGAATGCTCTCGACCTGTACGACCAGGCGAAGAACAGTGCCGAGGCTATGACCGCTCCGGAGCAGGCCGCGCGCGTTACAACGATCTTGGAAGACGGGCGTTATTCACTCGCATGTGTGAGTGCGCAACTCACCGGTCAGAAGATGCCCGAGCGACGTGCACCATGCTTCGTGGATCCGCGTCATGGCCCAAGTGTTGAAGACATCATGTGGGCTCCCGATGGCGGCACTGCTCGCGCAATTCCGGTCTGCTCGCGATGTTCCATCCAGTTGCAGGCCGGACTCATGCCGCAGGCTCGTGAGGTGAACGTAGGTGGGCAGATGGTGCCGTACTGGCGCGGAGGCGCAATCTACGGACCCTACGTCGGCGGCTACTACGCCTACAGCGGCGCAGACATTATGTCGACCATCTTCATGGGCACGATGATGGGCAACATGTTTGGCGGCGGTTATTACGGGCCGATGGCCGGTGGCTGGAGTTCCGGCAGTTGGAGCTCTGGCAGTGGCGGCGGTTTCGGCACTGGCGGCGGCTTTGGTGGCGGTGGCGACTTCGGTGGCGGTGGCGGAATGGACTTTGGTGGTGGCGGCGGTTTCGGCGGCGGCGACTTCGGCGGTGGTGGCGACTTTTAAGTCAGCCACCACCGGACTGGCTACAACCGCTGCTGATGTAGTTGACGTGCGGCCTCTGCGACCGATCCCGTCAGCGACGGATACACCGCGAACGTTGCGGCGATGTGATCTACGGACAATCGCTGCTCGACTGCCATAGAAATGGGGAAGATCAGTTCACTGGCCCGAGGAGCCACCACCACACCACCGACGACCATCCCGGAGCCAGCACGGCAGTAGAGTTTCACAAAGCCATCGTGAATGCCCTGCATTTTGGCACGTGCGTTTGTGGACAGCGGCATCTTGACGGTATGGACGTCTAGGCCCTGCTCGTCGATCTGCTGTTGCGTAACTCCAACGGTGGCAATTTCCGGATCCGTGAACACGTTACTAGCTACCGAATCTAGGTGTAACGGCGTAACCGCTTCACCTAGGTGGTGCATCATCGCGATTCGGCCCTGCGCTGCAGCAACCGACGCCAACATCAGAACACCCGTCACATCGCCTGCTGCGTAAACCCCGCGAGCCGAGGTTCGCGAAACTCGGTCGGCAATGATGTACCCCATGTCGTTGAGGGCAACACCAGCCTCAAGCAACCCCATGTTCGCAGTATTTGGAACAGATCCCACTGCCATCAGGCAGTGACTTCCTTCGACAGTTCGACCGTCGGCAAGAGTGACGACAACACCATCACCGTGACGCGCGACGGATTGCGCGCGAGACTGATTGAGAAGATTCATACCTCGACGTCGGAACACGTCTTCGAGTACCTGAGATGCATCGGCATCCTCACCTGGCAGAACACGATCCCGTGAGGACACCAAGGTGACCTTAGAACCCAGAGACGTGTACGCCGACGCGAACTCCGCGCCCGTGACACCCGATCCAACAACGATCATGTGCTCGGGCGCAGACTCAATGTTGTACAGCTGGTCCCACGTCAAAATGCGCTCGCCATCGGGCTCTGCATCAGCCACAACGCGGGGCCGTGCACCGGTCGCTACGAGTACGACATCGGACTCAATTGCTTCCGAACCACCTCGACCAAGATCGGCGACGACGACTGACGGTCCGGCGAGCCGGCCACGACCATGAACAATCCGAACGCCTAGGTCTTCGAGTTGCGAAGCAATATCGGTTGACTGTGCGGAAGCGAGTTCACGTACCCTGCTATTGACGACGCCAAGATCAACCGAGACAACACCTGGCTTCGGTTCGTCGTCATTAACCCGCAACCCGAGCGCACCGCTCGAAGCTGAGATCGTCATCAATTCAGCCGTGGCGATCAGTGTCTTACTCGGAACGCAGTCGGTGAGCACCGCCGATCCACCTAAACCAAGCTCCTCAACGATCGTGACGTGGGCACCTGCCCGCGCCGCCGTGAACGCCGCTTCGTACCCACCTGGACCGCCACCAATAATCACCACACGCGTCATAACTACCATTCTTGCGTACCGCTTCTCGGTAGTCTCGTAGCGTGACACTTTATGCGGCGTATGCGAGCAATCTAGATCCACTTCAGATGTCGCTACGTGCCCCACATTCACCCGTCGCTGGTGCCGGTTGGCTGCAGGGTTGGCGTCTGACGTTCGGCGGTGAAGATCGCGGTTGGGAGGGATCCCTGGCGACCGTCGTCGAGGATCCGCAAAGCCAAGTCTTCGTCGCGCTCTACGACATCGCACCACACGATGAAGCCGGGTTGGACGGCTGGGAGGGCGCCGAACTCGATATCTACGTCAAGATTCGTGTCCGTGTTGCGACCTTGGACGGAGATGTCACCGCCTGGCTCTACGTCTTAGACGACTACGAAGGCGGCCTGCCAAGTGCGCGCTACCTCGGAATCATCGCCGATGCGGCCGAGGCCGCGGGTGCACCGCACGATTATGTTTCCGCACTGCGGTCGCGGCCCTGCCGCAGTAACGGCTGACATGCCATGTGTTCACACAAGCACACCGATAGCGCGCAGTTGTGATTACATCGGACCACGGACATAACGCGAAACAGTCCGCGCAGATCGCGGCGACGGCAATATCCGAGCAGACCGGGATCGCCCAACATGACGTCGCTCTAGTACTTGGTTCGGGCTGGGCAGCCGCCTGCGATCAAATTGGCGAAACAGCATGGGAAGCCGACACAACGGCACTGCCTTTCTTTGCCCCCTCCACGGTGCCCGGTCACGGTGGCCTCGTTCGCAGCGTTCGTCGAGGCGAGCAGAATGTCCTTCTTTTCATGGGTCGAACCCACCTGTACGAAGGACACGGCGTTGACGCGGTGGCACATCCAGTACGTACAGCAGCCGCCACAGGTTGCCAGACCATCATCTTTACCAACGGTGCAGGTTCGCTCAATCCAGACTGGAGCCCCGGAACCCCCGTACTGATCAGTGATCACATCAACTTCACTGCCACCTCGCCATTGCCCGGGGCGTCCTTCGTTGACCTGACCGATCTGTATTCAACTCGGCTTCGTCGTGCCTGCAAGGACATTAACCCGGCGCTGCCTGAGGGCGTCTACATCCAATTCCGAGGGCCGCAGTATGAAACCCCCGCGGAGATTCGGATGGCCCGAAGCATCGGCGCGGATCTCGTTGGCATGTCCACCGCCATCGAAGCGATCGCCGCCCGTGAAGCGGGTATGGAAATCTTGGGCATTTCCCTCGTCACAAATTTCGCGGCCGGAATGACCGGCGATGCACTCAATCATGACGAAGTTCTCGCCAACGGCGCCGCTTCCGCGCAGCAACTTGGCAGGCTCCTAGCCAAAGTACTTGATCGGATCTAGCTCACCTCATCGACGATAAACGGCGATGAGGTTACGCGTCGCCTCGAATGAACGAGTACGACAGTAAATCGTGCCGCCCATCTGCTCTTTCTTGTGCACCGCGCAGAAGTCCCTCGCGCGTAAAGCCCGCCTTTTCAAGGGATTTTTGCTCAGCAACGTTGGTGACGTCTGTACTGGCCTCGATGCGGTCGATTGACGTCGTGGCGAGCAAGTACTCGGCAAGCAGCCGTTGGGCAACAGTTCCTATTCCGTGACCGCGAGCGTGCTCACCTAAGCCGATACCAATATTCCACGCCTTGGAACCTTCGTTCGGGCCGTACCACACCGCATGCCAGGACAGACTTCCTGCAATGGCGCGCAGGCCATCGTGGTCAGTTACCTCAATGTGAAATCGCGCCAGCTCGGCGGGAATCGACTTCGGCTGATCGTCCGGCCATGAGTCGTACGGCGATGGCTCCTCGATCATGTTGGCGGGGATGAAGGGGACGAGTTCAACCTGCAGCCCAGCGGATGTGTGTCCGGCCGCGAAAACCTCGCGTTCTTGGTTCATGCGCACATCATGCCCAGAGTGATACGCCTGCACTGAGCAGGGCGGCAGCGAGAGTGACTAATGCCACGACGACATCTCTGTCGACCGTCTTTGAAACGGAAACGTTTTCGCGCGCCCCCGAACCAAGAGCCTGTGCATGCTCCCGGATGACATCCACGACGGACCCTGACACATTCAGGTTCGCGGCCGAGGCATCAGATCCCATCGGGATGCGAGAGTTAAGCGTCGAGTTCACGACGGACGCGGCGGAGCGACGTTCCCTACGAGGAAGCGCGTAACAGCGAATCGATCCCTGCTCAGTGTCGATGATCACTACATCCTTGACAGTAACGTCTGAGATCAAGGACCACGAAATGTGAACCGTGCGAAGGGGATTGAGGACCTTTAGCTCGTCTGGGCCCTCCATGACGGCGGGCCGCACGCCGAGCAGGTACGAGACACACATGACCGCAACACATAAACCGACCGAGATGATGCGGTTGCGGCCACTCTCGGTTACCAGCGCGCTGATGGCCATGAGTGCGACCAAGCCGATGATCCACAGCGCAACAACACGGCCGCCACCAAGGCGGTAGGTGCCCAGCGACGAGTTCACGTCGTCATCCTGCGGAATCAACGTCGAGTGCGTCCAGCGCTTCAACCACCATGGCAAATGTCGTAGCCGGGTGTGCGAATGCGAAACGTCCTACAACCTCGCCTTCCCACGTGGTACTGGTAACGAAGGCGACCTGCCGCACGAGTAGATCGTGAGCCCACGCGTCGTAATCGGCCGATGTCCACCCGATTCGACGGAACAGCACCACACTCAGTGTTGGCTCGCGGATAAGTTCGAGGTTGGCACGTTGTTCAATCTCCGAAGCGACCTCACGCGTGAGGGCGATTCCGTGCTCAATCGCCTCCGTATAAGCATCGGTGCCATTGACGATGAGCGAGAACCACAGCGGTAGACCACGTGCACGCCTCGTGAGGTGATAGGCGTAGTCCGTCGGATTCCATTCGTACGAGCCGTCGTCATGATGAATCGCATCGAGATAGCCAGCCTTTTGAGTGTGCACACTTTTGGCTAAAGCAGGATCTCGATAAACAAGGGCTGCACAATCGAATGGAGCAAAGAGCCACTTATGCGGATCAACAATGAACGAGTCAGCATTCTCGATTCCCGAGTACTGCGCACGCACGCTTGGTGCAAACAGCCCAGCACCACCGTAGGCACCATCAACGTGAAACCAAAGCCCGTACTGCTTTGCGACCGCACTGATACCGGCAAGATCGTCAACGATGCCTGCATTGGTCGTACCCGACGTCGCTACGACACCCACGACAGATTCGGGATCAGAATCGGCAGCCAAGACGTCAGCCAGATCTGAGCCAAGTAAACGATGGTCTGCGGGATGCACGATCAGTGGATCGATGTCCAAGATCGAAAGGGTGTTCTTGATTGACGAATGCACCTGCTCGCTGACCGCAATTCTGAGTCGGCTCAAGCGCGCCTCGGGACCGTACTTCTCGATTAATCGCCGACGGCCGATGTCACGCGCCACCGTCAATGCGGAGAGATTTGCAGCTGATCCTCCGCTGACAAACACACCACCCGAGGTCGATGGAAGGCCAGCTGCGTCGGAAATCCAGCGCAGTACCTGATTCTCCGCCGCGACGGCACCCGCGGCCTCGAGCCAGGAAATACCTTGCAGAGACGCCGCCGACACGATCATGTCAAAGAGCAGTGACGCCTTCGTTGGCGCATTCGGAATGAACGCCCAGAATCGAGGCGAATCGGCAGACAGAACCGTCTTGGACACATCATCGTCGTAGATTCCGAGGGCCCGTTCGGTGGGAATTCCCTCTGCCGTGACGAGGCCGTTCAAGACTGAGTCGATGACCCCCTTATCACCGGGAAAGTCCAACGGCGTTTCGTCCATGGATAAGCGCTCGGTAACGTAATCCAAAATGAGGTGTGTCTGGGCTGCGTCAAAGTGATGCATCCGCTGGTGGGCTGGGACATTGTCGACCATGTCGAAACTCCGAAGATGTCAGCACGCCGATGGCCTGTCCACACAGCAGGTGCCACCACGACTGTATCCCGACTTCGACAATCAACACGACTAGGCTCTCCCTATGAGTGATGACCCAAAGGCCCCGGTGCAACTCAGCGAAGAGGTGCACGACTGGTACGCGCAGATAACTCGCGGCAGGGCAACAACGCTCGTCGAATTTGATAGTCACTCGTGGGGCTTGCTGACCCCGGAGTGGCCACGCTCACACGCGAACAACGGCGTCCTGGTACGACGCGATCCTGGGGCCGATCAACTGATCGAATGGACCGAGCAGCTGCTCGGCAGTCGTGATTTCAACCACCGCTATGTCATGGCAATGTGTGAACTATCTGCAGCAACCGTCGACGGTCTCACTCAGGCTGGCTACACGATGGAACCGGAATTACAGATGGTCCGCCCTCTGACGGACGCAGACGTCTTACCAGTGTCTCCCCTCGTTGCCATCGTTGACGAAGACACGATGAGCCCATTCAATGCGCGGCTGTGGCGCGAAGAATGGCTCCCAACCGCCGACGATGAAACAGTGCGACAGTTAGTCGGAAGGCGTGAAACCTACTCGCGTTCAACGCAATTCATTAGTTTCGCGATTCGAAATCCAGATGTTGCCGCACATTCAAACGAATTCGTCGCCTGCTGCGACATCGCCATCAAAGATTGGGCCACCGAACTTGACGGTGTCACCACGCTCGCCGATCACCGCAAGCGTGGATACGGTGAGATTCTGATTGAGACAGCCCTCTCGCTTGCTCGATCTGCGGGCAGCGATTACGCCGTGCTCACCGCATTGGCAGACGATTGGCCTCGCCGCTGGTACGCCCGCCGCGGATTCCTTGAGACCGGGCCAGCCTGGGTGGCCACCAAAATTCTTCAGGATGACGATGCCGCATCATCGTCATCCACTGCGTCGACAAACCGTTCTGCCAAATAGTCGTGCGGTACGTATTCCTTGGCCTGACCCTCGGGCTTGGCGCCGGGATCTCACCCGGTCCGCTGTTGGCACTGGTCATCACAACTACGTTGGCTCGAGGTTTTCGTGCAGGTGCCCGAGTGGCCCTCTCGCCACTGGTCACGGACTCGATAATCATCACGATCAGTCTTCTGTTTGTACACGCAATTCCCACCAGACTTGCTGCCTTGCTCGGCGTCGCCGGAGGACTCTATGTCATGTGGCTGGGCATTGACGCGCTCAAGACGCGCATTGAGCAGGACGCCTCACTCATCGCCACCACATCCGATCCGCTCACTCGCGGCACTCTCCTCAATCTACTTTCACCACATCCGTGGTTGTTCTGGATTGTGGTCGGTGGACCAATTCTTCTCGCGGCATGGAACTCGTCGCCTGTCAGCGCAATAGGATTTCTGGTGGCGTTCTTCGCCCTACTCGTTGGAACCAAAGTTGTGATCGCAGCGATTGTCGCCCAGGGGCGAGAACGTCTGTCACCCCGAAACATATTGGTAGCACAGCGAATCGCGGGCTTGTTGTTGATCGTGGCAGGTATCGCGCTCACGTACGAGTTCGGTCAACAACTTCTCGGCTAGTCGAGTTCGGCGATCAAACTCGCGTACGCGGGCTTAACGTACTTTTCGATCAGCACCAGTCGCTCGTCGAATGGAATGAAGGCGCTCTTGAGCGCATTGACGGTAACCCATTGCATTTCTCGTAAACCCCAACCGAGTCCCTCTGAAAGCAGGGCCATCTCGCGACTCATGGACGTGCCAGACATCAGTCGGTTATCGGTGTTGACGGTAACTCGGAAACGTAATTTGGTGAGCAAGCCAATGGGATGCGTAACGATCGACGTCGCCGCACCCGTCTGAAGATTGGATGACGGACAGAGTTCAAGTGGAATACGCAAGTCTCGAACATACGATGCCAACCGGCCGAGGCGAGCATTACCCGACGAATCAACATGGATGTCATCAATAATCCGCACACCGTGACCAAGTCGTTCGCACCCGCAGAAAGCCACTGCTTCGTGAATGCTGGGAAGACCAAATGCTTCACCCGCGTGGATCGTGATGTGGCACGACTCGCCACGCAGGTACTCAAATGCATTCATGTGCCGCGAAGGTGGATAACCCGCCTCAGCACCAGCGATATCGAATCCAACGACGCCTTGATCTCGGTAGCGAACAACACGTTCGGCAATTTCACGCGAGCGGGCCGCGGATCTAATCGCCGTGAGCAAGGTGCGCACTCGGATGTTGGAACCCTTTTCCGCGGCCTGGACTTCACCAATTCGAAAGCCCTCGAGAACTGCGCCGACAACCTCGTCGAGGCTCAGACCGCGAGACAAATGAAGTTCCGGCGCAAATCGCACCTCGGCGTACACCACTGCATCTTCGGCCAGATCCTCCACACACTCCCGAGCCACCCGCACCAGTGCTTCATGCGTCTGCATGACCGCAACGGTGTGCTCGAAGGTCTCCAAGTACCGCTCGAGTGAACCGGAATCTGCTGATTCGACAAACCAATGGGCCAGTTCGGCTGGATCCGTCGTAGGGAGTCGATCGTATCCGGACGACGCGGCCAGATCGATCACGGTCTGCGGCCGAAGCCCTCCGTCAAGGTGGTCATGAAGCAACGCCTTCGGCGCCCGGCGAATGACGTCGAGCGGGACATGCGTCGCCGCTCCCGTCACATGATCGGATGCGCTCCTCGGTGCGATTGGCCCAGCTTCAACGCTCACGGAGTAACGCTACCGCGGTCAGAAGGTATCCGCGGGCGTGTATGCGCCCCAAACATCGCGAAGTGCATCGGATACCTCGCCCACCGTTGCGTGGGCTCGGAGTGCATCGCGCATCGGATACAGGACGTTATCTGAGCCTTGGGCCGCGGCCCGAAGGGCAACTAGCGCCGCGTCGACGACGGCCTGATCGCGATTGGCACGCAAACTCTCCAAGCGATGACGCTGCGCCTCACCGATGGTCGGATCGACGCGAAGTGGCTCGTACTTTTCATGCTCGTCAATGGTGAAGTGATTGACGCCGACGACAATGCGCTCACCGGAGTCGATCTCTTGCGAGATGCGGTACGCCGAACGTTCAATCTCCGACTTTTGGAAACCGGTTTCGATCGCGGCTACCGCACCACCCAGATCCTCGACCTGCTTCATCAGCGCGACGATGGCATCTTCGAGTTGATCGGTCATCGATTCAACGACGTATGAGCCCGCAAACGGATCAACGGTGCTCGTCACGTCTGTTTCGAAAGCCAGGACTTGCTGTGTACGAAGGGCCAGTCGAGCCGCTTTCGCCGTTGGCAATGCGATTGCCTCGTCGAATGAATTCGTATGCAACGACTGGGTTCCGCCAAGCACCGCTGCAAGACCTTGAACGGCAACGCGAACGAGGTTGACTTCTGGTTGCTGAGCGGTCAGTTGAACGCCAGCAGTTTGCGTATGGAAGCGGAGCATTTGACTCTTGGGATCTTGAGCGCCAAATTCATCGCGCATTATTCGAGCCCAGATTCGACGGGCTGCGCGGAACTTCGCCACTTCCTCGAGCAGCGTCGTACGCGAGACAAAGAAGAACGCAAGCCTTGGGGCGAACTCGTCTACAGGCATACCTGCGTCGATGGCTGCTCTGACGTATGCGATGCCATTGGCGAGCGTGAATGCGATCTCTTGCGCCGGCGTGGCTCCGGCCTCAGCCATGTGATAACCCGAGATGGAAATTGTGTTCCACTTCGGCAACTCAGCCTTGCAGTAACTGAAGATATCGGTGATGAGCCTCAGTGATTCCGCTGGTGGATAGATATACGTACCACGGGCGATGTACTCCTTGAGAACATCGTTTTGAATCGTGCCGGTAAGTCGATCGGCCGTGACGCCCTGTTCTTCTGCAACCAATTGATACAGGAGTAGCAAGATTGACGCCGGCGCGTTGATCGTCATCGAGGTCGAGACCTCACCGAGCGGGATCTTGTCGAACAGCATTCGCATGTCTTCGATGGAGTCGATCGCAACACCAACCTTACCGACCTCACCATGCGCAAGTTGGTGATCGGAGTCGTAACCCATCTGCGTCGGCAGGTCGAACGCGACTGACAATCCCGTGGTTCCCGCAGCGATCAGCTGGTGGTAGCGAGCGTTACTTTCCGTCGCCGTACCAAAGCCCGCGTACTGCCGCATCGTCCACGGACGACCGGTGTACATGCTTGGATAAACACCCCGTGTGAACGGGTACTGTCCGGGCTCGCCGAGTTGGCTTTCAGGATCCCAACCAGCAAGAACCTTCGATCCATACACCGGTTCGATGGGCAAGCCAGATTCCGTCTGACGCGCCACAGTGCCTCCAAAACGCCGCCCAAATACTCCGCAGAAGTGTTCTTTCACTCCTAGGATTTAGTACCTCTACGTTAGTGCGGGCGCGACCATCGTGGCAGGGAGATCCGGGTGAGACTTGTCACGCCACATCACCAGATCAGTCGACCCCGATGGACCTCATCCGTTCGGTTTGATCGTGTCGCAAAAGGTCAGGATCTGATCGTCACCGAGTTAGTCTCCAGAGGTGAACCGAGTCCGCACGCTGCGCAGCGCGGTAGCTACAACCTGCCTTGCCAGCCTGTTGACCGCGGGCACACTCGTTGGGCCAGCGAGCGCGACCGAGCTAATTGGGGGTCCCCTACTAGCCGGAGCCGGTGTTATCGAACACCCGCTCCCCACTGCAAAACCGTTGCCGAAGATCGACGCTGATACCTGGCTGCTGGCCGATCTTACGACCGGTGACGTACTTGCTGCGAAGAATCCGCATGCACGGGTGCGACCCGCGAGTACGTTAAAAACCTTGACCAGCGTCGCGCTCATGCCGCTGCTGGACCGAAACACGGTCCATACAGCCACCGATCGCGACGTGCGCGTAGATGGATCGCACGTGGGCATTGTCAGCGGGGCGACGTACACGGTGTGGGACCTGTGGAACGGTTTGCTTCTGCCTAGTGGCAACGACGCGGCCATGGCCCTCGCGGATCAATACGGGGGTGCGCCAAAAACGGTTGAGGCCATGCAGACTATGGCTCACCAGCTGCAGGCCCTCGACACGCATGTGGTGAATCCGAGTGGACTAGATGCGGACGGTCAAGTCACAAGCGCATATGACATGGCGCTCATTGCTGCGGCGGCACTGAAGATTCAAGACTTTCGCACGGTTACCAGTACGAAGAGTTACAACTTTCCCGGCTACATGCCTAAGGTCGGGCAGCCCCGAAAGACATTTAAGATCTTCACCGAGAACCGTCTGCTGCGTCACAACTATCCGGGAATCGCGGGTGGGAAGACCGGCTTCACCTCACTTGCCCATCGCACATTCTGGGCAGCGGCAGATCGCGGCGGTCATCTACTGGTTGTAACCCTGTTCCAGATTCACGAGCCAACCGAACGAGCTGCAACCGCACTTCTGAATTGGGGCTTCGCAAACAGGACGGCGCTCACACCGATCGGGACGCTCGTACGCCCAGTAGCCGCAAACAGTCTGCCGTCAACATCCTCGGCAACCAACCCATCGGTCGACACATCGGGAACTAGTTCTACGACCGACGCATTGGGCAGTGCGGATTACACTGGCCAACAGTCGAGTTCAAAACTTCCGCTGCTGATTGGGCTTCTCGCCACGATGGTGGGTGTCACTGCCGTCGTACTCCGACGCCGAACTATCAGCCGACGGTCAGGAGTACGAGGGCACGGCCGTCATGCCGCCGTAGGTGACTCTCGAGTGGAAACGTCAGCGACGTCAGCCAGATAGCGCCAAGGGGCATGAACGACTAGCCGTGCGACTCAGCAAGCGGGAACCGCTCGAACACCTGCCACACGCCAGAGTCGTCATGTACGTAGAGCGCAAACTCCGTGGCCGTGAAGCTCGCGGTGAACCCAGACAGGCTCTCAAACGCCTGGTCTAAAACTGCCTCGGGTACATCGTGCGCCACCGTGACGTGGGGGTGATACGGATAATCCAGATCGCGCTCGAGCACATCGCTACGTATTCGCGCCTCCAACTGTTCACAGCCGGAGATACCTTGCGACACAGAAACGAAGACCACGGGCGACACCGGCCGAAACGTACCGGCGCCGCGTAACTGCACATCGAATGGCATCGTCGCTGCCGCGGCGTGCGTCAGATGCTCGCGAATAGCGGGCAGATCGGCCTCGGAAATCCGAGTCGGTGGCAGAAGGGTGATATGAGCAGGGATCGACGATGCCTGCGGATCTCCGAACGATTCGCGCCAGCCCTCGATCTCTGAGCCCCACGGATCGGGGATCGCAAGCGCGACCCCAATCAGCAAGGAGGAGCCGCCCACTAGGCGTTGCCCTTGACTAGGCCGAGCCGCTCGTACACTGCGGCAAGCGTCGGCGCTGCAACCGCACGAGCCTTGGCGGCACCCTGATCCATCAGTCGAATCAATTCAGCAGGATCGCTGATGAGTTCATTCACGCGTTCAGCGAAAGGTGCAGCGAAGTTGACTACAACTTCAGCAGCATCAGTCTTCAACGCGCCATAACCCTTACCGTCGTAATCGGCTTCCACTGCTCGCACATCGCGACCAGTAAAGGCCGCGACAATCGTCAGCAGATTTGAAACACCAGGTTTGGCCGCCGGGTCGTAACGAATCTCAGTTTCACTATCTGTGACGGCGGACTTAAGTCGCTTCGCGATCGTCTTGGGGTCATCCAGCAGGAACACCGCTCCCGTCGGAGAGGACTTGCTCATCTTTGACGTCGGATCCTGAAGGTCAAGAATCTTGGCAGTCTCCTTGACGATCAAGGGCTTGGGGACGACGAACGTTTGCCCGAAGCGAGTGTTGAATCGCTGCGCAAGATCCCGAGTCAACTCAAGGTGCTGACGCTGATCCTCGCCAACCGGAACCTCATCGGCTTGGTACAACAAGATATCTGCAGCCATCAAGATCGGGTAGGTAAACAAGCCCACCGAAGCTCGCTCACTGTCACCCTTCGACGATTTATCCTTGAACTGCGTCATTCGGGACGCCTCGCCGTAGCCGGTGATACATTCCAAGACCCAGCCCAGCTGAGCATGTTCAGGCACATGGCTCTGCACGAAGATCGTCGCACGCGTGGGATCGATGCCAGCAGCTAAGAGTTGGGCGTAGCCGAGCAGAATGTTCCGGCGCAGTTCCTGCGGCTCTTGCTCGACGGTGATTGAGTGCAGATCGACAATGCAGTAAAGGGCGTCGTGGGTGTCCTGGAGGGAGACCCAGTTCTGGACGGCCCCCAGGTAGTTGCCAAGCTGGAACGACCCAGCTGTCGGCTGGATACCTGAAAGAACTCGAGCCAGATCAGTCATGCGGGAGATTCTGTCACCGTCGAGCCCTCGGCAGGGCCACCGGGGTTAGCCAGCCGTTCTACTCGAACCCGCGCGACTCGTCGACCATCGAGTTCAACGACGGTCAGGACATGATCGGCTACCTCGACGTGCACCCCGACCTCGGGAAGTACCCCAATCTCCGCGATGATGAATCCGGCCACTGTCTCATAGGGTCCTTCAGGGAGTTCAATTCCGGTTTCCTCTTCGAAGTCCTCGAGGTTCAGCAATCCATCCACCACTGCGTCGCCAGACGGATGACGGGCAGGCTCGGCTACGTCGTACTCATCGCGAATATCTCCCACAAGCTCCTCGACGAGGTCCTCCAACGTCACGATTCCAGCGGTACCGCCATATTCGTCAACGACGATCGCGAGATGAGCACCAGTTGATCGCATCTCTGACATTGTCGGCAGAACGCGCTTACTGCCTGGAATCAGCAGGACATCGCGAGCGAGTTGACCGACCTTGATTCCTCGATCAACGATGTCCGGATTCAAGATGTCGCGGATGTGAACGAAACCGATCACATCGTCCTGAGATTCACCAAAGACTGGATACCGAGAGTGCGGTAGTTCCATGACACGTCGTGCCGCTTTGTAAGCCGGCAACGAGGAGTCGAGGAACTCGACCTCCGTGCGCGGCACCATAATTTCGCGAACCTCACGTTCCCCCGCTTCGAAAACATCATCGATGAGTTCGCGCTCCTCCGGTGTAAGCGAGGTTTGACTGGCCAGCATGCCCCGGAGTTCGGCTTCGGTGATCTCCTCCTTGTTCGCATTGGGATCACCACCAAGTAGCCGCACCATCAGATCCGTGGATTTCGATAGGAGCCAAATGAATGGCCGCGCGAAGCGGGCCAACCAATCCACCAAGCCCGCACATGCCACAGCTATTGACTCTGCCCGCTGCAGCGCGATTCGTTTTGGCGTCAGTTCGCCGAGAACGAGCGATATGTAGACCAGCAGCAGAGTGACCAGAACAAATGCGACCCCATCGGCTAGGTCCTTAGACAGGCCGATGTTCTCCAAAAGAGGTGCTACCTGCGGCGCCATTCTTGAAGCACCAAAACCTGCTGAAAGAAACGCAGCCGTAGTGACAGCAATCTGAACCGCGGCCAGAAAACGATTCGGGTCCGCCACCAAGTCCGCGAGTTGCTTACCGCGCTTACCTCGCTCGGCAACGATTCGTTGGACTTGGCTCTCCCGCAAAGAAATCAACGCGATTTCGGCGGCGACGAAGAAGCCGGCAACCAACGTGAACAGCAGCACGACCCCGAGGTTGAGCAGGAATTCACTCACCTCGCGCCCCCGATGTGTTCTACGTCCATACACCGATACTAGAGATTCTTTCGGCGCGGAACAGTAACTCGCGGCGAGAGTCCCGCGCGAGCGGCAAGATGGACACCATGACGGATGCCGTTCGATTAGATCCGACGTTTCGCATTGACGCCATCGAGCGGATGCGAGATGGGGTCGACGTCTTGGTCGTCGGCGGCGGAGTTACGGGCAACGGTGTGGCGCTCGATGCGGCGCTGCGAGGTCTCAAGGTGGGGCTGGTCGAACAGCGCGACTTCGCCTCCGGTACGTCGAGTCGTTCGAGCAAACTCGTCCACGGCGGCCTGCGTTATCTGGAGCAGTTCAACTTCTCCCTCGTCCGGGAGGCACTGCGCGAGCGATCCCTACTCCTAGATCGCTTGGCACCACATCTGGTCGAGCCACTGCCCTTTCTGTACCCGCTCTCGCACCGAGTTTGGGAACGGCCGTACGTGGGTGCAGGCTTAACCCTCTATGACACGCTCGGTGGCCTCCAGCCCAGCGTTCCTCGACATAGCCACCTGTCAAAAACGGCTTCCCTCAAGGCATTCCCCGATCTCAGACCGGAATCGCTCGCCGGATCAATCAGGTATCACGACGCCCAAGTAGACGACGCCCGGCACACCTTGGAGCTTGCACGGACGGCAGCAGCACACGGGGCGGCCGTAACGGCCTCAACGCGCGTTATCGAATTCACCCGCGACGGTGAGCGCATATCCGGGGCCGTTGTGAAGGACGCACTGACAAACACAACCTTCCACGTACCCGCTCAAGCCGTCGTTAATGCAACCGGGGTTTGGGCCGGAGTTACCGAAAAACTCGCGGGGGTCGAAGACCCGATCCGGATGCGGCCGAGCAAGGGTGTGCACATCGTTATTCCACGCGACCGCATCAATGGCACTCTAGCCCTGATCACGCGTACACCAACATCGGTTCTGTTCGTCCTTCCCTGGGGTCGGTCTTGGATCATTGGAACAACCGACACTCTGTGGCATGAAGGACTTAGCCATCCAGTGGCAACCCACGCCGATCTGACGTACTTACTCGACATGGCCAACACGTCACTGGCATCCCACCTGACCCAGGACGATGTGATCGGCGTCTATGCGGGCCTTCGTCCACTGGTGGATACAGAAGGGTTATCGGAGTCGGAGATTTCGCGCGAGCACACTGTCCGCCGGCCGATTCCAGGGCTCGTCACCATTACCGGCGGCAAGTACACCACGTATCGAGTGATGGCCGAAGACACGATCAATGCACTGTCCGACGACCTTGGTGAGTTACCCGCGTCGACGACTAATGAGGTGCCTTTGATTGGCGCGGCCGAACCTTCTGAGGTGTTCACGTCGGTCCGCAATCACCCCGGTGCTCGCGGTATCGATGACGAACATCTCAACCGGCTGTCACACCGCTACGGCCAATTGACGAGTGAGTTGCTCGACGTCGTGATGAGCGAACCAGACTTGGGCGCCGAAATGCCTGGCGGCGCGGGCACTTTGGCCGTCGAGATCGTTCACGCGGCCACTCACGAAGGCGCCTTGCACGTTGACGACGTCCTAACTCGACGCACTCGGCTCTACCTCGAGGCCGGTGATCGCGGACTGGTGGCCGCCCGCCATGCATCTCGCCTTATGGGCGAGGTTCTCGGCTGGGATGACGCGACCCGATCAGCGGAAGTATCTCGCTACCAGCGTCGCGTCGCTGCCGAACTAGAGGCACAGTCCGCACCTGACGATGCGACCGCCGCGCATATTCGCGAACGGGTTCAGGATATTCGACTCACTAAGCCTAACGACGGGTGATCGAAGCTCGCCGTGACAGGCGCGTGATCACTCCACCGCTCCGCGTACGTCGGCGCCTTACCTACCTGAACACCAGTTGCCCGGGCAGCTAACCGTTTCGTAGCCATGATGTAGTCGATCCGCCAGCCGCCATCGGTATCAAATCCACGACCTCGCCACGACCACCACGTGTATGGACCAGGACCAGGACCACCGTGAAGCCGACCAAGATCGACGACGCCGAGCTCGTCACGCCAGCGGTCTAGGTAAGCGCGCTCCTGCTCGAGGAATCCTGCCTTGCCGCGGTTACCTTTCCAGTTCTTGATGTCCTGTTCAGTGTGAGCAACATTGAAGTCACCGCAGACAACGGCCTCACCCTTTTTGCGGGCACTGCGTCGCGCCAATGCGTCGAGCCGCTCATGCATGGCATCGAGGAACCGATACTTTTGGGCTTGCCGCGGCTCATCGGTCGCTTCACCGGTATGCACATAGGCAGAGATAACCGTCAGGAGTCCGTCATCGGTGGCGAGATCCACTTCAATCCAGCGCCCATCGTCCGAAAACTCTTCGACCCCCAGCCCAACACGAACGGCCTTGTGTTTCGCCTTAGTCAGAACAGCAACACCAGACCGGCCCTTGTCCGAGCTTTCAGCATGTGCGATCCGATAAGTCGCCAAGCCTGACCCGGCGAGCGACTCGTCGAGTTGTTCGCGGCTTGCACGAACCTCTTGAAGGCACACCACGTCGGGAGATGCCGAATCAAGCCAGCCGATGCCCCCGCGGCGCTGCGCGGCACGAACACCGTTTACGTTTGCCGTAACAATCGTCAGCACAGGTGTTAGGCCATCGCCGTACGTAGGTTTTGATCAATCGCAGCCAAGAAATCCTCCGTCGTCAGCCACGGTGCATCTGGGCCGATCAACAAAGCGAGATCCTTCGTCATTTTGCCGCTCTCAACCGTTTCAACGCAGACCCGCTCAAGAGTTTCGGCGAACTGCGTTACCTCAGGCGTGCCGTCCATGCGGCCACGAGCTGCCAAACCCTGCGTCCAAGCAAAGATCGACGCAATCGGATTCGTAGACGTTGGCTTGCCCTGCTGGTGTTGACGGTAATGCCGGGTCACGGTGCCGTGTGCGGCCTCTGCCTCGACGGTCTTGCCATCGGGAGTCATCAACACCGACGTCATCAGCCCGAGTGAGCCGAAGCCTTGAGCGACGGTATCGCTCTGGACGTCACCGTCGTAGTTCTTACACGCCCAGACGTAGCCGCCCTCCCACTTCAAAGCGGCCGCGACCATATCGTCGATGAGTCGGTGCTCATATGTAATGCCCGCAGCAGCGAAATCATCTTTAAACTCTGAGTCAAAGATCTCCGCGAAGATGTCTTTGAACCGGCCGTCATACGCCTTGAGGATCGTGTTTTTCGTGGACAGGTAAACCGGCAGTCCACGATCTAGCCCGTAACGCATTGAAGCGCGGGCAAAATCGCGGATCGACTCGTCAAGATTGAACATAGCCATCGCCACGCCACCACCGGGGTAGTCGTAAACGTCAATCTCGATTGGATCACTGCCATCCTCGGGGACGAATGAGACCGACAGTTTGCCCGGACCCGGAACAACGAAATCAGTAGCGCGGTACTGGTCCCCGAATGCGTGTCGGCCGATGATGATCGGCTTCGTCCAGCCGGGTACAAGCCGCGGAACATTCGAAATCACAATGGGCTCACGGAAAATGACGCCACCGAGAATGTTACGAATGGTGCCGTTGGGCGACTTCCACATCTTCTTGAGGCCAAACTCTGCGACGCGAGCTTCGTCCGGCGTGATCGTTGCACACTTCACCCCAACACCGTACTGCTTGATCGCATTGGCTGAATCGATCGTGACCTGGTCATCGGTCGCATCACGATTCTCGATCGACAGGTCGTAGTACTTCAGATCGACATCGAGGTACGGCAGAATCAAGGTGTCCTTGATGTACTGCCAGATGATGCGTGTCATTTCATCGCCATCTAGTTCGACGATCGGGTTGAGCACCTTGATCTTGGTCATGATGGACTCCTTAGATCAGATCGAGCGCGCGAACTGCATCGCGCTCTTCAACTAGTTCGGCAACCGAGGCGTCAATCCGGGCACGACTGAATTCGTCGATCTCGAGACCTTGGACAATCTTCCATTCGCCTCCAGCAGAGGTGACGGGGAAGGACGAGACCAGACCCTCGGGAACGCCGTATGAGCCGTCCGAGACGATACCCGCCGACGTCCAATCCCCAGCGGGAGTGCCGTTGACCCACGAGTAGACGTGATCAATGGCCGCGTTGGCAGCTGAGGCTGCGGACGAAGCACCGCGAGCTTCGATGATGGCCGCACCCCGTTTGGCAACGGTCGGGATAAAGGTTGATTCAATCCACGCTTGGTCGTTCACGACTGCAGCGGCGTTCTCGCCCTTGATCTCAGCGTGGAAGATATCGGGGTACTGCGTTGCTGAGTGGTTACCCCAGATCGTCAACTTGACGATATCGCTTACGGTCGAACCAGTCTTCGAGGCGAGCTGGGACAGCGCGCGGTTGTGATCCAGACGAGTCATCGCGGTGAAACGGCTCTTTGGAACATCAGGAGCATGGGATGCAGCAATAAGGGCGTTGGTATTGGCCGGGTTGCCGACCACGAGGACGCGAACATCATCTGCCGCTCCTGCATTGATCGCCTCACCCTGTGGCTTGAAGATTCCACCATTTGCAGACAGCAGATCACCACGCTCCATACCGGCGGTACGCGGGCGCGCACCCACCAGCAGGGCCACATTCACGCCATCAAATGCGACTCGGGCATCATCGGTGATATCGATGCCAGCCAAGAGTGGGAAGGCACAATCTTCGAGTTCCATCGCGGTACCTTCCGCGGCTTTGAGTGCTGGGGTGATCTCCAGCATCCGCAGGCGCACCGGAACGTCCGGGCCGAGAAGATGGCCTGAAGCAATCCGGAACAGGAGTGCGTAGCCGATCTGACCGGCCGCACCTGTGACGGTGACGTTGACGGGCGTACGTGCCATCCTGAACTCCTTTGCGGTGCGGGTGAGTTCTGCCCTCACCCGGCAATTCCTCGATCTGCACTGCATCTAGCGGAGACGCCTGACGAGAAGTATCTCGACATCAAGACATCTAACCAAGAGTATCCGACCAGACCTAATTGTTTGGAGGTGGGACCCAGAGAGAAAGAACAGTCGTCGCAGTGGCTAGGACAGCCAAAACGATGATGTCTGTCCGCTTAGCTCGTACCGCAAGCCAGCCGGCACCATCTACCGGTAGCAAGATACGCAGGAAAAGTGCGAGAAAAAGCGCAAATGCAATAACAACGCAGCCTCTGCGGAAGTGGCCGCTCACAACAACGATCAGGCCCAGTGTTACCAAGCCCAAAACGGTGAGAAGCGGCCACTCGCGACGCAGAAGGCCTGACATGGCCCTAGGCCAGTCCGGCTGCGCGCTCCGCTGACTCAACCACGTTCATGATGAGCATCGCACGCGTCATCGGGCCAGTTCCGCCTGGCATCGGAGCGATGTGCCCTGCAACCTCGGCACAGGCCGGATCAATGTCGCCGACGAGCCCGGCATCGGTCCGGGTGATGCCGACATCGAGAACGGCCGCACCTGGCTTAATCATGTCCGGCTTAATCAAATGGGCGACACCGGCGGCGGCAACAATGATGTCTGCCCGGCGGGTGTGCTCGGTGAGATCGCGCGTGCCCGTGTGGCACAGCGTGACGGTTGCGTTTTCTGACCGGCGGGTCAGCAGGAGCCCAAGCGGACGACCAACGGTGACACCGCGGCCAACCACAACAACCTCAGCGCCATTGATGTTCACGTCGTAACGACGAAGGAGCTCGACAATGCCACGCGGTGTGCAGGGCAGTGGTGCCGGGATGTTCAGAACAAGACGTCCAAGGCTCATCGGGTGCAGGCCATCGGCGTCTTTCTCGGGGTCGATCAGCTCGAGAGCGCGGCTCTCGTCAAGCCCTTTCGGCAGTGGCAGCTGAACGATGTAGCCGGTGCAGTTTGGATCCGCATTCAATGCGGCGATGGCTTCGTCCACCTGCGCCTGGGACGCATCGGCTGGAAGATCGGCGCGCACTGAGGCGATGCCCACCTCGGCACAATCGCGGTGCTTGCCCGCAACGTACGAGTGGCTGCCCGGGTCGTCACCGACGAGCACAGTGCCAAGTCCTGGGGTGATGCCGTGCTCCTTGAGCACAGACACTCGGGTAGCCAATTCGGCCTTGATTGCAGCAGCAGTCGCTTTACCGTCAAGAATAATCGCAGTCACGCAGCGGATCCTCTCACGAACCGTCAGCGCAAACGAGCACTAGGTCACCGTTTCGTGGCCCGCGGCCGATACGAAGCAACTGCGACGGCGACCAGTGTGAGGAGCATGCCGACGATCAGGGTGCTGTCTATGACAGTTCCGGGCGTGGGAATGATCAAATCTAGCGCGAGTGCGCCAACCAGCTGCCCGGCAATGTTCAGCAAACTGAAGAGCAAAACCCCAAGTGGCGCAACGAAATACGCTGCCGTGACGATGAAGAGCACACCGACTGGGCCGCCGAGCCACACAATGGGCTGATGCCAGGGCGCCGGTGGCATCGTCCACGCGTGGCCTCCAATGGTGTGTTCGATGACGAGCGCGACCATCAGCGCCGTGAGCCCACAGACAAAGTTCACAAAGGTTGCCACCAGCGGATCCTTCGTGGCCACGGCGATCTGCGCATTCACTGCCTGCTGGAAGGACGAGGCAAGTCCGGCGGCAACCGTCACCACAAGTGCCCACACAGCAAGGTTGCCTCCCGAGAACCGCCCCGATACTGCCAAAGCCACAGCTACGGTCGTCCCGACGGCACCTGCAATCCGCGGACCCGTAACCGCCCGCTTACCGCCGGGCGCCAGGCCCATTCGATCGACCACAAGGGACGATCCGGTCATGCCAGCAACCAGGGCCACAGTGAACAGGGCAACTCCAAGTAGCGGGACCGTCAACGTCTGACTCGCTACGACACAAGCTCCGCCAAGCCCACCGAGAAACTGCCACCATCGAAGCCGCCCGGAGCGATAGGCGCTCGGCAACTCATGGGACAGATGCTGGCGGCTTGAGGGCCGACAAACGATAATCACGCTCAACAGTGTGAGCCCGACGATGAACGAGATCACCGCGGCGAAGATTCCATCGCCGAGGAGATGCCCAAACTCGCCGTTGATTCGACTTTGAACGGCGATAACTCCACCAACACCGAGTGCGGCCACCATCGCGATCGGATGTGCAGGTGCGTGGACGTTGCCGCTCTCGGTCACGGTTGCGCTGCCTTTCAAATCATTGGTAAACAACTGTTTCCAATTGCACAGGTGAGTGGACTGACGACGTCACGGCCGGCACGTGCAACGCCAGCGCTGTCAGAACCCTGGGGTTAATGGAAAAAGTGCCGCGTATCAGTGAAATACATCGTGATCCCGGCTGCTACGGCCGCCGCGATCACTTCCTCGTCGCGAACAGATCCGCCTGGCTGCACAACAGCCTTAACCCCAGCAGCAAGTAACACTTCGAGTCCATCCGGAAATGGGAAGAACGCGTCGGATGCGGCCACCGCGTCGCGGCTTCTACCATCACCTGCCCGCGTCACCGCGAGTCGTGCGGAATCCACGCGGTTGACCTGGCCCATCCCGACGCCGACGGCTGCACCATGTTTGGCTAACAAGATGGCATTTGATTTCACAGATCTCACGGCCCTCCATGCAAACTGCAGATCCTGCATGGTTTGCGCATCCGCCGGCGTGCCGCAGACAAGCTTCCATTGCGACGGATCATCACCTGATGCGTCCAGTTTGTCTGTCGACTGCAGCAGCAATCCGCCGCTGATCGGACGGATCTCAATCCCTCCATTTGCTCGGACATCATTGGCAATGAGAAGTCGGAGATTGGACTTCTGCGTAAGTAGCGCCTTGGCGTCTTCGTCGAAGTCAGGGGCAACAACGACCTCTGTGAAAATGTCGGCCACCTGCTCAGCCATCGCCAAAGTCACCGGACGATTGGCCGCGATGACTCCACCGAACGCCGACACCGGATCGGTGTCATTGGCCTTGCGGTGCGCTTCGGCAATGTCACTTCCGATCGCGATTCCACACGGGTTGGCATGCTTGATGATGGCAACAGCCGGTTCGAGGTGGTCGTATGCAGCACGGCGGGCGGCATCTGCGTCGACGAAGTTGTTGTACGACATTTGCTTGCCGTGGATCTGCTCAGCCTGGGCTAAGCCAGGATTCGGGGTGTTGTTCGTGATGTAGAGCGCCGCTCGCTGGTGTGGGTTTTCCCCATATCGGAGGACTTCCGCGCGTTCCCACGTCGCACCCAGCCACGCCGGAAATCCGGTGCCCTGATCACTGGGGGCAACAACATTGCCCAGATACGAAGCAACGGCCACATCATAATTTGCCGTGTGAATAAAGGCATCTGCGGCTAACGACTGCCGCTGCGCGAGGGTGAATCCCCCGCCATTCAATGCCGCGAGAATGTCGGGGTAGCGCGACGGGGATGTCACGACAGCAACGCTCGGGTGGTTCTTCGCGGCCCCGCGAACCATTGACGGACCACCGATATCGATTTGTTCGATGCACTCGTCTTGGGTCGCACCTGACGCAACGGTTGAAACGAATGGGTACAGATTGACTACCACCAGCTCAAATGGCGCGATGCCCATCTCGTCAAGCTGCCGTTGGTGATCGTCGAGGCGCATGTCCGCAAGGATCCCCGCGTGGACGCGCGGATGAAGAGTCTTCACCCGGCCGTCAAGACACTCGGGAAAATTGGTGAGGTCCGAAACCTGCGTAACTGGAATTCCGAGACTGGCAATACGTGACGCGGTCGACCCGGTAGAAACGATTTCGACCCCAGCCGCATGCAGGCCCTGCGCCAATTCGTCTAACCCTGTTTTGTCATATACCGAGACCAGCGCCCGGCGAATAACACGAGTGGTCACGGTATGTACGCCCTTCGTCCGTCAACAACGCAACCGCGGGATGCGATCGCAGCGATAGTTCCCACGGCTAGTGAACGCTCTGCCATTTTAATGCGCTCGTGCAGGCTCGACTCATCGTCCGAAGCATCAACGTGAACAGGCGATTGAGCGATGATCGGCCCAGTATCGACACCTTCGTCGATCAGGTGCATCGTGCAACCCGTAACGCGTACTCCGTATCCCAGAGCATCGCGAACAGCGTGGGCACCGGGAAAGGATGGGAGCAAAGCCGGGTGGGTGTTGATGATTCGACCGGCGTATTTCGTTAGCGTCGCCGACCCCAAAATGCGCATGAACCCCGCGCAGAAAATCCAATCGGGATTCCATTGGTCAATTGCCGACGTAAGCGCTTGATCCCAGTCCGAGCGCGTTGCGTAATCGCTCACGGGTACGACGAAAGTCGGCACTCCGACCTGGGCTGCTCGATCAAGTGCCATCGCATCGTCGACATCTGCACCCACCGCAACAATTTGCGCCGGAAAACCAGGATCGGCTGCCGCATTCAGAAGGGATTGCAAAAGGGTGCCGGTACCCGAGGCTAAAACAACGAAGCGGGTGCGCTGGTCGCCATGCGGGTTGTCCACTGATGCCCTTTCGCCGAAAACGGTGTCGGGACGATCCTAGGGTGTTACGGCATCGGCCGTATCCCGCGCCCGAAGCGCGGGCACAATGAAGGTAATCAGCGTGTACGCAGTCGCACCACAGGCAGTCAGGGCGAACACCGCCAACGCGGTCAGCAGCGCTTTAGGGCCGAGATAACTCAACCGCTCTGCACCAAGGCTGCCAGCGCTCAGCCAAGCGGAACCGAGAACCCCAAATGCGACGACAGCCGACGCCGACAGTAGGCAGAGGATTCCATCACGTAACTCGAAAGTGAATCGTTTGTGCAACACGATGGCGCCAACCGCACCGGCAAGAGCCGGCAACACCACAAGCAGTGGGGCGAAGCGACCCGGATCAGCCGGAATCGCTGCGAGTACCGGAATCGACGGTAGTAGTCCACCACTGACAGAGAACACGCTGGCTGTTGCGCCGCCACCGATCACAACCCCGACGCCACTTATGTAACCAAGAACCCACACGAGAAAATTCGGCAGATAGACGCAGGACAAAACAAAGATGCCAAGGACGTCGGTCACGCCAGTACCAAGTGCTCGGCTTAGCCCGATGACACCTGACCAGTTCATAACGATTGCAACAGCGCCTATGGCTGCGCAGATGGCGGTGAGCGCCAACGCCATCGCGGCGGCGGCGATCAGGACGGGTCGCACGTCGTCAGGAACGTAGGTCCATACCTGCCGCCAGCCACCCTTCGCGGCAAGGATCCCCAGCGCTAATCCAGATGATCCGATCAGCGCCGACCAGAACACCGTCATGGCCGTGGACACGTGGGCTGCCCCATTGAGATCGCACAGTTGACTGACACCGAAGGCAATCAGGACATACGCAGTGGTACCGGCCACGACCAAAAGGGTGTGATCGACCCACCCTTGGACAGACGTGATCCGCGCTGCCCATCGACCGGCGATGCGCAACAGGCTTAGCGGGATTATCAAAAGCGCGACGGGGAGCAGCGTGATGGTCGCACCATCTACCGAGATTCCGGCGTGGTGGCTTGCACACCACACAAGCCCTGCCGATTCGATGGGCACCGAGAGCCCGTCCCCGGCGCGTGGGTTCAAGACCCACCCAATCGTTACGAAAACTCCGATGCCCGCAAGCCCACAAATCGCCGCCCACGCCGCCGCGCTCACCGCTGCTACGGGAATCGCGGCCATAATCGGCTCGTTGTGACGCGGCTTACGCTCGGCCCGCGAGGGTTCCCCTTTGGCCGGCGGCCGATCAATGGTGGACGTCACCTGACGATGGTCGCATCGAATCACCACATCACGAGGGCAGCGACACGGCCGAACTCGGCCAACGTGGATAGGACAGGGAAAGACACTGTCTCGCTACGTGAGTAGGGTCGAATGATCGGTGTGTTCACCGCAGGCAGATTGGACTTCTCATGAACGAGTCAGACGGCGTGCCAGATTCGTCCACGGGAAGCCCAGATTCGATGACAGACGCAGGCCGAGTGAGCCGACCGATCCCGCATCCGTCTCGGTCCGAACGGGCGGCAGCCGGTAAGGCCGTGCGAAAGACACGTCCGCTGACGGGGCTCGCTGACCTATCCACCGACGACCGTCCGAACGCACTTGACCTGCTACACAGCCAAGACGCATCGAGAGTGCCAGAGCTCGTGCCGATTCGCTACGGCCGCATGTCCGTGTCCGCATTTACGTTCTTTCGTGGTGGCGCGTTGGTGATGGCCTCGGATCTTGCGGCGAACGCTAATAGCGGACTGCGCGTGCAACTGTGCGGCGATGCTCACATCAACAATTTCGGTATTTACGCTTCACCGGAGCGACGACTTGTCTTTGACATCAATGACTTTGACGAAACCCACTTCGGACCGTTCGAATGGGATGTCAAACGGATGGCAGCCAGTGTCGCTATCGCTGCTCAGATAAATGGGTTCACCAAGAAGCAAACGCGCGAAGCTGTTCGTACAAGTGCGCAGGGTTATCGCGAGGCCATGCGAAACCTCGCTGCCAATGGAAACTTGGCCATTTGGTATTCACATCTGGATGCCGAAGAAATCATCAACACCGTCCGTCGCGCCCTTGATAACCGACGCATGACGTCCACCTCAGCAATGCTTGATAAGGCCCGTGTACGCGACAGCAATCAGGCGGTCTCAAAACTCGCAGAGTTAGTTGACGGTGAGCTTCGATTTGTAAGCCAGCCACCGCTAATTATTCCCATCGAGGAATTCCTCACCAGCGGCGAAATTGAGGAAACGTACTCGTACATTCGCACAATGGTTCGTGGCTATCGAAGCACCTTGCAATGGGATCGTCGCCATCTACTCGAGCAGTTTCGACTGGTGCACATGGCTCGCAAAGTAGTGGGAGTCGGCAGCGTCGGGACTCGATCCTGGCTCTTGCTCTTCGAAGGCGTCGACGGAAGCGATCCGCTCGTACTCCAAGCCAAGGAAGCCCAAGCCTCGGTGCTCGAAAGATTCGCAGGTAAGAGCCGCTTTAAACATCAAGGGCAGCGAGTCGTCAACGGCCAACAGTTCATGCAAGCCACAAGTGACATTTTTCTTGGCTGGCAATCGTCCCGCGCACTGGACGAACGCGAACATGACTTCTACATCCGACAGCTGCGAGACGGTAAAGGATCGATTGATCCCGTCGGTATGCTTCCCGACGGGTTAGCACTTTACGGACGAATCTGCGGTGAAACCTTGGCTCGAGCACATGCTCGGTCGGGCGACCGAGTCGCCATAGCTTCGTATCTTGGTGCTCGAACAAGATTCGAGGACGCCATCACCGAATACGCACTCGCTTACGCGGAATTAAACAACAAGGATTACGGCACCCTCACCGCAGCAATTGCGGATCGGAAGATCACCGCCGTCAAGGATCTTTAGACGATCTCAGCGACCGCTGATGATTTCGCGCATCAACCGGGCAGTTTCACTCGGGGTCTTGCCAACCCGAACACCAACAGCTTCCAACGCTTCCTGCTTGGCCGCAGCAGTGCCTGATGAACCCGAGACGATGGCACCAGCGTGACCCATAGTCTTACCCTCAGGGGCGGTGAACCCAGCAACGTAACCGACGACTGGCTTGGTGACGTTTTCTCTTATGAATGCCGCTGCTCGCTCTTCAGCATCGCCACCGATTTCACCGATCATGACGATCGCATCGGTTTCGGGATCGGCTTCGAACGCTTCTAGGCAGTCAATGTGGGTGGTACCGATGATCGGATCGCCACCGATACCCACGCAGGTCGAAAAGCCAAGATCGCGAAGCTCGTACATCATCTGGTACGTGAGGGTTCCTGACTTACTTACCAAGCCAATTCGGCCAGCCTGCGAGATGTTTCCGGGGATGATTCCCGCATTCGATTTACCTGGGCTGATGATGCCGGGGCAGTTTGGGCCGACGAGTCGCGTCGTACGGCTCTGCTGGGCGTAGGCGAAGAAATCCGCCGTGTCGTGAACGGGCACACCTTCGGTGATGACGATGACGAGCGGGACTGCCGCGTCAACTGCTTCGTAGACTGCACCCTTGGTGAACTTCGGCGGGACAAAGACAACCGAAACATCGGCGCCCGTCCCTGCCACTGCGTCACCAACACTGTTGAAGACGGGGATGATTTTCCCGTCAGCATCGACAGTCTGACCGCCCTTGCCGGGGGTTACACCGGCGACGATGTTCGTACCCGACGCGAGCATGCGACGCGCATGCTTTCCACCCTCGGATCCCGTGATGCCCTGAACTAAGATCTTGGAATTTTCATTTATGAAGATGGCCATCGTCATGCTCCCTGAGCTGCAAGTTCGGCAACGCGACGCGCAGCCTCATCCATGGTGTCGACAATTTCCACCAGCTGGTTGGCTGCATCCCGCAAGATCTGGCGACCAAGGTCGGCGTTGTTTCCATCAAGACGAACGACCAATGGCTTGGCCACTGCCTCGCCCTTACCGGCCAGGAGTTCTAGCGCCTGCAGAATTCCGTTTGCGACCGCATCGCAGGCGGTGATTCCACCGAATACATTGACGAATACAGACTTCACTTCAGCATCGGAGAGAATGATTTCGAGTCCGTCAGCCATGACCTGAGCCGATGCGCCACCGCCGATGTCAAGGAAGTTTGCCGGGCGCTGCCCGCCAAACTCTTCACCAGCGTACGCAACAACATCCAGTGTGCTCATGACAAGACCGGCACCGTTACCGATGATCCCCACTGAGCCAGAAAGTTTGACGTAGTTGAGATCGCGCTCTTTGGCAGCAACCTCGAGAGGATCGGTCTCAACCGAATCGACAAGTGAGTCGAACTCCGGATGACGAAACGAGGCGTTCTCGTCGAGAGACACCTTTCCGTCCAAGGCCAAGACCTGACCTTCGGGCGTCTTAACCAGTGGGTTCACCTCGACGAGAGTTGCGTCCTCGTTGATGAACACATCCCACAGTCGTTCCAGGACTTCGATCACCTGATCACGAACCGAGGCGTCAAAGGCGGCCGCATCAACGATTTCTTCAGCCTTGGCGCGATCGACTCCGACGAGCGGGTCGACAGCCACGCGGGCCAACGCCTCTGGACGCTCAACCGCGAGCTGCTCAATCTCAACGCCACCCTCTTTGCTGGCCATTGCCAAGAAGGTTCGGTTTGATCGGTCAAGCAGAATCGAAACGTAGTATTCCTCGTCGATATCTGAGGCCGGGGTAATCAACACCTGATGAACTGTGTGGCCCTTAATATCGAGGCCGAGAATGTCCGTGGCACGCTCGAGCGCTTCCTGCGGATCGGCCGCGAGCTTGACGCCACCTGCCTTACCGCGGCCACCCGTCTTGACCTGGGCCTTAACGACAACGGCACAGCCGAGTTCTTCGGCGGCCTCCTTGGCGTGTTGGGGGGTACGCACCACGATGCCACTGGTCGTCGGCACACCGTGGCGTGCGAACAGTTCTTTGGCTTGGAACTCATATAGGTCCACGGCCACTTCCTGACTCGGTAGGAGTTCGACGGTAAAAGCACAAGCGCTGCGACCGCGATGTCTAGCGCTACGCCCTACTGTGGCAGAGCCACCCCACCCCGTGTCATTAGATACCGCTCACGTGCGACGGGAATCACATCGGACTTTCCAGTCCGCGGGACGACGAGGATCGTGACGTCAACGTCCGAAGTCAGCGTCAGAGACCGGCTCCCACGCGGTCGACGACCCACTCGACGATCGATGCCGTTGTGGCACCTGGGGTGAAGATCTTGGCAACGCCCATCTGCTCGAGTTCGACGATGTCGTCCTCAGGAATTATCCCGCCACCAAAGACCACGATGTCTGAGGCATTGTGTGCCGAAAGTTGGGAAAGTACGTCGGCGAAAAGAGTCAGGTGGGCACCAGACAGTACTGATAACCCGATAACGTCCGCATCTTCCTGAATTGCTGTGCGCACAATGTTTTCTGGGGTTTGGTGCAGACCCGTGTAGATCACTTCGATACCAGCATCGCGCAGCGCGCGGGCCACGACCTTGGCCCCACGATCGTGCCCATCAAGGCCTGGCTTAGCGACGATAACGCGGATCGGACTTCCGTCTGCCGCACGCGGCGCCGATTGAGCGCTGGCCATATCCATCTCCTTGCACCCTGGTCTTTGGACGAGCAAATGCGCTCGACTGTTCACGTTTTCGAGCGCCTAACAACTGCGCTGCACTAGTCAGGGTACTCAGGCCATCATCGTCGGCGGTATCCCCAATTGGTCATAACCAGTCCATCGTGGTGAACATCACCCTGCCCACAACGGAAAGTTACAACTTTTCCACTGGGGCGTACCGAAGCAGGAGCCGCTTGGGTCCATCGCCACCGAAGTCGATTGTCGCCTCGGCCTTCTCCCCCATGCCACTTGTCGACACAACCGTTCCAAGGCCGAACTTGTCGTGTGTGACGCGGTCGCCTGGCGACAGAGAAACAACCTCGCGATTACCGGGGCTGCGCACCCCTGGCCGCGATGCCGCCGCCATGAGGGATGGCGCGGACCCGAAGCTATCGCTGCCAGAACTTCGGCCGGATCCGACTGGATCGACTCGATTCCAATGCAAAAGCTCATTCGGGATCTCATCAAGGAATCTGCTTGGCGGGTTATAAGACGGAGCGCCCCAAGCCGAACGAACGACGGCTCGAGACACGTAAAGCCGCTGACGCGCGCGGGTAATACCCACGTAAGCAAGGCGTCGTTCCTCTTCCAACTCGCGGGTGTCACCCAGTGATCGCATATGCGGGAACACGCCATCTTCAAGACCGGTAAGGAAAACGACAGGGAACTCTAGCCCCTTGGCAGTGTGCAAGGTCATGAGCGTGACAACGCCACCATGTTCGTCATCGTCAGGGATCTCGTCAGAATCAGCGACCAGCGAGACCCGCTCGAGGAAGTCGGTCAAAGACCCTTCAGGCTGATCGGTTTCGAATTCGCGGGCCACCGATTCGAGTTCGGCGAGGTTCTCAACGCGAGTTTCATCCTGCGGATCGCTGCTCGCCATCAACTCTGCGAGATAACCACTTTGCTCAAGAACCGCAGTAAGAATCGTCGCGGGGCCCGCGCCGGCCTCAACGAGGGTGCGAAGATCAGACATCATCTGCGCGAACGTCTGAACTGAGCTCAACGAACGAGCAGCCATCAGCGGTGCTTCTTCCGCCCGCTGCAAGGCGCTGCCGAACGAGATTCGCTCACGTTGAGCCAACATCTCGATCGCAGCCTCAGCCCGATCACCGATACCGCGACGCGGTGTATTTAGGATGCGCCGGATCGAAATATCGTCGTCGGGATTGGCCAACGCACGAAGATAACCCAGCGCGTCGCGAATCTCTTTGCGCTCATAGAAGCGGACACCGCCGACCACTTTGTAGGGCAAGCCAACGCGAATAAAAACTTCTTCTAGAGAGCGAGACTGAGCGTTCGTCCGGTAGAACACCGCGATATCTCGTGACGCAATTCCATCATCGTCAGAGAGTCGGTCAATCTCACGCGCGATGAACGATGCTTCATCATGCTCGTTATCCGCGACGTATCCGATGATCTGCTCGCCGTCACCGGCGTCAGTCCACAGCCGCTTGGGACGTCGAGCGGTGTTGCGCGTGATCACCGCATTCGCAGCGGTCAGAATGGTTTGCGTGGATCGGTAGTTTTGCTCGAGAAGAATCGTCGTAGCGTTGGCGTAATCGCGTTCGAACTCTTCGATATTGCGAATCGTGGCACCGCGGAAAGCGTAAATGCTCTGATCGGCATCACCGACGACGCACAACTGCGCCGGCGGAACACCATCGGCGCCCTTACCGACAAGCTCGTTGACTAGCACGTACTGCGCATGGTTCGTGTCTTGATATTCGTCAACCAGCACGTGCCGGAATCGACGATGGTAGTGCTCGGCCACATCCGGGAAGAGTTGAAAGAGTGCGACCGTCGATGAAATCAGATCATCAAAGTCAAACGCATTAGCTCTACGCAAACGTCGCTGATAGTCGCGGTAAGCCTCAGCCAACGTCTTCTCATGGTGATTGCTGGCCTGACCGGCAAATGTCTCGTCGTCGATCAATTCGTTCTTAAGGTTCGACACCTGATTACTGAACGCCCGGGGCGGGTAGCGCTTAGGATCCAAGTCAAGGTCGCGGCAGACCAACGTCATGAGGCGTTGGGAATCAGTAGAGTCGTAGATCGAAAAGGAATTCGTCATTCCCAGCCGGCTGGCTTCTTTACGCAGAATCCGCACGCAAGCAGAGTGGAACGTCGACACCCACATCGTGCGCGCTCGCGGCCCTACCAGTTCAACAACACGCTCGCGCATTTCACCAGCGGCTTTATTGGTGAAGGTGATGGCCATAATCTCGCCCGGCCGTGCGTCCTGGGTGGCAAGTAGATGGGCAATGCGCCGGGTTAGCACTCGCGTCTTACCGGAGCCAGCGCCTGCAACAATCAACAACGGACTGCCGCGGTGCTCCACGGCGGCTCGCTGCTGTGGGTTCAGGTCGGCAACAAGAGCCGTCGGATCGCCACCCGACGACGCAGCAGAATGTTCGTGGGCGGGACCTGACTCGGGATATGGCAGACCGAGATCGTCAAAGAGTGTGGACATCACAGCGGAGTCTATGCGCACTGCCCGACAGTCCACCGGTCACCCGGACGAGCGGGGGCCACCCCCCGTCAGAACACCTAGGAAACGAAGCCGAGGACGCGAACGGTGAGCCCCGTGCCGATGCTTGCGGTGGTGAAGTCAATTCCACCATCGGCTCGCAGTGGGACAACCACTGTGTCCTGGGCCGAGAGGTGCGCACGGAACGAAACCCCCGCCAACGTGCCATTCGAGGTCAGGCTCAAGGTGCCCGACGACGCACCACCGAGGGCGCTGAGCGACAGGATCACCGCAGATGCACCGCTTGGAACGCCGAAGTGTCCCGCAATCGCCACAGTTCTAGGCTTCACTGTCGTCCACGCACCTGACAGACCAACCTTCGATGCCGTATCCACGGCAGTGACAGGCGCAGCGAACGTCGAAAGACGAGCACCAGATGTAGCCGTTGAAACCCAGCTCTGACTCGTGATGTGTGCAACGAGAGGCGCGGTGCCGATGTTCTTAATGACGACACTTCCGTCAGACGTTGGCACCAGAGCACTAACGCTACGACTCACTCCAGCAATCGCGGCGACCTGAGCTACCGGCATACCCGAGGCAGACACAAGTTGCAGACTGCCCCCAGTGGTTGACGGATCAACCGTGAGTGTGACGTACATGCCACTAATTCCGCTCGTCGGAATACCGTTCTGGCCAGCGAGTTGAACGGTGCGTGAAACTCCCGGATTCACGGGCGCAGTCGAACCATCAAAGACAGTTAGGGCAGGAACGACATGAGCGGTTCCTGCGGGCTTCGACCCGGCTGAAGCGCTCACCGCAGGCACACGAGAGAACCCGACCACGTCGACGCGGAGATCTGCCGAGCCGCGATTGATCGACAATCTGATTGTGCCATCACTTGCCACGGGTACGACTGCGGTTCCGAAGAACGTTCCCGTAGATAGGGCAGTCAAAACGGGGATCGCAGTTGAGTTCATGTTGCCGTGCACGGTGATGGTTGGCGTGAGCGCACTTGCAGCGAATCCGGTGACGCGTATTGCCACGGCCGCCACACCTGATGACGGCACTGCCCCGTGGCCAGTGACACGAACGACAGCGTCTCGCTGATCACTCGACCATTGCTTCTGACTGAGCCGGCAGGGTCCGCCAATTCCAAGGCCGGTGCGCGTGTCCAGAACATGGACAGGTGAAATTGGCGTGATGTCCCCGGCTGACTTAAGAGCGGGCTGCGATGACGTCCATGGCGAGTCACATTCCGCCGCCACCGGCCGTCCAGTCCAGAAGGACGTTAGTCCCGATGCACCTTCCCACGTCAACGACAGGTGAACGTGATTGCGGTGACAGTAGGTGTCATACGACGCCGCTGCTTTCGCCGGATCGGTGAGGCAGCCCTTAAGGTTCGTCCAACCCTTTTCCGGGGAGTAGCCACTCCAGAAGCGGTTGTTCCATCCGATGTACATGATGCCGAGTCGCTTTGCGATCGCATTGGTGTTACCGAAACTGTCGGTGGCCTGCAGCCAGTTCAGGAACGACACTGCGCGGGCGCGCTGTGCGGTGACCTTGTAACTGACCATCCAGTCGATCGCGCGTCCCTCTTTATGCTCACTGATGCCTCCGTCATTACAGGCACGCGAGATGTCCGTGGAATACGCGCCGTACGTGGCTTGAAGCAGGGCGGCAAGTTTCTTCGTGCCGGCCTTGGGCGTCGGTGAGCAGATCGACTGAGCTTGATACTGAGGCGCCCCGTCAATGGCCGCTGTGAATGTCGGGGTTGCCGGCGCTGGCGGTAGCGGGACAGGTGTCGGCGTCGGGCTCGGTGTAGGCGACGGCGTAGGGGTGGGTGTCGGCGTGGGTGAGGCGGTTGGGGCTGCGGAACCGGACGCAGACGCAGGAGTGAAACTCGAGCCGCTCACCATGGCAGTGGCCATCAGCACAGCAACACAACCCAGTACGGCACGTGACGTCAGCGAACTGGACGTATCCTTAACCCACCTCATGAGGTTTCTATCGGCACACGGCCGCCGTCACTTTCGCCCCACGAGCAACATAAATATCTAGTTTATCCCTCAATTACCCTTTACCGGGGTAAATCGGACAGGAGTTTCGTCGGTGATACCTGATGCTGAGCTTGAACGGGTTCTCGTTGTAACAGCACATCCAGACGACGTTGATTTCGGGGCAGCTGGCACATTGGCAGGGTGGGCCGCTCAAGGAGTGGCCGTTACCTACTGCATCATCACCGATGGCGATGCCGGCGGCTTTGACCCGGCTGTGCCCCGCTCAGAGATTCCGCGAATCCGTAGAGCCGAGCAAGTGGCCGCGGCTGCAGTCTGTGGAGTTACCGACGTCCGCTTCCTGGGCTACAAGGATGGTGAACTCACCGTGACCCACGGCCTACGCCGCGACATCAGTCGGGTCATTCGCCAAGTCCGACCCCAGCGCATGCTCATTCAAAGCCCAGAGCGCAATTGGCAGCGGATTCCCGCATCGCACCCAGACCACCTCGCGGCCGGAGAGGCGGCCATCCAATCCGTCTACCCCGACGCGCGCAACCCCTTCGCCCACCCGTCACTGCTGGACGATGAAGGGCTCGACGCATGGTCAGTATCGGAAGTGTGGGTGATGGGTCATCACACCATCGAGCATCACGTCGACATGACGGACATGTTCGACACGAAGGTCGCCGCTCTACGCGCCCACGACTCGCAAACCTCACACATGGAGGACCTGCCCGGGATGCTGCGGATGTGGAGTACGCGGATGGCCGAGCAGGCTGGCCTCGCTGAGGGGCGACTAGCCGAGGGATTTTTCGTCTCAATCATGCCTGCATGACGGCACGATTTCGTCAGCCGACGGTCGTAGCCGTGGCACTTAGCCAGAACACCGCGAGCACAACATTAAGGATGGCCAAGCCACCAGCAGCAGCCCACCAGGGCTGTTGCTTATCTACTGGTTGACGCATACCCATCACGCACGCAACGGCAACAACCAAAGCGATGAGCAGTTTGGTGCCCACTGCGGCAGGTGAAAAGTTCTGATCGGTACCGATGCCGCTACCACTCAAACCAGCGAGGGCAAGACCCGTCAGCAGCTGAGTGAAGGCACCATCGCGCATCCACTGGGTGACCTGACGCGGCACCGCGCGCATCTGCGCAAGGAAGCCACCGATCAACATGGCCATACCGATGAAGTGCAAGAACAACAGGACGTTATAGACGAAACTCATGTTTTCAGCCTACGCCGTCAACCACGAAGAACTCGGTAGGTGCCAACCATCACTCGGTCGAGGTCAGGCCGAACTCTCGTCCGGCGACCATCGGTTGGCTCGCACGATTGCCGAGTACGCCAGCGCCGAATCCTTGACGAGGCGCTCCTGAGTTTCGTAATCGACCCGAACCACACCAAATCGGCGCTCATACCCCCACGCCCACTCAAAGTTGTCGAGTAGTGACCACACGAAGTACCCGTCCAACGGAACCCCAGCCGATACTGCCAAGGAGCACGCCTTGAGATGTGCCTCGATGTAGTTGGTGCGATCAACATCGTGCACGCGACCATCGGTCACCTCATCGGGGTACGCAGCCCCGTTCTCCATGACGTAGATCGACGGAACGGGGTAATCACGAGCCACCCGTTCTAAGGTCGCGGTCAATCCGTCCGGAATGACATCCCAACCCATATGCGTCTTGGCAAGTCCTCTATCGACAAACTCAACGTCGTCACAACCAACCCACGGAGTCGGACGTTCGCCGCTTAACGGACTCTTCGGAGCATCCAAACCACGGGTCATGAACGAGCTGTAGTAGTTAATGCCTAAGAAGTCGATGGGCTCAGCAATACATTCCGCGTCCCCATCTACGACGAAGTCGAAGTCGGTAAACGTTCGGTAATCCTCAACGATGTCCTGCGGATAAGTCCCTCGGAAAATCGCGTCGAGATACCAGCGGTTCTGCTGACCATCCAGACGGCGCGCAGCATCCAGATCAGCTGGTGACTCACTTGCAGGTTGCACGTCGTACATGTTCACAACAATGCCCAGTTGCGAATCAGTCGAATTCGCTCGCATCGCCTGGATCCCTAACCCATGCGCCAACATCAGGTGATGAACGGCCGAAATCGCTTCTGCCGGCTCAGTTCGGCCAGGTGCATGTTCACCCGATGCATAGCCAAGAAAGGCCGAGCACCACGGCTCATTCAGAGTGCTCCAATAGGTGACCCGATCACTCAAATGCTGATGAACCACCGACGCATAATCAGCAAACCGACGAGCAGTATCGCGACTGGTCCAACCACCTGAATCTTGCAGGGCCTGCGGTAAATCCCAGTGATACAACGTTGCATAGGGGGTGATCCCCCGCTCCAACATGCCGTCAACAAGGCGGCTATAAAAATCCAAACCACGCTGTTCGATCACACCATCGCCGAGCGGGACGATGCGTGGCCAGGCAATAGAAAACCGGTAAGCACCCAGACCGAGGTCGGCAACAATGTCGAGATCCTCTGGCCAACGGTTGTAGTGGTCACAGGCGACACTTCCGTCCGACGCGTCAAGGATCGCACCCGGTTGATCGCATAGCTCATCCCAGATCGATCGACCCCGACCATCAACGTCACTGGCACCCTCGATTTGGAATGCCGCCGTTGCTGCGCCCCACACGAAACCATCAGGAAACTTCATTCGTCATTCCCATTCTGAATTTTCGCGAATGGGACATGACCCTCGCCTCACGGCTCGGGCTCATTCCCACTCGATAGTCCCCGGCGGCTTGCTCGTCACATCCAGCACAACGCGATTAACCTCGCGAACCTCGTTGGTAATGCGCGTTGAGATCTTCGCAAGCAGCTCGTACGGAAGTCGCGACCAATCGGCCGTCATTGCATCCTCGCTCGATACCGGACGCAACACAATAGGATGGCCATACGTGCGTCCATCACCTTGCACACCAACAGATCTCACGTCTGCCAATAGCACCACCGGGAACTGCCAGATCGAACGATCAAGGCCCGCAGCGGAAACCTCAGCGCGAACAATCGCATCGGCCTCGCGCAGAATTTCAAGACGATCACGCGATACCGCACCAACAATGCGAATCGCCAAACCCGGGCCAGGGAATGGATGCCGCCACACCATTTCGGCCGGCAATCCAAGCTCCGCACCAACAGCCCGCACTTCATCCTTGAACAGTGCACGCAGCGGCTCAACAAGAGCGAACTGCAAATCGTCCGGCAATCCGCCCACATTGTGGTGGCTCTTAATGTTTGCCGTTCCCGTGCCACCACCGGATTCCACAACATCGGGGTACAGCGTGCCCTGCACGAGGAACTCGACGTCCTGCCCAGCAGATCCTGCCTCTTCCACAACCTCACGTGCTGCATCTTCAAACACGCGGATGAACAGCCTGCCTATCGTCTTACGCTTTTCCTCTGGGTCAGTGACCCCGTCGAGTTCAGCCAAGAACCGCTCAGAGGCATCGACGACTTTGAGTCGAATACCGGTGGCGGCAACGTAGTCATTTTCGACCTGCTCGCGCTCACCCTTGCGCAACAACCCGTGATCGACGAAGACGCACGTCAAGTTGTCGCCAACCGCACGGTGCACCAGAGCGGCAGCAACAGCGGAATCAACACCACCCGACAGCCCACAGATCACAAGCTTGTCGCCCACCTGCGCGCGGATCGACTCGACTTGCTCGTCGATCACATTCGACGCCGTCCACGACGGCTCAAGCCCGGCAATCTTGTGCAGGAAGGTTTCGAGAACCGCTTGACCATGCTGACTATGCAGCACCTCAGGGTGGAACTGCACCCCGGCAAACCGGCGCTCGCCATCTTCGAATGCTGCAACGGGTGCGCCTTCAGTAACTGCCGTCACCGTGAATCCGTCCGGTGCGCGATGAACTGAGTCACCGTGAGACATCCACACGATCTGCTCTGACGGCGTTCCGGCAAAAAGTGCCGACGCAGGATCCGTCACGGTCATCGTCGTGCCGCCGAACTCTGACAGACCGGTTCGAGCAACATCGCCACCGAGAGCCTGCGCCATCGCTTGGAAGCCGTAGCAAATTCCGAAAATCGGCACGCCCATATCGAACACACCGACGTCGAGCTGCGGCGCCCCTTCGGCGTACACCGACGAGGGGCCACCAGAAAGCACTATCGCCGACGGGTTTTTAGCCGCCATGTCCGCAGCCGTCATCGTCGACGGAACGATCTCACTGAAGACATGCGCCTCGCGAACACGTCGGGCGATCAGTTGGGCGTACTGCGCGCCGAAGTCCACGACGAGAACCGGGCGATGGGCAGTGGCAGTCACCTGAAATCACAGGCCCTTCTGGTGAGGGGTTGGATACCGGAATCTTAGTGGCTGAGCCCGGCCACACCTGCGCCGCACCACTGCTGGCACTCCTGAGGAAAACCAATGCGACGAATCAAGGGCCCACCCAATAGGCTCGTAGGCGCCATGTCATCGTCGCCGTCGCCGAGCTACCTTCGCGATCTCCCTCTGACCGATCCTGGTCAGCCGGAGTACGCGAGCCCATTCTCATTCCTTCGATGGCTGGCCGGGCAGCAATGGCAGACCATCGTTCTGGGCAGTATCTGGGGCTCGCTATGGCTTGGCGCTCTTGCACTTATGCCGGGGGTGATTGGCCGGGTCATTGAGGCAGCAAAGATCGGCGACCAGCGGGCCATCTTGATGTCTACGGCGTTGATCATCGCGTTGGGGATCATCCAAAGCATTGCTGGAATCCTTCGCCACCGAATGGCCGTAACAAATTGGGTCGTAGCATCTAGCCGCATCCAACAGCTCATCACGCGCAAGGCCGTTGATCTCGGTGGCCAGTTGAGACGAGATATCGCAACCGGCGAGGTCGTGGCCGTAGCGTCCGGCGACGTGGAAAAGATCGGCTGGTCTCTGGAGGTCCTCGGGCGCCTCATCGGCGCGATTTTCGCATTCCTTCTCGTGGCAATGATTTTGTTGCAAGCGTCAACGCTACTGGGGTGCATCGCGCTGATCGGTATTCCACTTCTCGGACTGGTGGTTGGCCCCCTGCTGCGTCCACTGGAAAAGCGCGAATCTGCACAGCGCAAACGCCTTGGCAGAGCCGCCGAGTTGGCCACCGACACCGTCGCAGGCTTGCGCGTCCTACGCGGAATCGGCGGTGAAGATCTGTTTATCGAGCGATTTCAAGCCGCCTCCCAGGACGTACGATCCGCGGCCGTCGACGTGGCAAAACTGCGCTCCCTACTAGAGGCAATGCAGGTTGCGCTACCCGGTTTGTTCGTCGTAACAGTCGTCTGGGTGGGAGCTCACCTTGCGCAGGCGGGCACCATCACCGTCGGACAACTCGTCGCGTTTTATGGATATTCGGCGTTCTTGCTCATGCCGCTTCGCATCTTCATGGAAGCTGCTGAGGCGGGTACGAAGGCTTACGTGTCGGCCGGCCGCGTAATCCGCGTCCTCGGCCTCGTCCGCGACGACCAAGACGCACCACGCGATTCACAAGCTCCCGATCTCACGGCCGCCCGGCTTCAGGATCCGATCTCCGGGCTAACGATCGAGCCCGGGATCTTCACGGCCGTCGTCTGCGCAGAGCAGTCAACTGCTGACGAAATCGCGGTTCGGCTTGCAGGTATCGACGCGACCGGCCTTGACGTACTGATCGGCGACATCACACTCGGGCGAATTCCACGCACCGAACTTCGCGATCTAGTTTTGGTCCAGGACAAAGACCCAGCTCTTCTTTCCGGCACTCTGCGTCAATTACTGGACGTCCCGGGAAGCGGGCGCATCACCGTACCCGAAGCCATTGAGGTAGCGTCGGCCGAGGACGTGCTCGACAGTTTGGTTGATACGTCCAGCGGGGGCGGCGATCCCATGGACGCGATGATCACCGAACGCGGACGATCGCTATCGGGTGGACAACGTCAACGTCTCGCCCTGGCTCGATCTTTGCTGGCTGATGCGCCCATTCTTGTACTCGACGAACCCACCAGTGCGGTTGATGCACACACTGAGGCCCGCATCGCCGGCAATCTGGTCGATTTCCGCGCCGGCATGACGACCGTGGTGATGACCTCGTCTCCGTTGGTCCTTGATCGCGCCGACTCGGTGGTCTTGATTGTCGAAGGCCGAGTTGCCGCAACGGGTCGTCATCGCGAACTACTTCACGGCAATTCCGATTACCGTGCGGTCGTTACCCGCGAGGAGGTGAACTCCGCATGAGGCCACCCGAGGATGCAATCGAAGCATCAACCCTCACCGGCACTGCACTCCCGATCGCACAGGAAGCAACGATCCGGCGCTACGTTCGTTCACTTGTGAAGCGACATCGCAAAATGTTCACCGCCGTCGTCGGATTCCACTCTGTCGCCTCGATTTCTGGGCTTGTCGGACCGTTCGTGCTTGGGGCACTTGTCGAGAGTTTGGCGACGGGTAGTGCCGGAATGGGGATCGACGTCGCCGCCGGAATTTTCGTCGTTGCGCTACTCATTCAGACCGTGTTTACTCGCTCCACTCGGCTGCGTGCCAGCATCCTTGGCGAGGAGGTTCTGGCAGATCTTCGCGAGGATTTCCTCAAGCGTGCGGTCTCCCTTCCCACCGGCGTCGTTGAACGGGCGGGTACCGGCGACCTCGTTTCGCGGGCGACCGTCGACATTGACAAGCTCAATCACGCGGTTCGCGATGCCGTTCCACAAATCACGATTTCCCTCGTCACTGCTGTGTTTGTGGCCATTGCCATGGTGGTTTCGGCGCCAATCTTGGCGTTGACATGGCTGCTGGCCGTACCGCCGATCTGGTTGTCGTCGCGCTGGTACTTCCGTAAGGCCCCACAGGCTTATCGCGCCGAATCAGCCACCTACGCCGCCGTAACCTCATCAGTCGCGGAGACGGTTGACTCGGGACGCACTATCGAGCTTTACCAGCTAGAGCAGACTCGGATTGCTGAGACTGATCGGCGAATTCACCGCTGGGTGCAGTGGGAGCGCTACACGCTGTGGCTGCGTTGTCGATGGTTCCCAGCAATCGAGGCGGGTTATCTACTTCCACTAGCTGGAGTGCTCTGCTTCGGCGGCCTGCTCGTCATCCACGGAACGATCTCACTAGGCGAACTCACCACTGGCCTACTTCTGACGCAGATGCTCACTGAACCAGTCGACGAAATGCTCATGTGGTACGACGAGATCCAGGTCGGACAAGCATCACTTGCTCGGCTAGTTGGGGTGCAAGAGGTTCAAGACCCAGAGACCGACTCCGATCTCGAACCACTCGATGACCGCCTCGTCGTCGACGACGTCCGCTTCGGTTACCGAGCGGGCAAGGACGTGCTGCACGGTATCGATCTCGACGTTGCGCCGGGCGAACGCTTGGCCCTCGTCGGGCCATCGGGGGCGGGTAAGTCCACGCTGGGTCGATTGATGGCTGGGATTTACGCTCCTCGCACCGGATCGGTTGAGATGGGTGGGGCCGAACTCGCACGGATGCCCGCGGAGAACGTTCGCAGCCAAGTGGCATTGGTAAATCAGGAGCATCACGTTTTTGTGGGCACCATGCGCGACAACATGCTGCTCGCCAAACGTGATGCAAGCGATGAGGGCATCTTGTCTGCACTCGATTCCGTCGACGCATCGCCGTGGGTGGACACGCTGCCAGAGGGCCTGGACACCGAGGTTGGTTCCGGCGGATTCTCGCTATCCCCCGGCCAATCGCAGCAACTCGCCCTAGCACGTCTGATCCTGGCGAACCCACACACTCTGGTGCTTGACGAGGCAACGTCACTTCTCGATCCGCGCGCCGCCCGACACCTCGAGCGGTCGCTCAACGCTGTTCTCGAAGGTCGAACGGTAATCGCAATCGCCCACCGCCTACACACCGCATACGATGCCGACCGCATCGCCGTCGTCGAGCACGGAATGATCAGCGAGCTAGGGAGCCACGATGAACTCGTCGCTGCTGATGGAGCGTACGCCGCCCTATGGCGTAGTTGGCGCGACGCAGACTAGTCGGGGCGCAGAAAATTCAGTCCGTGAGTTGCTCTGTTGACACACCAGAGTGCTTAATCTCGACGATCGGTAGTCGCAGAACTGTCGGCGCATGCGGTGGCACGACAGGGTTATTCGGCGAGATTGGCTGCACGGGAACATAAGCCGAACCAACCTCGGGACGTCGATCTTCCTCACCCTTGTTCGGCCAGAAGGCCATTGCTCGCTCCGCCTGCGCCGTGATAGTCAGTGACGGATTCACGCCGAGATTCGCCGAAACCGCTGAGCCGTCAACGATATGCAAGCCGTCGTAGCCGAAAACCCGCTGATACGCATCGATCACGCCGTGCTCGGCGTCTTTACCGATGCAGCAGCCGCCGACGAAGTGCGCCGTCATCGGCGCATCAATCAGATCACCGAGTTGCCCCATGGGGAAGCCGTCGATCTTTTCTGCGAGCAATCGCGCTGCCTCGTTCCCTTCGGGAATCCACGTCGGGTTCGGAACCCCTTCACCTTGACGCGACGTGATTTTGAATCGTCCAAGAATCGATTTTGCACCGCTTACCGTCACCGAGTTTTCAACCGATTGCATCACCAGTGCCACCGCACCACGCTCTGACCAATGCCGGACGCTTAACGAGCGCACAGCATCCCCAGGGTTAGCTGCCACCGTTTGCAACCACACCTTCCAGCGGCTGACACCCTCTTTACCGTCGGTGAGAACGGTGCCGAGCAAGCCCATGAGATTGCTGCCCTTGCCGTAACGAACGGACTCAACGTGCGTGCGCTCGTTGGGATAGAACGACGAAGTGATTGCAACTCCGCGGGTGAAGTCCGTGTCTTTACTGCGCGAGATAGCGCCAACAATCGATTCGGAGTTCGTCCGCGAGTGATAGCCAAGCCGTGACGACAGCCGCGGAAGAACCCCTTCATCGCGCATCTGATGCAGCAGCTTCTGCGTGTTGAACGTACCCGCCGCAACCACAACCTGATCAGCGGTGAACGTCGTACCCGCCTTCAACAACGGGCCAGTACGTACGGTGTCGATTACATAACCACCACCGGCACGCTCGCGGATCGCGGTGACCGTCGTCATGGGATGAACAACCGCACCAGCCTTTTCCGCGAGACCAAGGTAGTTCTTAGGCAGGGTGTTCTTCGCATTGTGGCGGCAGCCAGTCATGCATTCACCACATTCGCGGCACCCGGCGCGATCTGGTCCAATCCCACCGAAGTACGGATCCGGAACGGTAACACCCGCAGGTGCGCCGAAGAACACTCCGACGGGCGTGAGCCGGAAGGTGTCGCCAACACCCATTTCGTCAGCCACTTCGGCAAAAGCATCATCTAGCGGCGACCGGCGAGGAACATCTTCAACACCCAGCATGCGGCTGGCCTGGTCGTAGTAGGGGGCGAGTTCGCTTTCCCAATCAGTGATGCCGGCCCACTGCGGATCTTTAAAAAACTGTGTCGGCGGGACATAAAGAGTGTTCGCGTACACCAGCGATCCGCCGCCGACGCCCGCACCACACAGAACAACCGCATCTGGCAATAGGTGAATGCGTTGAATTCCAAACAGACCAAGTGCCGGGGCAAAGAGGAAGTCTTTGATCCGCCATGACGTGACAGCGAAATCCTTGTCCTCGAATCGTCGACCCGCTTCCAAGACGCCGACTCGATAACCCTTCTCCGTCAGACGTAGGGCGGTGACGCTGCCACCGAAACCTGAGCCGACAACAAGCACGTCGTAATGAACGGACGTCACTTCACACCAAGCTTCTTCAACGCCTTGAACGCTGACGTCATCATTGCCGCCCACTGCTCGTCTGTACGTCCGAAAGGCGCACCAAAGCCGAGCCCGCGCTGGGTCGAAACCGTTTGCGACTCAGTGTATTTCAGGATTCCTTCACTACCGTGTCGACGACCTAGGCCAGATGACTTCATCCCACCCATGGGAGAGGAGATTGATGCCCACGCGGCGCCGTATGCCTCATTGATGTTCACCGTTCCCGCCTGAATTCGAGCCGCCATCGCACGAGCAACATCGTTGTCCTTGGTGAGGATGGCCGCATTCAAACCAAACTCACTGTCGTTGGCGCGAGCAATCGCGTCATCGTCCGTTGCGAACATATAGACGGCAGCCACTGGGCCGAAGGTTTCTTCACGACACAGCGACATCGACTCGGTAACATTCGTCAGCAATGTGGGTGCGTAGAAGTATGGGCCAACATCGGGGCGCGTGTACCCACCCGTCAGCACGGTGGCACCCTTTGCGACGGCGTCTTGCACATGCGCAGTCACGCGCTCAAGCTGTCGACCTGAGATCAACGAGCCCATGTCAGAACCCCAGGCGACGTCAGCCGTTAACTTCATGGCCTCGACCTGAGATACGAAAGCCGGGACGAAACGATCAGCGATCGAAGCATCCACCAGAATTCGCTCTGTACCAACACATAGTTGCCCAGCGTTTCCAAAGGCAGCCCGAACAGCGATTTCGACTGACCGCTCGATGTCGGCATCACCGCGAACAATCAGAGCGTTCTTACCTCCGAGTTCCAGCGAGCAACCAATGAGTCGCTGTCCGCACGCAGCGGCCACCTCACGTCCGACCCGCGTCGACCCGGTGAAGCTGATGTAATCTGCGCGGTCAACGAGCATTGGCCCCAGCACTGGACCGTCACCAATGACGATCGTCATCACACCTTCAGGCAATCCGGCCGCACGAAGCAGATCAAGGGCCCAGAGCGCAGTGACGGTCGTCTGAAGATCCGGGCGGAGCACGACCGCGTTTCCCGCGAGCAATGCAGGCAGCGCGTCGGTCACCGCCAGCGTGATTGGGTAGTTCCACGGCGAGATGATGCCCACAACACCCTTGGGGTGATGGTGTACGACGGTGTCAGTCAACAGCGGAAACACACCTTGACGATGCTCAGTTGCAATATGGCCCGGGCCGGCCTGCGCGTAATAGCGCGCATTCAATGCGCAGTCAGCAAGCTCTTCAAACGCATCACGGCGCGCCTTGCCCGTTTCGATTTGGGCAATGTTCATCCCCTCGTCCTGGCGGGCTAACACGAGATCGTGAAATCGTTCGAGAACCGTGGCACGTTCGCGCACAGACTGAGCGGCCCATCCACGCTGCGCTCGGCGGGCCATCTCGAAGGCGTGGTCGACGTCAGACTCAGTGGACAGGGGAATCCGTGCCGCTAGCCCACCCGTAAACGGGGCGATCGTCGAGTGAAGTTCGGCCAACGCACCAACGACGGCATTGACGACAAGACGTTGCACCAACGCGTCATCGAGTTGCGGGGCAGCCAGATCAGCAGGCGTCTGTGTCATGTCCTGAGCGTAAACCCATGAACGCGGCGTAGAAAGCCGTAAAGGCTGCGAGAACTGACATGCGCGGCCGTCACGGCGCTGTCAGTCGATGGCAGAAAGCGGCACGAATGTGAAACCCTCGGCCCTAAGTCGGGGAACGAGTATCTTGACCGCCTCAACAGCCAGATTGCCGGCGCGCATTTGTTCACCGGGAGTCCCCGGGTCGGCCGTACTGTCATGCATAAGTACGACCCCAGAGCCATGTTCGAGTGCGGTCTTCACGTACGAGTTAGCACACTCTTGCGGGCTGCCCATATCCCACCAGAACTGCCAGTCCATACCGTCGAGATCCCACCCATAATTCGCGCTATGGCCAGTCAGAATCGTCTCGTCGGCCCGTACCGCTGCTTCGATCCGCGCATCCCATTCACCCCACGGAGGCCGAAATGGGATCGGGCCCTCCACACCACAATCACCTAGAATCTGCCGCGTGCTGTTCAACTCATCTCGGATGGAGTCGTCGTCCAACTCGGGTAGGTGACGATGCGACCACGTGTGATTGCCAACGCGATGGCCAAGTGCCAACACCTGCATGGGGATCTCACGGTGCTGTTCAACATGCTTGCCACACATGAAGAACGTGGCGTCGATCTGTTCGTCGGCTAAGTACTGAGCCAATTCCACTGTCCTGGGACCGCGACCTGGCCCGTCAGTGGCTCCCGGCCCGTCATCGAAGGTGAACACCAGCGACCGCTCGGGTAACCGACCGGCACCAAATCGTAGGGTGGTGTCCATCAGCGAGAAGGTTCGACGACGATCTCGACGCGCTGGAACTCCTTCAGATCTGAGTACCCAGTTGTGGCCATAGCCCGACGAAGCGCACCCACAAGATTCATCGTGCCGTCAGGCGTCCGCGAGGGCCCGTGCAGGATTTCACTCAAGGAGCCGAGCTTTCCTAACTGAACGCGCTCACCTCGAGGGAGTACGGGATGAGTCGCTTCCATCCCCCAATGCGATCCACCACCGGGCGCCTCATTGGCACGCGCCAATGGCGAGCCGAGCATCACCGCATCCGCACCACAGGCAATCGCCTTCGGCAGATCGCCACTGCGGCCTACCCCTCCGTCGGCAATGACGTGCACGTACCGACCACCGGATTCATCCATGTAGTCACGTCGAGCCGCCGCAACATCTGCGATCGCCGATGCCATGGGCACGCGAACACCCAGAACGTCACGTGACGTGTGAGCCGCACCCCCACCAAAGCCGACGAGCACTCCAGCTGCACCCGTGCGCATGAGGTGCAGTGCGGCCTGATATGTCGCGCAGCCTCCCACGATGACAGGTACGTCAAGTTCGTAGATGAACTGCTTGAGATTCAGTGGATCAGACGCACCTGATGGGGCAACGTGTTCGGCGCTGACAGTCGTCCCACGGATTACGAAGATATCGACACCTGCGTCCACCACAGCTTTGGCAAACTGCGCTGTCTTAGAAGGCGACAGCGAAGCGGCCACGGTGACTCCTCCAGAACGGATTTCCGCAATGCGGGAGGCGATCAGATCCTCGCGAATGGGAGCACTGTAAAGCTCTTGAAGTCGTGGTGTGACTACGTCTGCAGACAAACCAGCAATTTCGGCAAGCAGAGGGGCTGGATCGTCGTATCGCGTCCACAAACCCTCAAGGTTAAGAACGCCGAGCCCACCGAGGCGTCCGATTTCAATCGCAGTCGCGGGTGAAACCACGGAGTCCATCGGTGCGGCCAGAACCGGAATGTCAAAGCGGTACGCATCCACCTGCCATGAGACAGAAACCGATTGCGGGTCGCGGGTGCGCCGGCTCGGCACGATCGCAATATCGTCAAGCGAATACGCCGGCCGAGCCCGCTTGGCGCGGCCAATTTCAATCTCGCTCACGGTGTGGCCTTTCTGAACGGGCTGCTCGGTCGTAGGTCGTGTGAGTTGCTCGGCCGATAGACATGACGGACGACAGTCGAGCACTGACTCAGGAGTGATAGTTCGGTGCCTCGGCAGTGATCTGAATATCGTGGGGATGGCTTTCCTTCAGACTTGCCGAGGTTATCCGAACGAATCGTCCACGATCCTGTAACTCAGGAACCGTGCGCGCACCAACGTAAAACATCGACTGACGTAGGCCACCAATGAGTTGGTGCGCCACAGCCGAAAGCGGACCGCGATAGGCCACTCGACCCTCGACACCCTCGGGCACAAGCTTTTCGTCGCTATCGACTTCGGCCTGAAAATATCGGTCTTTCGAGTACGACTTCTTGCCACGTGACGACATCGCGCCAAGTGAGCCCATCCCGCGATATGACTTGTACTGCTTACCGTTAACAAAGATCAGATCACCCGGGCTCTCATCGCAACCGGCAAGTAGCGAGCCGATCATGACCGTGTCAGCGCCGGCGACGAGCGCCTTGGCGATATCACCCGAGTACTGCAAACCACCATCAGCGATTACCGGCACACCGGCCGGCTTACATGCCAACGACGCCTCGTACACGGCCGTGATCTGCGGCGCACCAACACCAGTGACGATTCGCGTGGTACAAATCGAGCCAGGCCCAACGCCCACCTTGACCGCATCAGCACCCGCGTCAACGAAGGCCTGAGCACCAGAGCGCGTCGCAATGTTTCCGCCAATCACCTGAACATGACGCGTTGCCGGATCTGCCTTCAAACGACGAACCATATCGAGCAATAACTGCACGTGTCCGTGAGCGGTATCAGCTACGAGAACATCAACACCAGCATCAATCAGCGTCGTAGCGCGTTCCCATGAATCACCGAAGTACCCAATGGCCGCGCCCACCATGAGCCGGCCGGCGGAATCCTTTGCGGCGTTGGGGAATTGCTCAGATTTAACAAAATCCTTGACGGTGATCAGACCTGTCAGACGGCCTGCATCATCAATGATGGGGAGGCGTTCACGCTTATGCTGACGCAGGAGCATGGTGGCTTCTTCGCGATCGATACCGTCATGGCCGGTAATCAATGGCATCGGTGTCATAACATCGCTGACGCGTGTGGTCGCCCACTCGGCAATCGGCACGAAACGCAGATCGCGATTCGTGATGATCCCCAGCAGCACTTGATTTTCGTCGATTACGGGCAGACCCGAAACTCGATACTGGCCGCAAATCGCGTCGAGGTCTTCAAGAGTTGCCGTTGGATGAATGGTGATCGGGTTTGAGATCATCCCCGTCTGCGTACGCTTCACAAGATCAACCTGATACGCCTGATCCTCAACGGTCAGGTTCCGATGCAGAACACCGATGCCGCCTTGGCGCGCCATTGCGATGGCCATCCGCGCCTCAGTCACGGTGTCCATGGCCGCTGAAATCAACGGGATGGACAGCGTAATCTCTCGGGTCAACCTCGCAGAGGTATTTACTTCACCAGGATTGACGTTGGTCTCACCCGGCAGAAGCAGGACGTCGTCATACGTCAGGCCGAGGGCGGCGAACTTGTCGGGAATGCCGATGTTCTCCGAGTCGGACATGTGACACGCCTTCCAGTCGCGAACGGTGAATCTTGAGGATACCGGTCACGGAGGAAAACTCTTAACGCAGGAAGCCCCAGCGGAATCCAAGGGCAACTGCCTGGGCACGATCAGCCGCATTCACCTTACGGAAGAGGCGTCGGGCGTGCGTCTTGACGGTGTCCTCAGACAGGTACAGCTCGCGGCCGATTTCCGCATTGCTCTTGCCGCGGCTCATCCCGTCAAGCACCTGCTGCTCACGCTCGGTCAATGCCGGCGGCGCACCGGCGGGGCGAATTCGCGAAGCGCGTCCACCGATTCCATCGCGCCCGGAAGCAAGTGCCATCGCAACGGTCGTGGCTACTTCCTCGCGTGATGCATCCTTGGCGACATAGCCGCGGGCACCACCGGAGACCGCGCGGGCGACACCCTCTGGGTCTTCACCCATCGTGAGCATCACAACAGCAGCATCGGGGTGGGCCGCAACAAGACGACGACTGGCTTCAACGCCGCCAATGCCTGGCATACGTACGTCCATCAGGACCAGGTCAGGGCGTTCGATGGGGAATCGAGCAAGGACTTCCTCACCGCTGCCTGCAGCAGTTACACGCTCGACACCAGGCACCGCGCCTACGGCACGCCGAATCGTTTCGCGAGCCAATGGCGCGTCATCGCAAACAAGTACGGTGGTCATAGTGAGTATGTCCTTCCGATCAGGAACTGCGCGGGTCGCAGTTGCCGCATCTGATCAGGACATCGGCACCCAGATGGGTGAACTTGAGCCCAGATGGGTGACCAAATTGTGGGACCACCTCAAACCCCAGACGCAGCCTCGAAAAGTGCGGCGATATCTGGGCGCTTGAGTAAATCATCGGCATAAGAGTCAGGTAGATCTAGAACAATCACCTCAATGGTCTCCCGCGCTGACCGAAATGCGGCCACCGCTTCCGCTGGCCGCTCATGCTGGATGAGAGCACCCAGCACACCGCGCGACGCCCACAACAGCGGCAGGGCACCGACTTGATCGGCCAGCCTCGCCGATCTGCGCAGCACGTCTGCCGCGCGCGGATGGTCGTCGACCTGAACAAGTGATACACCGTGAAAGAGCAACCCTTTGGACACATGCCGAGGAGCATCCACGGCCTCCGCGGCTTCAACCGCTCGAGCACTTGCCTCAACGGCAATCTGCACCTCATTTTGCAGGAGTGCGAACTCGGTTGCGAGCCAATCGCGCCGCACGCGCTGTCGCCACCAGTCCGGTCGCCCCGGGATGAGCGCGTCGATCAGATCGAATTCACTGGACGCACCATCCGCGTCGCCCATTCCGATAAGGTCCGCTGCCCGCCCCAACCGTGCGTCGAAGAGCGCCTCTGCACAATCCCCGGCAAGTACCAGCGCGTAATCATCAATCTCAAGTGCCTCATTGTGACGACCTAGTTGCCTGTTCACGCTGGCCAACGTCGAGGCAGCTAGCGAGCCAAAAACGCTGCCCCCCTGCGCACCTGCAGCATCAGCAGCTAACGGGCCAAGGACTGCCATTGCCGAGCCGTATTGACCACTAGCCCCATAACAAACCCCAAGTAACCACGTTGCTCCCGCAACGGATACTTCGTCGTCGAGCTCAATGGCAATGGCTTTGGCTTGCTTGAGCGGTACACAACCATCGGCTGGACGACCATGAAATGCCGCACGTTCTCCGGCGGCCAGCAACTCTTCGAGCTCACCGTCCACGAACAAGTCTCCCAGTCATCGTCGCAGTTGAGGTTTAGACCTATCGCTCGATGACTCTAGCCCGGCTGAGGTCGCTAAGAATGTTTCAACCGCCCTGAGCAGAATTCGAAACACATGTGTTGCCGTTCCGTCACACGCGTCCTAGGCGTCAACAGCGTTCGCGATGGAAGTGATCGCCTCCACTAGTGAGTGCACGCGCAGGACATCTTGCGGCATCTGGGAATCCCAACCTGGTCCTGCAGCCAAGACGAGCGGGACAGGCCGCATTGACGGCAGGTCGGCCAGTTGTGTCGAATCACCCGTGTGTGACAGGTACGACCACACCAGCACTGCGGCGGGACCAGTTCGCCGGACGGTGGAGACCAGGACATCGCGGGGAACACGCGCGCCCAGGTTGCGGGACATGATGCGTCGTTCGGCGAGAGCGGCCGCCACCGCGTGCAGCGGCAGAGCGTGCTGTTCCTCGTCCGAGCAAGCAAGCAGAACGGGACGTGCATTCACCGCAGAGGTAACCCGAGCACACGCCGAATTGAACGCGCTTGTAATCGAGTCCGACAGCACGTGTTCAACTTCGATTCCGCGGCCTGACGAGGCCCACCGGTTTCCGACATCGATCAGAACTGGGACGAGCATGTGTTCCCACGTCCACACGACGCCGCGGCGCTCTATCGCATCCCTGATCAGTCCAGTGCATGCGCCGTTGTCTAGCGACATCGCCGCTCTGGCAATCCCACGCACCGAAGGAATGCCGCCGGCAATCGAGTAGACCTCTGCACTGCCGGGTTCAGCGACAAACGGACGAGCGCACGGAGTCACCTCCGCAAGCATCTCTTCGTCCGACTCATCGGCGGCCCCGATAATTGAGGCCAGCACCAAGGCGGCTTGCGCGGACACATCTTGCGACTTCGCAATCCGCGCTGCCTCTTGCGGTGCGATTCCCTGATTGATCAGGCGTCGCATCACGTCAAGTCGAGCGATATCGGAGCTGTTATAGCGACGGTGACTACCGGCCATACGCTCCGACGGCCCGAGTTCATACCGTCGGTCCCACGTGCGCAAGGTTGCAGGAGCCACGCCAAGGCGGCGGGCAACAGCGGCGACGGTCATGCCGGCCCCAGATGAGGAAGGCTGACCACTTTGCGCGAACCGATGAATTTCACTCATGACGTTCTTAGTGTGCTGCCTCCATGGCATGTGCGCATGTCGAGGTCACCCGGTGAACAAGTTGAACAAGCACCGCAGGTTGTTCAAGCTCGACAAAGCGCTACAGGTTTGCTCTCTTTTTCCGCAAGAATTTACTTGGAAGGCCTTATCTGACGTGGGCCAAGTTGTCGAAACTCTCGCCATCGCTGCAGGTCAGAGCACATGTAGACGTCCATCAACGACGCAAAATGATGTCCCAAGTCGATCGCGTCAAAACTTGTTCATAAGTTGTTCAGTTTCGTTAGTTGACCAACTTTTGACGCAGTGCTACGTTTCAGATAACGAGACGACCAACGCACTACCCAGGAGGACGACATGGCTGATGTATCCCGACTTCCCGGCCCGAATGCAGACATCTGGGACTGGCAGATGGACGGCGCCTGCCGTGGCGAAGACAGTGAAGTTTTCTTCCACCCCGAGGGTGAGCGCGGTCCCTCGCGCGTCGCCCGCGAACGTGCGGCTAAGTCAATTTGCGGCCGCTGCCCGGTGATCAATGAGTGCGCGCAGCACGCTCTAACCGTGCGCGAGCCCTACGGAGTATGGGGCGGCCTGTCCGAGGACGACCGCGAGGAAATCTACGTCCGTCGCCGGCTTGGCGAGCGTATTAGCCGCACTGCGTAATCTCAACCTGTCACAAGTACGACGACGGCCCCGGCCCTACCCGGAGCCGTCGGCTTGGTCTTCGCCTCGTCGAAATCCAAGCACGAAGGACGCAATGACGAAGCCCCCGCCAGCGAATTCGCGGCGGGGGCTTCGTTGTGGAACGTAGAACTTAGTGGCCGTGGCCACCAGGTCCGTGTGAGTGGCCGTGACCGTGGTCGCCCTCTTCCTCTTCCTTCTTCTCAACGACGAGTGCTTCTGTGGTCAGCAGCATCGCAGCGATCGAAGCGGCGTTGGCCAGCGCTGAACGCGTCACCTTCACCGGGTCAATAACACCAGCGGCCATGAGGTCTTCGTAGACATCGGTGGCAGCGTTGTAGCCAGAACCAACGGGCAGTTCCTTGACCTTGGATACGACGACGTAGCCAGGCTCGCCAGCATTCTCGGCGATCCAACGAAGTGGCTCACCAGCAGACTTGCGAACGATGCTGACGCCCGTCGCCTCGTCGCCAGTCAAGCCAAGGCCATCTTCGAGGACGGCAGATGCGTGCACGAGTGCCGATCCACCACCGGCAACGATGCCCTCTTCGATTGCTGCACGGGTTGCCGACACTGCATCTTCGATGCGGTGCTTCTTTTCCTTGAGCTCAACCTCAGTGTGCGCACCAACCTTGATCACGCAAACGCCACCAGCGAGCTTGGCGAGGCGCTCATTGAGCTTCTCGCGATCCCAGTCGCTGTCGGTGTTTTCGATCTCGGCCTTGATCTGGTTCACGCGGCCGGTCACTGCATCATGGTCGCCGCCGCCATCGATGATGGTGGAGTTGTCCTTGGTGACGACGATGCGTCGTGCTGAGCCCAGAACGTCGAGGCCAACCTGATCGAGCTTGAGACCAACCTCAGCGGCAACAACCTGTGCACCAGTGAGGACGGCGATGTCTTCCAGGATCGCCTTGCGACGATCGCCGAAGGCCGGGGCCTTAACGGAAACCGATGCGAACGTTCCACGGATACGGTTTACGACGAGAGTCGAAAGTGCTTCTCCATCAACGTCTTCGGCGATGATGAACAGCGGCTTGCCGGCCTGAACGACCTTTTCAAGCAGCGGAAGCAGCTCCGAAACGCTGGAGATCTTGCCCTGTACAAGCAGGATGAGTGCGTCGTCGAGAACGGCTTCCATGCGCTCAGCGTCGGTGACGAAGTAGGGCGAGATGTAGCCCTTGTCGAACTGCATACCTTCGGTGAAGTCGAGTTCGAGCGCGGTGCTGCTGCTCTCTTCGACTGAGATCACACCGTCCTTGCCGACCTTGTCGAATGCGTCAGCGATCAGCGCGCCGATTGCTGCATCCTGCGATGAGATGGTGGCAACCTGTGCGATCTCGTCCTTGCCGTTCACCTCACGTGCGATCTCAAGCAAGCGATCGTTGACGGCGGCAACAGCCTTGTCGATTCCGCGCTTGAGATCCATGGGGGCACCACCAGCGGTGACAACCTTCAGACCTTCGCGGACCATTGCCTGGGCAAGAACGGTTGCGGTCGTCGTACCGTCACCAGCGACATCGTTGGTCTTGGTAGCAACTTCCTTGGCCAGCTGTGCACCGAGGTTCTCGTAAGGGTCCTCGAGCTCAACTTCGCGCGCAATGGTCACACCATCGTTGGTGATCGTGGGCGCGCCCCACTTTTTGTCGATGACAACATTGCGTCCCTTAGGACCAAGGGTCACCTTGACGGCGTCGGCGAGGGCGTTAACGCCGCGCTCGAGGCTGCGACGTGCGTGCTCGTCGAACTCCAGGATCTTTGCCATGGAATGTGAGTTCCTTCGTGTTTGTCGTTCACTGAATCGTGCAATTAGTGCTTGTCGGACCCGTGTTCCCTGCTGGGTACACGGCCCGGAAAGATGAGTCCGCCCCGGGGCCCGGAGGCCGCCGGGGCGGGAATCACATGGATCGGTACGTAGTCGTTACTTGACGACGACGGCGAGGATGTCGCGCGCGGACAGGATGAGGTACTCCTGGCCGTCGTACTTAACCTCGGTGCCGCCGTACTTCGAGTAGATGACCTTGTCGCCGACCTGGACGTCGAGCGGCAAGCGCTGTCCGTCTTCGAAGCGACCCGGGCCTACAGCAAGAACTTCGCCCTCCTGGGGCTTCTCCTTGGCGGTGTCCGGAATGACGAGGCCTGAAGCAGTGGTCTGCTCGGCTTCGAGGGTCTTAACGAGGATGCGATCCTCGAGGGGCTTGATGGTGACCGACACGGTCTGTCCTCCACCTTGAGTCGAATTCATGGATAGTGAACGGTGGTTCCAGAACGTCGTCGCGGGTGCCGTCTGGGCCGTCCACTTGCTTACCGGGCAGTGGCACTCTCGGGTGGAGAGTGCCAACACCCCTACCTTAGAAACCAATTGGCACTCGGTCAACTCGAGTGCCAGCCAAAGGCTGGCCTCGAGGTGACCGATGCATGCACGGCGAAGCAAAGCGGAGCCGTCCGCATGCATATGAGGGTCAACTCGAGTGCCAGCGTGCCGAAGCGAGAGCCGCGATAACTGGGAGGGCCTGCGGGCCCGAACCGGTTATCCGCCGGCAAAGCCGGCCTGCGGCGACGCGGAGGCAACCGCGACGTTCGCGCCGAGGAGGCGCGAACTTGGAGCGGCAACAGAAGGCTGGCCTCGAGGTGACCGATGTGGGGCGGTCGAAGCCTGCCGAAGCAGAGAGCCACGATTGACGAGAGGGCCCAAGGGGCCCGAAGCGGCGATCTGCCGGCGGAGCCGGCGCTGTGGCGACGCGGAGGCAACCGCGACGTTCGCGCCGAGGAGGCGCGAACTTGGAGCGGCAAAAACACAGCGGAGCCACTTGTGCGCATATGAGGGTCAACTCGAGTGCCAGCCTGCCGAAGCTGGGAGCCGCGAACTTGGAGCGGCAACAGAAGGCTGGCCCGTTCGAATGTCAGGAGCGCACGAACGTCAGCAAAGGTAGGTAGTCACCCATATCTGCTGCTCTCAAGGCGGCGATGTAGGAACTCCTGATTCTGGAGTTGTCCATCAGGTCGGCCCCGCCTCCCCAACTGAATGGTTGCCCGCCAACCGACGACATCAAAAGATCAGTGGCGGCGCGAGCGTGTCGTCCGTTCCCGTTAGCGAAAGGATGGATCGCCACGAGATCACGATGAAACTTGACGCCTGCCTCGTCGATCGTCATCTGTTCGCCTTGAAACCAATAGGTGATGTGGCACCTTCGGCAACGTCAAACGGTCCCCATTGCGAGTTCTCAGGTGACATCCCACAGCCCAGGACGGTCTATGACCGAGTCGATAGCGTCGCTCTGCAGCCAATGCGTCGCCGCCTCGCTGGGACTCTGGTCTTCCAACAGCATCGTTCTTTCAAGGCGAGACAGTGCGGGCATAACTCGCTTAATCGCCTGTTCCCTGACCCTGTCATCAAGAGACTGCCGCGGCACGAGCGCGTAGACGAGATCGCAGTCCAGGGCATCTGCCGCTCGCTGCAGTGTCGCGAGCTGTGCACGACCAGACCGCTCGTTCGCCTCCATGCTCAGAACGGCAGTCGCGGACACGCCCATGACAGATGCCAACTGCTCGGCAGACATGCCAAGCGCGTCACGGATCGCCCGCACCCAACCTGCATTCGGCATAACGAAGGCGCCAACCAGTGGACGCAAACGCGCAGCTCGAGCATCCAGGGCCTGTCGTCCGCGCCGTCGGTCCGTCGCAGTTGTCATCATGTCACCTCCTCACCTTGTTGAACACTATTAGAATAGCGTGTATTCATCGATCATACACTATTAAAATAGTTGACATTTAATCACGAAACACTATTGCAATAGCGTCGACGAGGGGTCAAACGTCCACTATGGGGCGGAACAACCGCAGTGCTGTCTCGATCGAATCGACGCTACCGCTTCGGACCGATCTCACAGTCGACCGTGGCGACCTGCGTTGGAAGACTTAGGAGCGGGCTAACAGCGCCGTAATACCTCTCCGCAACCTCACGGCGGTGATGTCATCGGTTGGCCGGCCACTGCCACCCAGCCGAGCAACATAACGACGATCCCGCCGTCAACGACGAGTCATGGGTAGGCAATATTGGGTGTGTGGTGCCCGAAATGGTCGAGTGGCTGGCGAGCTCGGACGGTCGCGCCGTTTTGGAGTTTGTGACCGTCGTCGACGACGACGCCCACCTACGTGCCTCACGTGGCGATGCGTCTGCTGTAGACGCTTTGAAGCTCGCAAACGCCATCGCAAAGCACTTCCCCGATCTTGACCGTGGCCTCGCCGCTGCAGCTCTCACCCAGGTGCAGTTGCGACGTAAGGCAGCCGGCCGCCTCGGCCCACATGCCAGTGAGTTGCTCTACACCCGTGACGGACTTGAGCAGGCATCGCGTCTGGTGGTGGCTCAACTTCGGGCCGGGAGATATCGCGATGCCGGCGTCGAATCGGTAGCCGATCTTGGTTGCGGGATCGGTCTTGATTCGATCGCCTTTTCCCTTGCGGGCATTGCGGTTACCGCAATTGAACGCGATCCCACGGTGGCTGCGATTGCGCGAGCCAACGCCGCCGCTGTTGGGGTTTCTGACCGGCTCACCGTCGTCGAAGCCGACGTCACCGATCCTGACACCCTGACCTTGACACTGAGCCGAGTCGACGCCATTTTCCTTGATCCGGCCCGTCGCGATATCGCGAGCCAAGCTGGTGGCCGAAGTCAGCGCACCCTCGATCCGCAAGCGTGGTCTCCGCCCTGGTCCTGGGCTGCGGCACTCGCCGAACGATCACCGCGAATGGCGGCGAAAGTTGCCCCCGGTATCCCCCACGAACTCACCCCTGATGGTGGTTGCACCACCTGGACATCGGTTGATGGTGATCTCGTGGAAGCCGAAGTCGCGTGGCCGGCTCTGAACACCGCAGGGGTTCGACGTCGCGCAGTGGTTATTCGTCGCGACGTGGCGCATGAGCTCTCGTCGGCGATTTCCCTTGAGGCCGAGCCACGTGCGTCCATCGGCACAATCGGTAACTGGATCATGGAGCCCGATGATGCCGTGATCCGCGCCGGATTGATCGCCACCCTCGCGGAGCGAATCGATGCACGCTTTATCGATCCGCAGGTCGCCTACCTCACCAGCGATGACGAGCCACCGCCATCGCCGTTCATGGCGGCGTTCCGAGTCGATGAGGCACTCCCCTATTCACTGGACTCACTTCGACGTGCCCTCACTGCGCGCGGCGTCGGCCAGGTCGTGGTGAAGAAGCGGGCCATCACTATCGATCCCGACGACGTGCGTAAGAGACTGAAACTGCCTAAGGCAGAAGGGAAAGCGACCGTCGTGATCACGCGGATCGGTACCGATCCGTGGGCGTACATCTGTGCGCCGCGCGCTAGAGCAATTCCTGACGAGTGATCTGCGCGATCTCGGTAATCGCAGCCGGACCAAGGCCGCAGCAGCCACCAATCAACGTTGCGCCCTCGTCAACCCATTGGGCCACCGCCGTCCGGGCAAGAAGATCAGTTCCTTCACCGAGCCACACCGACGCATCCCCATCCCAGACGCGGCCAGCATTCGGATAGACGACGATGGGCAGCTCCGGAGCGACCGAGCGGATCCGATGAATGAGTCCCGAGATGAATTCTGGCTTCGTGCAGTTGATGCCGATCGCATCAAAATGTGCCGCCACCAATTCGGCCGCCGCTTCAATCGGTTGACCCGCGCACGTACGCGAATCCGATTCACATGAGAACGACACCCACGCTGGCACGTC